>CAXYYH010000006.1:0-113168 GCA_964293995.1 uncultured Anaerolineaceae bacterium
AATTATGAGGCAACCATACCCAGTTCAGTGACGTTTTATTATGAGGCAATACGAATGAAATTTTACATGAGTTTGGCGAAATGTCACATATTTGACCAGGGATATGTTTAATTGGGCATTGAATGTAAAAATTGGGGAATCGAAGGTTATCCCTCATGGTGATGGAGTAAAATATCGAAACAAAAGGAATTTATGAAAATTGCAATCCTAAGTGACACCCATAACAATATTTCAGGTTCCCAATTCGCGTGTAAAACGATCGCAGCGGCCGGGGTCAACACAATTATTCATTGTGGTGATGTGGTTGATCCTGAAATACTTGAATATTTTGGTGAATTTCGAATGTTTCTCGCTTACGGCAATGGTGATTATCCCGAGGAGATTAAAGAGCGAATTGCCTGGTTTCGGGATGACAATATATCCGCTGCTTTTCTTGAACTAACTTTGGATGGCAAACAAATCTTCATAATACACGGGCATGATCGTCGAAAGTTGGACGATGCCATCCAAAGCGGAAAGTTTGATTATGTTTTTCATGGCCATACCCATCGTTATCGCGATGAGAATTTTGGGAAAACACGGGTGATCAACCCCGGCGCGCTTGGCGGGAGAAAAATCGAAGCAAGGAGTTTTGTGATCTTGGACCTCACGACAGACAGCCTCGAACGCATCTTTTTGGAACCGGGATAGATCGATAAATTGTGAATCGAAGTTTTAAATCAGGCTTGCAGAAAAATCAGGAATGTGTATAATAACTGCCTATCGGGGCGTGGCGCAGTCCGGCTAGCGTGCTTGCATGGGGTGCAAGAGGTCGAAGGTTCAAATCCTTTCGCCCCGACAGAAAAAACAGGCTGTCTATGTTTGAGACAGCCTGTTTTTTTAATTAAATTTCTGCTATTCTTCAGTGGCAATTACCAGGGGCAGATATTGGTAATAGACGACCGGTGGTTCTTCCGGTTTGGGGACTTTGGTAATGGCGCAGTTGGACATCTTGGATAAACAAACCCCTTCAGCTTCAGCAGCCAGAACTGTATAGAAGTATGGTTGGTCAAAGACGATATCGCTATCAACGTAGCTGTTTGTCGTGACTTCTGCCAGCAATGGCATGTCACCACCACAGGTTTTGGTTCCCCGATAGATCCGATAAACCCCTGCGCCTTCGATCACTGGCCACGAGAGCAGGATGCTGTCCTGTTGTGGTGTGGCGGTCAAAACAGGATCATTTGCAAAGCATGTGCCCATCGGGCCGGCCAAGCTGGCAACAGTGCCAACACCAGCCTGCACGATGCGGTGTGTGGCGGGAAGATACATGTTGGAAATCTTATCGGTGGTCTTATGGTAGTTGGGATTGCGATCACGCACGCCATTACAGCCATAGGAAGAAGAGTGGGTATCGTAATTCTCCAACACTTCAACAGCACCAACCCCGGCATCCCAGAACGGAGCATGGTCCGAAGCGCGAATGGCTTCAGAGGTTAGGTAATCGACACTGACTCCAAGGTTGTAGTTGTTGATTGTTGATGTAAAACAGGTGCCAACTGTATTGGAGGCAGCCATGGTGCCGACATGCAGTTCCATACATTTATCGCGGTCACTGTCGTAACCGAACATATCCAGATTGACAACGCCAAGGACGGTTGACATTTCTGAACGGAAGTCATTGACGTAAGCAGAGCTTCCGTGCAAACCCTGTTCTTCACCGGTAAAGAAAATGATCTTGATCGTGCGGTCGAATTTGTAATAGCGGAACAAGCGGGCGGCTTCCATCAGAGCGGAAATGCCGCTGGCGTTATCTTCGGCACCTGGAGCGGACTGACGAGGGTCGCCATCATAATTGGTTGTGCTGTCGAGATGGGCTGTCATTAGAACCTGCTGGTTGGCGTTTGGTCCGTGGCCGGGGATGGTGAGCACAAGGTTTTTAGCGCCGACCATTTCGATCTCAATCGGGGCAGGATTGGGAATGGTGCGATCAAGGTTTACAGGCGCGTAAGTCTTAAAAGCGTAACTATGATCCTGAAGCGTGCTGCCATAAGCATAGCCAAAACTTTCAAGTTCCTGAACGATATAAGGATAGGCTTTCGCTCCATTATTCAAAGGATTGAACAATTCGGAAGTAAAGCGGGTTTTGATTCGATATTCCTGTGTTCCGATGATGACCGGGTTCTCACCGCTGAGATCGCGGATCCATTTGGCAACACCGCTTTCCGTAATTTGATTAAGAATGGACTGAACATCCCCGTTGGGGTTGCAGTTGACCGGGCTTTGGGCTGCCACAGGGGCAGAAAGGTTCGAAAGAATTAATACAAGCAAAAACAGAACTAAAACGAGTCGTGTTTTTTTCATCAGATTCCCTGGTAGATTGTTATTAACAAACTAAACTTTTCCGTGCGCATAGAAGGTGGGGATAAAGATGGTTGCCTCACCCTTTAGCCAGCTGGTCATGGCTTCGTCTTTGATCTCGAGAATGCGTTCCATCGGCGCCATTCCACCAAGATCGTAAGCGATCATGTCCCATTCAGCATTAAATTCATCCGCGACCGGTCGCTTCCATTGTCCGGCCAACAATCCGAGCTGAACAGTGTTGAGTCCGGCATCACGGAACATCCAACCGAGTTGACGCCCCATGGAGAGGTTTACACCCTGGAACTGGAGAGAATGGTTTTGCATCTGGCCAATGCCGGTAAACAGCTCCGGAAAGTCTATTCGGGATTTATAGTCCGGTTCGGCCGCGGCGATTACATAACCACCTTTTTTGGTGACGCGAATCATTTCTTTGACGACTTTTTCAGGTTCTTTTAACCATAAGAAGAGGTAATGACAGAAAGTGAAATCAAAGCTTCTGTCTTTGAAAGGCAGACGATAGCCATCACCATTGACGGTCGTGATATCGGAATAGATTTTCTTTGCATAAGCCGTACGCTCAAGGTCCAATTCGAGGCCAGTTGTCTTGAGACCATGTTCCCCAAAGTCATCATAAAGAGCGCCTGTGCCTGCGCCTACATCGAGGACGGTTTGGCCCGGGGTCGCGTTTAGTTTCTCGAAAATAAAGCGACGTAAATTTTTGGTCCAACGGGCTTGCAGTAGGTAACGATTGTGCCAATCTGGTATCTTCATGTTTGCTCCTCCGAAAGGTATAGGTTTGGTATTAGTCTACCCTATTTCTACAAATCGATGTTTTCGATTGTTGGTTTAAAAGCAGATTCAGGGCTTAAACTTCCATCTGGCAAATAGATAAGGCTGGTTTCAGGGCCAACTTCATTAACGTCGGGACTGAATAATTTTGGCGCCGCATCTTTTGAACCAGTGAGCGGGAAAGGCAGGTCGTGTTCGAGATTGATATCGAATTTGACCAGCTGTTGGTGAAGCTCAGCCGTTTTTTGACTATCCCAAATTTCAGCCGGATAAATGTTGATCGCATTGGCTCCAAGATCAATAATCTCAAGAGCCCATTTCAAAAAATCGTACTGCCCGGATACTTTGATGCGGATACAGGTGAAAAGATCCTGATCAAAAATGTGTTTCAAATCGACTGGGTTGACCTCTTTTGGATCAACTTCCAGAACAAGGTGATCGAGTCCGAGTTCGATCAGCTTTTGAACAAATGCTGGCTCCTGAATGATGCGTTTGGATGCCGTGATCAGGCCGCTGACCTGGCCGAGTTCTTCTGTGTAGGCCAGCAATTCGGGAAAATCTTCCCGCAAGGTCGGTTCGCCTCCAAAGAAAAGTATCTGAGGAATTCCAGCATCAAAGGCGGTTTTGATCTTTTGCTTCCAATCGGCTGTCAATTTCTCTGACGAGTCGATGGAATCCTCCGGATCGCGACGATAGGTCAGGCAAAGGTTCGCCCGCATGGGTATCTTTAGATGCTCCTCGCTGTCAGCGCTGTTGTAGTCAGCACTGGTTGCCATGGGTGCCTGATCCGGGTTTTGAATGATCCGTTCAATCTCTTCCATAAAGGCGCGGTAGTCATTTCTTAAAAGGGTGGCATTAGCCTTGTATTGTTTTTGGATCAACTGCAGGGCTTCTTCTTCGCTACCAGTTTGCATTTTAGCCCAGGCAAAGTAGGTTCCGGTCTTGTTTAAATGCATGATCGTAGCTGCATTCAGGATCAGAAGACCATTCTCATCCGGCAGGATCCTGAGGTGAAGTCGATATTGCAGAGGTGCATCCGCAGGCGTGTGATAGGAGTAGAAACCAGAAGAGGTATCTGATTTTAATGAAGAAACTGCGTGTAGATTGTTATCCATTATGTCCTCCATCGAAGATTAAATCCCGATAAATTGCTTTGGGTGTCTGTTGATCGCGCGCCAGGGGACAACCGCCCCCGCATTCCTGTAAGTAATCACAATAACTACATTCTTCGGGAATGTTTTTGCGTTCCCTGATCGTGATGCAAAGCGGATGTTCCCAGATGGCCCTCCAGTCGTCGGTCAGGATGTTGCCGACAGCCTGATAATAGGATTGGCAGGGGATGACGTTGCCATCCGGTTCAATACACATGTTGTAGTAGGCCGCTGTGCAGCCTTTTATGCCGAGGTCAAGCATCATCGGATCAAAATGGCAGTATTGGGTGGGTGTGTACCAGATCAGGCGTTGATGGTTTTGATTTGTTTTTCGGATGGCAAGCTCCAAAAGAGGCGGAAGCTCTTCTTCGCGCAGGCCGGTTTGCACCGCTTTGCCTTTACCGGAATAGATCAGCGCATTCAAGCCAACCGTGGGCACTTTTAACTGTGCCAGAAAATCGAGGGTTTTTTCCAATTCGCTGGCGTTATTGCTGAGGAGTGTCGTGTTGGTCATCATGTAGAGCTTGCTGTCAACGACGTTCTTTATGCCCTCGATGGTTTTCTCCCAGGCGCCCTGGCGTTGAACCATTGCCTCGTGAATGGACGGATCGTGGGATTCAAGCGTGATCTGGACGTGATCCAGGCCAGCCTGGATCAGGCTTTCCAACAGACTGCGGTCTCCCAGACGGGAACCGTTGGTGTTGATGCCGGTTACCATGCCGAGTTGATCGGCATGGCGAACGAGCTCGGGCAGATCATCCCGCAAAGTGGGTTCGCCACCGGTAAAAACTACATGCGGAATGCCGGTCTGCCATAGTTTGTCAAGGATCTTTTTCCACTCACCGGTTGGAAGTTCGGGATAAGACCGTTCGCGGGCGTTGTAACAATGGGCACAATTGAGATTGCAGCGGTAAGTTATCGCCAGGTCCATACGATATGGAGCGCTGAGTTTTGACGAGAAGGGCATATCGACCGATAAACCAAGGTCACAGATCGGACAGGCGCCACTGTTCTCATCAACCAGGGCGTCGATCGTATCAACTGTTTTTTGATAGTCCTGCTGCAACTCTTTCTTACTGATGTTAAAGGTCTGTAATAATTGTTCTAAAGCCGATTTCGGCTCAACTTTCGAGAGGTGCAGGTACGCCATCAGCATGGCCGTGCGGTTGAGGTAGATGATCTTAGATGCATTGATGACCAACAGGCCGCTCAAATCTTCATCAACCCGCAGGTGGAGTCGTGATTTCTGGTTCGCCTCGGAAATGTCAAATTTGTAAATTCCAGGCTTTAATTCCAGAGCAGTCGAGGAAGACATCTTAACGTCCACCACCCGCGCAGGCACAGGCACAACCCGCGCAGGCGCAGGCACAGGCGCAGGAACTGCCGCCGCCTCCGCCACCGCGGAAACCGCTGGAACCGCTGCTGGGTCTCGAAACCGGCACTGGATTGGTGCGGTTGGTGACAGCGCCCGTAAAACCGGTCAGATTGCCAACCACGCCAGCCGAAAAACCAGACGCGCCGTTGATAATTGAGGCCGCAAAATCTGATCCAGGGATGTTGGGCATCGAGAAGGATGGTTTCGAGCTGCCACCGCCGGACGCTGAGGCAACCGGCGCGCCCAGACCACCACCCATGCCGGTACTGACAGAAGGCCTGTAACCAGGATTGTAAAGGTGCCACCATCGGGGGATGAAAACCGGTTGGTTGAGGAAGGTTTGCTTTGTACGGGCATTAAAGTTGTCGTCTAACATGGTCCATTCGAGCGTATGGTCGTATTGCGCGCTCTTGATCTCAGGTGTCTGCGCACCTTCGACAGCCATCCAGGCTCGGCGAACGATATCGTTGTAATAGGCTTTGGTCTCCTGAGGGCTAAAACCTTTCATTTTTTCTTCAACGTTTTTGACCAGTTTTACCAACAAATTTTGCAGCGCTGTTCGCTGCTCGTTCCGGCGGGATTTGGTAAAAGCCTTAATGAAATCCTGTTCGTATTCGTGCAGTCCTTCAGGAAGGTTTTCGGTCGGTTTGATCTCCATCGGTTCTTTACTGACGACTTCGACGGCCTGCTTTTTGAGAAGGCCAAACAGGATCATGGTCAAAACTTTGTCGAGCGGTTCCTCAAGCAAAATACCGGCTTCGACCGCGGTGAGACCACGTTTGATGCCCATGCCAGCGACAGACATTTTTGGGGGCAGATATTGAAGCTTGCGGGAATCTGTTTGTTTTTTCTGTTTTATATTGCTGAAAATCGCGACGACCGCGACGATCAGTCCAGTCAGGGTACAACGGCCAATCTGGAAAGACGAAAAGAAACGGGAGATCAGGCTTCCTGGTGAATTTGTGCTGCCCGAAGCAGATGGCGGATTATATTCCTCTTCAGAACTGATTGCATTTGCGGGGACTGCTGAAGCAGGAAAAGCTGCTCCAAATTGATAAGATGTGTGCACGTTGGCGTTTTCGGTGTACCAGGAATAATAGACCCTGCCGTCCGTGGTCGTCGAAGCTTCGCTAATGGATTCACCGGGCCATCGCTTTGGCTCGTAATAAACGCCATCTTGCATCCCAACATCAGGTGGCAGAACGATCGTCATCCGGTAAGCTGTATTGCGGGAACGGTCATATTCCGATCCGAAATAGTTGGGTTCAAACTGGAAATTAACGTAATTCTCGCGGTCATCCTGATCATAGGGGAACAAAATGTCCGTGATACCAGTGATCGTGGCGATGACCGTGCCTGATTGGCCTGGTTGAATGGCTCTGTCTTTTAGCGCCAGTTCAGCTCCATGAACGTATTCCGAATTGTTGATTTCCGGCATGGCGACGCCGTTGATGGTCGCCTCGATATTGCGCAGATCGTAATTTGCGTAAGGCAAGGCCAGATCGACAAAATCGAGTGGGCTGGCGCTGGAATCGTTCTGGAATTCCATGTAATAGCGGAGCGTGACGCTGCCATCTTTTTCGATGTAAACTTCAACCTCATAAACCGGAAGAGTGAAACGATAGGTTTGCGCGCCTGCCTTGGAAAGCGGGGAAACCAGCAGCACGAGCGCTGCAAAAATTAAGATAAGGCTTAATATTCGTTTACGAATTACCATTTTGGCTCCTCTGTGAGCTGGTAGACTGTACCGCAGCTATGACATTTGACCATTGGTGCGCCGTTGAACAACTCGATATCTTCTGAGGCAAGTGGTGCGCCACAGGACTGGCATTTTACTGTGTCGAGCTGCACATTCCCTGGCAGATTCACATTGAGTGTGTAATTCGCTTCAGCAGCTTTGGCTTTTGAGCCCAACCTGACACCGGCAAATATCAGCACGAACCCGATCAAAAGACCAATGATTCCAACCATAAGCCAGCTGGGACTGCCATTGGGGCTAAAAGAGCCCAAAATGAACAAAAAGGAAAGAATGATCGCGATTGCGGCGAGAATGTAAGAAATTATGCTACCTGTTTTCATGACTTTCTCCTTAGAGAGGTTTTCTCTATATAGCGTACCTCAGGAAATTTGGGAAAACCCTATATAATATGTGTCTGTATGATAATATCATCAAATTTAAATTCGATTATAAAAATTATGTTATTATATCGAGAGAGGTCATGAAAAACAGCACTGTTCCCGAAGTTGTTATTGAGCGTTTGCCGCTATATATTCAAAAGTTGAATCTGCTTCTCAGAGAGGGCAGAAGCCGAATCTCATCCAAAGAATTGGGCGAACTATTAAAGATGACGTCTTCACAGATCAGACGCGATTTTGCTTATTTTGGCGGTTTTGGGAAAAAAGGTACTGGTTATGATATCGTTTATCTGATGGAATCTCTGCGTACGATTCTCAATTTGAATCAAATCTGGCAAATGTTGGTTGTAGGAGTGGGACATATTGGAAAAGCGGTGTTGAATTACAACGGTTTTTCCAGAAAAGGATTTGAAGTCGTTGCTGCTTTCGATTCTTCCAAAGAAGTCATTGGCCAAAAAATCGGTGGTATTACCGTCCAGGATATCAATGAACTGGAAAATTACGCTTCTATGTCTAATGTGAAAATTGCTGCGATCACTGTCCCGGCAGAACAGGCTCAATTGGTTTGTGATCGTTTGGTTGGTTGCGGAATCAAGGCGATTCTCAATTACGCGCCGGTGACACTGGAAGTGCCCGAGGACGTTAAAGTGAGTTACGTCGATCCAGTTTCAAAATTGCAAAAAATGGCCTATTACCTGGAATAATTAACGATCCATTTTAGCAAGCATCAAAAAACTGTATCTAAACAAAATAAAAAAAGCGCCTGTGGTCTGAAAATCATGGGCGAATTACTTTTAATGATGAGAATTGTGGCGAATCATCGTGCCTGGCTGCGTAAAATGACGTCCAAAATGGGAAACGCGCGGGCGCAGCCTTCAACTGTACAGGTGACTGGATTTTCAACCACATAAGCCGGGATGTCGAGCGCAACGGTCAGATATTTATCCAGCCCTTTCATCAGCGCTGTCCCGCCGCAGAGAGCGACGCCTCGATCGATAATATCGGAAATCAGCTCAGGCGGTGTTTTTTCAAGCACGCGTCGGGTGGTTGCCACGATCTCCTCAAGTGGTGCCTGCATCGCTTCGACGATTTCATTGGTGGCGAGGCGCGCGGCTCTGGGCAAACCAGTGACCTGATCCTGCCCCTGAATTTCCATGGTTTTTTCTTCTTCGGTTGGGATGGCCGCGCCAATGTTTAGTTTGAGCTGTTCAGCGGTGGTTTGGCCAATGATCAGGCCGTATTTCTTGCGGACATAGTTTATGATCGCGTCGTCGATCCGCAGGCCAGCGGTACGGCTTGTTTCGGCGCTGACAACGCCTGACATAGAAATCACGGCTGCCTGGGTTGTCCCGGCGCCAAGCGAGATGATCATATTGCCGGTTGGCGTGTTGATCGGCAGGTCAATGCCGATCGCGGCTGCCAGAGGCTGCGGTACCAGGAAGACTTCACGCGAGCCAGCGCCCAAACCGGCTTCCTGAATGGCGCGTTTTTCAACGCTGGTAACGCCGTAAGGGGTCGAGATGACCAGGCGGGGACGGAAAAAGAGGGTGGGGCCGGTTACTTTCCGAATCAGTTCTTTTAGGAATATTTCGGTTAACTCGTATTCAGCAATGACACCATTTCGGAGGGGCCTGACAACTTCAATCGATTCCGGAACACGCCCATACATGCCCAGAGCGGTCGTTCCATACTCAACCAGTTTCATCTCATTGACAACGATTGCGACGATCGTCGGTTCCTGGATCAGAATCTGGTTGCCTTCTGCGATTTGTGTGTTGAACGTTCCTAAATCAATGCCTAATTCCCGTGAAAGTGCCATATTGGTCCTGTAAATTATTAGTGGTTCAATTCTACCATTATTAGCTTGTGGAAAAGCTAAGGTGTGGAAAAGAACTGCAAGGCGTAACGCAAGCGTTCTTCTATATCTTCGCTGAAATCTTTTGGGATGCTTTGAACGGCGGTTTGGGCTTCAACAACGCTGAAACCAAGCACGACCAGCGAATCGATGACCTCATCATCGCCCGACCGCGCGTCAGTTTGCACATACCCAGCGATATCGGGGAATTTCCCCTGCATGTGGATGATGATCTTCTGGGCTGTTTTCTTGCCAACACCAGGAACGCGAACGAAGTATTCAGGTTTTTCTGCCAAAACGGCGTTGCGGATGTTGTCCATGGAAAGATTGGAGAGGATCGCCATGGCCAGTTTTGGCCCAACGCCATCCGCGCCGAGGAGAAGGTTGAAAACCGACTTTTCCTCATTGCTTTCAAAGCCATAAAGTGCCAGAAGATCCTGCCGAATGACCATGTGGATGAGCAATTGCAGATGGTCGCCAGGTTGGTGATTATTTAGTAGGTTTTTGTTGACAAAGACTTCAAAACCAACTCCATTCACGTCGAGGATGATAGCGTCATTTGTAATGGCGAATATCTTGCCAGAAAGGGAATAGATCATTCAAACCTCCGCTTATGGGACTGGAAAATTTGGTATAAGAGAATCCCTGTCGCGACAGAGAGATTCAGCGAATCACAAGCCCCACGCATTGGAATAGCTACGTGTTCTTTACAGAGTTGCGCGTAGTTAACGGAGAGACCTTCGCGTTCCGAACCCATCATTAAGAGCATTGGGTTGGGGTAATCAAAGTCGTAATAATCGTTGGCTGCTTTATCGGAGGTGCCAATCGCCTGCACATGCGTGTTTTTAGCCAGAAAGGCTTGCAGTTCATCAAAATTTGCCCGTACGATCGGGATGGTGAAGACCGAGCCCATGGAGGCTTTGACCGCGGCTGGATCGTAGGGGTCGGTTGAATTGTCCAGAAGAATGAGCGCTTTCGCACCAACGGCGTCACAGGTTCTCAGAATTGTTCCAAGGTTGCCGGGGTTTTGAACTGCCTCCAGCGCGACAAGCGTACCTGAAGATATACTGTTAATATTGGTCAGGTTTGTCCATTTCTGAGCGACCACAGCGGCGATTCCCTGAGGTTTGTCCTTGCGGGCAATTGATATAAATACCTCAGCAGAAACCTCAGTAAGATGAAAGTTTCTCACAGGCTTTTCCTGATAATTCTGAACCAATTTCTGACCATATTCGCTGATCAGGAGCTCGGGGCAATAGATCAGTTCGATAACTTCGAAATCAGATTCAAGAGCCTGACCAACAACGCGCAAACCTTCTGTTAAAAACAAGCCAATCTGTTCGCGTTCCTTTCGGTCGTTAAGCTTGCGGATCGTCTTGATATGCGGGTTGCTGGGGCTGGTGATCACAGTTCTCCTGAAAGGCGCATTAATTGTAGGTGTCCGAGGTGACACAGCGCAATCGCGAGCGCGTCGGCGGCATCGTCTGGTTCGGGCGTTTCTTCAAGCTGCAGGGTTAGTTTCACCATTTCCTGGACTTGTTTTTTATCGGCATTGCCATAAGAGGTGACGGCTTGTTTGACGGCACTTGGGGAATATTCCGTTGGCTGCAACTGATGTTGGGTGAGGCAAAGGCTGATGACACCTCGTGCCTCACTGACTGCCATGGCCGTTTTTTGGTTTTTGACGAAAAAGAGCCTTTCTACCGCGCAATGAGTAGGCTGAAAACGTTCGATCAGGGCGCTTAACTCATAATACAAAGAAAGTAAACGGCTGGGAGTGTCTTTCTCAGCCGTTGTATCAATGACGCCATAGTTGATCATTTCAGGCTCGTTTCGCTCGTTCAGGCGAAGGAAACCGTAGCCAGTGATCGCGATACCGGGGTCAATTCCCAAAACGATCATCGGGATTTACAGTGCCTCGAGGTGCTCTTCTCCGAATTTCAAATTCGAGTAGACATTTTGAACGTCATCATTTTCTTCGAGGTTGTTGATCAACTTCAGTACAGCAACCGTTTGGTCAAAATCGAGTTCAACTTCCTGGTTAGGGATCATGCGTACACCGGCATCTTCAATATGGAAGCCTGCCGCTACGAGGCCGTCGTGAATCGATTTGAATGTATCCGCGGCGCCGACGATCTCTATGTATTCCTTTTCTTCGGTGACGTCATCAGCACCAGCTTCGAGTGCGACTTCAAAGGCTTTGTCAAAAGATTTTCCATCGTTTGTGATCGTATAAACGGCTTTTCGTTCAAATTGCCAGGCGACAGAACCATTGGTACCGAGGTCGCCACCACCTTTGGTCAAGATATGCCGAAGATCAGCAACGGTTCGGTTGCGGTTCTCGGTGACGCATTCGATAATGGCAGCAGTACCACGCCCGAGGTAGCCTTCATAGGTGATTTCTTCGAGTTCTGCGCCGTCTTTATCTTCACCAGTGCCGCGCTTAATGGCTCGTTCAATGCTATCCTTGGGCATATTGCTTGCTTTGGCACGATCTATGGCAAGTTCCAGACTAACGTTCATGGTGGGGTCGCCACCACCTTGACGGGCAGCCAAAGCGATTTCACGTGCGAGGCGTGTGAAGACAGCACCTTTCTTAGCATCAGCAGCGCCTTTTTTGCGCTTAATTGTGGACCAGTGTGAATGACCGGACATAAGAAAACTCCTTAATTGATAGACTTTATAACTAATGAATTATATCAGCAAGAGCAAGTTCTCGCCACTAAATTAAACTTATGTACATCCAACAAATATCTTTGGGTCTAATATTATGAGATCAGGTAGTAAAATAATTATAAATGGCGAAGCAAGGGTTTATATTTGAAGATTGGAGGTTATAAAGTAAATAATATGAAAAATAAAAGGTATACCTCATTTGAATTGCTCAGAATTATCGCCATGATAATGATCATATTCCATCATTTTTTCATCCATGGAAATTTTAATTATTCCACTACTTCAATAACTATCGAAAGACTCTACTACAACTTAATGATTGGTGGAGGCAAAATAGGTGTAAATATTTTTATCCTATTATCCGGGTATTTTTTATCTGATCAGGAAGAAAGTAAAACACGCGTCAAAAAGATACTTAAATTATTATCTGCCGTATATTTTTACTCTATTATATTTTTACTTACTTTCAAGACATTTTCTAACATCAATATAAGTTCTATAGATTATCTAACCTCATTATTCCCAATAACATTTTCAAATTGGTGGTTTGTAAGCACATATTTTGTACTTTATTTATTACATCCTTTTTTAAATAAACTGATAGATTCTTTACAAAAAGAAGATTTCCAAAAATTATTAATATTTTCGATCATTACCTGGTCTCTAATCCCTACTCTAACTAATTTAGACTTTCAGGGTAATGATCTATTATGGTTTATGACTTTGTATATGATTGCAGCATATATAAGAAAATATGATTTAAATAAAAAGGTTAAAAAGAGTCATTATATTAAATTGTTAATACTTATTACTCTTCTAACTTATTCATCCACGCTTATATTTTCAATATTAGGAAGAAAATACTTGTTTTTTAGAAATCATGTTTTTTATTTCTATGACCAGAATAAACTTCCAATTTTAATCATATCAGTTTGTTTATTTATGGTTTTTAAACTATCAAATATTAAATACACCGCTTCTATCAATAAAATAGCTTCCGCCACCTTTGGAGTTTATTTAATTCATGATAATCTATTTACCAGAAGATTCTTGTGGAACCAACTATTTAATGTCTCAAAATATCAAGATTCTGTTTACTTGATACCCTATTCAATATTTGTTGTATTTATAGTATTTATATCAGCCAGTATAATCGAGTTACTAAGACAATCTATCGCAACAAGAATAATAGAATTGGATAAGCATAATTTAGATGATGGTAAAAATCTATATATTTCAATTAGAAATATCCTGTTTGGCGGATAAGATATTCTAAATAAAGACATTAAAGCCATATATTTTAAATCACTATAGATGCTAAGCACCTATTATCTTTTTCTTAACGCCCAATGATAATTTTTCATCTTGATAAATCATGTTATTAGATTTATTAATTTTTGAATAAGAATATTTTGTCATATTATAGATGGCCAAAACCTATTGATCTTCTTCAACCGATCATTCATCTCTGTATAAATTCGATACCAAAAAGGAACACAGACAGTCAGGGCAATTGCATCTTATTTATAAAAAAGCAAAGAACAGCCACCCTCAGGCTCCTTATTTAATGATCTTCAAATTATTTGTTATAAACCGATATACTTTGGGATTGCTTTGGTGAAATACGCTATTGTTTGACATAAACCAATCGCAAAAAAGTGTTATTTTTCAAACACCACCAACAAGAAAAAACCTAAATGGGTCTTGCAAGTCGGTTTATCAGAATAATAGACGCTTCTTATTGAGACAGGACGCGCAGCAAATAGTCTTGATCCCAACCACATCTAAGCCGTTTAGCACGAATGCCAACCTTCAGACTCTTATCCTGCTTCAATAAATTGAGGCTCATCTTCCTGATGATCGAAAAGTTGCCAGGCGCATTGTCCTTCCTCACCCGACAACGATCTTCATTGTAGGCTATATCCAGTATCCAGTGCAAACTGTTCTCGATCTCCCAATGACTTCTTTGGGTTGAGAGGATGTCACTGGCTTTTCCTTCCATGCTGCTGATGAAATAGCGCATACTCAACTCTTTTTTGTTGTTGATCAGCCGCTCACTCTCTATAAAGACCAAACTTTTCAGACCAGCCCAGTCTTCAACAAAGTCTCTCAGGTATTCAGGATCAGATATGGCCCAGCAGCGTCTTGTTTCAATCCGTCCATGTCCCTTGTTGACCGTTTCAGCATAGTCATAAGGTGCGCCTTTGAAATCCTGCTTTCGATCTGTTTCAAAAACAAATTTCATCTCCTGAAACAATTTGCCCTGATTCTTCTTTACAGCCAGGACATAATCGCCCCCTGCATCAATGATCTGTTTGGCGATCCCTTTTTGTGTTCCCATGGCATCGATGGTCACAATTTTGCCCTTCAGATCCAACAGTTCCAGCAATTTTGGAATAGCTGTGATCTCGTTGGACTTCTCGTTCACCCGTTCCTGGGCCAAAACCAACTTATTCTCGCCTGCCCAGGCGCTTACCAGTGTCAGGACGCTGTTCTCTGTTCTGCTCACGCGGATCTGTTTCCCATCGATCGCGATGGTTTTGGATGTCAGACCGGATAAGGTCTGCACCCACTCGGCAAAGCATTGTTCAAAGGCTTTGCCATCGATCATTGAAAATACACGTCCTATGGTGTCATGAGAGGGAATGCCATTGGGCAATTGGAGGAAGGTTTTCAGCCAACTCTCGCGGGCTTGTCCAAACTCGGCTATATCGATCCAGGTTTCTGCGCCGCAAAGTACAGCGCAGATGCTGAGAAGGATGATATCCAAGAGATTATGAAGCTTTGTTCTGTCTATTCGCGGGTCTTTCAGGCTACTGAATATGATTCTGAATGTACTTTCTTCCATGATGCACCTCTTCTTTCTTCATGAGATGCATGTTCCTTGCCTGATTTAGATGCGTTTGCACTGCACAGACAGGTTTTACAAGATATCCTTGCTTTTCTTATGTTATATTTATCCCTCAATATTTTCGTTTTGATTTGTAAAATATACATCTTTATAACCCTCAAAATTCGCATAATTATATTTCCATATATTTAAAACCAAAAATATTTTTGTCACTTACAAAATACAAATTCAATGTCCTGGGAACTTTTTATTGTGAATATTTTATTTATACATTTCAGATGTTATCACGGACAAAAAGACTAAAAGAACACCCCCCTCGTATGGGGGGGGTGTTGTACTGATTTTACTTATGAATCTTCCGATTCAACCAAAGGGATTATCTCTGGCCGGGAACAGGGAAGTTGCGCAGGATCAGAGGCAGGTATTGAGTATTGTATGGTTTGACTCTGAGTTGGACAGGAACGTTGATCTTGGGATCAGGTGTGTTCTTGACGACGAGGGTTCCGAAGTAGTCACCCCAGACCAGATCAGTTGAATCGAAGGTCAAGGTAACTTCATTCGTTCCACCATCGGGGAAGACGACATCAGCCAAAGGATCTTCTTCCAGCCAGATGATATCGGAGGAACCGGCAGTACCAAGACCGCGGATCATCCAGTTGCCAGGTAGACCAAGGGAATCAATGGTTGCCCAGGTGTTGTCAGCGGGCAAAGTCGGGATTTCAGGAACGCTATCATTGTAGAGGCCAATCCAGGATTTACCCTTGCTTGCACCAGTATCGATTCCAGCGGGGTAGTCAGCGTAGCCTGACGCACCACTGCGGTTGACAACGGCAATTAAGATATTTCCAGGTTCAGTAATGAGCGCGTCTTCCATCTCATAGTTGACCCAGGTCTTGCCATCATTTACCTGAACTGTGCTTTGGATTTGTGCAACGAAATTGGCGCCGTTTTCAGGATCGCGGTCAGGGTCGTGGTAGACAATGACGGAAACTTTATCGGCAGCGGCAATTGAATCATTCCACATGATCTGAACTGTATCGAGATTGAAGGGCAATATGTCATCACTGACGGTGAAGTAGTTGCCCCAGATGAAGTCACCACCGGAAGTCAAACCAATGGAATCCTCAAGAGAACCATCATCGAGAATGAACTCGTAATCTGCGAAAGGTACAGGACCATCGCCAGGACGTTCAGAAATTTCGAAGACGGCTTCTGCGGCACCAGTGTTGAGCAGGGTCATAGTCTGAGTGGCGGTCTCGTTGGGGAAGAGTTCCTGATAATAGGATTCCGGAACGACCGTCAGACAGGGGGCGAACAGGCGCAGGACTGCATCGACTGTGACATCTTCGTCCCAGCCAACAACAACGCCGGTCTGCATGAAGTCAACGTAGCCATCAGCCAGGATTTCAACGTCGTAGGTGCCATGCTTGAGTGAATAGCTGTATTTACCTTCTTCGTTGGTTTTGGTCGTGAAGGCAAGCTCACCGTTCTCATAGAAGTTTACGGTTGCTTTTTCGATCGGTTGCGGATCGACGTCGCATTTACCGGTACCGGTGACGGTACCCTTGATATTGCCGTAGTTCAAGGGGCGAACCACATGCAGGGTAACAGGGATATCAGGAACAGCGTAGGGGGTATCGGTGCTGATCTTGAGGAAGGCATAGTACCAACCGGGCTGTTCGATCCCAGAAACGTCGAATGTGACGTCGACATCGAATGATTGACCAGCGGGGACATAACCTTCGACAGGATCTTCGCTTAACCACGGCACATCGCCACCACCACCAGCGGCGATCGCGAAGGAGTCAACTTCACCCTGGGAGAAGGTGCCAACAACAGCGGAAGCGCCGGTATTGATATCGATGATGCGCAGTTCAGCGGCAGAGGTGTAGGCTGCCCAGTAGAAGACATTGTTTTCTTCGTCATAATCCATGCCCTGAGCGTAGTTGGCGTTTGTGCCGGTGCTGCCGACAACAGTGCCAGCGCCAGTGGCGGGATCGATCATGATGAATTCGTCAGTGACCAGGTCAACACCGTAGAGCATACCGGTATCGGGGACATAAGACAGGTCGATCAGACAAGCAGCATTGGTGATCGGACCGATGGTTGTAACTTGAGCCGTAGCAACATCAATGGTTGTCAGGATGGATTGAGAACCGCATTCAACAGCCACACCGTACATGATGTTTCCGGCGCCGGTCATACCACTAAAGCTACCAATCGGCGGGGTTAAGGTACCAATCGGGGTCGCAGCAGCGGTTGCAGTGTCAACGGCGTAGAGTTTGCTGTCATCGTAGCTGTACATGTAAAGCGTTGAGAAGTCACCACCGAGGAAATCGCCTGCGAAGGCTGATGACACACCGGGGTTACCAACCAGAACGGATGTACCAGGAATGGAAGCATCCGGCCATGTGTGCAAAAGTTCACCGGGGTAGACTTCCATGCCAAAGGCAGGAGGAGCAGCAGTGATGCCATAGCGTGAGCTGTTCAGATTGAGTTCAAGGCCTCCGGTTGTCGCGGCGGCATTGGGAGCAGGCAGGATGGAGACGGGTTCGTCAGACTTTTCGATCTCACCGGTGAAGGGTGGGATGTAGTAAGGCTGCATACCGGCATCCTGTTCAACGATCGTGAAGTTGGCACCACCAGCGCCCTGGTTGGTCAGGGTCAGGGTAGTGGTTTCAGGATCATCATGGAGTGGAATAGTACGGGTCAGTTCCAGCGGATCAGCAACGAGCATACCAGCGCCGAGGGCAAAGTCTTCGTGATTAACTTCGTCCTGAGCGATACCGCGGGTTTCGACCTTGGTTTCGTACTTGGATTTGGTGACAGTGTACTCGACATCCTGAGGATCGACGGT
Organism: uncultured Anaerolineaceae bacterium; assembly: GCA_964293995.1. GTDB lineage: Bacteria > Chloroflexota > Anaerolineae > Anaerolineales > Anaerolineaceae > Mesolinea. The sequence goes on from CAXYYH010000006.1 coordinate 18,034, forward strand.
GGTCTTCTGGAAGAACATATAGAGACCATCTTGAGCAGGATTGGCAGCATCTGTTGCAGTTGTGCCATACGCGGTTGCGGATTCGACACGTGCGCCAATCAGTTTTTCAGTCGGTTGGTTGGCGTCAAAGACGTAACCAGCGACCAGGCCGCCATCGATGGTGCCGCAGGGAACAGAAACAGTGTAAGGCTCAGAAACGGTGATGGAGATGTCATCAATGAACCAACCGGCATATTGACCGGAACTGTCAGAGCGGAAGAAGAATTGAATCTTGAAATTGGAAACAGCGTAGGAAGGATCGAGAACGAATTGTTCCTTGGTCCAGGCCATTTTGTCGCCAAATTTCTGATAGATGGTTGCGTAAGTTGCGCCGCCATCCTTGGAAACACGAACTTCGCCCCAGTCCCAGGTGTTGGATTCGGAATCCATCCAATGCCAGAACTGTAATGTAGGCGCAAGTCCTTGACCTGCATATCGGGAAAGATCGATGTTGGGTGAAGTCAGCAGACTGCGTTCGTTCGGGTTGTAGACAGCGCTGAGGCCAGTTGCCCAGAGTTTGGATCCACTGTGCGCGCCACCAGGATAGGTGCCGTGAGCGGAAGGCGCACCCCAGGCCCAGCTATTGGTGCCGGTACCGCCAGCTTCAACAGAAGGAACGAAATCGCCGTTATCAGCTTCAAAGTCTTCGGTGTAAGCCACAGTCATGGGTGGCGGTGTAAAGGCGGCGATGCCAAGATCGTCGACATACCAACCGTCCTTAACAACGGAGCTATCAGACTTGAAGTAGAAGCGGATGCGGAAATTATTAACAACATAGGACTGATCAAGCACAAGGGTAACCTTGTTCCAGGCAGTGTCCTGTCGTTGGGTGGGGCCATAAACAGTGGTCCAGGTAGAACCACCGTTCTTGGAAACCTGAACAGATATCTGATCCCAGGTAGAGGTCGCGCTTTCAGTCCAGACCCATTGCCAGAATTCGATAACAGGGACATCCCCGGCTGCAACGAAAGCAGTCAGGTCAATGTTCTGTGATGCCATCCAGCTCTGTTCACTTATGTTATATGAGCCAGCCGGATTAGTGGCAATACCGTGAGTGCCGGAGTGAGCGGTACCGGGGCCGCTGGTAAATTCGCCCCAGGCCCAGGAGGAATTGGTTCCACCGGATTCAAATCCTTGAGGTCCGTTTTCCCAATCAAAAGTAACATCGTAATAGGGGGCGTAACCTGGAGCGGAACAGCCAGCGAGGTCAACATTTAGATAGAAGTCCTGAACATAGTTGTCTTCAATACCGGCGTTGACAACGGCCTGTTCGGTTGAATAGCCAGGAAGAATCGCTTCGACTGAAACATTGTAATCCTGGTTGTTGTAGACAGTGATCTCGTATTCACCGGTGAACGGATCGGTGTAAACGGTTTCACTGAAGCCGGTCATCGAGAAGGTGACTTTGGCATACAGGGGATAACCGTGTTTTGCGCCATTGGCAACACCATCATCATAAACGATACCGGAAACGACCGCATTGGGCAGTTCTTCAAGGATGAAGTCCTGGGTTACGGTCTCTTCATCTTCAACCGTAATATTGTCAACAGTTTCAGGTAAGAAACCGTAAGCAGAAGCGGTAATTGAATAGGTGTCAGCTGAAACATTGGCAGAGTAAACGCCGGAAGCGTTGGTGTATACAGTGCGGTTGTTGGCAGCTGAAGTGCCAGTGATCGTAATCTTGGCACTGGCGACAGGCTGATTGGAGTCAGAAACGACAGTACCGGTCAGAACGGAGGTTCCGCAGGCACCGGCAGCGGACTGAACAGCAGCAAGGGCATCAATTTCGCCCCAACCAGTCGCGAAGTTCGGGAAGTCTGTTGGGGTGAGAGGTGAGCCATCGTTGTAGACCATGTCGACAGCGGTGCTTTCGATGATCAGTTCAGTTGCGGAATAATCACCAACAAGACAGGGAGCTGCCTGATACATCAGAGCCAGCATACCAGCAACATGAGGTGCAGACATGGAAGTACCGGAGTACGAGGCGTAGGCGGAATCTCCGGTATTAACGGAGGACCGAATTGAGACGCCAGGAGCGACTACCTGAGGTTTCAAATTAGCATAAGGGTCGGTTGGGTTGACAGTATCGAGATTGTCCGTAGGACCCCAGTTGGAGTGGGTGGCGTATTGGCCATTGCTTCTTCCTGTTGAACCAACGCCAGTGACGTTACCGTAGCGAGCGGGGTTGCCAACAGTGTTGAGTCCTGGAGGGGAAGAGTAACCACAGTTGCTTGCGTTGCCATTGGAGAAAACAGGGTAGACACCAGCGGCGTGCCAGGCATTAACAACTCCCTGATACCAGCCATCATAAGATTGACCACAATCACCCCATGAGTTGTTGACGACTTCAGGGCGGAGATCAGGATTGGGTTCCGTTCCATCAACACGGGTTGGGGCAGCGACAAACTCGGCACAGGTGAGCAGGGCTGTGTCTGTACAGCTGCTTGTGTTACAACCGCGGCATGCGATCCATTCGGCGCCGGGGGCCATACCAATTTGGTTTGCGCCGCCATCATTGCCAACCATGGTGCCCATGGTGTGGGAACCATGACCGTTATCATCAGCAGGAGTAACATGGTTGTTGTAAGGATCTCTCCAGTTGTAGTCGTGGGTAAAGGTACCGCCGTCATTACCGCGGTATTGATTGACCACAGCCTGGTGGGTCAGGCGAACACCAGTATCGATATTTGCCACAGTGTAGCCGACGCCGGTATAGCCGAGGTCCCATACGTCAGGAGCATTGACATGTTCAATGTTTGCTTCAATTGCCATGGGTTCGGTGTAAGAAACTTCGGGTTCGTCGATGAAGAATGTCTTCGGTGCACGAATCGCGACAACGCCGGGCAATTGCTGCAGGGAAGCCAGAACAGTGCGGTTCGAATCTTTGACAAAGATACGGTTTGTGATCCAGTAAGATTCGTAGCTTAAGCCGGAAGCTTCCAAAACGGAAATGGCGGTTGCCTGAGATTTGTCAGCCTGAGCTTTCAGGGTATTGTAGACGAACCAACCGCGGTCGCTCCATTCCATCTGATAAGCAGCAGAAAGATCAGCTGTCTGTTCGAAGTCAACCCAATAGGAGGCTTCGCCGTTCTTCTCGATCAGTTCAAGAACTGCGGGTTCAACGGTTACAGCTTGAGGGGGAGTGCTCTGCGCGGTGACACTTGCAGGCACGTAGCTGATGAACAGACCAAGTGCCAGAATGACTGCGAGAACTTTTAGTAAAGATTTATTATTCATTGTCACTTCCTTTGTTAGATTTGATGTTGATCTTGCAAAAATTCAGGACGACTTTCAATTTTTTCTGGGTTCCACCTCCATAAAATGATCTATATTCGAGTGGGTTGAATGTTGAATACGCCATCGGCGCGTTGGATAGACAGTTCATTTGGGTAATGCTTGGTTTTGATTTCACCAATACTTGTCCACTCGACTTTTTACTTGATACTGAACTAACCTAATCAGTATGATTATACAGTTTCCACAGCGCAATCGTCAAGCTATAAATAGATGGTCGCGTTGTTGAAAAACGTTAGAAGCATTGCTTCAGGCCAACAATGTTGCCTTAGTTTTATCATTAAAGGACGAAAATTGCACGCGATTACTCACCATTTGCCTGTAATGGAGAAGTTTTCCCCCCCGTTATTTAGGAGGTAATTAGGAAATGAATGCCAGTTTGTTGAAAAAAGCAATGGTTTTTATTAATAAATGAGTTTTCTGTGTTACCACCCTGATTTTACATGTGTTCCTGAATGAAAATTTTGTTTTCGGAAAAAATGAGAAATTCAGGAAGACCAGAACCGTTGAACAGACTTTAATTCAGTTTCCATGATGATCGCCATCATACAATTTGCCCGATAATCTGTTTAAACGATGGTTGATTTCCTGAAGATATTTTTCTTTTGAATATTTGACTGTAATCCTACCTACTAGTAATCTGGAAGATTGCGTGTAGTGAATAGCTTGCGGAATGTCTTTTAGCTTATGCTCACAGAACATCGCCAGTTGGATGCCAGCTTCGATTGAGCCCAGGCCAAGCGCTTTTTTCCACAAGGGAATGACCTCGTCGAAATTTCCATTTCTCTTATGCAAGCCTGCCTGAAGCATGAGCGTCAGGATCTTTTCTTCCTGATCGGTGAAATCATCGGGATCGTTCGCGTACATTTCTGCCGCAAGGTTATTCTTCTTTAAGTCTTCCATTAATTGACCGACCGAAAGACGATCCTGCGCGTGGGGAAGATGTTCCAGACTGGGGTTTTCCAGGATTTCGGCAAGGACATTAAAGAGGGCAAGCAGGCTAAGGAGGTCGATCTCATTATGATAAAAGATGCCCTGAATCTGGCTGGCGTCCCCTCGAAGCAGGTAATCCCGATAAAACTCCGGGACGAGATAACCCGGGATGTCGACCCCACTTCTGTTGAAACCCAGAATCTCTTTTTCGATGTTGCCGAGATTGCATTGTTTGAGGCGCCGCCGCCAGACCCGGCGAGCGATATGCAGCAGATCAAAATGTTCAAATTCAAGAAATGGGTTTTTTATACGGTTGAGTATATAACGGGTGTTGATCAAAGGAAGATCAAAGGATTTTCCGTTATAACTGACGATCGCCCTGGCACCATCCACAAAGGAAGCAAGGGCGGCCAACTGGGCTTTCTCCTCGGCTGGATTTCGTAAAAAAAATTGCTCTACCTGCAGTTTTGAACCGACCACCCTGGCCGCGCCAATCATGAAAGCCAGCGTGCCGGTGCCGCCGGAAAGCCCGGTCGTTTCCGTATCAAGAAAAACAAAAGCAGAGATATCTTCTTCTGCCAAGCTGGAGGCCTGAGCCCACTGACAAAGCACATTTTTAGTGGAAAAGGGTTGGATCGGGATTTTGCCATGGCGATGATCCAATGAATACGTTCTGTTCGCAGAAAAAACATGGCCATAAATGGTTTCGATCTCATGCCCACTTACCAGGCTTTCAATCGGTTGAGATTGCTTTTTTTGAGAAGACTGGAGCTCCTGCGCGCCGAGGCGCACGCCCAGCTTTTTCAGCTCTTCTGAGAGTGTCGACCAATCAGGCATTGCGCAGTCCCTGTAACAAAGCCAGACCTTCTTTCTTCCCTCCATAACCCGGCTCACCAACCGGACCAACACAAGCCGGACAGCCCGATTCACAATTGCATTCCTCAATGATCTCAATGGCATGATCCAGCCAGTGATTTCGCAGATCGTAGAGTTTTTTGGAAAGTCCGATCCCACCTGGGATATTATCGTAAACGAGAATGGTGGGGTTGCCTTCGTTGAGGATTGACCTGGTTTCGGTGATCAAGGAAATGTCTTCCCGATCGCACATGATCAAAAGAGGCGCCATGCTTCGCAGCGCGTAAGCACTGGCCGCCAGCCCACTGCGGATCATGACGGAGAACTCTGCCTTGCGATGACAGGCAGAACAAAGACTGACCAGGTTGGAGGCCTGATTTGCCAGCGCGGGGTCTTCAAAGTTTCTGAAGGGTACCAGATGATGAACGTGCAACTGGGCGCTTTCAAACCGATTCCCGCAGCCGCGGCATATATTGGTGTCTCTCATGATGATCTTTTGCCGCAGCTTTTGCCAATCCGGTCCATAGTCATTCGCGTCAGAACCCCATACGTTCTGTTCGCGCAGCCTGTCAACGTATGATGGCAGCAAACCCAACCAAAAACCGCTGGTATGCAGGGCCTGAGGCGGCATGTCCAGTTCTCCCTGGCCAAGCAGCTCGTTGGTCATCCAGCGTTTTTTCTGGAAGGAATTGATCGAAATTTCGAGATCCAGCTCACCAAAATTGGCGATAAAGTTTTGATAGCCAACGGTAGAATGGAGTTTGTAACTGATGATATTGGTGTTGATGACCGGGATGGTGTAATAGTCAGAATGGCTTTGCTGAAGGAGGCAGACGCCTTGTTCCAGATCAAGGTCTAAGACCTGGTACATTTCTGCATCATGGAGGTAGATGGCGTCCTTATGAACGTACCAGCGGGCGGTATTTGCGTCCACCTGACCGAGCAGTTTTGTGTTGCCGGAATCATCAAGAAGGTTCAGGCTGACTATGTCAGGCGAGGATGAGCGCAGTGACACCTCCGCAGCCGGGTATTGATCTGCCAGCCAAAAATAATCCTGACCCTGGCGGACGATGACGCCTGAGGCTTCCAGCAGCCCAAGGAATTGGGACAGGTCTTCCGCGCTCATCGTACCAAAGCCCTCGTTGACTCGAAAAGGCAGTTCAAACGCTGCGCAGCGAATGTGCTGCAAGAGGATGATCAGATTCTGTGGGTCGATCAGGGCCTGTTCGGGATTGTTTTCAACCAAATATTCGGGATGATTGGCAAGGTATTGATCCATCGCGTCGTTGGTCGCGATGAGAATGGAAAGCGAAGGCTGCTGTTTGCGGCCGGCACGGCCCATACGCTGCCGGGCGGTGGCGATCGTGCCCGGAAAGCCAACCAGGATCACTGCGTCCAGATCGCCAATATCAATACCCAGCTCAAGCGCTGATGTGGAGAAAACGGCTTTCAGGTTTCCCGATCTGAGCCCTTCTTCAATTTCCCGTCTGTCTGATTTTAGATAGCCGCTGCGATAAGCGCGGACAAGGTTTTGCTGCGATTGGGGCAGGCGATTGCGAAGATAGGCCAGCAAAGTCTCAACCGTTCTGCGCGTGCGGGCAAAGATGAGTGTTTGGTGGTTTTTACTCATCAGGTGCTGGGTGAATTGGACACCATAATCGATGCTGCTTTTGCGGATGCCCAGCTTCTCATCGACAAATGGAGGGTTGAAGATAAGGAAATTGCTTTCTCCTTTGGGGGAGCCATCTTTCGTGATCAAACGTACCGATTGTTCGATCAGACTGCCAGCCAGCTCTTCCGGGTTTCCAATCGTAGCGGAAGTGAGAATAAATTGTGGGAAAGAATCGTAAAACGCACAAATACGCTTCAGCCTACGGATCAGGTTGGCGAAATGCGAGCCAAAAACCCCGCGGTAGATGTGCATTTCATCGATCACGACATAACGAAGCCTGGAAAAGAACTTTGCCCAGTTGGTATGATGCGGCAGAATGCCCTGATGCAACATATCCGGGTTAGTCATTAAAATATTTGCACTTTTGCGTATAGCAGAACGCTGACTGGCTGGGGTATCGCCGTCGTAAATGGCGGGGTTGGATGCTTTTCCGGATAAAGCCTTGGCAAATTCTGCGAAGGTATTGTACTGATCGTTCGCCAGCGCTTTGGTCGGGAAGAGCAACAGCGCCGTAGAACCAGGATCGCTCATTTGACGGGATAAAATCGGGATCGTATAACAAAGGCTTTTGCCGCTGGACGTGCCGGTTGACAATACGACATTTTCCCCATTTGAAATTGCTTCAAGCGCTTCCGCCTGATGCAAATAGAGCGAAGTGATCCCTTTGCTTCTTAAAAGTTCGCAGATCTGTGATGGGATCTGATCAGGAAACGGCCGCAGGATCGCCTCACGCGCGGAAGAAACCTGGCGAAAGGCAATGTTTTTGTGAAACTGCGGTTCTTTCAGCCATTCTTCAAGCGTGTCGTTGATATCCATTGAATCCAATAGAAATTACTTCGATTTTTTGCGGATCGCGTCTTTGACCATCATATCGATAATAGGATAGACCCAGTCTCCCAGTCTGGTGGCCAAAAGGTAGAGTAACTTGGCTTCGCCACCTGGGACGATGGCGTATTTTCCTTTGGCGGCTTGTTTGAGCGTCCAACTGGCGACCTCGTCAGGGCTGATCGGTTTGGATGTGCCGGAAATGATGCGGGTTTCTTCTGGTTTGAACTGATCTTCCCATTCCAATTGGGGCGTCTTTGTATCCGGTGGAAAAACAACGGAAACCTTGATGCCCCTCGGTTTTAATTCGGAACGCAAAACATCGCTAAAACCTTTAACTGCGAACTTGGCTCCTGAATAGGCTGTGTAACCGAAGATGCCAACTACTCCTGCCATCGAGGAAACATTGATAATATGGCCTGACCCACGCTCAAGCATGCCAGGCAAAAGCAGTTTGACCATGTTGACCGTACCGTGATAGTCAATATCCATCGTCCAGCGATAAACTTCAAGCGGCAATTCCTCGACATAACCTGGTCTGGCGACACCAGCAGAGTTGATCAGAATGTTCGGAGTGCCGTGCTGTTCCTGAAAATCGGCAAGGATTGCGCGTAGAGAATCTACTTCGGTCACATCGGCTGAAATGGTACTGACTATATAGCCGGAATTGATGGATAAAAGCGAGGCTTTCGCATCGTCCAGCTTTTGCTGATCGCGGGCCAGCAGGGTCACGCTTGCGCCATGTTCCAAAAGCCGCCGGGCCAAGGCCAGGCCGATGCCGCTGGAACCACCGGTGATAAGTGCTGTTTTACCCTGATAATAGTTTGTGTTCATTAGCCTTTCCCACAGGAGGAACAGGAACCGGAGCTGCAGCCTGAACAGGAACTGCCTGAATTCAGGCTGGCGCCATCGCTAAAGGAGTTAACTTTGGAGAGCAGGCGTTTGACCTTGCTCTCCTTGCATTTTTCACAGTTGGTTGGAGCATCTGCCTCAGAAAAAGAGCGCAAAAGCTCAAATTTATGACCACAATTCTGGCAGCAATACTCATAAATTGGCATTTAATCCCTCATTTGTAACGTTCGCAGATCGAAGGAATTAAATATTCCTTAAACGAGCGTTTAATATCATAGTCTGGTTTCCAGTCCCAGTCACGCCGGGCGGCAGAATCGTCTGTATCGGCAGGCCAGGAATCGACGATGCCCTGGCGGTGCGTATCAGGCGCGAACGTTATTTTGGCGTTCGGGAAGGCGGAAACGGTGATATCGTAAATTTCCTGCGCGCTTGGGTTGAAACTGGTCACGTTATACACGGTTTGCGTCAGTCGGCTGCGATCGGCGGCTTCGAGGTGAATCAGGGATTTGACGGCATCCGGCATGACCATAAACGGCAGAACGGCGTCCGGACGAACGAAACAAGCATATTCTTCGCCTTTGGCGGCAGCGTGCAGCATTTCCGGGCCGTAATCGCTGGTGCCGCCGGTGGGCATGGTCTGCGCGCTGATCAGGCCTGGGAAGCGAATCGCGCGGAAATCGACAGCTTCCTGTGGGTTGGAATCTTCGGTCAGCTGGCGGTAATTCCTGCTGTAATAGCGGCCCAGGTTCTCACAATACAGCTTGTTAATGCCGTACATGGTGGTCGGGATATTGAATTGATCTTCGCGCACTTTCCCTGCCTGCGCTTTTACGTTGAGGTTTGGCAGTCCATAAGCTGCAATCGAACTGGGGTAGATGAACTTGACGGATCGTCCGGCTTCCTTGCTTTGCGCCTGGGCAAGCTGCAGGAGGTTAAGCGTGCCTTCTACATTAATGCGATGGGCCAGCTCCGGGTTGTGTTCGGCTTTGGTCGAGAGGATAGAAGCGAGATGATAGATCGTACGGAACTGATGTTCTGAGAAAACTTTCTTTAATAGCTCTTTGTCAAGGATATCGCCCTGATAGGAATAATTGACGCTGGATTCGAGGGTGGGATCCAATGGATTGAGATCCAAAGCGACAATTGTGCAACCTATTCCTGAAAGATGGTCAATCAGACCATGACCAATTTCTCCGTTAGCTCCGGTAATTAATACTGCTTCTTCTCTCATTTTATATCTCCTTTAATTTCTTTGGAATTGGAAAACAAACATATTCCCGACGAATCTCGCGTTGGGTGGCGGGTGAGGTCTTGAGCACCACAACGGTCATGTCATCTTTTGGACGACCGGAATCGTGAGAAATGGCTTGTTTAAGTAAAAAGTCCGCGATTTCCTGCACGCTTGCCTCCTGGTCGCTTTCTTCAAGCAAGGAGCTGATCGATAGCAGAAAATCGATCGGGTTTTCATCCTGCCTGCCGGCATTGAAGATGCCTTCTGAAAAAAGGATGAAAATCTGTCCGAGCGCCAGCTCAAACTGGTAAACGGACGGCTCGTACCTCAAGGCTTCCGGATCAAAATCGATCGGCAGGAACCTGTATCCGTCCTGGTCACAATTCAGGATCGGGATCAAATTGTTCTTGGTGATAACAATGGTCTTTGATTCAAGATCGCAGGAAAGGATCGAGATGGACACATTGGCTTTTTCGTGATGTTCACTTTTAATGCGCGACAAAACAACCCGGGCGGTGGCGCCATCATGCACGCCTTCAGATATTAGATTAATAACGTCATGAGTTGCCTTCATGGTGACTGCCTGCGAACGCTTCCCGCTCAACTTGCCTTCAGCCATGACGATGGATATACCACCGTTGGGCCGCTCGATGATCTCAGCCTTGTTGCCCTGCTGGTTGGAGGCATAGCGGTCAACTTTTGAAATAGCTACATGAATTTCCATGACCTGAATTCTAAACCATTCCTGAAAGAATGACAGAAAATTTCTTTGTCTAAAGTAAAATAAGGAAAAAGTAAGTCAATAATGAGCAGCGAATGAAACTATTTAGAAATTTATCTCCTCTTTTTATCTTGATCCTGATAATAGCAGCTTGCGGTGTTCCAAACAACACGGTCGTCGTGGGTGATTGCGGAAAAGGAACGCCGTATCTGCCAATTCACGAGATTCAGGGCATGCAGCACCGCTCTCCGTATGATGGGAAAGAAGTTTTCTGCGTTCAGGGGATTGTTACCGCGCTGGATGGCGGCGGCTTTTACTTGCAGGAAACGAATCCTGATGATGAACCACGCACTTCGGAGGCGATCTATGTCGATCTGCAGGCTTTTGCCAGCGCGAAAGTGGGCGATCAGGTTGTGATCGAAACGGGAACCATCCGCGAATACAATCCTGCCGGAGTGGGCGAGAATTCCCTTACGACGACGACTTTGCGCACTGCCAAAGTGGAAGTTGTTAATAGTGATTTGCCATTGCCGGAACCGGTCGTATTGGGAAGCGGCGGTCTGAATATCCCGGATTGGATCATTGAGAATGATGTCAAGGGTTATGTTGGCCGCGGCAACGCACTTTTTGACCCTGAAGAAGACGGGATGGATTTTTTCGAAAGTCTCGAATCCATGCGTGTTCAGATCAATAATGCAGTTGCGGTCTCATCGGTCAATGGCTACAACGAAGTTGTCGTCCTTGCCAATCGGGGAGAAAACGCCAGCGGGTTGAACCAGGCGGGCGTCTTATTGCTTTCGCCGGATGACCCAAACCCTGAACGCCTGCTGCTCGATGATACTTTTATTTCCATGCCAAAAATCAGGATTGGCGATCGTTCCACGCAAGCAATTATTGGGATCGTCGGCTACGATTTTGGAAATTACCGCATCATGCCAACAGAAAAACTGGTGTTCGAGCCGGGAGAGGCACTGGATAAGCTGGCGGACACTCCGGAAATCAGCCTGACCAATAATCAGCTATCGGTCGCGAGCTTCAATACCCTAAATTTGAACTTCTCTGAGGACCCTGAGCGGCTAAACAAAATAGCAGCCGTGATCAGCCAAACTCTTGCATCCCCGGACATACTCATTTTGCAGGAGATCATGGACGATGACGGACGCATGGATTCACAAACGACCAGCGCGGATAAAAACCTGGGCGCACTACGCGACGCTATTAAAACAAATGGTGGCGCTGAATATCTATGGTTTAACATCGACCCACTGCGAAACGCTGATGGCGGCGTGAATGGCGGCAATATTCGTGTAGTTATAATGTATCGACTTGATCGGGGGTTGAAGTTCTTATCTGCACCGGCAGGTTCTGCTGAAAATGAGGTAGGCCTGCGTGGCGAAGGTGATCAACTGGTTTTGGATCACAACCCTGGTCTGATCTGGCCCAATAACTCCGCCTTCAGGCAAAGTCGCAAACCGATCATTGCCCAGTTTCAGTTCAATGACCAGAATTTTTTTGTTATTGGGTTACATCTTAATTCAAAAGGGCCGGATGGTCCGCTTTATGGGGATGAACAACCGCCGAATTTGGCCAGCGAAAAGCAGCGCATTGCCCAGGCCAAAGCTGTTAACGGGTTTGTCAAAGATATTCTTGAGCTGGACCCAAATGCCAGAGTATTGGTCGCCGGAGATTTGAACGACTTTCCCTGGACCGAATCAATCAGCACATTGAAAGGCAATCAACTGAATAATTTGTTCGATACGATCGCTCCTGAGGAATGGTTTACTTACCTTCATGAAGGAAATGGGCAGGTGTTGGATCAGATTTTGGTTTCTGATGCCTTACTCAGTCAGGTAAAAGAATTTATGGTTTTTAACATTAATTCTGTCATTCCTGCAAAAGACCAGATCAGTGATCACGATCCTGTTCTGGCGATAATCGATTTTGGGTATTATGAATAAATTACGAAATAAATTTTTTATTATTAGCACGGTATTAGTTTTAATATTAACGTTAGTTGCGTGTAGCAATAATTCCAATCCCACCAGGGACAATCAATCAAGCTTGAATTCGGCGTGGGAATACGATGTACTTGAAATGCCTTTGCTGGATAATCTCGCTTCCCCGTCTTTTGAATATTCCGGACTGGGGTGGTATGGCGATACGCTGGTGTTATTGCCGCAATATCCAAACCGCAACGCAAGCGGTCAGAATGGATTGCTTTATGGCATCACGAAAGATGATTTGATCAAGTGGAAAAACGACCAAAGCCAGGAACTGGATTTTTTCGATATACCCTTTGATGATGCTGGATTTTCGCGATCATTGCCTGCGTTTGAGGGTTTTGAGGCTATTCTCTTCCTTGATCAGGATGTTTACCTTACCATTGAGACCAGCGCAGGAAACCCTATGAAATCTTATCTGGTCAGGGGTTCTGTTTCCTCGGATGGGGAAGGCCGCATAGCGATCCGCCTTGATAAAGAACAGATCATTGAATTGCCTCAGCAAAACCGGAGTTCAAATGCCAGTTATGAGGCTCTGACAAGTGACGGGGTATTCATATATGCCTTGTATGAGCAAAACGGTCAAAGCGCTAATGAACATCCTTACGCGTTAAAAATCGACCGGGAGCTTCTTGCTATTGAAGAAATACCGATGAAACCAATTAATTATCGGATCACCGACGCGAGCCAGAGCAACGAAAATGGCGAGTTTTGGGGAATAAATTATTTTTACCCAGACGATGAACACCTAAAAGTTGGGGTCGATCCCATTTCTGATCTGTACGGACTGCCAGGCAGCCACCAATTTGATGGGCGCGTCGAACGTTTGGTTAAGTTTTTGTTAAATTCCGAAGGCGTGGAATTATTTGATCAGGCTCCGGTTTATCTTGAATTATCAGACAGCGGAGAATCACGAAACTGGGAAGGTCTCGTCGTTCTGGACAAGAATTCATTCGTGATTGTGACTGACAAGTTCCCAGGATCCATGTTGGCAATGGTAATAATCGAGTAAAATGAATTTGAAAGGGAGATTATTTGAATAAATTGTTAAGAAGCAGGTATCAAAACTCGAATTATTGTTTATAATGATTGATTGAAGAAAACGCATGTGAATGGGAGAGGAGTTCTCTTTGACTGAAACAAGCCTTATCGCAGAACCGACCAAAACTGGTGTTTCACTTTCCAAGTTGAAAACCAGAGAACAAATAACCGGTTATTTGTTCGTTTTACCCGCATTTATCATCATTCTTATCTTTGGTTTATTCCCAATTGGCTATTCTTTTTACATGAGCCTGTTCAATTGGCGTGTAACAAAGGGCGCCTTTATCGGTGATGCCAACTATCTGTTAATCTTTGGCAGTTGGACTAATTTACTGATCACCCTGGCAGGTATCGCCCTGGTCGTTGCTGCTTTTTGGCTGTGGAACGATGCCTTCAAAGACCTTTCACAGGGAAAGAAATTCGTCAAGATCGCCGCGGCAGTTGTTTTTCTACTCGGTGGTGTCATCTTTGTTACCGGCTGGGGGCAGATGTACGAGAGTGGCAATCCAGCTTTTCTGAAGTCGTTGATCATCACGCTTTATTACGCTGTTGGGACTGTCCCGGCGGAAGTCATTCTCGGTATGATCCTCGCTTTTATGCTCTATCAGGATATCATTGGCAAAGATGTTTTCCGAATGATCTACTTCTTGCCCTATGTTACCCCATCTGTAACTTCTGCCGTCGTCTTTCAGATAATTTTTTCATCAAGAGAAACCTCGATCGCGAACGTCATCCTTGGCTGGTTTGGGATCAGCCCGCAAAAGTGGCGTTTTGAACCCCGGCCGCTGTTGAATCTTTTGGGAGCCAATCTCTCAGGTTTTCTGGCAGGCCCGAGCCTTGCGTTGATCTCGATCATGATCTACGGTATCTGGTCTTTTGTTGGCTACAACACGGTCATTTTCCTGGCTGGGCTTGGCAATATTCCAAAAGAAACCTATGAGGCAGCCGAAATTGACGGCGCTACCAAGGCTCAGATGTTCAAAAACATCACCATGCCTTTGCTTTCGCCAACGACCTTTTATCTGACTCTGATCGGGTTTATCGGAACGTTCAAAGCATTCAACCATATCTTTGTTCTCAGAACACCGAGCGCACGCGATTCAGTCATCACTACCAGTGTGTTGATTTTTGACAACTTCTACAAGGCAAATCAGTATGGTGTTGCAACCGCGCAGGCAATTGTGCTGTTCTTTGTAATTTTGGGGCTAACACTGGCGCAAAACAAACTGATGGGAGAGAGAGTATTCTATGGATAACACAGCCGCAAAACCATTGGTTCTGAAAGAACAACACGGTAAGAAACCGCTGATGTATTACGTCAGTAGAGCACTAATTTACCTGGTCCTGATCGCTGGCGCAATCATTTTTATCTTCCCCTTTTTCTGGATGATCTCCAGCTCATTGATGACGCTGGGTGAAACGCTCACCCGCCAACTTTTGCCTCAAACACCTCAGTGGGTCAATTATATGGATGCCTGGAAACAGGCCAAATTCTCGAAGTATTTTATGAACAGTGTCCTGGTTACCCTTGGAACACTGGCTGGCCTGTTGACCACTTCAATTCTGGCGGGCTATGCCTTTGGCAGGATTGACTTCAAAGGCAAAAACATTCTTTTTGGTATATTTCTCGCTACAATGATGATCCCTGAATCAGTTACCCTGATCCCAAACTATTTGATGATCAGCGGCAAGATTCTGCCCTTGCCCGGACAATCCTGGCTGAATACCTACTGGGCTTTAACGGTGCCTTTTATTGCCAACGCGTTTAGTATTTTTCTGTTAAAACAATTCTTTGCCCAGGTGCCCAACGAACTATGGGACGCAGCGCGCATTGACGGCGCTGACCACATGCGCTTCCTGATCCAGGTTGTTTTACCGATCAGTAAAGCCCCGATCATGACCGTCCTGTTGTTTGGTTTCACAGGCTCCTGGAATGCCTTCCAATGGCCGTTGCTTGCGACCACAAAAGATACCTGGCGGCCGATCATGGTCGGCTTGTGGGGTTTTGTTCAGGAAGCTGGCCCACAGACCCATTTGCTCATGGCCGGCGCGGTCATCTCCTTGGTGCCGATCCTGATCATCTACTTCCTGACGCAGAAGCAGTTTACGCAGGGAATTGCAACCACAGGCCTAAAAGGGTAAAATAAGTATGAAGATACGAGAAGACTCTCGATATCAAATTTTTCAGTTCAAAATGGAGGTTTTGAAAAAATGAGAAGAAAGTTGTTAACTGTTTTTTCCTTGATCATGGTATTAGCGCTGCTGATCAGCGCCTGTACTCCCAAGGCAGAAACCCAGACCCCTTCGGCCGAAGAAACCGAAGTAGTTGCCCCTGCTGAAGCGACCGAAGTTGTCGCCCCTGTCGAAACAACCGAAGTACCTGCCCCAGTCGATACGGCCGAAGAAGCGGTCGATTGGACAGGCGTTACCCCTGCCAAGAACATCACCTTCTGGCACCAGCATACCGGCGAAGCCCGCGAAGCTGCCATGGCTAAGATCGTTGAAGGCTTCAATGCCACCAACGAGTATGGTATTACCTTAACGGCTGAATACGCCGGTGGTTATGGCGATATCTACACCAAGATGCTGGCCCTCCTGAATACCCCCGATGTTCCCGATATCGTGGTTGGTTATCAGAACCAGATCGCTACCTACCAGTTGGCAGATTCATTCTTTGATATGAACACTGTCATCAATGACCCTGTCTACGGTATGCCCCAGGCAGATCAGGATGACTTTATTCCTGCTTTCTTTGAACAGGATGTTTATCCTCTCTATGGCAATCAGAGATTAGGCCTCGCCCCCAACCGCTCCATGGAAGTCATGTATTACAACATGGATTGGCTGAAAGAACTTGGCTACGATGCTCCTCCTGCCACTGTAGAAGAATTCCGCGAAATGACCTGCAAAGCTGCTGAAACTCCTTTCAGCGGTGCCAAAGCAGAAGGCTCCATGGGCTATCAGCTCAGTGTTGATACCAGCCGCTTCGCTTCCTGGACCTACGCCTTTGGTGGCGATATCTATGATCCCACCACCAACCAGTACACCCTGAACAGCCCCGCCGCAGTTGAAGCTTTCACTTTCCTGCAAGGTCTTTTCAAAGACGGTTGTGCCCGCCTGGTTTCTGAAAACTATGGCGATCAGAGCGATTTCGGCAACGGTACTTTGCTCTTCACCGTTGGTTCCAGCTCCGGTCTTCCTTACTATCAGAAGGCTGTTTCCGAAGGCGCTGGCTTTGAATGGTCTGTTGCCGCACTGCCCACCAATGGTGGCGAACCGAAACAGGACATCTACGGTGCTTCTGTCTCCATCCCCAAATCCACCCCCGAGCGCGAACTGGCTGCCTGGATCTTCCTGAAATACTACACCAGCCCCGAAGTTCAGAAACTCTGGGCCGAAGCTTCCGGTTACTTCCCGGTGCGCCAGTCTGTTGCAGACATGATGGCTGACTACATGGCCGCCAACCCAACTTACAAAACTGCCTGGGATCTCCTGAAATACGGCGCTTTCGAACCCGCAGTTCCTGGTTACGACTTTGTTCGTGACGAGATCGAAGTTGTTATGGCCGCTGTTGTTGATGACCCAACCCTCGACGTTCAGACCGAATTTGACAAACTGAACGACTTTGGTAATCAAACTCTTGCAGAACAGCTGCAACAACTTCAATAAGTTCTAAATAATTAGTAAGAAAAGCTCTCTGCACTTGCAGGGAGCTTTTTGTTTTGCTATAATGGAGGCGCAAGGGGATGCCAGGTCTCGACGGGAGAAGCTGGTTCCGGATTGCGAGCCGAGAGGTGCCGACCTCGTAAAATCAGTACAAAAAACAAGTGCCAATCGCACAAACTACGCAACTCTTCCTTTAGCTGTATAAGCTGATCGGAGATAGCACTGGTCACCAACTTGTGGCCACGTCCCCCGGAGTCGTGTTTCTGACCGAATCCGGCAAGGATGTCATAGAAGTCGGAATGCCGGGCGGCCTTTCGCGAGCCGCTCCTAAGAGAACTTTCGGGTTCAAGCGAATAGTCTGTCGGTAGTTCTGCAGGTGATCTTAAGGCAGATGAACCTGAACAACTTGCTACGCTCGTAGACATTCGAGAGTCTAATCTTTCGGACGCGGGTTCGACTCCCGCCATCTCCACAAAAAAGCCCTGAGAGGGGCTTTTTTATTAAAGAATTTTTTGGTTTAATTGTTCCACAGAGTTCATCGTCTGATCATTTTATTGGAAGTATATTAATTCTCAATTTCAAGATTCACAGAATACTCGTTTTTTGTTGCCCATTCACAGTCGCAGCCCAAGGGTAGAGGATAATATTCGTCGCCATTCTCGTAAAATGGAGTGATCCTGACCCAATCGATCTCCATTTCTCCTTCTGAAAAATCAGGAATTCCTGCCCAGTCTTTTGTGAAGACTCCCAGCCAAAACCTGCCTGCAAACGTTGGAATTTTATCCGTGCTGATATGCACGAGTATGTTGTCAATGTAAAATTCGACTCGTGGGTTATCTTTTTCTGTATGCCAATCAAAACGGAAAACATGCCAGTTTCCGTCGGTGATACCCTCCGGAGAGGACAAGAACAAGACTGCTGGCGTGTCTATGACCTGGGAATTTGGCGTGATCTCATCGATCCAGGTGTTTGCCATAATTTGATTGGTGGCAGGGCCATCAGGACCATCGCCAGGTGTTTCCCAATCGATTTCATCATTTCTTCCATCTCGATAGAAAAAAGTCCAAAAGGCATTTGAAACGCCTGGTTCGTTCACAAGCTTTGCTTTTACCTCAAACGAGCCCGAGGCAAATTGATTTCTTGTTACAATGATTCCACCTGTTCTTTTTCCAGTTTCCGAAGAAACCAACTCGTTATTCGCATCCCTGATCAACCCACGTTTATTCCCTTCATATAGGTCTCCCAGGACAGTAATTTTAACAATACCGTTTTCAACCCTAACATTTTCTGGAATGACACCATTATTCTTTGTATCTTCTCCGCCCCATTGATTTCTTGATATCAGCCAGAATTCAGGATCAATCCCGTTTTCAAAATCATCAAAGAATGATAAGACCTTGTCACCTGATGAGATGATGATATTAGGCTTTTGTGGTGTGTCTTCTGGAAGTTCGTTATTATTCCACTTTGAAAGAACTTCAAAAGGAGAGTCTTCTTCCAACGATTCAGTTTTCGATGGAGGGTTTGCAGGATTAACTGTTTTGAAAATCTTAACCAGGTATTTGCTGAAAAAAATAATTACTACTATAAAAAGAAGCAATATTAATGCGTTTCTCTTTGGTTTCATCAATATCAATTATTAGATAATAATCAACAGTAAGATCTAAAGATCGCGTTTAGTTATTTTTTAGACTTTCGATTGGGTAATTCATCATACATAGCATTGAATAGATCGATCAAAAATTCTTTATCATCGACATTATCCACCAAAAGCATCTCTTTTCCACCTTCATAGGGCAGTTCAAGTTTTGCATTTGGCATGTATTCAGTGGCAGATTTCACAGGCTTAACAAGCAGCCTATCATCGTATATCCCACCAACAATTCTGTCCTTGAAGTACAGGATATATTCACCCATCATTGGTTTGTAATCGATATCCTCTAAATCAGATAATTGATCCAAAATATAATAAAGATATTCCTTACTTGATGCCACAGTTCATCCTTTTAGCTCATACGCTCGAAAATTTTATTAAAATTATATCAATCGCATTAATATTTCATGTTCGCCAATTGTTTTGGCGATGAAAATGGATTCTTTACAGAATCTTCGTTTCTTTATCTATTAAATCAATTTTCCAGATTTATCTCTGGAAAATTGATTGAAATAAAACAATTCGCGAAAAAAATTATTCTTTCGTTAAAAGCTCTTTTAGTCCTCTGTTCCTTGCATACAGGATCAGCGTAACTATTAGAAACAAAGAAACGATGATCGTCGTAAAGATCGAACCCTCAGGCCCGTATGTTCCGCCGGTCAAATTAATGTTGTTTGAAAGATAACTGGTTTTAAATACAGCCGTGGAGACGCGTTCGCTGCTATTAGGTGTATTAAAGACCACCATTTCGACAAAATTCCAGGCAAAGTGGAGCCCACAGGGAAGGAAAAGGGAACGAGTCAGCAAAACCAGGAAGCTGAATAAGGCGGCAAGAAGAAAAGTATTAATGAAAACCAATAATGTTGTTTCTCTACCTGGCAAATGAAGGAGGCTAAAAACGACGGCACTCACAATAAGTCCCAATAGAATGGAAGATCGTTTTCCGATAAAACGTAAGAGAAAGCCCCGAAAGACGACTTCCTCAAGCGCGGCCTGGCCAACAAAGGCAATGGCAAAGAGTAACACCATCACCCAGTTGATGGGATCTGCCAGTCCATTCCAGCCATAGGTCTTGGAAAGAACCGCTACCAAAATAAAGAGAATGAACATCACAGTGCCGATCAAAATGCCGACACCGTAGTTTCGGGCAGCACCTTCAGGCACCAAGTTTATTGCCGCAATGCCACCTTTCATGCGTCGTTGGATAAAAATGAGAATGGCAAAAAGCATTAACCATTCTGACATGAGAAAGGTTAAAAACACCCAATCCCCTTGTAAATATTTATTGCTAATGAACTGCAAAGCAAAACTGCCTGCAAGCAATATCAAAGCCAAAATAAGGCTGCTCCGTCGATCCTTCAATAAATTGCCGATAAAAGAATTCTTTGATTCCATTTATTAATCCTCCAGTTGTTGATTTACCACTTTTTTGTCAATATGCAACAAAAAATGAACCGTTTATGTATAACATAATCGATAATAAAGATGTTTCCTGACCTTATGCATCAAACTATATCTTAACGCTCATTCATATAACGTTTAATTTCTTCAGGACTTAGTTTTCTTATTTCAGTATTTGGAAATTCTTTGTATTCGGGAAGAATGAAAACCGGAGCCATCAATCGACATTTTTTATCTTTATTCTTTTTTAGAAACGTAATCAGATCATCGCTCTCTGCAAAGATTCGATAAGACAAACGGCCATTATTGTTTTCGATCTCGTAAATGCCACAAGATTTTTTCATTGTATAGTCCGCGGTTCGTAAATAGAGTTTGGCGATCTCTAATGATTTAAATGGGAAATTCCACCTTTGTAAGCCTCTGTTTGGATCGCGCTCAATACAAATACATCGTCCACAATTCCCACAAATGTATTGTGTGTGCTTTTCCAGGCAGTCCAAAGGTTTTAATAATGGTGTCCTTCTGCTTTCAGATGAATAACATTCCTCGCATATTTGAATCTTCATTTTAAAAGTCTTAGTTATTCCCGATACATGATTAATTGTTAGATAGTTTATGCTTATTTATTAATAAGCTTTAAAAAACCCTCTTCAGACAGAATTGGGATGTTCAGCTCAACTGCCTTGTCATATTTCGAACCCGGATTTTCACCTAATAAAAGGTAATTGGTCTTCTTGCTGACCGAGCCGACAACCTTGCCGCCGTGTTCCTTGATCAGAGCTTCTGCCTCGGTTCGGCTCATGGTAGGCAAAGTGCCAGTGACGACAAAGCTTAGGCCGGCAAGTGATTGTCGGGTTTGAGTTTCGGGTTGCAGATTTTGCGGCCAGACACCAGCCTCTTTAAATGCCTTTCGAAGTCGTACGTTATCATCCTCAGAAAACCATTGTTTGATATCATGCGCCATGATCTCACCGACGCCATCGACGGTCTGAAGCTCGCTTTCATCTGCCTGTGCCAGCAAGTCGAGATTTGTAAATTTTAGTGCGATTTTTTCAGCCGCAACTTCACCGACGCCACGAATGCCCAGAGCGGCAATAAAACGCGCTAAAGATTGATTTCTTGAGGCCTGAATGGCGTCTACCAGGTTCTGAGCCTTTTTCTCGCCAAACTTTTCCAGTCCGAGCAGGTCTTCTGGAACCAGCGTATAGAGATCGGCTGAAGAGTTGATGATCCCTTCACGCACGAGCTGCTGCACAATCTGTTCGCCTAATCCAACAATGTCCATCGCTCCTCGCGAGGCAAAATGCTCGATGTTTCGGGTGAGTTGGGCCGGACAGCTGGAATTGATGCAATACCAGACCACAACGGAAGGATCTTTTTCGACCGGAGCACCGCAGGAGGGACAATTCTCGCTAGGTACATAAGGCTGTTGGCTGCCATCGCGTTTCTCACTCAGGGAAGCGACGATATAAGGGATCACTTCACCGGCTCGTTTGAGCAAAACCTGGTCGCCAATGCGGATATCTTTTTCAGCGATGAAATCAAAATTGTGCAAGGTGGCTTGTTTTACAATCACGCCGCCAATCGCGACCGGTTCGAGCAGTGCCAATGGCGTCAGGGCACCGGTTCGACCGACATTGACCTGAATGTCCAGCAGATTTGTCACCACTTCTTCACCTGGGTATTTATACGCCAGCGCGCCGCGCGGGTCTTTGCCGACGATGCCGAGATCCTCGTAGAGCAAATGATCATTGATCTTGATCACAATTCCATCGGCGTCATAGTCCCACTTGTGGCGATTTTTGCCCTCTTCCTCACAAATCTGCACAACTTCTTCAATGTTTTTTGCATGCCAGCGCAGTGGATTCACTGGCAAGCCCAGGTCAGATATGTATTCAAGAATTCCTTCCTGGGTAGTCGGGATCGGTTCGCTGGATTCGACAATCTGGTAAATATAGAGTTTTAATGGCCTTGAAGCGGTTATAGCAGGGTCAAGCTGGCGTAAAGAACCAGCTGCTGTGTTTCTTGGATTGAGGTAAGTTCGCTCGCCTTTTTCTTCAAGTTCTCGGTTTAGTTTTGCGAAATCGGCTTTAGTAATAAAGGATTCGCCCCGAAAGACGATCCGTTCCGGGGCAGGTTTTGAGCTTTCCTTGATCGGAATGCGTAGAGGAATTCCAGGCAGGGTTTTAAGATTCTCGGTGATATCTTCCCCAACAAGTCCATCCCCGCGGGTGGCGCCCAGTGTGAAAAGGCCGTTCTCGTAAGTCAGGACGATGCTGAGGCCATCCAACTTGGGTTCAAGGAGAAAATCAGTTTCGCGTACGCGGCTGTCCAATTTTGAAATTCTTTCGTACCAATCCAGCGTCGGTTGAGGTCCAAAGCCATTTGCCAAGCTTAAAATCTGTGCCGGGTGACGAACCTTATTAAAACCTTCCAGAATTTTTGAACCAACACGTTGGGTGGGGGAATCTGGCGTGATCAGCTCGGGATATTGCGCCTCGATCTCCTTTAGTCGATTAAAAAGCTGATCGTATTCAAAGTCACTGATCTCGGGCTGATCAAGCGTATTGTAAAGATAATTATGACGATGAATTTCCTGTCGTAATTGCTTTAGTTCTTCCTGGATAGAGGGATCGATCGACATGGCTACCTCGCGAATTGGATAAATATCTCCGCTGGGATTCGAACCCAGATTGCTGGCTCCGGAGGCCAGTGCCTTATCCATTAGGCCACGGAGACGTGACGCTTTATTATACTAACCCTTCATAACTTTGCCAAATTATTGAAGCCTTGCCAGCATTTCCGGATATTGTTCAACAAGCTCAGGATGCAACTGTGCGTGAAACTTCACCTGGTCATCCTCAAAGCGGGGCAGGATGTGAAAATGGAGGTGAAACACCGTTTGTGCGGTATGGGGTCCGGAATTATTAAATATCTGAACACTGTCAATTCCGAGCTTTTGCGCGTAGAGTTGCAAAACTTCGTGCATCAAGTCGGTTACGTCTTGCAAAGATTCCCGCGAAACATCAAACATATTGACAGCATGTTGTTTCGGGATGACAAGGGTGTGATAGGGGCCGACTGGTCTGGCATCCAGAATGGCAATCGCATTTGCGTTTTCCGCAACCACCCAGGATTTCATTTTTTTCTGTGCGATCGCACAAAAAACACAGTTTTCCATTGTTTATTCCTCAAAGATCAATTTCGTTCGGTTTATTTTACAATCAGCTGGATTTATTCCAAGGAGTTCCAAGAGGTCATCAGGCCTTGTATTCGCGGACGCCGATGATGACATTCGGATCTTTAAAACCCTGCACCCACTCTCAGAATTACCAAACTCGTATCCAAGTATCATCGGTTTTATATCCATGGTTTTGTTGCGTCGGGTGATTTCGATTCGTTCTTTGTTCAGAAGTTCGCTCAAATTTGTTTCAAGGTTGTTTACAAGTTCATCGTCAGGAAAAACAATTTCATAATTGCTTGCCAAAAGTGAACCCTGCAGGGAAGGCAAGGAATTATCAACCAACTCAACTTGAATAATTTTGATCTCAACTGGTAGTGATTTGGTCAGGCGATCGGAAATTAAGGACGGTTCAAGTTCTTCATTCAACCAGAAATCAAGCAATTCTGCATCGCTGGTAAAGCCAAGTGGCAACGCACTGGCAAGGTTTATGCGCACATGCTTGTTGAAGCCTTGGGTGTAGCGCAGCGGCAGTTTTGAACGCCTTAAAGCCCGCTCAAACATGCGTTGCGTGTCAAGGTGGCCGATAAAGCGCAGATTGCCTTTTTTTGCGTATTTTACTCTGACACGTATGGGTCTATCGTTCATGGGCACCCCCAATATCCATTATCTTTGGCAGGACGTTGCTCGCCAAAACTGTCCAAAATGCCGCACATATAGCAATTGCGGCGGCAATCTGTTCGCGTTTTGCCTTGCTTACTCCATTCGTAATCGGAACGGAGATGATCTTTCTCAACACCAATATTAATATGATCCCAGGGCAACACTTCATCAAGATCGCGTTGGCGACAGGCATAAAAATCAGGATCAATACCCACGGTGGCGAAGGCGTTCCGCCAGACCTGCAGGTTATCCCTTTCGCCCCAGGCGTCGAATTTCGCGCCATTTTTCCAGGCTTCGTAAATGACCTGGTTCAGACGTCTGTCACCGCGCGAGAGCCAGGATTCCAAAAGCGTGGAATCGGGGATGTTGTAAGACATTTTAATGCCAGCTTTTCGTGTTCCGGCCTTGAGAAAATCGAGCTTTTCCTGAATGGAATCGGGAGATTCCACGGGTAGCCATTGGAAGGGGGTGTGTGGTTTTGGGATCAAAGAAGCGATGCCCAGATGAACCTTGACCCTGTTCCCATGGATGCTTTTACCGATCTTTTGAATTCTGATGCCATCATTAAGAATGGCTTCAACATCTTCCTGGGTTTCGGTTGGCAAACCGATCATGTAATAGAGTTTGATGCTCCGCCAGCCTTTTTCAAAGATCTCGCGAACAGTCTGCAGGAAGACTTCCTCATCGAGTGGTTTGTTAATCACCGCACGCATTCTCTCCGTGGCTGCTTCTGGAGCCAACGTGAAACCACCACCTGGTTTAAGTTCCTTCAATTCATCCATCAAGTCGAGAGAGAAGGACTCGATCCGCAGAGAGGGTAGGCTGAATGACAGCTTTTGATCATGAAAGTGCTCGTGAACCTTTTTGGTGATATCCAAAATCTGAGTGTGGTCAGACGAAGAAAGCGAAAGCAAACCAATTTCTTCATAGCCGGTTGATTCGAGGGCGTCTTCAATGACGGGTATGATGTCCTTTACATCACGCTGACGAACGGGTCGGTTGACCATGCCGGCGTGACAGAAGCGACAGCCGCGGGTGCAGCCGCGCATGATCTCAATCGAGACGCGGTCATGAACGATCTCTACGTTGGGAACGAGAAATTTTGATGGGTGTTTTGGCAGAACAGGCACGATCCGCTTGGTAATCTTTTCAGGAATGTCATTGCGTGTAGGTTTAATTGAGGCGATTTTCCCGTCTGCCTGATAGTCCACCTCGTAGAGCAAGGGAACATAGACTCCTTCAATTTTTGATAATCCTGCCAACAGATCCTGTTTGTTCGCGCCTTCTTTTTTAGATATAGAATAGAGTTTTGAAATTTCAAGGACAACTTCTTCACCTTCACCGACAACAAAAGCATCAAAAAAATCACTCATGGGTTCGGGGTTAAAAGTGGCTTGTCCACCTCCAATAATGAGTGGAAAGCTCATGTCACGTTCTTTTGAGAAGAGAGGGATGGCAGACAGATCAAGAATATTCAAAACATTCGTATAGATCGATTCATAGGGCAGGGTGAAGCCGAGAACGTCAAATTCATTGAGCGCTTTCTTGTTTTCGAGCGAAAAAAGCGGGATGGCGTTCTTCCGCATTTCAGCTTCCATGTCCACCCAGGGCGCGAAACTTCGTTCAGCCAGGATGTCTTCTGACTGATTAAGCGCATGGTAGAGCATTGCCAGACCTAGATTGGTTTGCCCAATATCGTAAATATCAGGAAAAATGAGACACCATTTGGTCAAATCATCCCGCCACAGCTTGATGATCTGGTTATGTTCTCCACCGACATAACGCCCAGGCTTTTCAACATGGTATAAGATCTTTTCTATCAGGTCGATATTGCTACCTGTCATAAATACCTCAAATATAAATTTCCTTTTCGAATCCAAACAAGTCAAGGTTTGGAAATTCTTCTTCGAAGACTTCGATCAAGTTAATAAATTCCTGATCGAGTAGTTTGTTGTTTGCTCTGATCAGGACCAATTCCAACTCAATTTGAGTCAGCGAGTCCTGATGGTTTGATTCAATGACCGAAAGATTATACTTCTTCAATCTTGTAAGTAAAGCACTTAAGACGGATCTTTTTTGTTTCAGGCTTTCACAACCATTTAGCTTAATGTTCAGAGTACAAAAGGCGTAGGGCATGATCAACCTGATATTACTGGGTTAACAAGCGTTCCCAATCCATCGATGTGAATATTGACCAGATCACCAGCAACCAAAGGCCCAACGCCAGCTGGAGTTCCTGTCAGGATAAGATCACCAGGTTCCAATGTCATGATAGAGCTAATAAATACCAGCAGTTGTTCGGGTCTGAAAAGCATATCCTTGGTCGAGGTCATCTGACGTAAAGCGTTGTTGACGTGGCAGCTGATGAGGGCATCGCTGGGGTCAAAATCAGTGTCGATCCAGGGCCCGAGGGGGCAAAAACTGTCAAAACCCTTTGCGCGCAGCCATTGTCCGTCCTGTGCCTGCAGATCGCGGGCGGTTACGTCATTGGCGATCGTGTAGCCGAAGATGGCTTCTTTTACCTGTTCAGGTTTCAGATCCCTGGAACGTTTGCCAACGACGACCGCAAGCTCAGCTTCATGTTCCACCCGAGAGGATTGGCTGGGCAGTACGATCGGCTCACCGTTTGTGATCAAGGCAGAAGGGGGCTTGAGGAAAATCTGCGGATAAGTTGGAACTTCAGCATTCATCTCTGAAGCATGTTCAGTATAATTATTGCTAACCGCAATGATCTTGCTGGGTGCGCATGGAATTAACAAGCTAACTTCGGATAACAGGTGGGTGGCTTCAAAGCGTCGAAACTCGCCAAAAGGGTCGCCTTGAATTACGCCGACCTTTTCCTGTTGGATCCAGCCATATTCAATTTTTCCATTTGTATCTTTAAAACGTACAATTTTCATTTTTATCGTATAATATAGCTTCTGCGGGCGGATAGCTCAGTTGGTCAGAGCGCATCTTTTACACAGATGAGGTCGCAGGTTCGAGCCCTGTTCTGCCCATTCATTTTATATTACTTTTCTCTTATCCCCAAGGTTGCGGATCACCTTCGGGGATTTCTTGTTCATACTCGCTGAGTTCAAGCTCGGTATCCGGAGGGAGCGCGCCGGCGCTCACGCCCCGATCGCAGAAAGACCTGAACTCGCACCAATTGCAACGTTTGACATCATTAGTAAGAACAAAATCCTTTTCACTCAATGATTTGATTTCGTTCATCTTGACGAGTAATTCTTTTTCAATGGTCTCAATATCAGTCTCTGCAAAATTGAAAATTATCGGTTTATCAGGATAATTAGCTTCCCAATAGACCATTGAAATCAGCATTTGATCATCTACATTATTCAAGCGTTTTGAAACAACCAATGGATAAACCTTGCTTTGAAACCGGTCTTTAAGATGACGTATTGAAGGGGATTTGCGCGATGTTTTCCAGTCACAGATCGTTATATTCCCGTTATCGGTAACCTGCAGAAGATCTACCTTGGCTGAGATCAAATGAGCGCCGATCTGAGTTGTAAAAGCGGTTTCAGGATAGAGCTTTCCGGTCAGGTTAGCGTACGGACTGTTGAAAAAGACAGACAACCAGCCAATAAGACGGGCGTCAGGGTAATTATGAGCCTGTTCAAGCAACAATTCTTTCTCAAAACCAAGAAAATGCTGTTGAATGAGCTGATGGAAGATCGTTCCAGCCTCAAGATCGTTTTGATAATCATCAGACGCGCTGATCTGAGCGGGCCATTGCAGGTGCTGAATAAAACGCAGATAGAAACGATAGCGGCAATAATCAAAGGTCTGTAAGTTGCTCTGACTAAAGACGAAATTAGGATCGATCATTTCTATCAGCCTCTTCCAGGAAGTCTGCCAGGCGTAAAAGCGGCAGGCTGGCCTTAAGATTATTCATTTTTCCTGTATTCCAGGTGATCGTAAGTGACTTTTTTGCACGGGTAATTCCCACATAGAACAAACGCAGACGATCCCGAACGATATCGTCACGGGCATTCTGACGGTCATATTGTCTGAGCATGATGCCGCCCTTGTTCTCGACTTTTAGCGCTTCAAGGTCATAAAGCAGTTCGGCTTCAAGATTTCTTCTGCCCTCAATGAAAAACTTTTCTGCGGTAAAGCTATCAGCTGGATCGCCGGAAGGGTAATCATAATTATTGGCAGAGGTCAGAAAGACCTTATCCCATTCCAGGCCTTTGGATTTGTGAACGGTGGCGACGATCACTTGCCCGCGATAGTTATCAGGGTTGAAACCGTCTTCTTTTTGACTAAAGGTAGCAAAACCACGGTCGTTTTTGGAAATGTCAATCAATTGATTGAGGATGTCAAGGACAGTCCAATGGGGATTGTTTTCCTGCAGAGAGCTGATCAGACCGGCCAGCTTCTGAATGATCGCAATTTCAGAACTCTCGAGCACGAGGTCCTGACTGACGACCAGTACCAATTGATCCAATGGCAAGATGGCAGCAGCATGCCAGCGGGTTACAGCGGAGCGAAAACTTTCCAGAAGTTCGATCTGAAAATCAGTTAACTCGTCTATTGGAAATGTCGACTGCCAGGGATTATCCGTTGGGTAGAGGTAGTCTTCAGTTTTCTCAAGTCTTTTGATCAATTTGGAAGTAAGTTTGATATTCTTCTTTACATCTTCGTCGATGGAAAGATGTCGGTAAAAGACCTCAAATGCGGTGGCAAGATGAGTTGGGCTGGTCGGATCAAGGATGGATTTTAAGATCAGTGCGATTGCGCCAGCTGAGTTTCGTGTTTCTTCCGGGACTTTCATCAAGGCGTCACTAACAGGAATTTTGTTTAATTTGAGATGATTGATGATTTCCGAAGCTCTTTTGTTGATGAAAGTGAGAACCGCTACAGTACTATCTGGTCTTTCTTCAAGCCATTTCTGTATACTTTTGGTCAGGAAGATCAATTCCTGTTCAGGCGTCATGGCTTGCTTGATCACTCCGACATTGCCTGGAAAGTCCTCTGGGTTCTTTTGCGGATCACCATCCAAAGTAGGTTGAATGAATGGCTCACTCAAAGCATCCCGAACGGAAAAATTCGGATGTCGGTTTTGAACCCAGGATATCAGCTCATTTGCCAGATCAATTATGGACGGTGCTGACCGCCCTGAAACGGGCAGATCAACCGAACGCACGTCTTCCCGGGCAATAAAACTTTTAAGTAAATTTGGATCGGCTGTCGTGAAGCTTTCATAAATAGCCTGGTTGGGATCGCCAACGCGAACCCAGTTTCCGGTTTCGCCAACCAGGATCTCCAGAATTTCCTGTTGAAGTTTGCTGGAATCCTGTGCCTCGTCTTCAAGAATGATCGGCCAGCGATGCCGCAATTGTTGAGTTAAGGTCTTATCAAGGCTTAGACATTCATAGGCATAACGGATGAGATCGTCAAAATCGATCGCGCCGCGGTAATTCAATGCAGCCTGATAGGAGCGATAGATAGAAAGGCAGATCGGGAGGAATTCGTTGTGATGACCGTTCGCCAACCAATCCTCTAATTCGTTGATCGCGATGCGCTGGTCTTTTACTGTCTTGAAAAATTGGTTCGAGAGATTAAAAAGCAATTCGTTCATTTGGCTGCGCAGGAGTTCTTCCCGTTTTTTATCGCTGAAATCTTCTGAGATCAGACCTCTCAAAAAGTCAATGTTCTCTTCTTTTGCCTGAGCAACGAGGTCTTTCAGGATCTCAATAAATTCAGCCTCATCAATTATGCCAAAATCAGTTGAAAGCCCCACCAACTCGGGCCTTTCGCGAATGATATCGTTTGCCAGGCCGTGCAATGTGCGCACGCGATACCCAAAGCCTTCCAGGAGCCCGCTGGCGCGTAATTTCTCGCCAATTCTGGTCGAAAAGTTATCGGCGGCGGAGTTGGAAAAGGTCACAACCAGAACTTCCTGATCCTCTTCCAGCGGAGTGGTTAAGATCAGTTTCACGGCCAGATTGGAGAGCGTGAAGGTCTTGCCGCTGCCCGGGACAGCGGAAATGCCCATCAATCCCTGCCGATATTTGAGGACTTCTTCCTGTGATGGCCGCAGTACGATCTTTTCTTCCATCAGTTCAGGCCCTCGACTTTCGCAGGAGGTTCTGGAAGAAGGTCAGCAACTGTCCCCGTTCTTCAACGCCAGACTCATTGTAGTCCGAGGTGTAAAGGTAAATCTTCCGGCTGCATCTCGCCATCAGGCCATTAATGATCCTGGTCAGGTTTTGTTTGTTGTACGCCAATTCGTCATCAGAGGTCCACTGTCGGCCCGTGTTCCAGTTGCGGCTGAGCACGATCGGGTGGGTAAGCGGTTGTTCGAGGCGCTCATACCAACCCTTGCTGCCGATATTGAGCCAGAATTGATAAGCGACCGATTCGTTTCGCATCAAAAAACTTGTGACGGGAGCCAGGAGAATTTCATCAGAAGCCGGTCGTTCCCAGTTTGAAAGATATAGGGCGGGGATGAGACCGTTCTCAAGCGATTCAATAAAGTGTCTTCCGATCTCGCCAGGTTTTATGTCGTTGTGGGTTTTGAGCGATAGCGCAAATTTACGATAAGACTCCATCAACATGGCAATGCCAGTTCCAGCCTGATAATTATTGTGAAAACCGTAATCTGGTTGAGAGAGCACTTCGCCGAAGAGTCTGGAAAGAAAGCGATCCAGCGGTTCATCTGGGTCGATGCCTTCCAACCAAGTCTTGAGATGTAAATACCTTTCGATCAACTGGGAGGGAACACGCTCATCTGGATTGCCGGGTTCGGGCAAGATAAATACATTCAAGCTTTCTTCCCTGAAACCACCCAACAGTAAATGAGTGCGAACAAGATCCAAACCTTCAATCGCGAGGCTAAGCGCGGCTAAGACGGTATGAAATTCACTGCTTAAATGCCAGTCCGGATGCGCCAATTTGGCTAAAGTAATAGCGGTTTTGATGACGGCGTTTTGCGCCATCGGCATGGAAGGTTTTTGAACCTGAAGTTTGAGCCCGTGTTCGCTGAAAAGGGTCTCAAGCGAGAATTGCATGCTTTCGCTGATAAAGGGTGAGAGGATGGCAATATCGCCTGGGTTTACCCCGTTTTCGTGCACCAGGTTGGCGATATCTTCAGTTAAGGCAGCAAGTAGGTCAGGATAAAAGCGGATTCTGTCTTTTGGAAACTGCAAAGTTTCACTAATCAGAGAGTTGGAAGCTTTGCAGTTCGGTAAAACTCGTAGACACTTTTCAAGTTGCTGCAGAGATTTTGAACTCACTAAATTTTGTGTTGTTTGTAATACCTTTCCTGAAGATTGTGATAATCTCAGCGCGGAGGTCGGATCCGCGCCTAAAAAACTTCTAAAACCAGAATTTTCATCCAATATGATCAGGCTGCTTTTGAATGATGGCAGCCAGTCGATCAGGATGTCATGCACATAGGGCGGGTCTTCTTCGCAATTGTCATAAATAATGTGCTGATATTGGTTTTGGATATATTTCTGAAAGCTCTGATTGCTCCACAAGTAATCCTTAAAGAGTTCAACCTGTAAAGAATAGTCCAGCAGGTTGTTTTCAAGGCAAAGCTGTCTGAATTTTGTGACCGCTTCCTGAACATCACTGTAAACATTCTGTCGGCTGGCATCGCCAAGCCAGGCAGAAGCCAGACGCGCGCCTATTTCATCGTGGGAGAAACCAACCAGCGCGGATTTATTGAGGTTGTCGACCAATTGACTGCATAGTCGGTAGAGTGGCAGGCTGACGGTGCTGAACTTGCCTTGGGCCAACATCGGTTCTACGATCTGGGACATGTAAAACTGGCTGGTTTCAAGCGTGAGGAAAGCCGGTTTCTCAAATGGGTGTTTGAAGATCTTATAAGCGCCAAGCAGCGGCCAGAAAAGATCGACCATGCGTCGCACCAGGGAACTCATGGTCAGGATGGATACCTGATCGGAAGCTGTGCCCAGCCGCTTTGTTAAAAACTCCTGATAGGGACTGCCTAGACTGCGTTGTGGGACAAGCACAAGCACCGATTCACCAATTCCTGGGTTCTGAGCGGCTATTATGGATTCAAGACGCATCAATGCGGCAGTGGTTTTACCGGTTGAGGCATTCCCCTGCAGAAACAGCGTAGGGCTCTCCACAAAGTTGGCAATCCTGACCTGTTCCTCGGTGGGCTGTAATTCTTTCTGATCCATGGTTGATCTAAATTATACCGGCAACCATTCACGAAGCGGGTATAATTCAGGCGAATAATTAAACAGGAGAAAAACATGCCTTCATCACTCACCCCATTTTTCAACGCCAAAGGCGTCGCAGTTCTTGGTGCGTCCAGCAATCCCCATAAACTGAGTTACGGTATTGTCCGAAATCTACTCATCAATGGTTATCATGGCGAGGTCTATCCGGTCAATCCCAATGCCGATGAGATCCTTGGAAAAAAGGTCTATGCCACCATTGCCGATGTTCCCGATCCGGTTGAGCTGGCTGTGGTCGTTTTGCCCGTTACCATGATCCGCGAAACCATGCAAGCGATTGGAGACCGGGGCATCAAAGCGGTTGTGATCATTACCGGCGGTTTCAAGGAGCTTGGGCCGGATGGCGCCAAAGTTGAAAAAGAAGTCAAAGAGATCGCGGACAGCTATGGCATGCGCGTGGTTGGGCCCAACTGCGTCGGCACAATGGACGTGCGCACAGGTCTGAACTCGACCTTTATCGGTGGCGTACCGCCAGCGGGCCCGATCGCTTTTATTTCTCAATCCGGTGCGATTTGCGGCGGTGTCATCGACCTGATCATTAATTCAAAAATTGGTTTTTCACACTTTGCCAGCCTCGGGAATGAAATGGACGTGACCGAGACCGATATGCTTGAATTCTTTGCTGAAGATGACGATGTAAAGGTGATCGCCATGTATGTTGAAGGCATCGCGGATGGTCAACGGTTCATTGAGGTGGCTCGAAAAGTCTCACGCAAAAAACCAATTGTTTTTCTGAAAGCCGGAAAGAACGATGCAGGGGCCAAAGCGGTCAGTTCGCATACCGGCTCTTTGGCAGGCTCTTACACGGCCTACCAATCCGCGTTGAAACAGGCTGGCATTCTGGAAGTTGATTCCATCGATCAGCTTTTCCATTTGTCATGGGCTTTGGGAACCCAACCCCTGCCGAGAGGCAAGCGGGTCGCGATGACGACTAATGCCGGTGGGGCAGCTGCGCTGGCGGCTGACAGCCTCGATTTCAATGGTTTTGAGCTGGCCAAAATTTCGCCTGAGATCCAGAATCGCCTGCGAGAAAAGCTAAACCCCAGCGCCCAGGTTTCCAATCCGGTTGATATGCTCGGCTCAGTCAGCCCAGCTGACTATCATTGGAGTTTGAGCAATCTGGACGCTGATGATGGCGTTGATGTTATGCTGCCTATTTTGGTGCCGCAGGCCTTGGTTGACACTTTGGGCGTTTCCAAGGCCTGGGTCGAGATCGGAAAGCAAACCAAAAAGACCTTCCTGACCTGTCTGATGGGGGAACGCAGCACTGGTGAATCGAATGAGTTGTTGAACCTGAACGGAATACCGGTTTACAACCTGCCGCATCTGGCAGGACCTGTCCTGAAAGGCATGTGGACGTATAATCAGACGCTTGAATCTGAACCCTATCAACCGGTCAGCAGTGAAGCCGCGGATCAGGACAAGATCGCCAAAGCACAGGACGCGATCGGTGAGCGCAAGGTCATTGGTGAATATGAATCGCGCATGTTATTGGACGCCTATGGGATCAAAAACGTCCCAGGCGATCTTGCAAAGAACGCTGATGAGGCAGTTAAGATCGCTCAGGAAATTGGCTATCCGGTCGTCCTGAAGATCGTGGCCGAAGGACTGATACACAAGTCCGACGCTGGTGGAATTGAGCTTAACATTAAAAATGACGAAGAAATGCGCGTAGCAATTGATCGGATGATGAAACGCATCGCGCAGAACGAACCGAATGCTGAGATCGTTGGCGCGATGGTCGAGAAGATGGCTCCCAAAGGAGTGGAGGTCATTGTTGGCATGCTGCGCGATGCCACGTTTGGTCCGACGATCATGTTTGGCATGGGCGGCACCATGGTCGAGCTGGTAAAAGATATCCAGTTCAGAGTAACCCCACTTTCACAGCAGGACATTCGCTCCATGGTCGCTGAAACAATGGCTGGCAAACTGCTCAACGGATATCGCGGCGCTCCAGTAGGCGATTTTGACGCGCTGTACAAGGTCATCGCGCAATTAAGCCAGTTGGCCCTGGAACATCCCGAGATCAAGGAAATTGAGATCAATCCCTTGATCGTTTATCCCCAGGGTCAGGGCGTCATGGCAATTGACAGCAGAATGATCCTGAAATAGGCAGACTTAAACAAACGTAAAGGTCGTGTATTTTCGTGCACGACCTTTTAAATTAATAGATACGAAGTCCGATTGGCGATATTATCGATGTCTATTTATTCAACCGATAAATGATGAGCGTTGCGGTATCGTTCCGCTACATGCAGGCGGGCGAGGGCGCGCCTTTTGGCATGTCTGTTGCGCTGCATAAGAAAAGCAGGTAGATTGGGGTCGGCGAGGCGCTCGAGCGCGCGGTTGAGTGCTATTTGTGCCCGTTCTGTGTCGATATCCTGCGCCCATTCGGCCGCATTGCAGACAACCTGCACCGTTTTGCGGCGGATTTCCGCATACCCCGCAGAGATAAAAGCGCAACGCACCTTGCTGCTTCCTCCACCTTGTTCCGATGGCTGGTTCAGCCTAAGTTCTCCGGGGTAGATGGCGCAAATCATGGGAAGATGGCCGTGCATCACCCCAATTTCTCCTTCGGAAGTAGGTAAGACCAAAAGTTCGGTCTCCTCATCGAGGAAAAGACCATATGGGGTCACGACCTGAACCTTTATGCGCGGAATCATTACCTGAATGCCTTTCTAACGCCCGGCCTTTTGTGCAGCGTAGACATCATCAAGCGTGCCTTTCATGTAAAAAAAGTTTTCCGGTATTGTGTCGCACTCTCCGCCCAGAATGGCTTCAAACCCGAGCAGGGTTTGTTCGGTGCTGACATAACGTCCAGGGATGCCGCTCGATTCTTCCATAACATAAAAAGGCTGCGAAAGAAAGCGCTGTACCTTTCTGGCGCGATCGACCGTCAGGCGGTCTTCTTTGCCAAGTTCGTTGATGCCGAGGATGGCAATAATGTCGCGCAATTCCTTGTAACGCTGCAAAATTTCCTGTACAGCCAGCGCGGTGCGATAGTGACGCGTGCCGATCAGATCCGGGCTTTGCATACGGGAAGACGAAGCCAGGGGATCGACAGCTGGATAAATACCTTCTTCAACAATGGCCCGCGAGAGCACCGTGCTAGTGTCGAGATGGGTGAAGATGGTGGCTGGAGCGGGATCGCTAAGGTCGTCAGCAGGCACATAAACAGCCTGGATCGAGGTGATCGAGCCTTTGGCCGTGGAGGTGATGCGTTCTTCGAGGGAGCCAAGTTCCGCGGCCAGCGTTGGCTGGTAACCAACTGCCGAAGGAATACGCCCGAGCAGAGTTGAGATCTCTGAGCCAGCCTGCACAAAACGAAAAATATTATCGATGAATAAAAGCGTGTCCTTGCCCATCTGATCGCGGAAATATTCAGCCATGGTGATACCAGTGTAAGGCGTGCGCATGCGTGCGCCAGCCGTTTCGTTCATCTGACCAAAAACGATGGCAGTATTTTTTAATACACCAGATTCCTTCATCTGAAGCCAGAGGTCATTGCCTTCACGGCTGCGCTCACCCACGCCAGTAAAAACTGAATATCCCTGATGTTCATGTGAAATATTACGGATCAGTTCAAGGATAAGCACGGTTTTACCAACACCGGCGCCGCCAAAAAGGCCCACTTTTCCACCCTTGTTGAAGGGCAGCATGAGATCGAGTACCTTGATGCCGGTTTCCAATATCTCGACCGTACTGCTTTGATCGGTAAAGGGGGGCGCTTCGCGGTGGATCGAGGCCGTCTCACCTTTATGTGAGTCAAGAAGATCATTAATGGTGGATGCTTCGTGAAAGATCGGGGATGTTTCAGCCTGGTTTGTGGGCTCAAGGTCATCGATCGGTCGGCCTTCAACGTCAAAGATGCGTCCGAGGGTTTGTTCTCCAACCGGAACATGCAGCGTTTTGCCAGTTGAAAAAACCTCCGTTCCGCGCGATAGCCCTTCGGTCGGACGAAAAGCAATGCAGCTAAACTGGCCGCCGCCGAGGTCCGCCATTACTTCGAGTCCATTGGCATGCTTCGGGTCTGAAATAACGAGATAATCCTGAATTTGAATGTCGGCGCTCGGGTCAAAAAGCACATTGACAACTGAGCCTTTGACACCGCTGACCAAACCTTTAACAAGTTCTTTCATCTTCATTCCTTCATTGACTCCGCACCAGAGACGATTTCGTTTAATTCCAGCGTGATCTGGCCCTGACGACTTTGATTTCGTTCACGCCGCAGCTGGTCCAAAAGTTCGTCAGCATTGCGTGTGGCGCTTTCCATCAGGGTCATGCGTTGTAATTGTTCAGAGGCATAGGTTTCCGTCAGCATGCCAAAAACAAGCGCATTGACATGCGTCCCAACCAGGTAAGACATGACCTTTTCTTCACTGCCCTCAATAACGAAGGGGAGTTTACCAAAGGAGTCTTCGGGCCTGGCAGTTTCCGGAGCAACTGCTTCTTCATTTACGCGCAAACCAGCTGCTCGGGTGGCAGATTCGACAAAGCGCTGGGTGGCTTTTAATCGTGCTTCGCGTTCATGTCTGGTCTGGCTTAACCAGAGAAGGCTGGAGGCGTCAAAAGGCAGTACCTTTGTGTAAAGTTCTTCAGTCGAGGCGGCTGAATCAATCCGGGAATAAAAGAAAAAGCTCTCACGCGCGGATCCATCACGGGCGCGATCTACAACCCATTCAGCTAGATCCATCGATTTATAATAAGTTGGTTCCTCAATGGAGTAAGAAAAATCTTCCATAACTTTATAGCCTTCATCGATCAGACGGTCGCGGCCCTGTTTACCAGCGCAAAAGATTGTAAAGCTAATATCATGGTGTCCTTCACTTTCAAGTTGCGACTGACAACGCGACATAAAAGCCTTCGCCAGGTTGATGATGTCATCATTGAAGGTGCCTGAAAGACCCTGATCACCAGTTAATAGGTAAATATCGATGGGATAAGGATCATCGTCCTCGAAATTGTAAAAATATTTCATTTGTCTGATCAGGTCTGGAGAACGTTGGACGAGTTCTGCGATGGTCAAAGCCGATTGGGTGATGAAGGGATGGGCGCGATTCTGGCGTTCCCGGGAATCCCGCAATTTAGCGGCGCTCATCAGATCCATCGCGCGCGTCAGCTTCCTGATCTTCGAAACGCTGCGCTCGCGCTTGCGCATCTCGTTCAGCTTTCCCATATCAGAGACTCCTGAAGGCGGTGAATAGCGCGTTCATACGCTGATAAAGCTCTTCGTCGACCTTTTTTGCCGCGGTGACGGCTTGCAACACTTCGCTTCCGGAACCAGCCCGAAGCCATTGCAGAAAACCTTCGATGATTTTTCCCAGGTCTTTCAACCCGATGTCAGAAAAGGCTTTATGCTCTGCCAATTGTAAAAGCAGAACTGATTCTTCCATTGTGCGCGGCGAAGCCTTGTCTTGTTTCAAAACTTCCAACAAACGGCTGCCAAGCGCCAAAGCTTCCTTGGTTGAGCTCTCAACATCCGATCCGAAACGCGTAAAAGATTCAAGCTCCCGATATTGAGCGAGGTTTGCGCGTAGATTACCGGCGGATTTGCGCATCACCTGAACCTGGGCATCGCCGCCAACACGTGAAACGGAGAGGCCAACGTTAATGGCAGGCCTTTGCCCGGCGAAAAAGAAGTCTGGTTCCAGATAGATCTGACCATCGGTGATTGATATAATATTGGTCGGGATATAAGCCGAGATATCGTTATCCTGGGTCTCAATGATCGGGATCGCGGTAATGGAGCCACCAGCTTTTCGTCTGGCAGAACGCTCAAGGAGACGGGAATGGATGTAAAAAATATCACCCGGGTAGGCTTCCCGCCCGGGGGAGTGACGCAGAAGGAGGCTCAACTGACGGTAACTCTGGGCGTGTTTGGTCAGATCATCATAAATGATCAGAACGTCCCTCCCCTGATCCATCATATATTCAGCCAGCGCGCAGCCCGCATAAGGCGCGTAGTAGACCTCAGCGGTCGGCCGTGAGGAGGAAGCGGCGATCACCGTTGTGTAGTCCATGGCGCCGTGGCGCTCAAACATGCGCACCAGCGAAGCGAGGGTTGACATTTTTTGACCGATGGCAACATAAATGCAATAAACATTTTTGCCTTTTTGATTGAGGATCATGTCGGTCGCGATGGTGGTCTTTCCGGTTTGGCGATCGCCAACGATCAGCTCACGCTGGCCTTTCCCGATCGGGATCATCGCGTCAATCGCGGTTATCCCGCTGTAAAGCGGTTCTGAGACCGGTATACGATCTATTACAGACAGGGCACGCTTTTCAAGCGGGTAACGTAGCATATTATCAGGAAGGGCAGGGCCACGATCGATCGGCCGCCCCAATCCGTCCAAAACACGACCGATCAGCGCATCCCCAACACGGATCGAGGACATATAACCCAGCCGAACGCAAATATCGCCGGAACGAACTTCATCAGCACGGCCGATAATGATCAGACCCACCTGCTGCTGATCAAGACTCATGACAACGGCTTCAACCCCGTTGTCAAAGCGAACCATTTCACCATACATCGCGTGCGGCAAGCCTTCACAAAAGCATATCCCATCCGCGGACTGGGTCACTATGCCAATCTCTTCCGCTGTGGGTTCCGGCACATCCAGCGTGATTTCATCTGAAAGAACATCGTTATTCCTGAGGCTGTGTTCGATCATTGCCAGGCGGCGTTTCAGGCTGTGATCGACGCGCCTGTAATCAGAGATAAGAATAAACCCGTCCAGAAGGTCGGGTTGTATCACCAGATTTAGTTCAACAATCGCCGGGCGCTGCATGCCCAGGGAAGCAAAGATGGCGTCCAGTTCGGCTTCGGTCGCGGGTTTTGCCAGAAATAGATCCGTGGACATTTACAACTCTTTCTTTTGCAGCTGCTCTGTCAGTTCCAATACTTTCATCTCGTCAGCATCATCGTGATGTAAAACTTCTTCCAGCACGCGCATAGTAAGATGGGTCACACGCGCCTTAACTTTTTGTTCTTCATCAGATTGCAAGGCCTGGGCCTGTTCCTGCGCCCGTTCCAGGATCACGCGAGCTTCTTCGCGGGCTTCTTCCATGATCTTTTCCCGTTCTTTGGCTGCCGCTTTATTGCTCTCGGTGATCAGCCTGGCCTTTTCTTCCTGCCAGGCAGCTTCTTCTTGGCGGAGTGTTTCACGGGCCTGGGCCAATGCCTCATGCGCCTGTTCAACCTCGTCCAATACCTTGCCAGTTTCCTGTCGGTTCTCTTTGAGGCTTTTCTTAATCGGGCGCAGGATCAGGCTGATAAAAAGCCAGGTGATCAAA
Organism: uncultured Anaerolineaceae bacterium; assembly: GCA_964293995.1. Classification (GTDB taxonomy): domain Bacteria; phylum Chloroflexota; class Anaerolineae; order Anaerolineales; family Anaerolineaceae; genus Mesolinea. The sequence continues at coordinate 57,580 of CAXYYH010000006.1, forward strand.
AATCCCAAAATCGCCGCGATCGCTGTCGCGACAAAGCCCGCAACGTTTTCCGGCGAGAAAATATCAATCCCTGCTAAAATTTTGGGCATAGAAATACCTTCTTCTCTGTCTGCGTTTAGAGAACAAACAAGATCAGCAGAGCGACTACAAGCGCATAAATAACACACGACTCAATAAACACAATTGAGATCATCAGCATGCTTTGGATCTTCGCCGCTACCTCTGGCTGTCGTGATGTGGCGTCAAATGCCTTGCTGCTTGCGGAACTGATTGCCAAAGCCGCGATTGCTGCCGCGATTGCGATTGTAAGACCTGCTCCGATTGCGATAATTCCTTTTTCCATAATAAATCTCCTGATAATTATTGCGCAGGTTCGCGCGTGGATAATTCTTCAACATGATGTGAGCTGCCCTTTTCGACGATTTCGCCGATATAGGTCAGGCTAAGATAGCAAAACACGGTTGCCTGGATAAAAGCGTCTCCAATATCAAACCACAAGCCGAGCAATTGCGGTAAAAAGAGCGGCATTACCGACTTGAGGAAAGCGATCAGGACGCTTGCTCCCAGAATGTTTCCAAGAAGTCGGAATCCGAGGGAAGTGGGTTTGATCACATAGTCCAAAAGGTTAAAGGGAAGCATGAATGCCTGAGGGGCAACCAGACTCTTTAAAAATCTTTTCGGCCCAATAAAATGGATTCCCCAAATAACCAAACATAGGATCGTAAAGAAGCCCATTGTCAGCGGGAAAGCAGGGTTCACGGCCGCTGGTTCGATCGAAAAAACAGAGAGCAGACAGCTCATCGCGATATAGATGAACAGCGCCAGGATAAAAGGCGAAAAGGCCTCCGCCTGCTCATCGTTCAACCCCTGCGATTTTGCGAAATCAATGAGCATTTTCATCCCGCTTTCGACCAGTTTTCTTTCCTGATCACGTTTTTTGAAGAGGATGGATAATATCAGGCACAGGATACCGATCACTGCCACGGTAACCACAATATTAAAAACGGCTTTCGTCACAGAGAGATGAAAACCGAGGATATTGATTTCAAAAATGCCGCTGAAATCCAAAATTTCTTCGATTCCCCCGGCGATGCTCCTGCCACCGGGTCTGAGACGATCTATAAGTTGAGCGCCAAGGCTCCGAATAAAAATTTCAAACCAGCTCATTTTTTTATTTCCAGCCGCATGTCAGCTAATTAACGTTTCGATTATAGGCTTGTGGTTTTTAAAAATCAAGGATTTTCAACTGTTATCAGCAATTCTCAGTATAAAATTTGTGCAACTTAAAGGGAATGTTATCTTATATTTGATCGGAAATTTAACTGTAAGGACGGGGCTTGACCCCGTCCGTTACTTTTGCAAATTAATAACCAGATAATTGGTTCTACATTTACGCTTTTAGGACTTTGGCTCCAACCCCCAGGCTTATTTTTTCAATATTGAGAATTGCTGAACTGTTACATTTCTCCTGACACAGTGCAAAAACAAACCATTAGTATCAGCTACCATGGACAACGCGAAACGCGACCCGCGAACCTTACGTAAAACTCCAGGATGGCAAAACAGATGTGAGGAAATTGAATTTGGATAAATTGAACATAAATCGTCGTATTCGTTATAATACCGATGAGGTTATCATGTTTGAAGTAAAAGGAAAATATGGAATAGCAAAGATATTCTCGAAAAATCGGGATGTCGGCGCGATTGAACAGGTTCAGACATTAATGGACCAGCCCTTTGTGCAAGGCGCAGCCGTCCGCATTATGCCCGATTACCATTGGGGAGCGGGATGCACGATCGGGTTCACGGCTGGATTAGGTGATTATGTGGTCCCGAATTTGGTTGGTGTTGACATTGGATGTGGCATTTATATTGAAAATCTTGGTATGCAGGATTTTGACTTGTTCGTTTTTGACCAGGTTGTCCACCAGATACCAGCAGGTTTTGGTTCCTGGCGAAAACCAATCGAAGAAGCGCCTTTCATGCGCGATCTGCATTGTTTTAATGAAGTGAAAAATTCGATCATCGACGTTCAGGTTGGAACTCTGGGCGGCGGCAATCATTTTATTGAATTGGATAAAGATGAAGAAACAGAGGAAATTTACCTGCTGATCCATTCGGGAAGTCGCAATATTGGCAAACAAGTTGCCGATCACTATCAGAAGCTGGCTATCAAAAACTGTAAGGCAGATGTTCCGGACCAATTGAAATACCTTGAGAAAGAGCCATTGGAGAAATATCTGCATGACATGCAGCTTTGTCAGAAATATGCCAGCTTGAACCGAATAACGATGGCGAAATATATAACAACAAGGTTTGGTAGGGGAAACTCATATTTCCAGACCATTCATAATTACATCCATGAAAAGGATAATATCATTCGCAAAGGGGCTGTTTCGGCCAGGAAGGGCGAGCGTCTGGTGATCCCGCTGAATATGCGCGATGGTTCGTTGATTTGCGTTGGCAAGGGAAATGCTGACTGGAATTACTCTTCGCCTCACGGCGCGGGGCGCTTATATGGCAGGAAAGAAGCCTTCCGCACACTCAATATGCAGGATTTCAAGGCAAGCATGAAGGATGTCTTTTCAACGACGATCAACCGCGACACGCTTGACGAAGCGCCCATGGCCTACAAGCCAAGCGATGAGATTATTGATGCGATTGGCGAAACCGTTACGATCGAAAAGCACATCAAGCCTATTTACAACTTTAAAGCCGGCAGGGAATGATATTCAAAGACCGGACGCTTAATGTTAAATGTATCGGGAAATTACAATAATACATTGTAGTTATGGCTAATATTACTAACACCCCAACGAGAAGCAACAAAAAAAGCCAACGAAGGGAATTGAACCCCCGACCGGGCGCTTACGAAGCGTCTGCTCTACCGACTGAGCTACGTTGGCAATGGGGCGATTATACCAAACTTTTGGAGAAATTTATTTTTTCAAGCTATTTGCTCTTTTGATAATATCTTTTCCGAATTTCTCCCGTAGTTTATCGACGGCTTTGGTCAAATCCTGCTTCTTATTGCTGTTGTCATCCCAAAGTGACAGCTGTTGATGGGGTTTTTCGAGTTTTGTGACACCAATGCCCAGTAATCGTACCGGACGATTGCTAACGAGGTTATTGAGTAACAATTCCCGGGCGGCATCGAAGATATCCTGATCGAGGTTGGAGCATTCCTTCAGGCTGTTTTGTCTGGTCAGGGTCGTGAAATCCGAATATCGAATTTTGATCTGAACCACCCAACCTGCAAACTCAGCCTTCCGCAACCGTGAGCCAACTTTATCTGATAGATTTCGAAGGATGTCCAGCAGATGATCAGGGTCATCAATATCTTCATGAAAAGTGATCTCATTGCTGATCGATTTTGGATCGTCTTCATCAGGCTGAACAGGTGATGGATCAATTCCTTGCGCCCGCCGCCGCATGGATTCGCCATGATTGCCAAAAACCTGTTTGATTTCAAGGTGATTGAGACAGGCAAGGGCTCCAATGGTATTTATCCCTTTAGAACGGAGAATTTGAGCTGTTTTTGGACCAACGCCCCACAAGGCCTGAATGTCAAGCGGTGCAAGAAAGCGGGCCTCATCGCCAGGTTCAATTACGGTGATCGTCTGAGGGGCGCGGCCGGTTTTGACTTGTTTTTTGCCAAAATCATTGGCGATCTTCGCCATAAGTTTGCTGGTCGCGCAGCCGATCGAGCAAGGTAAGCCGGTTTCTTTCAAAACTCTCGTCTGCAGATCCTGCGCGATCGATCGAATTGGTTGTGGCATATCGCTGACGTCCAGAAATGCTTCATCGACTGAAACCTGTTCGACAATTGGTGAGGTATCGCGCAAAATATCCATGACTTTACGGGAGTATTGACCATAGAGATGATGATCACTCTGGACGAAAATAAGGTTTGGGCAGATCTCAAGCGCCTGGCGGCTTGGCATGGCGGAACGCACGCCCAGCATCCGCGCGGCGTAAGAACATGAGCTAATCACACCGCGCCCATCCGGCCTGCCGCCAACGGCAAAGACTTTCCCTTTCAAACCAGGGTCAAGCAGTTCTTCCACAGAACAAAAAAATGCGTCCAGGTCGAGGTGAAGGATTTTGCGCGCCATCATAATAAAATCGCCCGATTGCTCAGGCGATTCTCATTTACACGTCCAGGTTGCGAACCTCTTTGGCATGTGTCTGGATAAAACGACGCCGGGGAGGAACCAAAGAGCCCATCAACATGTCAAAGGTTTGATCAGCTTCAACCGCGTCTTCGACTTCAACCTGAAGGAGCGTTCGATTTTCGGGGTTCATGGTCGTTTCCCAGAGTTGCTCAGGATTCATTTCACCGAGACCTTTGTATCGTGAAATGTTTACCTTGTTTTTACCTCCGATCTTTTCCACCATTCTTTCCATTTCGAGGTCGCTATAGGCGTAGGATATTTGATTGCGATAGCTGATGCGGTAGAGCGGCGGCTGAGCAATGTACAGATGCCCCGCTTCGATCAGGGGCTGCATGTAACGGAAGAAGAAGGTCAGCAGCAGTGTGCGGATATGCGCACCGTCGACGTCAGCATCGGTCATGATGATGACTTTGCCATAGCGCAGGCCTTTCAGATCGAAGGAATCGCCAATGCCGGTCCCCAAAGCTGAAACCAGCGCACGCACTTCGCGATTCCCCAAAATCTTGTCCAAACGAGCGCGTTCGGTATTCAAAATCTTCCCGCGCAAAGGCAGGATGGCTTGAAAATGACGATCACGGCCTTGTTTGGCGGAGCCACCAGCGGATTCACCTTCAACGATGTACATTTCGGTTTTGCTGGAATCCCGTTCGGAACAATCGGCCAGCTTGCCCGGCAAGGTCATCGATTCGAGCGCTGATTTGCGGATGACGAGGTCACGCGCTTTCTTAGCCGCGTCCCTCGCTCTGGCTGAAGTGAGGCATTTTTGAATGATCGCTTTTCCAGCGGATGGGTTTTCGTCAAGAAAGGTTGAAATCGTATCGCCAACGACTTGCTGCGTGTAGGTTTGAACATCAGCATTCATTAGTTTGACCTTGGTCTGACTTTCAAACTGCGGATCAGGATGTTTGACACTGATAATGCCAGTCAGACCTTCGCGGGTGTCTTCACCGGTAAAGTTGGCATCAGAATCGCGCAAGAGGCCGGATTTGCGCCCATAATCGTTAATACAACGGGTAATCGCCGCTCTTAGACCGGTCAGGTGGGTGCCGCCATCGCCGGTGTTGATCGTGTTGGCAAAGCTGTAAATCGATTCAGAATAGGCATCTGTGTACTGGACTGCGAATTCAATGTTGACGCCCGCGATTTCTTTCTCGCCATAGATCATCGGATGCAAAACTTCACGATTGCGGTTGACGTAACGGGCAAAAGATGCGATACCGCCTTCAAAGTGAAAAGTCATTTCCTTGCCGGTACGATTGTCGGCCAACTTGATGGTGACACCGCGGGTAACAAAAGCCATTTCCCTGAAGCGCTGAGCCAGGGTCTCAAAACGAAAAGTGGCATCCTCGAGAAATATGCTTCGATCGTATCGGAAAGTTGTTGAAGTACCGGTCTGTTCGCCTTTGTAAGTACCAACGACTTTGACATCTTCCTGAGGTAGTCCCTTTTCATAACGTTGAAAATAGATCTTATTATCCCGTTTAACGGTTACTTCGCACCATTCCGATAGCGCGTTGACAGCAGAAACGCCGACACCATGCAACCCGCCTGATACCTTGTAACTACCGCCGCCAAACTTGCCGCCGGCGTGCAAAACGGTCATAACAACCTGTAGAGCCGAAATTTTCTTCTCAGGATGGATACCAACAGGGATACCGCGGCCGTCATCTTTGACGGTTACGCTGTCATCGGGATTAATGATGATCTGAATCTCCGTCGCGCTGCCTGCCAGGGCTTCGTCAATAGAGTTATCGACGACTTCGTATATCAGATGATGCAATGCCTTGGTGTCTGTTCCACCGACATACATACCTGGTCGTCGGCGGACAGCTTCGAGCCCTTCAAGAATTTGAATGGCTTCTGCGTTGTAGTTGCCTGTATTATTGTTTTTCAAAATTCACTCCGCTTAATTCATCGACTGAGCTTGCTCAGATTCGGATAATGTAGATTCAAGCACGCATTGACGTGCGTCAATATAAAACTGAAAACTGGCGATAAAGATCAAGGTTGTCACGAGAGCGTGGCCAAAGATCGAAACAAGCAGCATCCAGGAATCATCAGTTGGGATCTGCCAGAGATAATTGGTTCCGATGCTGAAAAGAAATGCGATCAAAATAAAAAAAGAGGTCTTGCTGTTTGTCGGTCGAACAGTCCTGATACTTTCCTTTACGGCAGTTACGATGGGGTTCTCGTACAAGATAATGTCGTGGGCGCTAAAAATCACCGGTGTAATGCGATTGATCAAAAACAGGGTCAATAAAAAGTAGCCAACATTGCCAAAGAATGGCACCATATTAGCGATTATCGAGATGATGAAAACAGCAGGCAGGAAGATCACCATAAATGTGATCGCTGAGATCACTGGGATGGTAAACAAATTGGCCAATTTGTTTACAAAATTCCTAAAGATATCTTTGAAATGCTTGCCCTGGGCGGCGTTGCCGATCTGTAGAAGATAAAAAGCGCCGAGGACAAACCCAATCAATGAGAATAAGACCAACCAAAGGAACATTTCAATACTGCTTTGGGTCTGAATGGAGGCAAAAGCGCCAGAAGGATTAACTGCCATAGGCCGGAACGCCAGCAAAGAAGGAACGCCAATGGGATAACTGCGCAGAAAACCAGTCAAAGAGAAATCAGCGATCATTTTAAGGTATTGCTGACTCAGTGTGGACCAGGATTCCAGCAACTCAGGAGAGGTTGATGGTGGGAAAACGATCGCATTGATCCAGCTCGAAATAATATTGGAGACGAGTATTCTCTTCCCGAAAAGGAAGAATAAATCCAACAATATCGGGGAAAGCAGCAGGTATATATTACCTGAAAGCGTGGCCAACGAACGCCTGAAAGCCTCTATTATTTTTGGTTGATTTTTAGCCAGTTGCACATATTTCATAACCTATAAATTATACCATCCAAGCTCCAATCCTGCTTGAAACTTGTACTGGATCAGGAGGAAATGCCTCAATATAATAGCAATTTACAAGTTGCGGTAAACAATTATTCTCAGGTTTTTAAAATTATTTTTCCAGGTGATCTTGGGAATCACGGCTATATTAAATATCGATCACATAATTAATTTTCTCATTTTTGTGCGACTGAAAAAATCTTTGTAACTAATTTGTACATAGAAGACATTTTAAATAATAGATTGTTTTCCAATCATCAAACCAAACCGATAATATTAATCAATTGTAGGCATGGTGAGCAGGTGGAAGGCGAGGGTTTCGAGGTCGCGGGCCTTTTTGCTTGTGCCGAGGTCTTCAAGTATCCTGTCAATGTGAATTTTGATGACCTTGTCATTTTCAAGAATGCTGTTGAATTCCTGGTTTTCGAACAGGATATCACCGAGGCCCAAATGAGTGTAGAGTTCGCTGACGACGCCGTAACTCCATTGGTCGGAGATCTTCAATTCGTCCGCCAGGTCGCGACGACCCAAAGAGAATATGATCGCCAGACGGGCAATTTCGCCCTGCCGCTCTGTCAGACCAGGGTAATTGCGCGAATGTAGTTCAAGTTTGTTTTTGCTGATGGGGAAGCCAGCGTCCCAGGCGATATCAACGGCACGGGGTGTGAAGACCTGATAACCCTCGTCCGCAAATGTCACCGCCCAACCCAGTGATAGGGATATTTCGTTTTTGAGCAAGTATCCAGCGATCACGTCGTGGTCAATTTCCTTAAAAAAGGCTAAAGAAGGTTGTGAGCCAAGCGCGATCACTTTCGGTTTCTTTTTCGTATTTTGAGAATATTCCTTGATAACAGAAGCAATCTGACGTAAATTGCCAATTCGATCCAGGTCAAGAACGATCAGATCCAGGTTCTGATGTTCGGCTTTCAGGCCATCCTGAAGTTCAATTATTGAAGAAGCTTCGAGGCAGACCCTGGTTCGCCAGTCACGCACGATCAACAGCGAAATCCAATTCAGTGCATAAGTATCTTCACTATACAGGCCAACCAATATATCTCGCTTCATACAAAACCTCAGCTTTATGTTTGCTGAATTATAATTGCTATGAGTAATAATGAATCAGGAGAAATTATGATCAAAAACATCGCTGTGCTAACCAGTGGAGGAGACGCTCCCGGAATGAATGCTGCCATTCGCTCAGTTGTGCGCTGTGGTATATCAATGGGATGGAATACTTTTGGTGTACGGAATGGCTTCAAGGGTTTAATTAACGGTCAGTTTGAAGCTCTTGGAACCAGAGATGTGGGTGGCATTCTCCAAACTGGCGGCACGATGTTGGGCAGCGCCCGCTGTGAGGAATTTAAAACGCTTGAAGGCCGCGAACTGGCCATGCGGAATCTGTATCAAAAAGGTGTAGACGCGCTGGTGGTCATTGGCGGCAATGGCTCACAAACCGGCGCCCACGAACTCTACAAATTGGGTTTTCCGGTGGTTGGTGTGGCTTCAACCATCGATAACGATCTGGTTGGTTCCGATATCACCATTGGAGTAGATACCGCACTAAACATTGCACTGGAAGCGATCGATCGATTGAAGGTAACCGCTTCTTCTCATCAACGCGCTTTTATCGTTGAAGTGATGGGTCGAAACTGTGGTTATCTGGCGTTGATGGCCGGCCTGGCTGGTGGAGCGGAAGCGATCACCTTGCCTGAAATTAAAACTGACCCGGAAGAAATTGCCGCTAAACTACGTCAGTCTTACGATCACGGCAAATATCACGCACTGATTGTTGCGGCTGAAGGCGCGGAATACAACGCCGAAGCACTGACGGAATTCTTCAATGAACACAAGGAGCGTTTGGGCTTTAGCGTCCGATCGACCACGCTTGGACATGTCCAACGAGGTGGAAGCCCCGGTGCAAGCGATCGTATCCTGGCAAGTAAATTAGGCAAAGGCGCTGTTGACGCGATCGTAAGAGAAGAGTTTGGTGTATTGGTGGGATTGAAAAACAATACTGTCAGCACAACGCCTTATGAAGAAATAACTGGGAAAACGAAAGAGCTCGATAAAGAACTATTCGAGCTGGCAAGAATTTTGGATTAACGGAATTAATCCTTCTTCCGCAAATAAGCTTCCATGAAGGCGTCCAGATTCCCATCCAAAACGGATTGGGTATTGCCGGTTTCATAATCGGTGCGGTGGTCTTTTACCATCTGGTAGGGGTGAAGAACATAAGACCGGATCTGACTGCCCCATTCCACTTTTTTAAACTCGCCTTTCAGGTCAGAAATTTCTTCTGCGTGTGCCTGTTCCTGCAGCTCGAAAAGACGTGAGCGCAGTACTTTTAAGGCGGATTCGCGGTTTTGGGTTTGCGAGCGTTCGTTCTGACAGGTTACTACCAGCCCGGTCGCAAGGTGGATAATGCGCACTGCGGTCATGTTCTTTTGGACGTTCTGGCCGCCAGCGCCGGAGGATTTGTAGACCTCGATCTCAATGTCTTCAGGCCGGATGACAATTTCATCGTCGCCTTCGATGTCGGGCAAAACTTCGACCAGGGCAAAAGAGGTATGGCGGCGATGAGCCGCGTCGAATGGGGAAAGTCTGACCAGGCGGTGAACGCCTTTTTCGCATTTCAGGTAGCCGTAAGCGAGGTCTCCCTCAACATAAATCGTGACGGACTTTACCCCTGCTTCTTCTCCCATGGTTCGATCAAGGATCTCAGTTTTGTAGCCGCTGTCCTCTGCCCAACGTAGATACATGCGTTCGAGCATACCCGCCCAATCCTGAGAATCGGTGCCGCCGGCTCCGGCATGAATTGCCAGAATGGCATCGCCATGGTCATATTGACCTGATAATAGCAATTCGGTTTCCTTTTTTTCAAGAATTTCTTCAAGCTTTTCAACCTGCTCGCCGATCTCTTCCGTCAAGCTGCCGTCATCAAGTTCCAGCAAAGGCCCGAGCCCTTCAACCTGAATATTCAAAGTATTCCAGCCAACAATTTGTTTTTCAAGCTGGGAAATACGTTTCATCACTTTTTGAGCGCTGTTGTGATCGTCCCAAAAATCTGAAGTTTCGCTTTGAGACTGCAAAATTTTAAGTTCTTCTGACTTTTTTTCTAAGTCAAAGATGCTCCTGAAGGGACTGGACTTTTTGTTCGAGATTTTGGATGCGTTCTGATAATTCTGTCATTATTTCCCTTCGTTTTTTGTGAATATACCATCAATGAACGATCTTTTGTCAAACAGCTCGAGATCTTCAACTTTCTCGCCTAAACCGGCATAGATGACAGGAAGTCCGAGCTGATCTTTGATCGCAAAGACCATCCCGCCCTTGGCGGAGGAGTCAAGTTTGGCCAGGATGGCGCCATTGAGATTGACGGCTTTGCCAAAGGCTTCGGCCTGGCGAAGCGCGTTTTGGCCGGTGGTAGTGTCGATGACGATCCACGAATGATGTGGTGCGCCAGGCAAGGCTTTTTCAGCCACCCGGTAGACTTTTTTGATCTCTTCCATAAGGTTGTAGCGGGTGTGAAGCCGACCGGCTGTATCGATCAGGACGATGTCAATATTTCTTGCGATGGCTGCTTTGATGCCGTCATAGGTGACAGCCCCAGGATCACTATCCTGCTGCCCGGTAATGATCGGCACGCCGACACGATCGGCCCAGACCTCAAGCTGATCGGCCGCGGCGGCTCGGTAGGTGTCCGCGCCAACCAGGAGGACGGATTTGCCCATGCGCTTGTATCGCGCTGCCAATTTGCCGATGGAAGTCGTTTTGCCAGAGCCATTGACACCGGCAACCATGATGACGGTGGGTTTTTCGCTAAAGTCAGGTTCAACCGCATCGAAAAGCAAGGCGGAAAGTTCTGTTCTAAGCAGGTCTTCCAGCTGCGACATGCGGGTGTAACCCAGTTCATCGACCTTTTCGATGGCTGTATCGATCAGGTTCAGGGTTGTTTCAACGCCGACATCAGCCTGGATCAGCAGTTCTTCAAGGTCATCAAAGGTACTGTCATCGATTTCGGTTGCGCCAAAGAAGGTCGCGATTTTTCCGAAAGTAACATCACGTGTTTTTTGAAGGCTTTCACGCCATTTATTGAATATGTTGCTCATAGGTCTCGATTATATCATTCGGATTCCTGGGCCTGGGCAAGTTGTCCACAACCGGCGTTGATCTCAATGCCTTTGCGGGAACGAATCGAGGATGGGATGCCAGCTTCCTGTAAAATGGCCAGGAAAGCCTGCACGCGTTGGCTGGAGGAACCAGGAAACGGATATTTTTTGCTTGGGTTGAGCGCGATCAGGTTGACATGGCATAGCATGCCCTTGATCAGGCTGATCAGTTGGCGCGCGTGTTGGTCAGTGTCGTTCACGCCCTCGATCAGAGCGTATTCGAAGCTCAGGCGGCGTTTGGTTTTGTTGACATACTCACGGCAGGCTGCCAACAGGGGTTTGAGGGGATGCAGTCGGTTGTTGGGTACCAACTGCGAGCGAAGTTCATCAGTTGGAGCGTGCAAACTGATGGCAAGATTAACCTGGGAATCAAGTTGCGTAAACTCTTTTAGTTTCGGAGTCAGGCCGACTGTGCTGATCGTGATCCGCCGAGCGCCAAAATTCATCGATTCAGGATGGATCAGTCGGTCAATTGCTTCCATTACGTTGGAATAATTCAGGAATGGCTCACCCATACCCATGAAAACGATATTGGTAAGATTTTTACCCTCGCTCTCAAGCTGGCGCATGCAGTGCAAAACTTGCCCCAATATCTCGCCAACGCTTAAATTACGGGTGAATCCCATCTGTCCGGTCGCGCAAAAAACGCATCCAAGCGGGCAGCCCACCTGGCTTGAAATGCAAACCGTGTCGCGATCCGCATAGCGCATGAGGACTGTTTCAATTTGTTTGCCGTCCTGTAGTGAAAAGAGGAATTTCTCTGTTTTCTTATCCCGGGATTGCAGCTTTGATACCAGCTCGAGCGGATTCAGAACAAATTCAGACGCAAGTTGTGTGATCAGCGTTTTCGGCAGCGTCGGGAACCTGTCAAAGCTATCGTAATGGTGTTTGTAGAGCCCATCAAGAAGCTGGACAGAACGAAACTTCGGCTGGCCCATCTGCTGTAGCTTAAAGGCAAGTTCTTCTGGTTTTAGATCGAGAATAAGTTGTTTAGCCATAGATCAATGCGGTTAGGTCTTCAACTATGATGTCCGGTTTGGGCTCCCAGTTAGCCAGATCGTCCAAATTATTAACACCAGAAAGAACAAAGGCTGAACGAAAACCACCTTTTTGCGCGCCGAGAATATCCGTGTCAAGACGGTCGCCAACACATAGTATTTGCTCTGGCATTAACGCCATATTGCGCGTAGCATAATGATAGAGGAGGCGTTCTGGCTTGCCAATAACGAGTGGAGTCCTGCCGGAAGCGGTCTGGATGGCAGTTACCATCGTACCGGCGCCAGGCGTCAGACCATGGGGCATCGGGTAGGTCGCATCAGTATTGGTTGCAATAAAAATAGCGCCGTTTCGAATCTTCCGGGAAGCAATGTCAATTTTCCTGTAAGTAATACTTCTATCCAGGCCAACCAGGACAAAATCAGCAGGGGTTGAATCGTCTTCATCCTCCAAGACCACAAAACCACGTTCTTTACCGTCCTTCTTGAAGGAATCAGAACCAACGATATAAACAGTATTTTGTGTGGGGTGGTTTTCCTGAATGTAGGCAAAAGTTGCCGCTGCTGAGGTCAGGATTTGATCCGGGCTTACCTGAACTCTCAATTTCAATAGTTTTTCCTGGTATTCAGGGATCGTACTGCCGGAGTTGTTCGTGGCAAGAACAAATTTTAATCCCTGAGCGCGGATCGAGGCGAATATTGCCGGGAGGTCGCCAATTGGTTCGGAACCATGCCAAAGGACCCCATCCATGTCGAGGATGAGGCCTTTGATGGTTGGATAATGATCAGTGAACATTTACTTCTTTGGCGGTTCGAGAACCTTGTCGATCAGACCATATTGGACTGCCTGTTCAGCAGTCATATAAAAGTCGCGGTCCGTGTCGCGTTGAATGACGTCCAAAGGTTGGCTGGTGACATCGGCAAAGAATTGGTTGAGCGCGGATTTGAGGCGCAGAATTTCCTTTGCCATGATCTCGATATCCGAAGCCTGACCTTCTGTTCCACCAAGAGGTTGGTGTAGGTGGATCGTGGCGTGTGGGAGCGCGTAGCGCTGTCCTTTGGTGCCGCCAGCCAGCAGAACGGTGCCAAAACTGGCTGTAACGCCAACGGCAACTGTGCTGATCGGGTTGGGGATCATTTGCATTGTATCCAAAATTGCCAGCCCGGCGTAAATGGATCCGCCAGGGGAGTTGATGTACATCTGAATGGGCTTGTCAGGATCGATCTGGCTTAGGTAAAGAAGTTGGGCAACGATCACGTTGGCAACCTGGTCGTTAATGGCCGAGCCAACAAAGACGATGCGCTCCTTTAGCAAAAGCGAGTAAATGTCGTACGCGCGGTCACCATTGGCGGTTCGTTCAACCACCATCGGGACGACGGATTGAAAGTCATTATTTTGCATAGTGTTTCCTTTTTCTTTCAGTCTAACTGTCAAGTATTAGAAAACTATTAGTCTTCAGCCTTTTCCTCTTCATCGGATGCTTCGGCGCCCTCAACGACAGGCTCTTCGTTGGTTGCCTCTTCAATTACTGGTTCTTCTTCAGTAGTTTGTTCTTCTTCTGATGCCGGAATGGATTCAGGAGAAGCGAGACGGAGTAATTGCTTTCTGATCTTGTTTTCGAGGGCATTGTTGGCCGCTTCAGAAGAAATTGCCTCGGCGAAACGTTTTTTACCAAGTTCTTTTTGAGCTTTTTCGTATTCACCGCTCATCAGGAGGCTGTTAATGACCCCAGCGACTTCAGCCTGAAGTTCATCGGGTTTTACCTGGAGTTCATACTTCTTCACGATTGCATCCATGACCAGAGAACGTTCCATCCGGTCTTTGGCAGTGGATCGAACTTCATTTTCCATGAAGGTTTCTTTATCTGTTTTGCGTAGTTTGAGATAAACATCCAGATCGAGTCCGCGATCGCTCAGGTCGTGTTCGATACGATGCAAAACCGATTCTTCTTCGTCCTTCACCATTTGGGGAGGATACTTGAAAACTGCGGATTCACGCAGCGTATCGATCAAATCGAGATAATACGTTTCATCGTAAGCAGACTTCCTGTCAAATTCCAGCTTCTTGAGAACCTGCTGGCGCAGGTCGTCTTCTGTCTGGAACCCACCAACTTTCTCAAGAAAGTCCTCATCAATGGGAGGCAGTTCCAGGAATTTCACCGATTGAATGTTGACGTCAAAGCGCACTGTTTTGCCTGAGAAACCGCCCTGCTTCTCGTCTTCAGCAAAAGTATGGTTAAAGAGGAATTGTTCGCCTTCCTTTTTCCCGATCAGACTGCGGGCAAAGCCTTTGAAGGGCCATTCGCTCTCTTTTTCTTCTGATTCAGCAGGGATCAAAGTTTGTTGGGGAGTGGCATTGAACAACATGGAGTCAGTACCTTCCGCCGCGTTCACGTCATGCGCTGTGATGGTCATATAGACTAAATGGCCTTCTTCAGCATCCCCTTCGAAAGGAACAATTTCAGCGTAATTCTGACGGAGATTTTTAATAAATTCGTCAACGTCCGCATCGGTGACCACAACTGGTACATAATGCTTTTTGAGCATTTCAACATTGTTGAGTTCAGTTTCGGGTGCCAGTGGGATAAGGAATTCAAAAACTGGCGGTTCCTGGCTGGTGATCTTTTCCAGGTTCCCGGGGCCGTATGGATCGATTGATTCCTGTTCCAATACTTTTGGATAGATGTCGTTGAGCAGAAGGTCAATGGCATCTTCCAGAACTGCAGCTTCGCCGACGTGATTAAGCACCATATTGTAGGGCGCTTTTCCAGGTCGGAAACCAGGAATACGGGTCTTTTGGGCGATTTTACGGGCGGCTTTTCGTTTGAATTGATCCAGCAGATCCTGTTCAATTTCTGCTGTGACTCTTGCCTGATGATCATCGGTAATAATTTTTGTTGTTTTCAATGCTTACCTCTATAAATTATTTGTGAAGTGGGGAAAGAGGGGCTCGAACCCTCACGCGTCTCCGCACATGATCCTAAGTCATGCCTGTCTGCCAATTCCAGCACTTCCCCTCAAACATCGAATTATATTCGACTGATGGATGAGCGTCAAACTTTTATCGGCAACTTATTGTGCAACTTGTTGTGAGGAATCCAACTTTTTTCGGCTAAATTGCAGACAGGTTAGCAGTTTAATCAGCGAAGACCTTCCTTTGCGTGGTAAACCTTATTCTTCTTCCAGACCCTTGATCCTCGGAAAATAGGCCGCATTCGAGACATAGAAGAATTTACTGCCAAGGTACACCGATTCGTTGTATTCAAAGGGGACGCCTTCCTGGGTATAAGACTTGTGCTTGACGACCAGCAGGGCGGTTTCTTTTGTTTCGAGCAGTTTTTTTTCTTTCTTTGTTGCCATGCGGGCGCGGATCTCATAATCGCAGCAATTCGGCATGATCTTTTTTTCAGACCGCAGATAGTCATAAAGGGAGGAATTCAAGACTTTCCTGGGCAGGTCTGGTACTACCTTGCCTGAAATGTATGTAACAGTTAAGGCAAGGGGGATATCATCCGCAGTTCTCAGGCGTTCAAAGTAATATATTATTTCGTCTTCGGAGAGATCTAACAACCTGGCAATGTCAGGACAATCTTTGGCCAAAAGAGTTTCAAACGATAGCAGCTTTGAGCCCGGACTCGATCCGATCGTGTTGATGTCCTGAGTAAAACTGCGCGCTTCGGCAAACTTTTTTTGAATTTCTTTCGAATTTGTGAAAGAGCCTTTGCCGGGTATGCGACGGATTAGACCCTCATGCACAAGCATGCTTAGCGCTTTGTTGACGGTCATGCGACTGACTTTGTAACGCTCACACAACTCCGCCTCGGTTGGCAATTGCATTGGTGCATAATTACTCTGAATGATTTCCTGCAAGAGATCATCCCGAATCTGTTTGTAAATTGGCAAGCTTTTACTCATACTCATTTATATTAACCCATATTAAACTATAAAACCGATCGTGGAAAAAAATGATTAACCGATAAATTCAGAAGAAAATTGTGAAAAGGATTGACATCAAAGAAAGCCGAGACTAAAATGTATATACAATAAATGATCCGTACCAGAGAAACAGGAGCGCTTTGTATGGAATTAATCGATTGCATCATTCAAATCCCGCCAAAAATAGACAAGTTTATTCAGGATTGGCCAGGCTTATCCTGCAATGAGCCTTTTAGCGCCAAACTACCCAATTATACAGGAATTATTGCAATTGGGTCAGGCACTTCTTTTAATTCCGTGAAAGTCATTGAACCCTTGATTCGAGCCAGATTGGGTCTGAAGTTTGAGACCCTCAAACCAGCTGATTTTTTGTTGTCTCCTGACTATTACCTTAATAAAGAATATCTGTTCCTCTTTGTGTCCCAGGGAGGTGGCTCAAAACTGGTATATGAGTGTCTGAAAGTGGTAAATGAGTTTGGTTGTGACACTGTGGCTTTGTCTGAAGATGGAAAAAGCGTTATCGCGCGTGAATCCGGATATTGGATAGACATGCGTTCTGACTGTGAACCATTTCTTTTCCGCACGGCAGGATATGATATGTCGGCTATTGTGGCTGCTTTCTTTGCTCTATGGGTTTCCGGCAAAAAGGCTGAACTCGAAGGACGATGGATGGCAGATCTGCAGGCGAGTAAACAAAGGATGGCAGACCTGATAGGATACAGTCAGACCTGGTTTGATATCCATAAGGACAAATTTGTCGATACTCAGGCATTCTTCTTTATTGGCGCCAGAGAGCTAAAGAGCCTGGCCGATGAAGCCAGTATCAAGTTTATGGAAATGCTGCCGGTCATGTCGCAATCTCTGGAACTGGAAGAATCGATACACGGCCCACAGAATGCTTTCACCAGGGATATGGTTTTCTTTTTCCTGGTCAACACCGCCGGGGACGCAATCAAAGCCAGAAAGATTTCTAAGTTCATTAAGCATGAGGTCGGTGGGCAGGCTTATATCATTTCCAATCAATCTGACATCAATGATTTCTATATCAGTGAGGCAAAAAGCGTTTTCAGCTTTTTAGAATATGTGACGTTTTTCCAGGTTGGCGCTTATATTCTGGCAAAACAAAAGGGGCGCGACCTTAGCAAGGTCGTCTATCCAAATTTGACCAATTACATTCAAAAGAAATTTGAGGGATAAGGAGTAAGTCAATGATTCAATTAATTCGTATCGATGATCGTTTGGTACATGGGCAGGTTGTTTACAGCTGGAAAGCCAGTTTGGGATATCAGGCAATTGTGGTAGCAGATGACGCAGCCGCGAAGGACGAGATCCGAAAGAAGGTGATCAAAATGGCAACACCGCGTGATACCAGGTCAATTACTTTAAGTGTTGAGGACGCCTGTAAGTTTCTGCAAAACCCAAAACTCAATGAAATTAAAGTCTTTGTTGTGGTTGGAAGCCCTAAAGCTGCCTATGAGATCGCGCAGTGCGTGGGTGGTAAACCTCCGGTCAATCTTGGAGGGATGATGGCAGGCGAAGGGCGTAGAGAATTCGCAAAAGCCGTTTATCTGAATGATGAAGACGTCTCATATTTGGATAAGCTGGTAGAAGGAGGAATAAGTATCGAAACAAGACAAACACCCTCAGAACGCATTCAATCATTTGATTCTTTAAGAAATGCATATAAATAATAAAAGGAAAGATTTGGAAAGGAGCAGTTTATGAATTGGTCTGCAGCTATCGCAGTAGGACTTGTCCTGGCAGTCCTGTGGTTTATTGAAAAGCAACTCGGCACGCCGATGGTCATCCGGCCGATCGTGGTTTCACCTCTGGTGGGCCTGGTATTGGGCGATGTCACCGCTGGTGTTGTCATGGGTGCTTCCCTTGAGTTAATTTTTATGGGTGCCATACAAATTGGCGGCTCGATCCCTCCGGATGTATTGGTGGGTGCTGGTCTTGGTACAGCATTCGCGATCCTTTCGAAGCAGGGACCTGAAATCGCGGTCGCGCTTGGTTTGCCCATTTCGATTCTGGCCCAGTCCATCAAGGCGCTCATTTTCATCATCCGCAGTGGCATGATGGAAAACGCTTTGAAAATGGCAGAAAACAATAATATCCGCGGCATGAAAGCCCTGAACCTGGGTGGTTTATTCCTGCAATGTCTGATGTATTTTGCGGTTGCTTTTGTTGCCATTCTTTTTGGATCCGAAGCTATCGCGGGCTTCCTGCAGTCAATCCCGGCTTCGATCATGTCCGCGCTGACCAATATCGGCCGCCTGTTACCGGCGGTTGGGTTTGCGCTGCTCCTGCAGCCGATGATGGAAGCAAAGAATGCTATTTACTTCCTGCTCGGTTTTGTTCTGCTCGTTTACCTCAAACTGCCTGTCATCGCCATCACTCTGATCGGACTGGCGATTGCTTATATTGTGGTGTTTGAACGAGGCAAGGCAAACATGGCAGCCAAAGACCCTGCACTCGCAACGGCTTCCGATGCTGGTGTACAGGATGGAAATTGGGAGGATCTTTTCAATGAGTAATCAAGCTGAAAATCCTGTTGTTGACAAAAAGTTGATCAATGAACTTTTCTGGCAATCGTTCTGCCTTGAAAATTCCTATAACTATGAACGCCAGCAAGCTCTTGGCTTTGCGATCGGTATGTGGCCCGCGATCAAACGCTTCTATGACAGCGAAGAAAAGCAGGCGGAAGCCCTGGTTCGTCATATGGCCATCTTCAATACCACCCCTCATGTGGTGACCTTCATTACCGGTGTGGCTGCCGCGATGGAAAAACAAGCTTCCGAAGACGAAAACTTCGACATTAATTCCATCAACAGTGTCAAAGTTGGCCTGATGGGCCCCTTCGCTGGTATCGGTGATTCCTTCTTCTGGGGAACACTGCGAATCATCGCTTTGGGTGTATCCCTGCCACTGGCACAGGCTGGCAATTTCCTTGCGCCGATCCTCTTCCTCTTACTGTTCAATGCCGCTCATATGTTGGTGCGCTATTATGGAACGGTCTGGGGCTATAAGCTCGGCACGGGTATTTTGACCAAGGCCAGCGACAGCGGATTGATCCAGGATATTTCCAAAGCCGCAACAATCGTTGGTCTGATGGTTGTGGGCGCGATGACGGCCTCGATGGTCAAACTTGACCTGAAAACCGCAATCAACCTGGGCGAATCCACCTTAAAAATTCAGGACTTTTTCGATAACATCATGCCAGGGCTGCTCCCGCTGCTCTACACCATGCTGATGTTCTGGTTCCTGAAGAAGGGAAAGAATGCGGGCTTTTTGCTGCTCTTTACGATCGTTTTTGGTCTGGTGCTGACCCTGATCGGTCTGATTTAGTCTCTCGCAGGCATCCCCTCCAAAATTGTGAGGGGATGCTTTTTTCGGAGGTTTAATGATTGGGATTTTGGTATTAACGCATGGGAAACTGGCTGAAGGCCTGAATGACGCCCTGCGCATGATCGTTGGTGAGGTTGACGCGCTGGACTTCCTTGGCCTGACCCCTGGTGAAGACCTGGATGCTTACGCGGTGAAAGTCAAAGAGAAAGCACAAGCGATCATGAGTGAAGATGGGGTTTTGGTTTTGACTGATATCGTCGGTGGGACGCCTTTTAATCAGGCAACAAAACTTTTGAGCGAACTTAAACTTTGCATCGTTACCGGTGTCAATCTGGGTATGCTCCTGAGTGCCCATTTGAATCGTGATAACGCCAAAGATATACGGGATCTGGCAGAAACGGCAATTGAAGAAGGCAAAGACAGCATGATGCTGCTCTAAACTTCGGACCAAACATTATCAGATCAGGAATGAACTTGTCCTGCCAGGTGCAGCTGAATCCCGCCTGACAGGCTCCATTCGCGGAGCAAATCTTCTGAGATACCAAAAGGGGTCAAAACGGCGCTGGCAGCTCTGATCAATAATTCGACATATTTTGAGCTGTTAATAGCTGTTGATGTGATCTTTTTTCCCAGATCCCAGGCGAGAACATCCGGCTCACCGCGCGTGAAAACAAAACGCACGCGCATGCCGGGTTTGACCGTCATCCCTGCATTTTGTAACTGGTAAGCGGCACGCACAGAGGCAGTGGAGGCTTTGTAGGCTTCCAGCGCGTAGCTGACCTTGCCGTTGATGACCAGCTGCTCCGGCTGCACCTGACCGCTTTTGAGCAATTCGAGTGCTTCCTGATAATAAGCGAAAGTATTTTGAATGCAGCCTTGCAGTTCGTCTTTGCTGCGTGCCAGGCTCAAAAGCCGGATCATCTCTTTTTGGACGGCAGCGATCCAGAGTGGGGTGTCGCGTCGGCGTGCTTCAAGCCCGCGCACTTTGATCTCGCCGCTTTGAAAGACGCCAAAATAGCGATTGGCAACCGGGACGCGTGGATCGACCCTGGAAGGCAAAAAAGCAACCCAGCGGTAAATGCCATCCAGATTGATCGTCAGTCCGGTGCGATGATTGATTTTTTGGATCAGTTGGCTGAAATGTTCAGGCTTGCTGCAGCCTTTCTTTTTTACCCACAAAGCGTCCACATACATGTGCAAAACTTCAAAACCTTCTTCTTCGGCAACCTCTTTGGCGCGCAGCAATACCTCGCGTCCACCTCTGGTAACGGCTTCGTGCGCTTCGATGCGTCCATAACGGGCGTTTTTGTAGCCCAGAAAGCCAAAACAGACTACCAGCAACCATTTAAGCGCTGCGGCGCGCTCCTTGAGGTTTTTTACCAGGGGATGATTCTCAGGATAGCTGCGTATTTTGAGCTTAATGGCAACCCGTTTTTCGTAGAGCGGCTTTAGTGTAAGCGGTACAACGCCAAGATCATCGTGTGCCGGTGTGAGGCCATCCGGCAAGGGTACTTCGGGCGAGATGTTGCCCAGAATGATGATGGCCGGATACATGGAGATGAAATCAATTTGCGCCACATCGGTGTGCAATCCGGTCAAAGGCTGATAGACCATGCCGCCGCGGTCAGACTGGATCAACTCCAGCCCACTTTTGAATTCTTCAAACTGACGCTTTTGATAGGGAACCAAAACATCCTGCTCAAGCGCGGTGATGACCTGCATGGCAGAAATGCCTTGTCCAGGGGAGACGCGGGCTGCTTTTTCGATCGGCAGGGTGGTCACGCGCGCCATTTCGAGCGTACCCGCCAAACTGTAGTCTGACCACATCATGGCCGATTTGCGGTCGATGTGGCAACGGCCAAAGAGGTGAGCTTCTTCAGGACGGTAGATGATGTGCCCGTAGGAGAAATAGGTGGTTTCCTTTTGCCAGCGGACGGTACGATCTGTGTCGCGGTTGAGCTGCAGCGGAATAGATTTCTCTTCAGCCTGCCTGAGCAGGAAGGGGATCAACCAGGCATCGCCCCAGCTGCTGACCAAAATATCAGGGTTGTAGTCCTCTAATATCTTGTTCAGCGTCTGCAAATAGTCACCTTTGGGATCGATTGGGATACTTTGTTCAAAGCGGTCGCAATGTAAAAGCAAAGCACTCGCTTTTTCACGAAAAGGATCACAATTTGGGCTGATCTCCAACACGCGTAGTGGGGGTAATTCCGGCAAGATATCCCAGCGGTCGTTAATCGCGCGAATGTTCTCGATCTGATTGTTTTCGTTTACTTCCAGTTCGCACAATGCCATGGGGAAAACACCGTAGCGCGCCATGTAGCGTGTGCTGATTGTCAGATCAGCGCCGTAATAGACCAGATCGGGATAAATTGCTTCGATCTCACGAAAAACCCCGACCTGTTCTGCCGGAGATGCCATTTCAATTGCCATCACGTCCACCGGTTCAGCTTCAAAGACATCCTGCTTTTGCTGCCGGCTGAGAGAGAGCACACCTGGGCGGCCGGAAAGCATCTTCCACAAGGCGCGCAGGGTTTCGTGCGGACCGCTGGCATAGAAGGTAACCGGAAAATGTTGTTTGAAGCAGACCCGGCTGTCATCTTCTGCTGAAATGAACCAGAGGCTTAAGCCTTCTTTCTGATTGAGGTAGAGGTCAAGCAGCCAGCCCTTAAACCCGCGCGGATCGCTCATGGGGCCTCTTCAAAAGTGGTGTAGGAACAGACTTCCTGCGGCTCGACAATGGGCAGTTGTTCTTCTTTGTCGCTTTCGGAAAGGGCCTGAGCGTCTGCTCCAAATTTCTGACAGCAAGCGATTATTTCAAGCAAGGCGCTTTCTCGATCAAACAATTCTTCGTCCTGGCTTTGCTTCGGTTTGTGCAGCATGTGTTGGGTGGCTTTGAGCTGTTTGTAGACCTCCAGCAGGATAGCGATCAGATAGATATCAAGCGGGTAGAGATTGGAGGCGTAGGATGCTTCTGCCAGGTGCAGGCGCGAGAGCACCAACAGCTCATCCAGCAGTATCTGGTCGTCCTTGCGCAGCGCGCGCTTGAAGCGCTTGAGCGCGGCTTCTTCTTCCTGCCAGGTTTGGGTGATGGATGCGATCGTGCGTCCCATTTTGCCTCGTTAAAAGAGCTCCAGCTGCAGTTCCTGAGAGTCAGGTAAAGACAGTGGTTCTTCCCAGCAGACATCCGCGCAGGCTTTGAGATCTTCCAGCAGTATGTCGCGGTTTTCAGCGATGGATGGAATCGGGCGCGTGCTGATGACGACCGGCACCTGATGGCTCAGTTGCGTGAGCAGGTTCAGGCTGTGAGCGAGCAGGCGCTGACTGTCCTTGAGTTTGACGTCTTCATCCAAAAAAGTTGCCAGCAGATCCAATAAGACCAAAGGCCCGCTCATTGGATGGCGGGCAGTCGCCTGGATCATTGCCAGAACCTGATAGCAGGTGAAAGCGCGTGAAAGACGGATGTTGCGCATGACGCTGACCGGATCGGCAGTGTAAGGGCGGATCAGGCGGGCTACGGAATACATGTTGGAGCGGTTGCCGCAGTCGAGCACGGTCACGCTTTGGCGCAGCGCCAGGGCTGAAACAAGCTGCAGCATGCGTTCAGAGAGGGCGTGCGCGCCAATAGCCAGAAAGCGTTTGGGCGGAAGAGGCGTTTCGAAAGGGAGCAGCGCGTTTGTGAATTGGTCTACTATCATGTTCTAATTATATAGAACATGCGTTCTAATGTCAAGAATTCTTTCCCTTCAACCCACCCTTGGGGGAGGTACAGCAATATCCCAATTTTTCTTAGAAGATTGGGCGCATCTGTTTTTCTTTGTATGGATAGAGGGCTCAGTTGGCAACTCGTTTCTCCATGTTTTTCCAAATTACGCAAGATCGAATAAATTAGTGTGTAAAAAATTGAAATTAGCGGCCTTTATGATTTTTTATATGATACAATTCTAACATTCTGGCCTGAGTAGATAATTTCAGTCGTCCTGCTTATTGCTCGCCTTGGATTTATCTAATTTCTCACCTCAGACTCATAAAGAAAGGGAACTATATCTGAACAAAAAAGTCGTCATTGCCGGGTCGTGCCGAACTGCGATCGGAAGAATGAGCGGAACACTCGCCACTGTCCCTGTCGCTAAACTTGGCGAAGTAGTAATTCGCGAAGCTATCAACCGCGCTGGCATCCAGCCTTCTGATGTTGATATGGTTTATATGGGCTGCGTTCTTCAGGCCACGCAAGGGCAGAACGTTGCCCGCCAGGCGGCCGTGAATGCTGGCATCCCGGTTGAATCGCCAGCTTTGACCATTAACGTGGTTTGTGGATCAGGGCTCGAAGCTATTAATATGGCAGCCAGGATGATCCTTTTGGGTGAAGCTGATGTCGTTGTTGCTGGTGGTATGGAGAATATGTCCGCAGCCGCGTATGCCCTTAGAGAGGCACGAGCTGGTTATCGAATGGGTGACGGGAAACTGGTCGATACGATGGTCTATGATGGTCTGACGGATGCATTCAATCAGGTACATATGGGCATCACTGCTGAAAATGTTGCTGAACAATGGAGCTTGAGTCGTGAAGAATTGGATGAATTTTCGGTTAATTCACAGCAAAAAGCTGCCAAAGCGCAGGCGGAAGGTAAATTCGTTGACGAAATTGTGCCTGTTCAGGTGCGTATCAAACGAGATGTCGTTGAATTCAAAGAAGATGAAGGCATTCGACCAGATTCGACGATGGAGGGTTTGAGCAAGCTCAGACCTGCCTTTAAACCCGATGGTGTAGTCACAGCAGGAAACGCCTCGACCATTAACGATGCGGCCGCAGCTGTGGTGGTCATGAGCGAAGAGAAAGCCCGCGAACTGGGCGTGACGCCTGAAGCGATCTGGCTCGGATCAGCGCTGGAAGGTGTGGAACCCTCGATCATGGGTGTTGGCCCGATCGCTGCAACAAAGAAGTTGATCCAAAAACTTGGTATCTCAACTTCCGACTTTGATCTTGTTGAAGCCAACGAAGCTTTTGCGTCCCAATCACTGGCTGTGATCCATGATCTGGGTCTGGATCCGGAAAAAGTGAACGTAAACGGTGGCGCGATCGCTCTCGGGCACCCGATCGGAGCGTCCGGCTGTCGTATTTTGGTAACGCTTATCCATGAAATGAAACGTCGGCCCGAAGCCAAACTGGGCCTGGCGACATTATGTATCGGTGGTGGGATGGGTTGCGCCACTGCCATCGAAAAACCGGAGGAATAAAAGTGACGAATGTAAGATATGAAGTAAACGGTGCTGTAGGTCAGATCACCATTGATCGTCCCGAAGCACTCAACGCGCTGAACAGCGCGGTATTGAAAGAACTGGATCAGGTTTTGGACCAGGTCGATCTTGAACAGATCCGCTGTCTGGTCATTACCGGAGCCGGTGAAAAATCGTTCATCGCGGGCGCTGATGTTGCTGAAATGAGCGACATGAATGAGGAACAGGGCAAAGCATTCGGTAAGACTGGGAATGATCTTTTCAGGAAGATCGAAAGCTTCCCGGTACCTGTCATTGCTGCCATCAATGGTTTCGCTTTGGGCGGTGGTAATGAACTGGCCATGAGCTGCGATATTCGCATTTGCTCCGAGAACGCGGTTTTTGGTCAACCGGAAGCCGGCCTGGGTATCACCCCCGGTTTTGGCGGCACACAACGCCTGGCCCGATTGATCGGTTCCACCTCAAAAGCCAAGGAGATCCTTTATACCTGCCGCAATATCAAGGCAGATGAAGCGCTTCAGATCGGGTTGGTCAGTGCGGTCTATCCCATTGCGGACCTGATGACCGAAGCAACTAAAATGGCCATGCGCATTGCCGGTCAGGCACCCATCGCCATCCGCAACATCAAAAAAGCTGTCAATGAGGGTCTGGATATGCCCATCGATCAGGCAATTGAACATGAGATCGGACTTTTCGGTGCCTGCTTTGCAAGTGAGGACCAAAAAGAAGGCATGAGTGCTTTCCTTGAAAAGCGCAAAGAAAAGGTCTTTAAGAATAAATAAGGAAACCAATCGCCTGGCCCAGAAGTCAGGCTAAAAAATAAAAAGGAGAATTTATGAAAGTAGCAGTTATTGGTGCAGGAACAATGGGCAGCGGTATCGCTCAGGCCTTTGCCCAAACGGAAGGATACGACGTTATCCTAACCGATATCACCCTTGAACTTGCGCAAAAAGGACAACAAAGAATCGCGAAAGGACTACAGAGCCGGGTAGATCGAGGCAAGCTGGATCAGGCTGTAGCCGATCAGATCAATGGACGTATCAAAGTTGGTTTGCTGGCCGATTGCGCCGATCGTGATTTGATCGTTGAAGCTGTTTTGGAAGAAATTTCAATCAAAAAAGAAACTTTCAAACAGTTGGACGCGATCGTTGGGCCTGATTGTATCCTCGCGAGCAACACTTCTTCACTGTCCATTACAGAAATTGCTCAGGGCCTCAACCATCCTCTGGTCGGAATGCACTTCTTTAACCCGGCTCCCGTGATGAAACTGGTGGAAATTATCCCTGGTTTGTCTACTCCTCAGGAAGTTGTCGATAAAGTCACCGCAATTGCCACAGAGCTCGGGAAAACCCCGGTTCAGGTGAAAGAAGCCGCTGGCTTCGTTGTCAACAGAATTTTGGTTCCATTGGTAAACGAGGGCGTCGCGATCTATGCGGACGGACTCGCCAGCGCCGACGGCATTGACACCGCCATGAAACTGGGTGCCAACCATCCCATGGGCCCGCTGGAACTGGGTGATCTGATCGGTCTTGACGTTTGTCTTGCCATTATGGAAGTCTTACAAAAAGAGACCGGAGAAGACAAGTATCGTCCTCATCCCTTGCTGCGAAAAATGGTTCGCGGTGGTAAACTCGGAAGAAAAACCGGCGAAGGTTTTTATAAATATTCATAAAGAATGGATTCAATATTCTTAGGGGTTAATTCCCCGGAAAGGAAGAAACATGGATTTTAATTTGTCTAAAGAACATTTAATGGCACAGCAACTATTTCATGATTTTGCCATAAATGAAATTGAACCCTGGGCTGAAGAAACCGATGAAAAGCACCGTTTCCCCTGGGAAACAGTTCGGAAAATGCAATCCACAGGTTTTATGGGCATCCCGTTTCCACGAGAGATCGGAGGACAGGGCTGTGATACGCTGACGTATGTGCTGGCTGTGGAGGAATTCGCAAAGTATTGCGGAACCACCGCAGTGATCCTTTCGGCCCATACCTCGTTAGCCGCTGACGCAATTTCCCAAAATGGAACACCGGAACAAAAAGAAAAGTTCCTGCGACCCCTTGCGGACGGAACCAAGCTGGGTTCTTTTGCCCTTACTGAACCTGAGGCTGGTACTGATGCTGCCGGTCAGCAAACCAAAGCTGTTCGCGATGGCGATGAATGGGTTCTGAATGGCACAAAGATATTCATCACCAATGCCGAAGCTGCTGATATTTATGTAGTTTTTGCCATGACCGATAAATCAGCCGGTACACGCGGCATTTCAGCTTTTATCGTCGAAAAAGGTACCCCCGGATTTTCGTTTGGATTACCCGAGAAAAAAATGGGTATCCGAGGTTCAAGCACCTGTGAACTGATCTTTGAAAATTGCCGCATTCCTGTTGACGCCCTGCTGGGAAGAGAAGGCAAAGGCTTTGGTATCGCCATGTCCACGTTGGACGGCGGCCGCATCGGGATCGGCGCCCAGGCTTTGGGTATTGCCGAAGGCGCGCTTGATCGAACGGTTGCCTACGTCAAGGAACGTAAGCAATTTAATCGCCCGATCGCTGGTTTCCAGAACACACAGTTTGCTTTGGCTCAAATGAAGGCTGACATCGAGTCGGTTCGTTACCTTGTTTACAATGCGGCCGTTTTGAAAGATGCAGGCAAACCCTATTCAGTCGAAGCTGCCATGGCAAAACTGAAGGCATCCCAATTAGCGTCTGAGGTTACCCGCCAATGTGTTCAACTCCATGGAGGATATGGCTATATTCAGAGCTTCCAGGTTGAGAGAATGATGCGTGATGCCAAAATTACTGAAATTTATGAAGGAACTTCCGAAGTAATGAAGATGGTTATTTCCGGAAGTATGTTAAGGTAAGGAGGCAAAATGAACATTGTTGTTTGTATCAAGCAAGTCCCCGATACCAAGGAAGTTCGTATCGATCCTGTCAAGGGCACTTTGATCCGTCAGGGCGTCCCTTCCATTATGAATCCGGATGACAAAGCCGCTTTGGAAGCAGCGTTACGCCTGAAAGAGCAATTCGGAGCAAAGGTTATCGCATTATCGATGGGTCCATTGCAGGCAGAATTGGTTTTGCGTGAAGCTTTCGCGATGGGCGCCGATGAGGGCTATTTGGTTTCTGATGGCAAATTTGGTGGTGCCGATACCTGGGCTACCTCCTCAACTCTTGCTGCTGCTATCTCGAAAGTGGATTACGATCTGATCCTGGCCGGACGCCAGGCAATTGATGGTGATACCGCGCAGGTTGGCCCTGAAATCGCAGAACACCTCGGTGTGCCTCATATCAGCTATGCTGAAGAGATCAAAATTGAGGGTCGGGAAGTCATTGTCAAACGCCAGTTTGAAGATCGCTATCAGATCCTGAAAGCAAAGATGCCCGTGCTGGTCACCGCGTTAAGCGAACTGAACCAACCTCGTTATATGACCCCGGGCGGCATTTTTGATGCCTGGCGGAATAAAGAAATTGGCCGCTGGAGCCGCGAAGATATTCCGGTCGAAGATGAAAACATCGGCCTGAAGGGTTCACCGACCAAGGTTGTTCAAACCTATCCAAAAACGATGAAACAACCCGGAACCAAGATCGAGACAGATGTCGACGAATCGGTTCAGTACATCGTTGAGAAACTAAAAGAAAAGTATATTCTGTGAAAGGGCGAGATATGGACGAAAACATTGTTCCTTCTGTATTTGTTTTTGCTGAACAGGTGGATAACCAAATCACGCCTGTATCGTTTGAATTGCTCGCGAAAGCACGCGAGTTAGCCGCCAAACTTGAATGTGAAGTGGTAGCGCTCCTGTTGGGTGATAAAGTTGAGAACCTGGTTCAACCCTTTTTTTCCTATGGCGCCAACAAAGTCATCCTTTGTGAAGACCCTGCTCTTGCTCAATATCGAACTGAACCGTACACTCACGCAATTTCAACCATGATCAGGCAATACAAGCCCCAGATCGCAATTTTTGGCGCGACCAGCATTGGGCGCGATCTTGCGCCCCGAATTGCCGGCCGCATCCATACCGGTCTGACTGCTGATTGTACTGCACTTGACATTGAGGATGAAACAAAGCGCTTCATGATGACCAGACCTGCCTTTGGCGGCAATCTGATGGCAACCATTGTTTGCCCTGATTTCCAACCCGCCATGGCCACAGTTCGTCCTGGTGTCATGGTCAAACGCATCCCTGATTTTAATGCCAGTGGTGAAGTGATCCGGTTTGAGTTGGATTTTGTCGAGAACGATTGCTACACAAAAATTTTGGACATTATCAAAAAAGAAGCCACGACCAAACATAATATTCAGGACGCCAAGATCCTTGTCGCTGGCGGCCGTGGTATGAAGGGCCCTGAAGGTTTCGAAATTTTGCAGGAGCTTGCGGACGTCCTCGGCGGTGAGGTTGCCAGCTCAAGAGCAGCCGTGGATGCTGGTTGGCAGGATAAGGCCAGACAGGTTGGGCAAACCGGTAAGACCGTCCGGCCAAATCTGTATATCGCCTGTGGTATTTCCGGCGCCATTCAACATTTGGCGGGCATGGAAGAATCTGATTTTATCATTGCGATCAACAGTGACTCCACCGCTCCAATCTTCAATATCGCGGATGTTGGGATTGTGGGCGATGTCTTCAAGATCGTGCCAAAGTTGACGGAAGCGATCAGGAAAGAACGAGCATAAGCTTTTTCCCGAAGCTTGCTATTTCTGCAATCACAAACATTAAACAAAAACGGGCGTTACGATACGCCCGTTTTTGTTAGAATTAGTTGGCCTTTAAACCATCGGTTTTAGAGATTCACTGATGATGAGCTCAGCACCTGTTGCAGCTTTTATTTCATCTATTGAAAAATCAGGATTTTGCTCGATCAAGACAAAGCCGACTGGAGTAACTTCAATTACACCCATCTCAGTAATGATCATATCTACCGCATTGATAGCGGTAAGGGGAAGGGTACATTCTTTTAGCAATTTATGGTTGCCTTTGGCAGTATGTTCCATGGCAACGATAACCTTTTTAGCGCCACTAAGAAGATCCATCGCGCCGCCCATACCAGGCACCATTTTCCCGGGGATCATGTAGTTGGCGATATCGCCATTCTCAGCCACCTGCAAGGCACCAAGAACAGTTGTGTCCACATGTCCACCACGAATGATCCCAAACGACATGCCGCTATCAAAAAAACTACCACCTGGCAGAATGGTAACGGGCATTGCACCCGCGTTGACGATACAAGGGTCGACCTCATCTTCTGCTGGAACAGGACCCAGACCAATAAAGCCATTCTCAGACTGGAAGTAAACTTCCCGATCTTCAGGAACAAAATTGGCCACCAGCGTTGGCAAGCCGATGCCCAGATTGACCAGATCTCCATCATTTAATTCCAGGGCGACACGTTTGGCAATGAATTCCTGAGTTTGTTGTTTGTCCATCATAGCGCACCTCCATCAATGATATGAGTTACAAAGATGCCGGGGACAACGACATCATCCGGATTGATCTCACCAACTTTCACAATTTCCTGAGCTTCTACGATAGAGATGTCAGCGGCAGCACCCATGTAAGTGTTGAAATTCCGGGTGGCACCATGGAAAGTCAAATTGCCTTTCTCATCCGCTTTTTCAGCGAACAGGAGGGCAACATTGGCGCGTATTGGCTTTTCGAGTAGGTAGTTTTGGCCATCGATATTGATGGTAAGTTTACCTTTTTCGACTTCGGTGCCTAATCCGGTCTTGGTTAGTACACCACCCAAGCCGTAGCCACCGGCACGAATTTGTTCGACCAAAGTTCCTTGTGGGATCAGTTCAACTTCGGTTTCGCCTTCCAGCATTTGACGGCCGGTCTCTTTGTTGGTACCAATGTGTGAGGTCATAATCTTCTTGAACATTTTGGCCACAACCATCTTTCCAACGCCGCGATCAACAAAAGCAGTGTCGTTGCAGATCAGTGTAAGGTCCTTAACTCCTTTTTCGATCAACGCATCGATCAGGCGCTCTGGAGTGCCAACTCCGAGGAAGCCACCAACCATAACGGTATCGCCATCGCGAACAAGGTTTACCGCTTCCTCCATGCTAATCAATTTATTCATTTTTCCTACCTTTCTGTTTTCAGTTTTTTAAACGTTAACAATTACTGCTGCATTCGTGCAGCTAATTCTTCGCACATAAAGCTGGCGACATCATCAGCATATTTACCAGGACCAAAACCAGCGTCACAGCCAAGTTCTTTGGCTAATTCGTGCGTGATGCGCGGGCCGCCGATCAGCAGCAGGAATCTGTTTCGCAATCTTTCAGCCTCGAGCAATTCGACAAGTTCGGTCAGATTTTGAACATGAACGTTTTTCTGGGTGACAGTCTGTGAAACCAACAAAACATCAGCGTCAAACTCAACAGCTTTACGGATAAAATCCTCGTTTGTTACCTGGCTGCCTAGGTTGAGCGCTTCGATCATTTTATATCGCTCCAGGCCAAAATGCCCGGCATAGCCTTTCATATTCATGATCGCGTCAATCCCTACAGTATGAGCATCTGTTCCAGTACTTGCGCCAATAACGCGCAATTTACGCCCAAAATTATCCTGGATGAATTGATCCGTTTCATCCATAGTCATTACATTGACATCCACCGAATCTACATGGATATGCGTGTAGTCTATTGTGTGGCCAAGGCTTCCGTAAACGACAAAGAAGCTGTAGTTTTTATCCAGTGGGGCGTGGTGGGCAACCATTGGTTCAACAAGCCCCATTTTCATGGCAAGTTGTTTGGCTGCTTCCACCGCCACTTCACTGTCAGGCACAGGCAGGGTGAAGGAAAGCTGAACTTTGCCATCATTCATGGTATCGCCATATGGTTTTAACCGCGTAAGATCAAGCGTTGTATCAAAATCATTTTTTTTCGTTGAGTAAAGTCCGCTACTCATAATTTTCTCCTTGATCGGATTTCTTGTACAGGTGATACCTTTCCGAACCTAATCTGGCCTCTTCCATCAGTAGCTCAACAAAAGGATTCAGGTACTGTTCCTCTTTCAGAACAACGCCTGCCAGGCCCTTACCGCCTTCAAACGGGCGTTTGATACCGGCAAATTTACCTTCTTCAAGGGTTCTGAAAAGACCATCACGTTTGATATTTTGTAATAGATCAAGAGCGAGATCAAGCACTTCGTTGGCGCGCTGTTCCATGATCCCGCCTGCGCGGAATTCAATGTCATCACCAAAATCTGCCATACTGGTGGCGATGTAACGGGCGTTGGCAATTGCCAGCGCGCGATCCGACATGAATGGGGTGTGAATCGCTTCGGTCAACATGCCGAGCAGATGGATCCGCTGATGACTGATGACGGTGATCATGTTGAAGAGGGCATCCTGTACATGTCCTTTGAAGATATCGCCGGTCTTAAATTTAGTTGGCGGCATATATTTTAAGGGCGCGTTTGGGAATATCTGTCTGGCCATTTGTGCCTGGGCAAATTCATATAAGAAAGCATTTTTGAGCTCAGGGTTCATTTCAAAAGCATGCCCCAAACCCATCTGCTCCTCCGGCATGCCCGCTTTGAGCGCGAATTGTTCATTGATCAATTGCGAAGCCAGAACCGTATGCGCTTCTTCATAGGCGTCAGCAGTGGTCAGGTAGTTATCTTCACCGGTATTAATGATGATTCCCGCCGCGGCATTGACCATTCTGGAGAAAGACTGGTCGATAAGCGTTCGCTGCATGTTGATATCGCGGAAAAGTATGCCGTATAAGGCGTCATTCAGCATGACATCCAGACGCTCAAACGCGCCCATGACCGCAATTTCGGGCATACAAAGGCCAGAGCAATAGTTGCATAAACGAATGTAGCGGCCAAGCTCTTCACCGGATTCATCCAGGGCAGCTCGCATCAGACGGAAGTTTTCCTGGGTAGCCATCGTGCCACCAAAACCTTCTGTGGTCGCGCCGTAGGGGACATAATCGAGCAAACTCTGTCCGGTGGTACGAATGACGGCAATGACGTCCGCACCTTGTTTGGCGGCTGCTTTTGCCTGGACAATATCCTCGTAAATATTGCCGGTTGCTACGATCACATAAAGCAATGGGCCGGTTTTATCTCCGTATTCGCGCAGCTTTTCTTCACGAATAATTCGGTTGTGATGGATCTTCGCGACGGCTTCTTCAGCTTTTTTCTCAGCCCAAAGGCGAATTTCAAAAGGATCGACCGGTTCTGTTTGACTGAGGTCAAGTTCGCCCCTTGAGATCATTTCAGCAATTTCCTGCGGTTCTTTCCCAAGAGAAATTGCGGCCTGGCCCAACCAAAAGCTGGCGCCGTGGCCTAACAACTGCCGCGCGGCCAGGTGTTCTACCACTACATTAGGCAGCGGCACGTCCATGACATCGACACCGTCAATTCCGAGAAGTCTGCAGATGGAACGTTCTACCGTGGAAGTTGTAAACTGTTGCGTGTAGTTATGCGTATCTTCCGCGATTTGTTTGGCGGCATCGCGCGCCTGATTAACTTTATCCCAATCCAATCTTAGTTTTGCCATTCTTCCTCCTGCCGGACTGTTTCCATTTCGTGGAGAAGTTCCTGATCCACGCCAAGCAGTTCGGCAATTTTAATCGCTCCCGAAGGAATCTGATAATTTTCATTAATTTCTTCAAGGCGATAATCCATTAAACTTTGTATTTTTCGAACGCGTGAGATATCTTCATGCGGATCGAAGGATACATGATCTGTTTTGTCCTTTTTTGTAAGTGTTTTCAGCTGATGGGGTGGCAGCTCTTCCAGGGCGTCGCTGCGAATTCCCCGAACCTGATAAAAGCGTATGCCAGGATTGGACTTGACCTGGTAATGCGTCGCAATAAAAAACCTGCACGAAGATTTTCCGTATACATTGCAAAGCGCCTGCACAATGGCAGTCGCTTCGGTGGGATTAGTTCCCCGGCATGGTTCGTCCATGATGATCAACCCATCTTCGGACTGAGATCGGCGATGGTGTTCACGGATTTGAACCGCCTCGAGTCCAAAAGAGGACAGGCCGCGGTTGAGGTCGCCATCCTGACTTGATTCAAAAGCCATAAAATCAAAGAGCGGGGTCTGGATGCTCTCACATACCGGGAAGTATCCCAGCTGGCACATCAGGAGGGCGAGAAATACTGTTTTCAGGGCAATGCTTTTGCCGCCCATGTTCGCGCCGCTTAAAACGGTAGCTCCCTTATGCAACTCGATGCTAACCGGCGTGAATTGCTGGCCTTGAATTTCAAGCATTTCTGCGATGACCGGTTGAGAGGCGTTTTCGATCAGCGTGGGAGCTTCACTAGAAGAAAGCAAGGTGGGTAAAACGCCATTCCAGCGAATGGCGAGTTCGGCTTTTGAAATCCGAAAATCAAGCAAGGCACAGGTTTCGGTATTGTGCTGCATTTCCGGCAGCCATTCGAGTAGCTTTTCGCTTAATTCCAATCTGATGCCATTTTCAAGTTGATCTTCTCTCTCGACCAATAATGTTCGCTGTCTGAGCAGCGTTTGCCTTTGACTGCCTTTTTCAAGCGCAATTGTTCGCTCAAGGTCTTTCTTTTCCTGCCGAATTTCAGCCAGTTCGGGAGAATAAGCGCTGTAAATGTGGAAGGCGGGATTGCCGCTTCCAGCAGGATCCAAGAGCTTTGAGGCTTCTTTTGTTACCATAAAGTGCAAACCAGCAGCGTTGAGCAAAGTTTTCAACCTGCTGATCCTGAAGAATATTTTTAAAGCGCTTTTCAGCTCAAAGAACTCAGTGTCGTCTAACAAGCCTCTTTTTTCAATGCGCGAAAGCGTCCCCCGTAATTCCCGCAGTCTGCTTAGCTGTGTTTGCGCCTCGATCACCTCGGGATGATTGGCTGCAATAAGAGCACGTAAATTATCGATCGCCTGAAATTCTTTTTGCAGTTCATCGATCCGCGAGGGTGGGTAGAAGACCAAAGCATTTTTAAGTCTGCGTCCCTGCGGGGTGCGGCAGTTGCAGGCTTCGGTTAGCGATGTAACACCAATTTGCTTTAATAATTCCTGGGAGATCATGACATGCGTCTTCATTTGGCTCTCACATATTGGCCGGGCCGAGATCGACGACAGGCACATCTATGCTTTGCTGCAGTTCTGCCAGTAATCTCTCACTGCTGATGAACTGGTTGTTGGCATGGGTGGGGTTCAGACAAACCAAACGGACATCGAGCCGGTTGAGAACCTTCAGGTCAATGCTTTTGGAGGAAAGTTTTCGGATACTTTCGGGTTTCAAAAATAATCTTGTTCCGTCTTCGGCGATTAGTGTCAGGTTTTTGAAGTTTTCCTCTTTCAAAAGTTGAGCGATGACCTGATCAGTGATGGCTCCTTTTAAGAAGAGGTAATTCGTCCCATCAGTTATTTTTTCGGCGATCTCATGCCCAAAACCGACGAGGGAAGGCGTCTCAAGGACTTCAACATCGAATACATCGCATTTACCCTTAATAAATAATGCGCTTGCGCGTAGGTATTTATTTAATTTGCTATGAATAAGTTCTTTAATTTCAACTTCGATAGCGGGACTTTGCAAAACATCAAGGGCAAATCTGGTCTTTTCAGCCAGGATTCGAGGATTGGTGGAAGTTTCAGCGCTGACTGCCAGAATCGTGGCTTCATTCCGACCAGAACCTGCCTGCGAGCGTCTGGACAGGGCTCCATCAACGATGAAAAGACAGTCCGGTTCGTGCTGGCGCACCAGATCAGCGATATGATCCATCTCGTCAGAAGACGAAGGACCTGCCAGTTCCACATAACCGTCGCTTAACGCACGGCAAAGAACCACTTCACCGATTGGCGTTCTGATATCACTTAGATCCAGGATTTCCAGTAAGGCGTCGCAGCGCTGCAAGGAACCTTCAGCAGTTGCGACGAGTGTTCCGGCTGGAATATATATGCGGGGTTTGGCACGACCGCTGAGGATGTCTTCGCTTTCACCATCCCGACCAATCGAAGTCAGAGCCAACGGACGCGTTTGCTGGCTGGCCTGCCAATCAGCAATAATGTGATTGAGGCAAGTCGTTTTACCGGCATTCTTTGACAATCCAATGATCGCCAGGGAATGCAGCCTATCCAAACCAGCCAGCTTTACAATGGATGGTTTGGAATGGTTCACCAACGCGTCCGTGTTGATCGTTCTTACTCCTTGTGTTTGCGGCGGTTGCGCAGCAGACCGGTTGGCTCCAGCGTCATCTGTTGACCAGCCAACAAGCGGGCAACACCGACCATTTCAACTTTTTCTTCACCACGGCAAACCGGGCACTGGCAGTTGTTTTTGTATTCTCCCGGCTCTTTGTAGGTTGTGATCACGCCTTCAAAATTGCGCAGGACAATGTGATCAGCATTTTGTGAGATCATGTAATCGGGCATGACCGGGATCTTTCCACCGCCGCCTGGGGCATCGACAACATAGGTCGGAACACAAAAACCGGATGTATGGCCACGGAGTCCTTCAATGATCTCGAGCCCTTTCGCGACCGGTGTGCGGAAGTGGGAAAGCCCAAGCGAAAGATCGCATTGGTAAATGTAGTACGGCCGTACGCGAATGTATGCCAGCCCATTGACTAGTTTGCGCATCACATGAACACAGTCGTTCACGCCACGTAACAAAACAGATTGATTGCCAAGCTGTACTCCGGCATCAGCCAGCATGGTCGTCGCGCGTCTGGAATCCGGTGTGATCTCGTTATAATGGTTGAAGTGCGTGTTGAGCCAGACGGGATGGTATTTTCGGATCATCGCACAAAATTCCGGCGTAATACGCTGCGGCAATACGACAGGCGTACGCGTGCCAAGGCGAATGATCTCTACATGATCGATCTTGCGCAGCTCGGAAAGGATGTATTCAAGCCGGTCATCGCTCATCAACAGTGCGTCACCGCCAGACAGCAAAACATCGCGTACTTCAGGAGTACGGCGGATGTAATCGATGCAGGCGTCGATCTGCTGGCGTGTGCGGGCGCCGTCTTTTTGACCAGCCAGGCGCCTTCGGGTGCAATGGCGGCAATACATCGCGCACATGTCTGTGATCAAAAAAAGCACGCGGTCCGGGTAGCGGTGCGTCAGACCGGTCACAGGGGAATCGCCATCTTCTTCCAGGGGGTCCAAGAGGTCTTCAGGACTTCGGTAGGCTTCGTCGCCAGTTGGTACAGCTTGTTTTCTGACCGGGTCGTTGGGATCATTGGGATCGATCAACGACAGATAATAGGGGGTGATAGCCATACGGAAGTTTTCAAGGGCTTTGCGGCAGCCTTCTTCTTCTTCCGGTGTGAGCGGCAGATACTTTTTGAGCGTATCGACATCCGAAATACGATGCGAAACCTGCCAATGCCAGTCATTCCACTTTTCATCAGGAATATCAGGGAAGAGTTCGCGCCGTCTGGCTTCCCCCTTCGTATTTATATATTTTTCTTCGGCGTTCATTGCCTGGCTCCTTCTAATGATCTAAAAAAGCTGCTATCCATGTGAGAATAGCAGCTTTATTTTTAATTAAACGTAATTCTTCTCGAAAATTTCGCGCAGTGCCTTCGATTCACGCAATTCCTGAATAGTGATCTCCGCGTGGTTGCGGGTGTAGCCATTGCCGATCATCATAGTGACGTCCTTGCCGATCCCTTCGGCGCCCAATGCCGCGCGGGTAAAGCTGGTTGCCATGCTGAAGAAGTAGACCAAACCACCATCACGAACAGGCAGAATGGTGGACATTTCGGTGCCTTCGATGTTGACAACATTAATAGCGACATCGTATTCCTTGCCGTCGTTGCATTCGAGCGCTTTTTCAAGCACTTCCACAGGATTCGTAGCGCTGGCGACAAAAAATTTGTGAACGAAATGATTATCCAGCAAGGTTCTTTCAGGACGATCGTTGCGGCTCATGCCTACAACATTACCGCAGGGGCCAACACGTTTCATGGCTTCGTAACCACAGAGCATACCACTCTTGCCACCGGCGCCAAGGATGAGCACTGAATCACCGGGCTTGACGATATTCGCGGTCTGCGCAGGCGCGCCAGCCACGTCAAGCGCAGCCAATGCCAGAGCTTCAGGCATGTCATCGGGCAGCTTGGCGTAAATACCGCTTTCGAAGAGGATCGCCTGGCCTTTGATATCCACACGATCGATCTCAGGGTGCACAGCCAGAATTTCTTCAATATATAGAGGCGTCAAAGAAAGAGACACCAAAGAGGCGATACGATCACCAACTTTAATATCCTTGCGATGCTGCAGTGCCGGGCCAATTTTCGCGACGCTGCCCATCAGCATGCCGCCAGAACCGGTAACGGGGTTCTGCATTTTGCCTCGTTCGCCAACGATACCAAGGATCATTTCACGCAGGCGTGTTTCGTCCTGCTCAGATGCAGTCCAAAGCTGTCTGAAGCTGGCTGAATCAATGTTCAACGCAGAAACGTCGATCAAAATTTCATTGTCATAGATCTCCATATCGTTGTCGATCTTTTGCGCGGCTTGCGGAAGCAATCCTTTTGGTTCAATGACGCGATGTGCGCCGTACTTGTTACCCATTGCCATAAAACTTTTCCTCCGAAAATGTTAATTAATTATGCACGCGCAGGCAGGTGCAGGATTTCTCTTGCTTCTGCTGGCGTGGCAATTTCTTTATTCAGTTCTTTCGCGATGCGAACAATTCGTTCAACAAATTCCGCATTCGAGACGCCATTGCGCTCGCGATTGTATTTTAGATTGTCCTCAAAACCAACGCGAACATGCCCACCAAGGATCATGCCCATCACGTTCATTTCCAGCTGGCAGCGTCCGACACCGGTAACAGTGAAGGTGGCATCTGCCGGGATCGACTCGGTCAGGAAGAGCAGATCACGTGGAGTGCCAGTCGCTCCGCCATTGACGCCCAGAACGAAATTGAAGTGCAGCGGAGGCTTGATGTGACCTTTGCTAACCAGGCGCAGTGCCATATCGACATGACTTTTATCGAAGCATTCCAGCTCGGGTTTGATGCCGCGTTCGTTCATACGGGCAGCAAACTCGATGATCATGTTTTCAGTATTGACAAAAATTTCATCGCCGCCAAAATTCATTGTGCCGCAGTCCAGGCTTGCCATTTCGGGGTTTAGCTCGGTGGGTTGCAGACGTTCGTCAGCGGTCATGCCAGTGGCTCCACCGGTTGAAGGCTGGATGATGGCATCGGGGCAGGCTTTTTGGATCGCGTCGATGATCACGCGGAAGCGTTCGCGGTCCTGTGTTGGGGTGCCGTCATCAAAACGAGCATGAAGATGAATAATGGCAGCGCCGGCTTCGTAAGCGCCTTTGGCTTCGCGCACATAATCGTCAATCGTATAAGGAACAGCGGGGTTCATTTCCTGGGTAACTTCAGCACCGCTGATTGCAGCGGTAATGATGACTTTGTTATTACTCATAAAACTCTCTCCTTCGATAATTTCTACCTTGATTAACCAAGGCGTTGTTTGTTCTTGGGGGTCACGCAAGTACCGCTGGCACGACAACACAAAACAGGTTCTGCCAGAACTTCGGCGGCCGAATCAGAGAGATCAGGGCGCGGCGCGATGACTTTCCAGGCCTCGAAGACCATTTTTCGGGAAGTGTTGCCTTCACTGGTAATGCTTCCTTTGGCTTCAATAAAATCTCCGGCATAAACCGGGGCCAGGAATTCGATGCTGTCGTAGGCTCTGAACAGACCTTCATCGCCATCGCGGCGGATCAACAACTCAGTGGCGACATCGCCAAACAGCTTGGTGAGGAATGCTCCATCCACCAAACCGCCACCATAGTGGGCATGCTCTGCACCAATTCTCAATCTAATTACTACTTCTTCAGTCATTCCATCTCCTTTCAATTAAAAAAACGCCATGTGTCAAAAGATCACATAGCGCTCCATGCAATATGCATGACAGTGGCCGTACTTGGTTCGGCACACCAAGGTAGGGGAGAGGACTCTCCCTTGCCCTTTCGGCGACGGATAATTTGTTTCTTCTCCCAGTCCTGGGAACCTGCGAAGTCCCTACGCGATCCGCCGCGCCTCTATTCGGTATTTTATTCATCAGTTTAACCTGATGTTATTATTATAACGTACGCTTTTATTTTAGAAAAGGGTGGAATTTTGATCTTTATTTTATGCAATAATGCAAAAATACGGGATAACTTATATTGTACATACATTATACGGTTTATATTCATGATAAATCAAACAAGGGTGGGGAAGTTGGTATAATACGCTGCGATTAACTAACAGGGAATTGAAATGACAGTAAAAAACACTGAAAATGGAACAACATACCGCAACCGATTATGCAAATCGATCGTCCTTGCGATACGGAAATTAATGCAGAAGGGCAGGCCAGATGCTGAAAGTCTTGATATGGCAGCGTTTGTTGTCCTCGCGCTCGAAAAGATTACTGAATCGATCGACTCCAGCGCGACTGCGTGGGAAAAACGCGATTATTGGCTGAAAGCGGATCGCTTCAGGATGGAATGGGCCTGGGTGGATCAGGCAAAAAGCCTTCTTGAAGCTGCTGTATTGTCTCAGGATTGGGTGAAAATCGCGCCAGAGCTTATCGCCGTTGCACAACAACTGGGAAAAGTGGAAGTTGCTGAGAAAAACCGTCTCGGCGAACCATGGGTTGGCGCCTGGAAAGTTTTGAAAACAAGATAAGTATGTTTTAACGTTGTACTGGATTCATATAAATCCATTTAGTTTGGTCCAAATGAATATGGCTTCTTTGCTTTAAATACGCAAATATCGGGTTAGGGCAGATCTCTGGTTTATAAAAACCATCTATAGGTTACGATAAGTATTATTAACGCAAGCTAAGAACATGCTTATAAATGCGCATTCACAGCACTTAAACGGCTGAAATGACCTGATAAAGTGATCTAAAAAAATCCAAAAATAACTAAGAAACGTATGCACTAATTGCTTTCTGATATCTATTCTGGATTTCATTTTGTAGTCCGTATCATTAATAATTATTTCGATTTGTTCCGTTTCGTTTTTTCTATTTAACGATAAATACAATAATATGTCGATTTACCAGGCTTTTATTTTGTGGGATTCAGGACTGAACGCCTATCAAAGCACGTACTAGCAAGAACATGATGTTTTGAGCTGAAGAGATGACCGAGTCTGAGACATTGCCATAAAAAATGATCTTCGCAAAATCAGGAATAGATTATAATGATGCTTGTGATAAGTTAATTCCGAGCACCATCGAAAACTTATACTATGCGCAAATAAGTTGAATTGTCAAGGTCTGTATGATTATAAATGAAGTGATAAAAGCCTATCTTAATTCCGTAAAGCTTTCCAGAAGTGGCAATACCTTTCGCACCTACACCAATGCCATGAATCTTTTCCAGGAAGTTTTGGAAGGTCATGAATTAAAGCCAGATACTACAAAGATAGAACAGCTTACGGAAGACGCCATTGTTTGGATGGCGAACGCGCTGAAAGATTTTTTATCCGCGACAGAACAAGTGTATATCACTGCAACGATCGGTTTATATGAATACATTGCCGGTGAGAACCTTGCGCAGATCAATCTTCCAAGAGTGAGACTCTTGGTCAAGCAACGCACACGCCGACAAGGGATCAGGCTACCCCAGTTCCCGAAATCTGATATAGAAACCGTGCTCGATTATGCCGAAACATTATCTTCAAAACCATTCGAGAATGAAACAGAACGGCTGATCAATTTGCGTGACCGAGCTTTTTTGATCACGCTTGCAGATACCGGTTTACGCGTCCATGAGGCATGTAATTTACGCCGGGGCGATATGGACTGGCATGAAAGCCGCGCGATCGTCATCGGAAAAGGCAATAAAGAAGCAGTGTTGCGCTTTTCAAAGCGTGCCATCAACGCAATTCAGGATTATCTGAATGCCCGGGTTGAACTGGACGGTCGCGGTGGAAAACCTTTGGCATCCCTGCCTGTTTTCGCCCGTCATGATAAGGCCGCAGGCAAACGGATCAAGCCAATTTCAACGACAACGGGACGGGCGATCGTCAATGAACGCGTGAAGGAATGCCTTGGCTATGAAGCTGTGGGCACGATCACACCCCACTCCTTCCGCCATTATTTCGTAACGACGATCCTTGGGAGCAGCGGTAATCTGAAACTCGCGCAGGTGCTGGCGAGGCATACCAATATCGCTGTGACCCAGCGCTATTCCCATCTGGCGGATGACGAACTCGACAAACAGTACCAGGAAATCTTCGATAACTCCTGATTTTGCCAGATTTTTTACAACGCCGATACAGGGAGGTCACAGCGCACAATCTCGTAGTATTTGAAATTTCACGCATGCTTTCAAGGCTTGTGGTGGTAAGATTAAGTCTGAATTGAATATGAAAACCGAGGAGTCTATGCCCGACAATCGAATCAAATCTCACCCTATTTTGATTGACGAAACAACTGCAAGTATCCCTTTTTACTGGAATGAACAGCTATTCCATGCCAAACCCAATGAAATGATCTCATCAGCCTTGATGGCACAGGGCGTGACGGTCTTTCGCCATCACGTCAAGGATAAAAGCCCTCAGGGCATTTTCTGCGCGAACGGGCAATGTTCCCAATGTATGGTCATCGCGAACGGTTTGCCGGTGAAAGCCTGCATGACAGCTGTAACGCCTGATATGAAGATCGTTCCTGCAGATGGTTTGCCTGTTTTGCCCCAATCCCATCCCGTCATTACCCCATCAAAATACCAGCGAACCGTTGAAATCGAAGTTTTGATCATCGGCGCAGGGCCCGCCGGGCTTTCCGCCGCTGTCCAATTGGGCAATGCTGGTGCGAATGTCTTATTGATTGATGATAAAAACCAACCTGGCGGCAAGCTTGTTCTCCAAACCCACCGCTTTTTTGGCTCAAAACAAGCTGTTTTTGCTGGCACAAGAGGGATTGACATCGCCAAAAAGCTGGCTGATCAGGTAAAAAACATTTCAAACGTTGAGATTTGGATCAACTCCACAGCGATCGGTGTCTTTGAGGACAAAACTGTCGATGTTTATCGTGATCAAACAGAAGTTGTCCATGTAAAACCTGAGATTTTGCTGATCGCGACCGGTGCCCGTGAACGCAGCCTGGCTTTTCCCGGCAATACTCTGCCTGGTGTTTACGGCGCGGGCGCGTTTCAAACTTTGGTCAATCGCGATCTGGT
This sequence comes from uncultured Anaerolineaceae bacterium, assembly GCA_964293995.1. Classification (GTDB taxonomy): domain Bacteria; phylum Chloroflexota; class Anaerolineae; order Anaerolineales; family Anaerolineaceae; genus Mesolinea. The sequence goes on from CAXYYH010000006.1 coordinate 100,489, forward strand.
CAAACCCTGTCAGAACCTCTTTATTATCGGCGGCGGGAACGTTGGTCTGATAGCCGGTTACCACGCCATTCAGGCCGGCATTCATGTGGCTGGTCTGGTGGAAGCGGCCCCTTATTGCGGTGGATACAAAGTTCATAAAGACAAACTGGCCCGATCCGGAGTCCCGATTTATACCTCCCACACTGTTTTGGAAGCGCGTGGTTCAGAAAAAGTTGAGCAGGTTGTCATCGCCAAAGTCAATGAAAAATTCCAGCCCATCCCCGGCACGGAACAGGTTTACGATTGTGACACACTGCTGATCGCTGTTGGTCTGGAACCCGTAGACGAGTTCTATCGTGCCGCAAAAGAAGTGGGTATGCAGGTTTTCGCGGCTGGCGATGCCAAAGAGATCGCAGAGGCTTCAGCGGCGATTTTCTCGGGCAAGATCGTGGGTAGTGAAATTGCCAGAGTTCTTGGCAAAGATGTGCCTGAAATTCCAGCGATCTGGAAAGAGACCGAGGAAATCCTGAAATCCAGGCCCGGCAAGCTTTATGAAGAATATTATCCCGAAAAGCAGGAAGGTGTTTTCCCTGTTTTCCACTGTCTGCAGGAGATTCCCTGTAACCCCTGCGCGAATGTTTGCCCGAAAGATCTGATCTTTATCGATAAGGCCGACATTCGACACTTGCCTCATTTTGATCTTGAACGTATTGACGAATGTATCGCCTGCGGCCGATGCGTCGCGACCTGCCCTGGGCTGGCCATCAGCCTGGTCGATTTCCGAAAGCGTGAAGGCAGCGCTTTGGTAAGCCTGCCGGTTGAACAGGATAACCCCAATATTGAGGTTGGTAAACCAATCCAGGCGACCGATATTGAAGGCCGAATTTTAGGTGAATTTACCATCGATAAGATCAAGTCGGTGGCCGGGCTGAAAGATGGAACCCGTCTGATCAGTTTTGAAGCACCGGTCGAGCTTGGCAAACGCATTTCTGGTTTCAGGATCATTGAACCCAGCCAGGCACAAGCTTTTGAGGGAGAGCCCCTCAAACCTAAAGATATCGATGACCAATCCTATGTTTGCCGCTGTGAACGCATCACTGCCGGTGAGATCCGCAGGCTGATCAAAGCCGGTGTACGCGATATCAACCAGATCAAAGCGGTTACATATGCCAGCATGGGAGCCTGCGGAGGAAAAACTTGTCTGAATCTGATCCGACGCATGTTTGCAGCAGAAGGAATTCCATTGGCAGAAGTAACAGACCCGCCGGTGCGTCCGGCTTTTGTTGAAGTGCCGGTAAAAGAATTTGTTGAAATGGCTTCCGAGGAAGGCGGTCAAAATGCTGCATAAAAATTACGACGTTATCATTGCTGGTGCCGGATCAATTGGCACACCGACCGCCATGTATCTTTCCCAGGCTGGGTTGAGCGTCCTGGTAATTGAACCTCTGGCAAGCCCAGGTCAGGCTTCCAATAAACACGCCATAGGTGGCATTCGGGCAACCCATTCTGACCCCTCCAAAATTTACCTATGCGAAAGATCGATTGATATTTTTTCCACCTGGAAGGAAACTTACGGCGATGATATCGAATGGCGCGCTGGTGGATACAGTTTTGTCGCATACGAAGAAGCAGTTGAAACAACACTGAAGAGCCTGCTGGACATCCAGCATCAGATGGGATTGAATATCGACTGGCTCGATACACAGGATATCCTTGCCCTTATGCCCCAGCTTGATCCGGTTGGTTTGCGCGGTGGTACTTTTTCACCCGAAGATGGCAGTGCCTCGCCGCTTAAATCTGCCTTCGCGTTCTGGCAAAAAGCACAGCAGGCTGGAGCAGAATTTTATTTTAATGAAAAAGTGACCGAGCTTATCGTCGAAAACAACAGGATAACCCAGGTCAGAACAGATCATGGACAATACGCTTGTGGACTCTTCATCAATGCCGCTGGAGGATGGGCAAGACAAATTTCAAATATGGTCGGGATCGACATCCCGATCGAACCTGATTGCCATGAGGCTGCCATCAGCGAGCCGGTTCAACCGATGTTTAACGCCATGGTGGTCGATATCCGTGAGCGACCAGGCTCAAGCAATTTTTATTTCTATCAAAATCCAAAAGGACAAATTATCTTTTGTATGACACCCTATCCCCAGGTTTGGGGCAACCGGACGCAAAACAGCAGTTCTTTTCTCCCTATGGTCTGCAAACGCCTGGTGGAAGTCATGCCGGTTTTGGGCAATATCCGGGTTCGAAGGATCTGGCGAGGCACCTACCCCATGACCCCGGACGGGAATCCAATCCTTGGGCCAGTTGATGGACTGGATGGCTACCTGATCGCCTCAGGAGCCTGCGGCCAGGGCTTTATGCTTGGGCCAGGCACAGGGCAATTCCTCACCAATGTGGTTTTGGGAAATCTCTCGCCAGTTGAAAAGGATTGTTTGCATAAATTGCGTTATAACCGCTCCTTTGATTCGAAAGAACTTTTAAAATAGGAGTACTGATAATCGCTTACAATTAGGTAAGTTATGGAAATTGAACAGTTCCTAAAGAAACTACCGGAGGCATATTCGCGTTCCGATCGTGAGCAGATCGAAAAGGCATATCGTTTTGCTGAATCTGCTCACGCGGGTCAGACCCGTGCGAATGGTCAGCCGTACTTTTCTCATTGTTTTGGTGTGGCGTCCATCTTGCTTGAGATGGACGCCAACGCCGACATCATTACAGCTGCTTTGCTGCACGATGTTTTAATTGACTGCAATGTATCGCCAAAAACATTGAGACAGGAATTTGGCGATCCGGTCACAAAATTTGTTGAGGATGTTACCAGGATCACTGCCCTGCCCTATCTTTCCCGTGGCGATCAGCAGCCGGATGAACGCAAACCACTTGTAGAGTCACAAACAAGGAACGAGAATAAGAACAAGGACGATCTGGCTGAGACCATTCGCAAGATGCTTCTGGCGATTGGCGATGATGTTCGCATCGTGGTCATTAAGCTAGCTGACCGCCTGCATAACATGCGCACACTTAACGCCTTGCCGCCAGACAGGCAGCGCAAGATCGCGCAGGAGACGCTCGATATTTTTGCGCCATTGGCGAATCGCCTGGGCATCTGGCAATTCAAATGGGAACTGGAAGACCTCGGTTTCCGTTATACAAATCCGGAAAAATATAAAGAGATCGCTGAAAATCTGACGCTCAGACGCACAAAACGGCTCGAAGAAGTCGATCATATCATTGAAGAATTGCAGGATCTGCTTGAAAAATCTGATGTGAAGGCCAAAATCAGCGGCCGTCCCAAGCATATCTACTCGATCTATCGCAAAATGATCAACAAAGAAAAAAGTTTTGATGGAATTCGCGATCTGCGGGCTGTCAGGGCGATCGTTGACGATATCGAAACCTGCTATAAGGTCTTAGGCATCATTCACATGCACTATTCACCGATCCCGGGTGAATTTGACGATTATATTGCCGCAAAAAAGCCTAATAATTATCAATCATTGCATACCGCGGTCATTTATTCCGATGGAAAACCACTGGAAGTTCAGATCAGAACCATGGAAATGCATCAGAATGCCGAGTATGGTATTGCCGCGCACTGGCGCTACAAAGAAAACAAGCAGCATTTTTCTGGTAAATATGAACAAAAAGTAAGCGCAATGCGCAGTTTGTTGAGCTGGAGCCTGGAGGTCGAAGACAACCAGGAGCTGCTCGAAGGAATGCGCACCGACCTGTTTCGCGATCGGGTATACGTCATCACACCTAAAGGCGATGTTATCGATTTACCGCAGGGATCGACGCCGATCGACTTTGCTTATCAGGTTCATACCGATATCGGGCATCGCTGCCGGGGCGCGAAGATCAACGGAAAACTGGTTACGCTCGACTATGCCCTTAAGACCGGTGATCAGGTCGAAATATTGACTGTCAGCCGGGGTGGTCCCAGTCGGGACTGGCTGAACCCCAGTCTGGGCCTGGTTCGTTCTTCCCGATCAAGGGCCAAAATACGGCAATGGTTCAAGCAGCAGGATCGCGACCTGAATCTTGAGCATGGGAAGCTATCGGTGGAAAGGGAATTCAAGAGGCTTGGTCTGACGGGGGTTGATCTTCCACAGCTTTTGCCTTCCTTTAATTTAAAAACGGTTGATGATCTCTATGTTGGCATCGGCTGTGGTGACATTCCAATTGGAAAACTGATCAATCGCATCGCTGAGCAAACCGCTGTCAGCCTGAAGGAAGAAGAACAACTGATTCCCGAAGCGCCTGTTAAGCATAAGGCCAGCGACAACATCACCGTTATGGGCTTAAACCGCATGCAACATACCCTTGCGCGTTGTTGCAATCCAACGCCAGGTGACCCCATCATTGGCTATATCACCCGCGGCCGCGGCGTGACCATTCACCGCATGGATTGTCCTAATGCTATGCGCATGAATGACAGCGAACGGCTGATACAGGTGGATTGGGGGCTTGTCGAGCAAACTTATCCGGTACCCTTGCAGATCACAGCCTATGATCGCCAGGGTCTGATGGCTGATATCTCATCAGTGCTCTCGAGTGAGCCGGTTCGGCTGGTTGACTTATCATTGACCACCCGTCAACACATTGTCAAGGTCAATCTTGTCCTTGAAGTTGCCGGCATCAGCGAATTGAGCCGGGTTTTGGCGAGGCTTGAGAATCTGCCGAACGTTTTTGAGGCGACCCGTGTAAATCCAGGATAAGTCTTCTTTGGCTTTACGGTTATGCAGGTCTAAGGTAAAATGCCAGCGAATTAATTGCTTGATTGATTGGAGTAAGAAATGACAAAAATTCGTTGTTATTATTTGGATTGTTTGTTTTTGGATGAAAGACATTGTACGGCTGCCGCCGTTGATATTAATCCCGATACCGGTTGTCAGACCTATCGCCCCATCGACGACGAAGATAGCATCGGTGATTGGGACGATGAACTGGAAACCTGGGATGAATCTGAAGACGAGGAAACTGAAAGCCTTTGGGAAGTCGAGGAGGAGGAAGACGAACTCGATGATACAGATTATTAAGCCATCAACAGATTTGAAAGAGGCTGGTGTAATATGAGTGATTTAAAACCTTTACATATAATTAACGTCTATATTGAACCATGGTTCCGACAGGAAATAGTTGATACCGTCCTGGAAGATTTTTCTGTTTATCCCGACGAATTACGCAAGAAACTGGTGGAAACGTTAAAAAGTGAGGTCAAGGTCAGTGGATTTCGCAACCCTCTGACCGCGCCGAAACGCATGCTGGCAAGAGAGATCGAAAAACGCTTTGAAAAAGACCCTCATTTTATCGGCATCATCATTCAGGCTTGGATGAGCCATTATGAAAAGTATGCTGGCACCTTCGATAAAGCGTTGGAAGGCTTGAATTTTCAGAAGTCAGAACAGGCAAAGGGTTATCCAGACCCGCTGAATGCTTTTGAGATCGGTTGGCCTGAAGGCGTAAATTATCCAAAGGTGATCGAGGCTGTTCGCAATCAGGATGAAAACATTGAAATGACTGATGATCAGATCGTCCTGTACAGTGTTTTGAGGACTGGCTATTTGCCTGGAGGAAAAGAGGACTAAGATGGAAAAACCTATCGGAAAAACCACCATTGCGCCAACGGTGTTGAGCACAATCGCAAAACTGACCACGCTGGCAGTTTCTGGTGTCAGTCGCATGGCTACGCCCGTCGCCAACCCCAACGTTCAGGATGGGGTTAAAGTTGAAATTCATGATGGTTTGATCACATTGGATCTGTTCATCATCATCAGCAATAAATACAACGCGCGCTTGATCGCTGAACAGATACAGGAACACGTCAAAAGACAGATCACCGAAATTGTTGGCATGGAAGTTGCTAAGATAAATGTCCATATAGAAGATGTGGACATTGAAGCCTAAATTATTATGAAATCGAGAACCAAAGCAAGAGTTGCAGCTTTACAGGCACTATTTGAATTAGATATGACGCAGCATCCCATGGGTGAGGTGCTTGAAGCCCGTTCCATGGATAACGAGTTGAATGATAGTCAACGGGAATTTGCTTTGGGATTGATCAACGGTGTTCGGGATAATTATCAGATCCTCGATGAATTGATCAGTGTTCATGCTCCTGAATGGCCGCTTGACCAGATCGCGATCATTGATCGCAATATTTTACGGCTTGCTTTGTGGGAAGTTGCCTTTTATGGCAAAACCCCCCTGAAAGTCGGTATAAACGAAGCCGTAGAACTTGGTAAATTATTTGGTACCGATGCCAGCCCACGCTTTATCAATGGCGTTTTGGGCAGTCTGGCAGAAAAAATCCCTGAGATCACCAAGGAATATGGAAAACCGGAGGAGTCATGAGCAAAAATGCCCTCCGCCACTTTTTTATTTTACTGATTTGCGTCTTCTTTCTTTCATCCTGCGCGCTGAGTTTTGAGTCAAAAGACGCCGCGCAGAGCCAGGCTTCCATCGATTATCCAGATAAACCTGAACCGCCCAGGATGGTTGATGTTCAGTTTTTGGTAACCGTACACCAAAGTTTTTCACAGCAGGACATTCTGGCACTTGATGTGCTTGATCTGGTTGGTGGTTTTAATAATCACGTCGAGCGTTATCACCTGAACCCGATTGAGCCGGGAAAATATCAACTGACTGTTTCCTTGCCTGAAGGCGCGACGGTCGCTTACCGCTATGCCATGCTGGAACCAATGCAGGTAAATGAGCTTTTGGTAAATGGCTCCAGCCTCCCATTCAGACAGGTCTATGTAAAGAAAGGGCTGATCGTTTCAGACCAGGTTTCTTCCTGGCCTGAAAACCCGTATCAGGGTGCTTTGGCAGATCTTAACGGAGCTGTGGCCGATAGCGTTACGGAGCAACCCATTGCGGATGCCTCGGTGAATGTAGCCGGACATATCGCCATGACCGATATGAACGGTCGCTTTTATTTACGTGGTCTGCCGGTTGGAATACACAACTTTGTAGTTTCCACCATTGATGGCAGTCATCAGACCTTCCAGCAGGAAGTAAATTTGGTGGAAGGCTTATCAACGCTTGCGATTGCCAGAATGACACCGAACCCTGAAGTGACACTGACCTTTGTTCTGTCCCCTCCTCAGGAAGTTTTCGGGGCGCCGATTCGCATTGTCGGTAATCTTGAATCCTTTGGGCAGACGCTGGCAGACCAAAGCAAAGGCTCCGGTGTTCAGGCGGTTAACGCCCCTGCTATGACCAAAAGTGATGATGGAACTTATGTCACCCAGGTGAAAACCTACGCAGGAAATGTTTTACGTTATTCATATACCATCGGTGACAGTATTATTGGCATCGAAAGGAATGAGCAGGGACTGCGGACGATCAGGCAGTTCGTTGTTCCGCAAAAGGATACCGTCGTCAGTGAATCTGTGATCACCTGGCGCTCGGGCGCGGGAGCACCCAGCACTTTTTATGCACAGGCACCAACTGGCACTCCCTCTGAAGATCATCTCTATATGCAGTTCAACCAGGGCTACTGGAGCAATCCGATCCCAATGTGGAAGACAAAGGACGGACAATGGGTTTTTGTTTTCTTCCCAGGCTTAGCCGAACCCTCTACTGTACAGTACCGCTACTGTCGCTATGCTGATTGTGCGATCGGGCTTGAAGTAGACCAAAACAACAGCGGACGCAGTATGGTCATTGGAACGCAAAACGAGTTCCATGATCAGATCACTGGCTGGAGAATGTTTGACGCTCAGGTGCAATCAGACCTGACGGCACCGACTTTTGACCAGAACGCACTTATCGGGATTGAACTTGATGCCAGTTATACACCATCATCTTTACACTCTTATCAGCGATTGTTCGATCAGTTAAAGGGATCGAAAATTAACTGGATCATTTTGCGTCCGGTTTGGTCTCTTAGCTTTAATGACAACCTGCCCCATCTCAACCCCAATCCCGCTTTGACCTTGCCATCAAATTTTATATCGAAGTTTGCGTCCCAGGCCAAAGCCTCTGGCTTTAAGGTAGCCATTTACCCCAAACTTGATTTCGGCGACCATGCTGACACCTGGTGGCAGGATACCCATAAAAACTCTCTGTGGTGGCAGCAGTGGTACGTTGAATACGAACGCCTGGTAACGCACCTGATCAAACTTGCCAATAATATTCAGGCTGATCAGTTGATCCTGGGCGGCCCGGATGTCTGGCAAAGTTACCCGGGCGCGGTTGAAACCACTGGTCAAAATTATGGAACCCCAAAAACCAGCGAAGATATCTGGACAGAACTTCTTTCCAAAACGGATCAGTATTACGATGGAGAGGTACTCCTTGCGCATTCGATCAACGAATTCAACACGCAGCGTTTTTCTTTTTATGACAAGGTTGACGGGATGTATCTTCTGATCGATCTGGAACTTTCCTCCTCTGGATTCTACAGCAGCGACAGCGTTGCTCAATACCTCGACGGTACGATCAATTCCATGATAAGCGGGAAAGATCAGAAGCTTTTTGTAGGCCTTAATGCGCCATCTTACCAAACTTCCAGCGCTGGCGAATTCACCATTAGCAGTCAGACGATTAGCCCTACTAATTCTTCTTATGGGGCTTATAACGTTGACATGAACGCTCAATCGAATTTTTATTCTGCCTATATCGAATCCCTCGCAGCCCGAAACTGGGTGAAAGGGATCGTTACGAGGGGCTTTTACCCTGGTGTTCAATTGTCGGATTTCTCATCATCAATCTATGGGAAACCGGCATTTCAACTCTTTCACGATCAATAAAAGGAGAAACAAAACGATAGCATGAAAGAAGCAAATGAAATATTGAGAGCCGAACTTAATAAAATAGGTTTGGGAGAGGTTAAGGAAGTCAAATACAACCTCAGCATACCGGAATTAGTGACTGAATCCCTTTGTCGGGGTGAAACAAAATTAGCTGATTCTGGCGCAATTGTTGTAAATACCTCTCCGTTCACAGGGCGGTCTCCTAACGACAAGTATTTAATTGAAAATGGCGACCCTGATCTTTGGTTTGCTTCTGGCACTGAACCGCTAAAGCAGGAACAGTTTGGCCGACTCAAAACCAAGATGATCGAAACCATGAAGCCGCTGCGTTTATATGTTCGCGACGTTTTGGCTGGTGCTGATCCTGAAAATTCGATCCGAATTCGCGTTATAACTGATTTCGCGTGGCAAAACCTGGCCGCTGCCAATATGTTTATCGACTATCACGGAGAAACACCTCACATTGATCCCGACTTCACAATGCTGGTCTGCTCGAAATTTGTTGGTGATCCTCAGGCGGATGGGCTGCGATCTCCCGCCATGGTTGTTCTGAATTTTGATGAAAAACTGGTCTTGATCGGCAATACCCGATACGCGGGCGAAGTCAAAAAATCAGTCTTTACCCTTATGAACTACGTTCTGCCCAAGCGAAACGTGCTTTCTTTGCACTGCTCTGCCAATATTGGTCAGGATGGAGATGTCGCCCTCTTCTTCGGCCTCAGCGGCACCGGAAAGACCACTCTTTCCTCCGATGAAGCTCGCGCTCTAATCGGTGATGATGAGCACGGCTGGAGCGACAACGGCATCTTTAACTTTGAAGGCGGATGCTACGCGAAGACCATTCGCCTTAATCCCAAATACGAACCCCTGGTTTGGTCTGCGATCAACCGCTTTGGCGCTTTGCTCGAAAACGTCCCATTGGATGAAAACAACCATCCGGATTTTGACGATAACAGCATTACCGAAAACACCCGTGCTTCTTATCCGCTGACCTTCATCAGCAACTATGAGCCTTCTGGCATGGGCGGACATCCCAACAACATCTTCTTCCTTACCGCGGACGCGTTTGGAGTTTTGCCCCCACTGGCAAAGTTGACCAAAGAACAGGCCATGTATTACTTCCTGAGCGGTTACACCTCCAAGCTGGCCGGCACTGAGCGCGGGTTGGGCAACAAACCTGAAGCGACCTTCTCAACCTGTTTTGGCGCTCCCTTCCTGCCGCTGAAACCGACTGTCTATGCCAAACTACTGGCTGAGCGGCTCGAAAAGCACGGCACGACCGTTTGGTTGCTGAATACAGGTTGGTCTGGCGGCGGCTTTGGCGTTGGTGAACGGATCAAACTGCCTTTGACCCGTGCCATGATCAGTGCCGCGCTTAGTGGCGAGCTTGATAACGTTCCGACCCACATCCACCCCATCTTTAACATTGCCATTCCTGATGCCGTTCCGGGAGTTCCCAACGAAGTATTGAATCCGGAACTTTCCTGGGCGGATCGCGATGCGTATGAAGCCGAGGCTCGCGCTTTGGCCGAAAAGTTTAGAAACAACTTTAAGAAATATGAAGCCAATGTAGGCCCCGAAGTGCCTGCCTCTGGCCCTGTAGCTTAATAATAAAAAGTAAGTTGGAGGTCTGATGGACAAGTTTATCATTCAAGGTGGTAAGCCTCTGCACGGCACCATGCGCCCTTCCGGTAACAAAAACGCCGCCCTGCCAATGATGGCGGCAACCTTGTTGACCGAGGAGCCGGTTATATTGAAAAACATGCCCAATATCAATGATACCCGCACGATGGCAGATCTGATGGAAAGCCTCGGTGTTGTCATTGAGAAGGATACTCAGACCTCCAACTGGACTTTTCAGGCTGCTTCGATTCGTCCGTCCGACCTTGATCCAGCCCTTTGCCGCCAGATCCGAGCATCTATTCTACTGGCCGGGCCCATGACTGCCCGCTTTGGCGGCATAAAATTACCCCCTCCCGGCGGCGATGTCATCGGCAGACGACGCGTTGATACCCACATCCTCGCCCTCGAAGCTCTGGGCGCAAATTTTGAATTTACAGACACTTTTGAATTCACTACGGATGGATTGATCGGAGCAGATATTCTGTTGGACGAAGCCAGCGTGACCGCGACCGAGAATACGATCATGGCCGCCGTGCTTGCGAAAGGTGTGACTCATATCCACAACGCGGCTTCTGAGCCTCATATTCAGGAACTTTGTCACCTGCTGAACGCAATGGGCGCAAAGATCAGGAATATCGGTTCGAACATCCTCGAAATCGAAGGTGTTGAAAAGTTGCATGGCACCGAATTTACCATCGGCCCGGATTATCTTGAAGTGATCAGTTACGTTGGTGCCGCGGTGGTGACCGGTGGAGAGATTAGGATCAAAGATGCAGGAGTGCAGCATCTTCGCATGATCCGTCTGGTGCTTAAGCGTCTGGGCGTGGATTTGATCTTTGATGGAGACGACATCATCGTCCCTGCCAATCAGAAACTGGAAATCGAACCTGACCTTGGCAACGCCATCCCTGAGATCAGCGTGATGCCCTGGCCCGCCTTTCCTACCGATCTGATGAGCATTGCCATCGTGATCGCGACACAATCGAAAGGGACTATCCTTTTCCACGACTGGATGTACCCCAGCCGCATGTTCTTTATAGATAAACTGGTATCAATGGGCGCGCAGATCGTCCTTTGTGACCCCCACCGTTGTATTGTCAACGGCCCAACTAAATTAAACGCTGAAAAGCTGGAATCGCCGGACATTCGTGCTGGAATCGCTCTGGTTTTAGCAGCTTTATCCGCTAACGGTGAGTCTACTATACGCAATGCCGGTCAAATTGACAGAGGTTACGAGAGAATTGAATTCAAGCTCAGAGGTCTGGGCGCTGACATTGTGAGAAAACAAACCAGGACGATCGAAAGCGAGAGCTGATCTTCTTTATAACAAAAAAAGAGCCACTCAATAAATGGCTCTTTTTTTGTTTGGTAATATTTTATTCTGTACAGACTGACAGGAATTGGTTGACCTGATCTTTCAGCATGGGTTCAGGCAGTGCGCCGACCTGGCGATGCACGATCTTGCCCTTATAAAGCATCAGCATGGTTGGAATGCCCTGCACGCCGTATTTGCCCGCCCATTCCTGGTTTTCGTCAGTATTAACTTTAGCGACAAGCAGCTTGCCAGCGTATTCCTTTGCTACCTTATCCAGAATCGGTGCAACCATTCGGCAAGGCCCACACCAGGGCGCCCAGAAATCGACAATGATCGGTAGTGTACTTTCCAGGACAATTTTTTCAAAAACTTCATCAGTTACATTAAGTGGTTCTTCTATCATTTCTTCCTCCAGTTTATTATTTGTAAGTATACAAAACCTTTTGTGAAATACAACACCAAAGATTATTCAAACAGTGACAGAATATTAAATTTTTCTAAGAAAGCTGGCAATAGGATCAATCCGCCAATTAAAATCGACAAAAACGCCGCGATCAATACTGAGGCAGCGCCAACATCCTTGCCTATCTTGGCCAGGGGGTGAATTTCAGGGCTTGCAAGGTCCACAATGACCTCCAGTGAGGTGTTTAAAAATTCAGCCATCCAAACCAGACCAATCACCAGAAGAATGGCAAGCCACTCAAAACGGGAAATCTCCAGAAAAGCGCTAACGCCAACCACCAGGATGGTGGCAGCCAGATGGATCCAGGCGTGTTTTTGCGTCTTAAAAACAAAAAATAGCCCCTGAAAGGCGGCAGCAAAGGACCCAATTCTTCCTTTGACGAATTGTTCGGCTTCTTTTTTAGGTTTTTTGATCATTTCATCTTTCAAAAAAACAAAATCAAGGTACAATAATGCACTCAAGCGGGTGTTGCCAAGTGGTAAGGCATTAGCTTCCCAAGCTAACATTCGTGGGTTCGAATCCCATCACCCGC
>CAXYYH010000007.1:0-111508 GCA_964293995.1 uncultured Anaerolineaceae bacterium
CTGATTTTGCTGCAAATTACGAGATTTCCTCTTGACATTCAAGACGGTATCTACATTTTCCAGCTTACTTCAAGCTCTCCTCATCCACGATCAGGGATTCTTCCGTTTTCACCGCCTCAGCCTTGCGTGCCTGGCGTTTGGCAGCAGACTTCTTTATCGCGCGGATCAGGAAGTACAATCCAACTCCCAGCGGGATCAGGAAAGGCAGGCACTGGATGCCGAAGCGGATCAGGAAATCAACCAGACCCTGGAACATTCTGATCAAATTCTTAATGGCATCTTTTGCCACACCTTCAGGCTTCCAGCCGCCGATCTCGATCGGCTGCAGGGAGGCTTCAGCCACAAAATTCACCGAGATTGACGAGAGCGCGGAACTTTCCTGCAGAAACTTAATGTGACCCTCGAGTACTTCGATCTCGCTGCGGATATTGGTCAACTCACGAAAAACAGACATGGTCGCTTCCAGATCGTCGGTGTTTTCCATCAAATTCACCAGTTGTTCCTCAGCCGCTTTCAGGTTGCGCAGTCTCGAAGAGGAATCCACGAAATCAGAAGTGACATCCTGACCTGACAAACTCTCAGAGAGAACACCGTTCTTGCCGTCGGCAGACAATTCACGGATCTTTTGCATGGCTTCTTCCAGTTTGGCGGCTGGCACACGAATGGTAATTGAGGTGCGTGTGTAGGTGACATTATTGTAAGTAGTATCCGAATAACGGTTGCTGCTGACCACATAGCCGCCCATACTCTTGGCAAGCGCGGTGGTCGCGTTCATAGCTTCAACAGTATCCGCGACCGAAACCTCCAGGCTGGCGGTCTGGATGACCATTCGCTCCTGGCCACCACTTTCTTCTGTTTCAGCTGTTTCAGCTGAAACTGCTGCGGGCTTTTCCTGTGAATATATATCATTTGCGGCACTGTCGTAGCCCCATTCCATATCCGCGGCTGGCATTTCAACGCTCATTGGACTTTCGGTTTTGGCAGCGGCGCAAGCCGATAGTAACAGGACCATAATCAAACTAAGGACAAGCAATTTTTTCTTCATTTTTCTCCATTCTCTAAAGGCAAACTTCACCCATAAGACGCTGGGAACGGCAGAATTGTTCCCTTATAAATCTATTCCAATAAGAAATGGATGTTTTTAGCTTCCGGTCCAAAGCCGTGTGGCCTGACGGGCCGGGATGCCCAATGCCATGATGCGGTCCTGAACCGGTTCGATATCATAGGGGACGCGATAAAAACCCCAGGTGCTTTCTTCGTCATCAAAAATGACGTAAGAGGCTCTCGGGTCATAATTGCGTGGTTGTCCGACCGAGCCCGGATTGAGGATAAACTTCCCCTTAGCCAGCCATCTGTCGCCGTGTTCAGGCAGCAGGGTTGTCACAGCACCATCTTCCTCCTGGACAAAGATCAGCGGAATGTGAGAATGCCCTACCAAACAAGCCGGGGTGTCAAACTCCGCGAAATTTGCGGCCGCGCTAAATGGTGTGAGGATGTATTCCCAGATCGGATTGCGCGGGCTGCCATGAGCCAGCGTGACCTGATCGAGCTCAATTTTAAAATGTAAAGTTTCCAGATAGTCTCTGGTTTCAAAGCTAACCAGATCGCGCTGTATCAACACCGCGTCGGCAGCCTCCTGATTAAAACGCTCGACCGAGATATAGTCCATCAAAGCCGCGTCATGGTTGCCCATCAACGCGGTTAAATTCGGCAGTGTTTGCAGAAGGTCTACACACTCATTCGGGTCGGGCCCATAACCAAGGATATCCCCCAAAAACCAAACCCGGTCAACCGTGCCGGCCGCAGCCAGCACGGCTTGAAAGGCGTTTAAATTCGCATGAACGTCCGAAATGACCAGCGTTCGCATTAAGGTATGCTGAAGCTGATGCTCCAGTCTCCATCCTCAATTTCGAGTGGTGAACTTTGCCCCACGATCACGATCCAGGTATTGCCGGGTTTGAACGGGAAAACCTTGCCTTCCGCGTCGAAGAATTGGATCGGTTTGTTGTTCGCAGGCGTCTTCCACCAAAGCTCATAAGCCTGACCATCGCGGAAAACGATGGCTTTTCTCCCATCCGTATTGCCGATCAGGTCGATCGTGTGCAGGGTGGCGTCATGTTCCGTGTAATTGGTTTCCAAAAAGACCACGTTCGAAAACGCCAGCGCCTGGCCTGTGTTTTGATCGATCAGAGGCTGGAAGACGTTGCCGGTCGATTCGCCCATGACCCACTGGATATACTTTCCGCTTTCGCTGTCGTAGACCCACTGGCTGTAATCGGCATAAGACCAATGGACCCAGGCGCTGTCAGCTTTCTGACCGCCAGCGGGAGCGTCTTCCGTAAATGCCATGCCATAAAGCTGAGGATCGTCCATGTAGACATTGTTCTGTCTGAAATACTCTGATAGTGCTGCTGAGTTGCCAAAAACAGAGTAAACCACATTTCGACCGTCATCGCAGACGCCCGGGCAGAGGTATTTATCTGTAAAATATCGTCCGGGGATGTAGTTTTCCAAATAGGGCAAAACCTGTTCCTGATTACCGCCGGTGGAGCCAACCACCGCCTCATACAGGCTGCCGAGTTGCCCGTCAACACGGCGAATTGAGCGCACAGGCCCAACCCTGTCAACATCCTGTCCATAGAACAAGGCTGCGAAGCGGTTGGCTCCCCAACCGATATAGTACTCGAACACCATATCAGCTGACGACAAACCCCAATGGGGTTGGTAATCGATCTGATGATTTGAAACCTTGATGATCACGGGCCGCCGTTTGAGCAGATCAGGGTTTTCGACCTTCAGACCAGTCAGCGGATTGACACCCTCCGGGTAACTTGCCGGCCCGATCTGAGCCTCACCAGCTGGCGTCGCTGTGGCTGCTGGCGTCGGCGTTTGCGTCTCTTCCACTTTGGTGGCTGTCTTTGTGGGAGCCGCAGGGGTCTGTGTCATCTCGTTGTAATATGCAGTCACGGTCCCCGCAATAGCCGTCATTTGTGCAGAAGTAAGTTCATCCTTCGTAATCGTTTGGCATGCTGAGATCAGCACGGCTAAACAAAACAAAACAATTAAGATATTTCTTGTTCTCATCGCACCTTCCTTGGTTGAGCTAATTTTACCTCATACAGAAAAGTCCATTATTCTGCTGTTAACAAGTCCATTCGGCTCACACCGGCATCAAATGGCTTTGCCAAAGGGTGATGCACGACCATCGCGGCCGTAGATTGTTCCGGGATCAACTGGTAGGCCGAGGTCAGGCTCATCCCAAGCTCACGCTCTGCTGGCAGCAGCTGGAACACTTTTACATGCTCATTCAGCCAGGGCAGGGATGGATAACCCCAGGAATAGCGCATGCCCTGATCCTCTCCGATCTTTAGTTCTTTGCGGATCAGGCGGTGAACGTATTCAGCCGTCGCTTCCGCCATTTGCACCGCCAGACCGTGCAGGAAAAAGCCTTCCGCGTACTGGTTCTGCTGATTCAGCTCATCAATTCGCATTGTGGCTTCTTTGCCGACAGTGACGACCTGGAGCGGCAAGACATCCATACGTTCACTGCCATTTGCCAGGAAATAATCGCTCACGCACAGGAATTCACCATCTTTTTGTCTTGGGAAGGTGAAGCGAAGGATTTCCTGATCATCATTGGCTTTCTGATGCCCATCCTGAAATACGATCAGCTCATTGCCCTCAGAAAGCACCGGGAAGTAGCCATAAAGCGCCTGGGGTCTGATCCAGCCTTCCCGCTTTGCTTCTTCCAGCATGCGCTCCCGGCGTCGATCAAACTCCGCCCGCATCTCCTGCCATTCCTGCCCGCGCAGCTGCCGCGCGCCCCAGGAAAGACGGTAGAGCTCAGTCAGGCTGATCAGTTCCGCCACCTCATCAAAAGGAATGGTCTCAGGTTTGATAACGCCCCATTGAGGCGGATTTGGAATGAATTCCGCGGCAGGAACTGTCTTTCGTCGAGTTTCTCCAACGACGATGATTGATTTTTCATCCACAGCTTGCCCAACTTCACTTTGCGCCCTGTTTTCATACAGGGCTGCCCGTTTGGCTGGATCGACCAGTTGGTCCATCACCGTCAGGCCGTCAAAAGCGTCTTTGCAATAGAAGATGCCAGCTTTATAGGGCCCCAGTTCCTTGCCTTCTTCAATTCTTTGCGCAAACTGGGGGTTGATCGCCGCGCCGCCGATCAAAAGCGGCAGCTCCGAACCTCGGCGTTGCAATTCGTAAGCCACCAATGGCATTTGCTTGCTGGTCGAGACCAATAAAGCGCTAAGGCCGATCGCGTCCGCTTTTTCTTCATAGGCGGACCTGATAATTTCTTCAGCAGGCACCTGCTTGCCGAGGTCGATCACCTCGTAGCCGTTGTTTGAAAGGATGGTCTTGACCAGATTCTTGCCGATGTCATGCACATCGCCGTAAACTGTTGCCAGAACCAGCTTGCCTTTGCTAAGCCCTTCTGTTTTCTCAAGGTATTGCTCCAGATGCGTGACAGCCTGTTTCATCACCTCGGCAGACTGCAAAACGAAGGGCAGGATCAGCTCACCGGAGCCGAATTTATCGCCAACCTCTTTCATAGCGGGCAAAAGAACGCCGTTCAGCACCTCAACCGCGGCTTCCCCGACCGGCGCGTTCAACTCTTTAAGAAGAAGATCAATATCTTCTTCCAGTCCGTTCTTCTGCCGCAGGACGATCCTTTTGAACACTCGTTCCCAAACGTTTAGCCCGGCCAAAGGATCAGCCTTTACCTGTCCCTCCGCTTCACTACTGGTGTGGCTTTCAAACCAGTTCAGGAGCTTCTCGAGCGCGTCAGGAGCGCGGTTGAAGATCAGGTCTTCAGCCAGCTCCCGCTCTTCCGCTGAAATTTCGGCGTATGGGCGGATGTGAGCCGGGTTCACAATCGCCGTGTCCAGCCCTCTTTCCGTCGCGTGATAGAGGAAAACGCTGTTGATCAGCTTGCGGGCCACCTGGGAAAGTCCAAAGGAGACATTGCTAACGCCCAAACAGGTATGCACACCCGGTAGTTCTCTTTTAATATCCTCGATGCCTCGCAGAGTCTCAATTGCCGAATCGCGCCAGACTTCCTCACCGGTTGCGAGCGTGAAGGTCAGCGGGTCAAAGATCAGGTCTTCCGGGCGCAGGTGATATTCGTTGATGGCAATCTCGCTCATTCGTCTGGCTATTTCAAGCTTTCGCTCGGCTGTCCTGGCCATACCCTGCTCGTCGATGGTCAGGCACATCACCGCCGCGCTGTATTGCTTCGCCAGGCTAAAGATCTTTCCGGCTTTTTCCTCCCCTGATTCGAGATTGGTGGAATTGATCAGGCACCGCCCCGGAGCTGTCTGCAAAGCAGCTTTGGCCACCGCCACCTCGGTCGTATCAATAATTAAAGGCACCGGTACTTCCAGGCTCAGGCGTTTGACGATCGTTTTCATCAGCTCGGCTTCGTCGCTGCGTTCTGTCGTCGCGACGCTGATATCAAGCCCATGCGCGCCAAAATCAAGCTGATCCTGCGCCACCTGCATGATGGCGTCAAAATCCTCTGCCAGCAGCAATCGCTTGAAAGCCTTGGAGCCTTGCGCGTTCATGCGCTCGCCGATAATGAACGGCGCCGGGCTCTGTTTGATCTGCACCGCCTGAACCGGCGAGGCCAACGTCGCCTCAGGCTCCGGCACAGGTTTTTTCGCTTCAATTTCCCTGACCTTTTTGACCAGGGCGGCGATGTGTTCCGGCCTGGTTCCGCAGCAACCGCCCACAATGCGCACGCCCATATGCTGGACATAATCGCCCAGTTCGCGCGAAAACTCGTCCGCTTTCATCGGATACACCGCTTCGCCGTCGATATTGAGCGGCAGTCCGGCATTGGGGATACAGGAAATTGGCAGTCGCGAGTGTGAGGTCAGATACTCGATCGACTCGCGCATGTGCTCAGGCCCGGTCGAGCAGTTCAGCCCGATCACGTCCACTGCCATGCCCTCTAAGATCGCGCTGACCGCGCTCACATCCGTGCCAAGCAGCATTTTACCGTTGGTATCCAGCGTGACCTGTGCCTGAATGGGCAGCTGAACGCCCTCATCCTCAAACGCACGATGAATGCCGTTGATGGCAGCTTTGACTTCCAAAATATCGTTCGAGGTTTCGATCAGCAGCAGATCGACCCCACCTCGGATCAACCCAACAGCTTGTTCCCGAAAAACGTCCGCGAGTTCATCGAAACTGATATCCGACATCTCGGGATCATTGGTCGAGATGAGCTTGCCCGAGGGACCCATCGATCCAGCCACAAATCTTGGCTGGTCAGCTGTAGAAAATTCATCAGCAGCCCGACGCGCCAGAGAGGCAGCCGCCTGGTTGAGTTCGATCACCCGATCCTGCAATCCGTAATCGACCAAAGTGATGCGGTTGGAGCGAAAGCTATCCGTTTCGATCACATCAGCGCCTGCTTCAAGGAAGGCACGATGCACAGCCATGACCGCTTCGGGCTTGCTCAAGACCAGGGCATCGTTGCAGCCGACCCATTTCGGATCCCCAAAATCGGCATCGCTCAAATGCATCGTTTGCAGCGTCGTGCCCATCGCCCCGTCAAAGATCAATACTCTCTGATCGAGCGCCTGTAAATAAGCGTTTTTCTTTTGAATATCCTCTTTCATGATCCCTCACGATTTAAAAAATGCCTCCACGAGGCATCAGTTTATGCTTGATTCCAGGCTTTGAGTTTATCATACTTTACAGGCAAATTTGCCTCTCGCATTAACAACCCAAAACAGTTCAGTTCTTTTTCCAGGGCAAAACCGCGCCATCCCTGGCGACAAAAATCAGCTCATCAACAATAAAGATACCCTGGGGGCATTCACCTTTCGCAAGTGCCAATTCTATTGCGCTGATCAGAGCCCCTTCATCCTGCAAATCAACTCCCGCAGGGACTTCGAGCTGGCAGCGCAGGTTGGTCGGCAGGCTTTCAGCATTTTCGAGCACAAAACCCACAACCCGATCAACGGGCGCCATTCTCGGAATATGAAAAGCGTCAAATTCCTCATCAAAAGGTGATCGCGCCATGACCGGCTTGTATTCATACCCGGCTTCAAAGACCGCCTCGAGCGCTTTCCCTTCAGGGTCAATATAAGAAAGAAGCGTATTCACGCCGCTTTCATAACGCGGCCATTTGCCGTAAGGTAAAGCGATCAGGTTATTCAGCTGAGCGATCAGATCGCCTCGCCCTGCTCGTTGCAAATAGTCGCGCAGGTATTCATCATTTTTTTGCGCCTGCATTAGGATGTCCTTATCAGCCAGTTGCTCAAGATCAGGATGCCGCCATAAGTGGTTGTAAGGCATGACATTGTGCTCGATGCCCCAAACGATCATCCTGGCAAAATCATCTTCCCAACCCTCACCCAGATACCACCAGTCCTCACGCCAAACATTGCCATAATATTTGTCCCCAAAATTGGCGAACATGGCGACCTGGAAGCCAAAATCCGGATTCTTTTGTGAAAAATCATACAACCAACCAACACCGCTTAGGTCCGATGGTGTTCCATCTTCATTTAAGGCCAGTTGGTTGGCGAAATAAGCGTCATCAATGCTCAGTATCAGGGGTTTTCTGCCTTCGGGCACCACAATTTTGCCGTCTATATAATCCCTCACACTGATCAGGGAATAACCCGCTTCATAAAGCCCTTGAATGATCGTTTTAAATTTCGTGAGCTGCATCAGCGTGCCGGTTTCCTGGTCGATCAGACGAGGAGTAAAGCGGTGAAAGTTCAGAATGGGGATTTGTGGATTTTCCTGCCAAACCACCGCTTCGATGATCTGTGGTTCAGCGGTTGGGGTGGCTGCAATCGCCGTGGGGGTGTGGTCAAGTTCATCCGAAACGGTCTCATTTGTGGGGATGGTTTCAACACGTTCATCTGGAATGGATTCCGCTGTCTCGGTCACTTGAGTTGTTACTGATGTGCAGCCCACCAGAACAAAGAGGATAACCAAAATGGTGAATAGAACGCTTATCTTTTTCATGCCCAATCCCTGAAAAATTATACTATGCGCTTGAAAAGAGAACTTAATTAAAGCCATGTTGGGATCGAAATCAAGTATAATTTCATTATGCCAACAAATAATCCACAACCCCTGCGTTATTATCTCCCCGCCGTATTACTTTTGATCCTTATCGGTGGGGGCGGCCTGTTTTACGTCGTCACTTCAACATTACCGACCGTTGGCCCAAGGTGGTTGTTATACTTTTTCCTGCTTCTGCTGGTCAGCGGGCTCTTCCTGCCCCTGACCTGGCTGCTCAATCGCCGGTTCCCTTCCAATCCGCCAGCCGGACCAAATGTCATTGTTCGCCAGGCGATCTGGTTTGGCATTTTTGCAGCTCTGCTAACCTGGCTTCGCATCGGGCGTGTACTCACCCTTCCGCTCGCAACCATCATGGGCGCGGCATTGTTTCTGATCGAGTTTTTGATCCGTATCTGGGAGCGTAGCCGCTGGAAACCCACCCAGCCGGGTTCATGATGAGCATTTATCGCCAGATTCCCTCTGTAGACAAGATCCTTTCTGACCAAAACCTCTCGCCTTTTCTCGAGGACTATGGTCATGCCCTGCTTGTCGAGGCCGTCCGCGATGTACTTCAGGAAGTCCGCAAAACTATTGGAATGGGCCAGGACGCCCCAAATTACGACCAGATCCTCAACAAAATAAAAAACAAACTCATACAGGAAACAATCCCAAGTTTGAAACCGGTCATCAATGCCTCCGGTGTCGTGCTGCATACCAACCTCGGGCGCGCGCCTTTGAGTTCTGATGCACTCGCGGCAATTCAATCCGTAGCTTCAGCCTATTCCAATCTCGAATACGATCTCGAAAAAGGTTCACGCGGAAAACGGGATGTTCACGCGGCCGACTTGCTCTGCCAGCTGACCGGTGCCGAAGCAGCTCTGGTCGTCAATAACAACGCCGGCGCCGTCATGCTCATCCTGGCGGCTTTGGCGAATCGCAAAAAAGTTGCCATCAGCCGCTCACAACTGGTTGAGATCGGCGGCGGTTTCCGCATTCCGGAAGTGATGCGGCTTTCAGGCGCCAAACTGCTTGAGATCGGCACCACCAACCGCACCCATCTTGAAGATTACCGTTCAGCAATTGAGGAAGGCGCCAGTCTGATCCTGCTCGCCCATCAATCCAACTTCAGGATCCTTGGTTTCACCAGCGCGCCCGACCTTTGGGAGATCACCCAACTCGCAAGGGAAAATAAGATCCCAACGGTGTTTGACCTCGGCTCCGGCGCTTTGCTCGCCATGGAAGATTTTGGCCTCGAACATGAGCTGACCGTGCAGGAAGCGCTTCAGGCGGGCGTTGATGTCGTCTCATTTTCCGGCGATAAGCTCCTTGGCGGCCCTCAGGCAGGATTGATCGTCGGAAAGGCAGAACTCATTGCCAAAATTCGCAAACACCCCTTCTACCGCGCCTTGCGGGCTGATAAACTCTGTCTGGCAGCCCTAAACGCCACTTTGCTGGCATACCTGAAAGGGAAGGGCAAGCAGCAAATCCCCATCCTGGCGATGCTCAGCAAAACCGCGGATGAATTAAAAGCCAAAGCCGAAGCCTGGCAAAAACAACTTGGCGCCGGATCAGTCGTCCCCAGCCTATCGACCATCGGCGGCGGCAGCCTGCCGGAACAAGAAATTGCCACCTGGTGCCTGGCATTAAAGCCAAAATCACTCAGCAGGTTTTCCAGGCGGCTCAGGCAATGCGACCCCGCCATAATCGGCAAAATCGAAAACAACCAATTCCTCTTTGACCCTCGCACTGTGCTGCCCGAACAAGAGGGAGTATTATTAGAACACCTAAAACAAGCCCTAAGTGAGGAATAACGATGAAAAACGATCTTGAACAACTTATGAAAGCCAATAATGCCGATGCGCTTTGGATCAGCGGCGCAGCCAGCCACAACCCAGGCATGGTCTATTTTACGGGGAATATTCACGTGACCGCGGCCGACCTCTTCATCATTCCCGGGCGCAGACCTGTTCTTTTTCACGGCATGATGGAACGCGAAGAAGCCGCCAAAACCGGCTATTACCTGATCTCTTATGCCAAATATCCCATTCAGGATTTCATGAAGCAAGCCAACGGCCAACTCCTGGAAGCCGCGGCGCTGCGCTATCAAAAGATGCTGGAAGATATTGGCCTGACCTCTGGTAAGGTTTTTCTGTATGGCACACGTGAATTTGGTCCTTTTTTCGCACTACTAACCCGCTTGCAGGAACTAATGCCGGAACTCGAATTCACCGGTGATTATAATGACGCCATCATACTCGAAGCCCGTGCCACCAAAGACCCTGCTGAGATCGAGGAGATCCGAAAAATGGGTCGCATTACGGTTGGCGTGGTTCAACGCGTGCAGGATTACCTGGCAAGCCATAAAGTTGAAAACGAAACCCTCATCAGGGAAGATGGAACAGCGCTCACGATCGGGGACGTCAAAAGTTTGATCAACCTCTGGCTGGCCGAGACTGGCGCTGAAAATCCGGAAGCCACCATCTTTGCCATTGGTCGTGACGGCGGCATTCCTCATAGTACCGGCACGCCCGAAGACCCGATCCAGCTTGGCAAGTCCATTGTCTTTGATATTTTCCCCTGCCAGGGCGGCGGCGGATATTTCTACGATTTCACCCGCACCTGGTGCCTGGGCTATGCTCCCGAAGAGGTTCAACAGGCCTACGACCAGGTCAAACAGGTTTACCATCAGGTCGTTTCGGAACTCCAATTGGGTGAAAACCCCGCCAAATATCAGGAACGCACCTGTGAATTATTCGAAGAAATGGGTCATGCCACCATTCGCCAAAACTCAGCGATCGAAGAAGGCTATATCCATGGTCTCGGCCACGGAGTCGGTCTGGACGTGCACGAGAAACCCTGGTTCGGGCGAAAAGAAGACCCCACCAATTGTTTGCGAATTGGCTCGGTCTTCACCATCGAGCCCGGTCTTTACTACCCCAGCAAAGGTTATGGCATTCGCATTGAAGACAGTTGGTACGTAGCCGAAGACGGCAGTTTCCAAAAATTTGTTGAC
Organism: uncultured Anaerolineaceae bacterium; assembly: GCA_964293995.1. GTDB lineage: Bacteria > Chloroflexota > Anaerolineae > Anaerolineales > Anaerolineaceae > Mesolinea. The sequence continues at coordinate 11,060 of CAXYYH010000007.1, forward strand.
TTCCCCATGGAGTTGGTCGTCCCGATGAAAGGTGGCTAAAATGAAAAATGATTATTTACGAGTCCTTGGCATCGAAAGCTCCTGCGACGAGACCGCGGCGGCGATCGTGGAAGGCGGTCGGGTCATTCTCTGCAATGTCATCGCCAGTCAGGTCGATCTGCATGCCCAGTTTGGCGGCGTCTATCCCGAACTGGCCTCCCGCGAGCATGTGCGCGCGATCCATGCCGTCGTTGCTCAGGCTTTACAGGACGCTCACCTGCAAATGAGCGATCTGGATGCCATTGCCGTCACCCGCGGCCCCGGTTTGGGCGGATCGCTGGTGGTTGGCGTCAACATGGCCAAAGCCCTCGCGCTTGCGGCTGATCTGCCGATCGTGGGTGTGAACCATCTGGAAGGTCACATTTACTCCGCCTGGCTCTATTCGGTTGACAACCCACCCACACCGGAACCCAAGCTGCCGGTTGTGGCTTTGCTTGTGTCCGGTGGGCACACCGAATTAATTTTAATGAAAGACCATCTCCAGTACGAAACCCTCGGCAACACCCTTGATGATGCCGCTGGCGAGGCTTTTGATAAGGTCGCGCGCCTGCTCGGGCTGGCTTATCCGGGCGGCCCGTCCATTCAACTGGCTGCTCAAACAGGCAATCCTCGGGCTTTCAACTTTCCCAAGGCTCGCCTGGATGGAAAGTACGACTTCTCCTTTAGCGGTCTCAAAACCGCTGTGCTGCGCACCGTTGAAGAGATCAAAAAGACCGGCAAGGAATTGCCCGTGGTCGATATAGCCGCCAGCTTCCAGCAAGCCGTGGTTGAAACTTTATATGAAAAGACCATGGCAGCTGCGGAAGAACATAATGCCAATGAGATCATTGTGGCAGGCGGCGTCAGCGCCAACCGCGCCTTGCGGGAAGCCTTCCGCTCCCAAACGAAATTCCGCGTTCACATTCCCCATATCAAACTGTGCACCGATAACGCCGCCATGATCGCGGCTGCCGGATACCGCCATATTGTCGCGGGAGAAACCAACTCGCTTGATTTCGACGTCCAGGCGAACTGGCCACTTGTGACAAAAGCTTGATTTTCCTTGTGGATAATAATATTATTCACTCAAGATGGATTTGACTGTCTTAGAACACTATTGAGCGACCAACTGGTTGAAGAGGAGAAAAAATGGACGTAAAGATCAAGTGGAATCAAGGAATGGAACTTAGCGGTGAGGCAGAAACTGGTCACACCGTCATCATGGATGCTTCCGAGGCTGGCGGAGGGCAAAACAAAGGCTTTCGACCGACCGCGTTGATCGCCCTCGGCGCCGCGGGCTGTTCGAGCATGGATGTTCTCTCGATATTGCGCAAGAAAAAAGTAAATTTCAGCGCTTATGAGTGCAAAGTGAACGTCGAAAGTTACCAGGAAGCCCACCCACACGTATTCACCAAAATGCACCTCGAATACATCCTGACCGGAAAAGACATCAAGCGCGAAGACGTTGAACGGGCGGTGGAACTTTCGGAAACCAAATACTGCCAGGGCATCGCCATGATGAAAAAGACTGCCGAAGTCACCCATAGCATTACCATTATTGAGGAATAAACATCACCTAAAATTCATGTCTTGGAAGACATGGATTTTAGTTAATCAGGTAAATTGAGATCGGGAAGATTGAACATCGGATTCAATCTTCTCGATTCGCAATATCATTTTCTGGAACACCAGTGATCGATCCTTTTCTAAAATAGACATTGATGATCGCTACAAAAACCTCCTTCGTTACCCCTCATTCAAGTCATCCTCATCTCCGTGCAAAAGGGGCCCAAAATAAGTTCCTAATTAACTGGTAAAATCTTTCTCAGAATGAAAGTCATAAAACGCATTTTCTTCCTCATCCTGATCCTTCTTTTGCTGGCAGCTTGCGGCAAGCCAGAACCAAGCCCGACGCCGGTGCCGACCGCCCCGGAAACCCCCGAATTACCGACCCCGACGCCCGAAGCGACCTTGCCCGAGCTGGTCGCCCTGCAATTGCCGCCCCCACCCGAGCATTCCACACTCTATAAACTCGACCTTATTTTTGATTATTATTCACATTTTGCTTCGGTCACGCAGCAGATCATTTACACGAACAAATCCCAACAGGCTTTGGACGAGCTCCTGCTTTTGGTGCCTCCCCGCAATTTTGAAAACAGCTACGATCAATATAGTCTCTCCGGGGATCGGGTCGAAAGCTTCCGCGAAGAGGGCATTTTCACCTGGGTCAAACTTACTTCCCCTTTGCAGCCGCTCGAACTGACCCACATCAACCTGAGCTTCCGCCTCTATTTACCTGAACATCAGGGTATCTACGGCTACACCAACCAACAGGCCAACCTCTCCGACTGGTACCCCTTTATCCCGCCTTTTGATGCAGAGGTTGGCTGGCTGGCCTATCCGCGCGTGGTCGATCAGGACAATATCATTGTCGGCGAATCGATCGTCAACGAATTTTCCAATTTCGAGGTCAACCTCACCCTCACAAGTCACGCCGAGCTGATCGAAGTGGCTGCCAGCGCCCCTGCTCAGGGCTCGGACGGCAGGTATTCTTACCGCCTCGAACGCGCGCGTGGCTTTTCATTCTCGATCAGTGACAGCTATTTTGAACATGAAATCGTTCAGGACGGCGTCACGATCCGTTCTTACGTTTTCATGAACGAGATCGAGCAGGGCAAACAGGTCGTGGAGATCGGCGCACAGGCCATGAAACTCTTCGGTGAGCTTTGGTACCCTTACCAACGCGAGCTGGTATCCATTGTGGTTGGCGATTTTCTCCATAACATGGAAATGGACGGGCTTGTCATGATCAGTTATGGCATTTTTGACTTCTATAATGGCAACCCAGATACCGATCTCACCATCATGACCCCTCACGAACTTTCCCATATGTGGTTTTATGGCTCAATTGGCAATAATCACGCCCTTGAGCCCTGGTTGGATGAGGCGCTGGCGACTTATTCTGAATACCTCTACTATGAGCGTTACCATCCTGATTTTCTCGACTGGTGGTGGCGGGTGCGCATCGCCAAACCAGCCCCGGTCGGTTATGTCGATTCTGATATCTGGATCGAGGGCGGATACACCCTCTATCGCGACGCGGTCTACCTGCAGGGAGTAAAATTCCTGCATGAAATTCGTCAAACCGTCGGTGAAGGCGCCTTCTTCGACGCGCTCAAGGATTATGCTTACACCAACACCTACCGCCTCGCCACTCGGTGGGATTTTGAGGCAGCTTTCGCCCGCCATAGCGACGCTGACCTCACTCCTGTTTTTACAAGGTATTTCCAAAAATAAGTTTTGCATCAAATCCGAAAGGCATCCAAACTTGACAGCCTCAAAATTGTTGATTATTATGCCGAAATGGAGTAACAATGACTGAACAAGATGAAAACAACCTAAACCATTCTGAAGATCCTGACCCAATTGAAGATCTTCGTTCCTTAGAAACCTCCTCAAAGACAACTCCTCCCGTCTATAAACAAAGTGGCATGATCGCCGCGATCGTCATGATCGTTCTGGCGCTGGTCTTGTTTTTGGTCTGGTTCATTGAGGGCAGGAAAACAGCCGCTGTTGAGCCAGAACCCAGCGAAGAAGTTCAAATTACGCTTGGGAACCCGCAGGTGATCCACGATTTTGAAGAATCGCCAACGCTGGCGCCAATGCAAACCGACGAAACCGTGCTTGCCACCCCGACGGCTACGCCTGAACCAAGAAGTGAGGTGATCACCCACGTGATCCAGGAAGGTGAGACCGTCTCTTCGATCGCCTCCCTCTACGGCCTTTGGCCCGAGACCATCCTCTGGGCCAATCGTTATGAGCTTGAGGACGACATCCGCAACTACATCCCTGGCATCACGATCTATATTCTGCCAGTTGATGGTACCTATCACATCTGGTCAGCCGGAGAAGGGCTGGGAGCCGTCTCCAAATATTATGGCGTGACTCCGGAAGATATCATCAACTTCCCAGGCAACAAGCTCGACGCGGCCACGATAGGCTCGTACGCGGCGCCAAACATCAAGCCAGGCACACGTCTGGTGGTCCCCGGCGGCACGATGCCCAATTATTTTGCCAGCGACACTTTGCTCTATTATGCAGCGCTTGAAAAAATAAACAGCCTGCCCCTTGGCACAGCGGAAAGCTATCCCGCTCCCCGCAGCGAGATCATTGCCTATGAGGTGGTTGAAAAAGATACCATTTTCACCGTTGCTGAAAAATTCGACCTGGAACCACAAACCATTCTTTGGACCAACCGCTATCTGATTGGTGATACGCCGGACGGAATTTATCCCGGTCAAAAACTGATCATTTTGCCTGAAGACGGTGTGTATCACGCCTGGCTCTACGGCGAAGGGCTCAATTCTGTTTCACGGATCTATGGCGTGACCCCGGAAGACATCCTCAATGAGCCGCTCAATACAGTGGATGTCAGCAAAATTGGCGAATACAGCCTGCCAAAGATCAAGACCGGTACATTCTTTTACGTCCCTGGCGGCAAAGGCTCCATCCCGACCTGGGTTGGGGCTGTATCCGATCCCGCTGATCCAACAGGGAAACACCCCAACGTGTCCTACTTGGGTGCATTCGCCTGCAATACCACGGCCTGGGCTGTCGGAAGCGGTGCTTTCCAACTGCCAAACTTAACGCGCGAGATCAGTGGTTACGAGTTCAACCCGCCGGTGCATAACGGGCTCGATTATGCCGGTAGAACGGGAGACAGTATCTTTGCTACCGATACAGGTGTTGTCATCTACGCTGGCTGGTCTGACCGCGGCTATGGGAATACCATCGTGATCGACCACGGCAACGGCTATCTGTCGCTGTATGCCCACCTGATGGACGGTGGAATTAATGTCGGCTGCGGTAATATCGTCTCCGGCGGTCAAACCATCGGATTCATGGGCTCAACCGGCATGTCGACCGGTTCCCACCTCCATTTTGAACTGCGCTACAACGGCTCCCCCGTCAACCCACACGGTTTTGGTTTGTAAGATAAACCGGATAACGTCTGACAATTTGCGTTAACCTAATAAAAGTAAACAAAGCGGTCGAAAATTCGACCGCTTTGTTGATATAACGCCTAACTGCATCCTGGAAGAGGGTTTCAGGGGCTTAAGCCTTCTCCGGCCGGAGAAGGGGAACCACGAAGTGGTGGATGAGGTAGAAACCACATAGCGATGAATTAAGAGCTGTCACCTGTAGACGAATTGCCACCTGAGTCCGTCCGCGTCTGCTCGCCCGAAATTTAGTTAGGCTCCTCAACACAGGTTCACCCCATTGCTGGTAAAATCCAACCATGAAAACAAGGTTGATCTACATCATTCTGGCAGCCTCCCTCCTGCTCACTTCCTGCGGCAAGCAAAGCCAGGCAACGAGTACCCCAACATTGCCTCCCCCGCAAAGCCAGGTCTTGAATACAACAGAGGAAACGCTGCCCGAGCCAACCAGCACCCCAACGCCTGAACCAACCCAGGAAAATTATTCACAGTACCATTTCGACGTTGTTTTCGACTACGCGCAACACACCTTGCAGGTCAGCCAACAAATCGTCTTTCTCAACAAGTCTGATTTTCCATTAAGTGAGATCCTGCTGCTGATCCCACCCAAATCCTTCCCTGGGGTCTACACGCAAACCAGCCTTCAGGGCGATCTGATCGCCGCAAGCTCAGAAGATGGCATCAAAACCATCATCACGCTCTCCCAACCCCTGGCAGCACAGCAAAGCCTGACCATCAACCTAAGCTACAGCCTGAACCTGCCCAACCGTGAGGGAACACTCGGTTTCACCGACCGCCAGACCAATCTGAGCAACTGGTACCCATACATCCCGCCGCGCGATCAAAGCGGAAACTGGCTGGCCCACGAGCCCTTCATCGACGCCAGCAACATGGTCGTCGGCGAATACATCGTTAACGAGATCGCGGACTTCACCGTCAACTTCCAGTTGGTCGGGAACACGCCCAATCTCCAGCTCGCAACCGGGGCCAGACCGATCCCAATGGAAAACGGCACCCGCTATGAGCTGCCCAAAGCGCGCGCGATCGCCTTCTCAATTTCGAACCAGTACCATCTTGAGGAAATTCAGCATAATAATTATTTAATTCAGGCTTACGTCTTCTCCAACCAGAAACAAAATGCCAGCGCCATCACCCGGATCGCCGCGCAAGCCATGGATCTCTTTTCAGAGCTTTTTGGTGAATACCCGCGCGAGCGCGTCGTGATTGTTTCGGCAGATTTTCTTCACAACATGGAAATGGACGGCATGGTCCTGCTCTCCAATAAGATCATCGACTTTTACGACGGCACGCCGCTCAACAACCTCACCATCCTGATCCCCCATGAGCTTTCGCACCAGTGGTTCTACAGCCTGGTCGGCAACGATCAGGCGCTTGAACCCTGGCTTGATGAAGCCATCGCCACCTACAGCGAATCGCTGTTCTATGAGCGCTACCACCCCGAATACCTCCAGTGGTGGTGGGATAATCGCGTCTTCGCGCACGAACACATCGGCTACGTCAACAACAGCATTTACGAAGCCGGCAGTTATGAGAACTACCGCGCCTCCGTTTATCTCAACGGCGCGATCTTCATGCGGGAGCTATCCGAAAACCTTGGCGGGCAAGCCTTCCTGGACGCGCTGAAACACTATGTTGAAAGCAATCAATACGCCATCGCGACCCGGCAGGAGTTCTTTAGCGCGCTTCAACAGGTCAACCCGATCGACCTGGAGCCTTTGCTTTTGAAGTATTTTCGGCAATAAAGCCTAATGCTGAGCTGGGATCATGCTCTGCGAATCTGACAATACACTGGCACGCACAACCTGATTGCCCTTGACCAACGTGCCCTGGTAGGCAATCTCCCCATCGACCGGCACCCAACCATTCATCACAAAAGGCAGAACGCTCGAGGCCGCCGGGATCCATTGGCCGTTATATTTACGCGCGATATGCAGGTGCGTACCGGTCGCTTTCCCACCCTCACAGGAGGGATGTCCGATAATGTCACCTTTTTTGACCACATCGCCGGGTTTCACCCGCCCTTCTTCAGCTACATGCAGGTAAAGGAGCACCCATCCGGTGCGTTCGTCGCCATCGCCATCCAGATCAAGCATGACCGTACCCGGATCAGTGCGGGCAACCACGCCATCCGCTATCGCGACCGCGAATTGTTCGGTCTCAAAACAGCCCTGGGTCTTGCTTGGAGGGGCAAAATCGACCGCCGCCCAGGGTTTGCGTGTGCCCCAGCCAGTGTGCGGGCCTCCCGTGTAAGCCCAGACGGTTCCCGCCGTGAATGGCAAAATAAAATCGGGCTGGTTCAGGCTGCCGGGCAAAACCGTCAGATTCCTGCGCCACGGATCGCCAAAAAGCTCCTGATAGGTTTTGGCATAACCCTCAGGCCCGATCGCGTGTGCGTATTCGTCCTGATCCATCAGGAGTGAAAAATAGACCTGCAAAGCCACAGTGGCTGAGTTCTGCCAGGGGTCGATATTCTCAATTCTGCCGTCGCGATGCTCTATGCTGGTCAATTCGCCGTTGAAGTATCGATAAAAGCCATCGTTCAGCAGGTCTGAGGCGTAAGAGATTTGCAGATGCACGCCGCGGTGATAGTTGTCGAAACCCAAAAATTTATCTTCCAGCGAGCTGTCGCGCTGCGGATTAGTCAGCGCTCCCGTCTGAAACTCGATCAAAGCCAGCAGCATTTTCGGGTTCAGGCTGTAATTCTCAGCATAATACCTGATCACCCCAGCAGCGTCACGATTCTTTTCCTGAATGCTTGCCTGATAGGTCTTGAACCACCCTGGCGTCGAATCCAAAAAAGCCTGCAGGTCAAAATCCAACAGATCCGGCCCATAAACAAAAGCGGCATCCGGGATGATCTGAAAATCAGTCCCCCAAAGCGGTTTGTAATAGATCGGCATCTTCATCGGGAAACCGGGCGGCAGCGTGGTGACGTCTTCAGGGATTTCAGGATTTGCCCACAGAATCTCCTGCGGAGAAGCGCCAAAACGAACCGATAGCAGATCGAGGCTGTCGCCACTTTGAGCGACATAATCAACCAAAGTGCCAGGCGCATAGACAGGTCGGTTGGACAGCGGCGTTTCCGTCGCTTCCGGGGTTGGGCTGGGTTCAGGCGATCCTGACACAATATAGCCAGCCTTGGGCTGCGGGCTGCAGCCAGCAAACAAAACGGCAATTACCGTCAATACGATCAGGAACTTGAAAGATTTCAGCTTATTCTTCATGCTTTGCCGACCATAAAGGGCCAGATGAAATATATCACAAAGTCTTTTTAACGTTCTATCGGTGGATGTGCGCGGAACTGGGGCCCAATGTGTTGGCCTTGACAACCTCATCGCCCTTGACCAGCCATCCGCTCAAATATTGTGAGCCGGATTTGGCTTTCCAGCCGCTCATCACAAAGGAGAGCGGGCCTTCCGCGGGCACCCATTCGCCATTGTACCTGCGAACGATGTGCAAATGCGTGCCGGTCGAGATGCCGCCTTCACAGGAGGGATGACCGATCCGATCGCCAGCCTCGACCCAGGTACCAACCGGAACGCGATGCGCGGTGGCAACGTGCAGATAGATGATATTCCAGCCCGTTTGCTCGTGCCCATCGCCGTCCATATCCACTACGACCGTACCAGCCTCCGAGCGCACGACCAAACCTGAGCCAGCTGAGGTCACCCAGCTCCAGTTCTCGCCGCAGCCTGGTTCAGCGCTGGGAGGAGAAAAATCGAGCGCGGCGCGCACAGCCGCGGCGCCCCAGGCGGCATGAGGGCCAACTGTATAGGTCCACGTGATCCCTTCTTCAAAAGGCAGGATCAGTTCAGGCTGCAAAACGTGGGGGGTGAAGATCGGTTCGTACGCCTGGGCAATGATCCATGGGTCGCCAAACATCTTTTCGTAAGTTGCCAAAAAGCCATTTTCAGAATATAGATTCCTCGACCAATCCTCAAACTGATTGAGCGAGGAGAAGAAACTCATCAACCCGACCGTGCCGCAGTTCAGGTCCGCTGCCAGTCTGAGCTCCCAGCCGTCTTTGAAGTTGACCGTCACGACCGTGCCTTCCCGCCACCCATAATATCCACTTTCAATGATGCCGGCAGCTTTCACAAGCTGATGATACAAACCTGGGGTATCAGGCAACTCAATACCGAGCGGGTAAGACCTGGCAAATTTGGAGATCGGGTCGCCGTAGACCCATCCGCTCTGATATTCGATCAATGCCAGCAATAAACGCTGGTGAATGGCAAATTCCCTGGCGACCTTATCGATAATTTCCGAACCGCGCATGCGCCCAAAAGCGTAAACCGTCTCAGAATAGCCAGCCAGATAGCCGCCAGCCTCATCCAGAAAAGCCTGGGTGTCAAAGCCGATTGAGGAGGGGGAATTGACCACCTCGCTGTCAGGGAAGAGTTTTAGGTTTGAACTGGTCTGACCAAGTCGATTCGGGATCAGCAGCAATTGTCCCTCGGGAATGAAGCCTTCTTCGGGGAGAGGAGAAGTCGAGGTGATATCGGCCGTCTCAACACCAAAGCGTACTGCCAGCACGCCAATGCTGTCTCCGCTTTGCGCGTAATACAAAATGGGCGCGTTTTCCTCGTATTGGATCAGATGGGCCTGGGTCGGCAGGCTCTGCATCACGTTCGCAGAAGGCGGTTCAGCCGTCACAAGCTCATCTTCGCCCTCTTGAACTGGTTCGCTTTCCACAATCTCTTCTGGAACCATAGCGACTGCCGGGATTGTTTCCTGCGGTTGTGGAAGGTTTGTGTTCACTTCGACCGAATCATTTCTTTCGTCACCCTGAGACTCAATAGCCTGTGCCTCGGCAACGCCAGACCCAAGATCCAACAGTCCAGTAAGCTTCAGTCCGACCGCAACAACGATCAAGGTCAAAACAAAAGCTATGCCAAGCGTGAGTTGTTGACGCTTGCGCCGCAATTTCCCCAGGCGCTTGTCGCGCGGGTCATGGATTGCTGATCTCGTTGATTGTTGAGCGACCATTATGGGCTTCAACTGTGTATCCTTCCTTTGTCAAACAACCGTCATAAACGGTCCCGTAACTTTGTGCTACCCATCCCCCTAAATTGAAGGGGATTGCTCCTCCTGCTTCGATCCAGACCCCGTTGTAACGCCTTGCCAGGTGGAAGTGCGTTCCGTTGGTGATGCCGCCTTCGCAGGATGAGATGCCAATTACATCTCCTGTTGCAACTTGCGTGCCGACTGGCACAGCGCTTGCCTCCGCGATGTGGAAGTAGTTCAAAGTCCAGCCAGTTTGTTCATATCCATCGCCATCTAAGTCAATCACCACAGCCGACCCTTCCGACCTGACCACCAGGCCTGCAGCGGCTGCCAGAACAGGCGCGTCAGTCTCATAGCAGCCGTAGTCATCCTCCTCACCTGGCGGTGCAAAGTCCAGCGCCGCCCAGGGACTGCCCGTTCCCCAGGCCCAATGGGGTCCCGAAGTCAAGAGCCAGACATCGCCTTTGGCCAATGGCAGAATGAGTTCAGGCTGGGTCAATCCATCAGGGATCAGGGGTTCATAAGAAAAGGCAAAAGGATAGCCAAAAAGCTCATTGTATGTCCTGTAAAAACCATCTTCTGAAACGCTCTCTTTAAAGCCGTTCTTGTTCTGGATCAGACTAAAGAAGTTTTGCAAACCAGCTGTTGCGGAATTGATGGATGGATCAATGCGCATCACCTCACCGTCCGAAAGCGTCCAAACCGCCAACTGCGAGTATTCCCAAAGGTGAAAACCGCGCAAAAGCTCATTGGCAGCCCAGCTGAGCTGATTGTACAAGCCTTTATGATTGCTGCTCATCAATCCAAGCGGATATTTTTCAAGGTCACAATCCTTATCGCGTGAATGCAAGCACCCCGATTGGTGCTGAAGCAGGGCCAGTAGCAATCGTGGGTTGACCGAATTCTCATTCGCAACCAGTTCGACGATCTCCGCGCCGCTCAACTGCCTGCCATCCGGCAGTTCTTCCCAATATTCGTTTAGTTTGCCGTTGTATTGACGGACAATTGCCGCAATATCAAAATCTTTCGCTGAAGGGCCGTAAACAAGCTCGGAATCAGGGATGATCCGAAAGCCGCTGGCCAGTTCATTGGCGCTGGCAGGTGGGATCAGCAGGATCTGTCCCGGTGAGATCAGGTTTGGGTCTTTGATCTCGTTCAAATCCAAAATTTGCCGCACCGAAACCTGATGGCGCAGCGCGATGCCAGCCAAAGAATCGCCTTTTACGACCGTGTATTGCTCTTCGCTGGCGCGCAAGGTGGGCAAAATTTTCTCCGGCATCGCTGTCGGCTCTGTCCCTTTGGGAGCCAGGGTTATGGTCAGCTGCGCCTGTGGCGGCAGATCGCCTGGGGGCGTCAATGTGCCCTGGATATCCCAGTTGGAATCTGGGGGGTTGAAAGAAAGATTCCCGGAATTGGTCGGCACAATGTAAGGCACAAAATCTTTGACCCTTCTTCGACAACCCGCCAGGAGAATTGGCAGCAGGAAAACAATGATCAATAAGCACGCAAGCCAGATAGTAGCTTTCTTTTGGACTTTTTTAGTGTTTTTCATTAATGGAAAATGTTACAGTTTTCATGCCAAAAAAGATAAGCACAGCAACTTCCATTTTTAATTCAGGTTTAATTCCGGTTTTAATTTGACAAATCACGCCTTTACGATAAAATAATAGCTCGCTGGCCGAAGTGGCGGAACTGGCAGACGCGCTACGTTCAGGGCGTAGTGGGCAACGAGCTCGTGAGAGTTCAAATCTCTCCTTCGGCACAAAACCTCCATTTCCGGAGGTTTTTTATTCCACTCACTGATCACAATTCCGCCTTTACAAAAAAAATCTTGATATATTCCCAACGGATAAACTTCTCATTGGATAAACCACAACCTAAAATAAAAGGCCGACAACCACATTCCTATGGATTATCGGCTATGCGTCTTTGCGTCTGGCTCTTCAATAATTGATATATTTAGTTGTCTTACCTTAATTAAGGTTTCCTGTTTGCACTTCGGACAGAATAGCAGTTAGTTTTTAAATATTGTATCCTTACGTTTCAATCGCGTTTTATTCTTGCAAAAAGAGCACAATATCTATCTGATTTCTGCCCAAAAATCGCCCCAGCGCTGTATTCTTCCTTCCTAAATCGTATAACAACCTATCTGTTTTTTGTTGCTTCATTTTACTCAATTTTACTTGTTCATCGAATATTGTTTTACAGTTTCAAGTTCGTCTTTTTTATGTTACCAAATATCTATTGCTTTTTGTTTTTATCGGAATATCTTCCTGATAAATGCCTTCAGAAAAATGCATGTTGGTATCGCAATAAGATAAATAACCAAAATGATAGTATTTGGTATCATATTAACGCTTCCGTTATGAAGCTGCTCCACAAATTCATAACTACTAAAAAAATTTGCAAATATCCCAAGTAATAATATGAACACTATTGTAATTATCAAAGGCAACAAATATGTGCTGATACTTCGGTTTGATTTAGGTTTATTAGAAGTCGGTATCACAATAAAGGAAACAAAAAAGATAACTACAAGCAAACCAACATCAATTCTTGTCGAGAAGAAGTTTTCTCCTATGTTTTCAAGCCATAAAACACCGTTTGCTAACAATATAAAAATAATTGAAAATATTATTCCATCCAATAATGTCAATAGTACTATTCGTTCTGGTAGAAAATAGGACTTTATGATATTTTCAGCAAAATCAACTGGGTTATTGACAACATTATCGGCAGTTTTTCCTGCTTCTTGAGCTGAAATGAGCATATCAAGAATATCATCTTTGATTTCTTTCTTGCTATCGTTTGAAATCTGTGAATTCATAACGATATCCCGAATAGTTTCGTACTTCTGATAATACTCACTATTAAGCATTTTTTCATATTTCCCTTTTTGAATTTTAAAAAGGTATACTGCCAGGATGGCTAAAAGGCTGATTACCATAACAGGCACACTATATAACCAAAATTTGGAATTCAATTGGCTGAGGCCTGGTGCGCAGATAATCCCAATAATCAGGCACAAAGCTATTGCAATTGAACAAAGTATGATGAACTTATCCCGTTTAGTCATTTTTATCATCCTCCATAATTTTATCAACTATATTTTTTATCCTATCCCATGTATCTTGAAAATCATTCAAGCTTTTCTTTCCTTTATTCGTCAACGAATAGTACTTCCTTGTGGGGCCATAGGGGGAAGGTCTTTTATCTATTTTTAGAAGCCCTTTGTTTTGAAGTCTTGTTAGTATGGGATATACCGTTGCTTCATTGACGTCAAATCCGACATTGCATAACATTTCTACCGTTTTATAACCATACGTTTCTTCTTGTTCAAGAATTTTTAAAATACAACCCTCCAAAATCCCTTTGACAATTTGAGTATCATTATTCATCAATTCGCCTCCAGCAGATAACATTTCCTTTAAACCAATTCGTTGTTTTCATCTTTGCTTTTCGCTAACATCGACGGTTTAATAACTAACGAATAAACCAACAGAGCAATACCAATAGCTAATACACAAGCAGCCCCTTCAACAAAATAAACATTATCAATTATTTTTTTCTCATACAGTACCGCTACAATCCCGAGTATTGAATGTAACCCAACGGCTAAAAAATAAAAACTCCACTTTTTAGATGTAACAGCTCTCAAAACTAACAAAGACAAGGAAATTTGAATAATTAATGAAAAAAAACGTTCTACGCCTCCCATGAGAAACTGTAGCGGCATTGCGCTGATCAAGGTATTAATCAAATTAGCGGGTACGGATGCGATATTTTTACTTGCACCTGTGTTGATCATTACTGAAACGAATAAATTCAATGCTGCTGGTAGCCCTCCAAAGAGAATCGCTTCAATGCCGCCATGTCCCAAACCATAGCTAATACCTGTATTCAAACTCTCATCTTCTTTAACATGCAACAAGTACTTAAAACCAATTAATCTGGCTGTTTCTTCAAAAATTCCAGCCACTATTCCAAAATATAGTAAATACAAAACTGGATTTTTATATATTTCTGAGTTTTGTGGAGAAGAACCAAAAATAAAAAAATGCAGAATTTGTTCCAAAACCAGCACAAAGACAATAAAAAGCGCTGCTCCATACAAAAGTGCTCTAATATTTAGCTTCCCACTCTTTTTAAGATAAATGATCCCTGCGACTGGGACTCCGGTAGCAAGAATAAAAGAGATTGCCATAAACAGTATTGATAAAAGTCCTACTTTTCCTAACATAAACGCCTCCTATGCATTACATAATAGCATGGATTTATTATACTAACAGCTACTATGCATTGTCAAGTAGTTTGATGAAATTTTTTCCGTTTTGATTTATTTAGACAATTCCACCCGCATTTTCCCATATAAAAATGGTACAATTGTTGCACGTAAACTGCTATCATTTATCTGGACTTGCCGTATGAAAGACCTGTGGGAAAAAATCAAAAAAATTAACTGGCTCAACCGTCAGGTTATCACGATCATCGTTATCGTCATTTTGGTCTTCCTGATGATGGATTTCAACAACCGGATGACCACCATGATCCGCCTCAACAACGATGAAGCCGCGCTCCAGACGCGCATCGCCCAGGTTCAGGCGACCCAGGTCAAGCTCGAAGACGAGATCGCCTATGCCAATTCAGATCTCGCCCTCGAAGAATGGGCGCGTGAAAGCAACCGCATGATCAAAGAAGGCGATCATCCCATTATCCTCCTGCAGCCAGGTGATTACGTTCCCCAGCCAACACCCATCCCTCCGCGCGAAGTCATCATCCGCACCAGACTCGAGATCTGGAAGGAACTGCTCTTCGGAGACTCTCTTCCAACTCCATAAAGCGAAGCACGTAACAAAAAAGTGTATCAATACCCTAATCAGGGTATAATCATCGGGTTATGGACATCAAAGAATTAACAGCCAAAATGAACCAGCTGGTTGAGCATCACGGTTGGTATGACCCTGACTCCCCCAAAGCCCAGTTGCCCCGCAACCTGGCAATTTCCTTATCCCTGGAAGCGGCAGAGGTTTTGGAGCATTTTCAATGGTCCGAAAACATTGCTGATACAGAGGCTTTTGCTGGAGAATTAGCCGATGTCGCCCTCTACCTGCTGCAACTGGCAAGTGTCAGCGGCGTCGACCTTGAGCAAGCCATTTTAGACAAGATCGACCAAAACTGGGATCGGATCTGGCCCAATGAGCAGAAAGAAACGGAGCAAAGCGCATGATCATTTCAGTTTTTGGGTCCGCTTCCCCTACCCCTGAACAAAAACTCTATCAGGACGCCCTCGAACTGGGGCGGTTACTCGGTCAATCCGGTTTTGATGTTATGACCGGCGGCTATTGCGGCACGATGGAAGCCGTTTCCCGCGGTGCCAGCGAGGCTGGTGTTGACGTGATCGGGGTCGCCTGCCGACAAATTGAGGATTATCGCCCGGTCGGACCCAACGAATGGGTCAAGACCCTGCATTCCACCGATACCCTTTCAGAACGCATTGAATATCTGACCACCCATGCCGATACCTATCTTGCCCTGCCTGGTGGGATCGGCACCCTGGCCGAGATCGCGATGGTCTTCAACAAAATGGTCATCAACGCCATCCCGTCCCAAACCCTGATCCTGATCGGCGAGGGTTGGAAAGAGACCATTGAAGCTTTCATCGCTGGGCAGGCTGAAAACGTCAACGAGCGCACCCGAACGCTCCCACAATACGCAAAAGACCCGCAGGAAGCGGTAAAACTACTTATTAAATCACTCGAGGAGAAGCAAAATGGATGAGAAGAAACTCCCTTCACAAGCAGAAAATTTTTCAGACTGGTACAACCAGCTGGTTTTAAGAGCCGAACTGGCGGACTACTCGCCGGTACGCGGCTGCATGGTCGTACGCCCATACGGCTGGGCGCTCTGGGAGAACATCCAAAAAGCGCTCGACAAACGCTTTAAGGAAACCGGTCACGTCAACGCCGCTTTCCCGCTCTTCATTCCCCAAAGTTTTATGACCAAAGAAAAAGAGCACGTCGAAGGTTTTTCGCCCGAATTAGCCGTCGTCACCCACGGCGGTGGTCAGGAACTGGAAGAACCCCTCGTGGTTCGCCCGACCTCCGAGACCATCATCGGCACGATGTACGCCAAATGGATCCAAAGTTATCGCGATCTACCCATCCTGATCAACCAATGGGCCAATGTCGTCCGCTGGGAAATGCGCACCAGGC
Organism: uncultured Anaerolineaceae bacterium; assembly: GCA_964293995.1. Classification (GTDB taxonomy): domain Bacteria; phylum Chloroflexota; class Anaerolineae; order Anaerolineales; family Anaerolineaceae; genus Mesolinea. The sequence goes on from CAXYYH010000007.1 coordinate 27,318, forward strand.
TGTTTTTGCGCACGCTCGAATTCTACTGGCAGGAAGGTCACACCGCTCATGCCACTGCGCAGGAAGCCGAAGAACATACCAAACGGATGCTCGACGTCTACACCGATTTCGCCATGAACGAAGCCGCGATCCCCGTCATCCCAGGCCAGAAATCCGCATCAGAAAAATTTGCCGGAGCCAGCGCGACCTACTCGATCGAAGCTATGATGGGCGATACCAAGGCCCTGCAGGCCGGTACCTCACACTTTTTGGGGCAAAACTTCGCCGAGGCGTTCGATATCAAATATCTGGATGAAAACAACCAGCTGCAATATTGCTGGACAACGTCTTTTGGCGTTTCAACCCGTTTCATCGGCGCCATTATCATGACCCACGGTGACGATCAGGGTCTGATCCTGCCTCCCAATCTTGCCCCATACCAGGTTGTGATCGTGCCCATCTACCGCAAGGAAGAAGAAAAAGCCATGGTGATGGAAGTTGTTCGCCAGATCGAAAAAGGTCTTAAAGACTTTCGTGTCAAGGTTGACGATCGCGATGACCTTACCCCGGGTTTCAAATTTAACGACTGGGAACTGAAGGGCGTGCCTTTGCGCATCGAGATTGGCCCCAAGGATATTGAAAAAGGTACCTTGGCCCTGGCTCGTCGGGACATCCCCGGCAAGGCTGGCAAGACCTTCATCCCGATGGAAGGCTACGTACAGGCGGTCGGTGATATGCTCGATGCCATTCAGGCCAATCTATTGGTCAAGGCCACCAAATTCCGCGATGAGCACATCTTTGAGGTTGAAGATTATGAGACCTTCAAGGATGTGGTCGAGAATAAAGGCTGGGCTTTGGGCTGGTGGTATGATGACGCTGAGAATGAAGCCAAAGTCAAGGAAGACACCCGCGCCACGCTGCGTGTCTACGCGGCTTCCGAAGGCGAAGGCACCTGCTTCTTCAGTGGCAAGAAGACCAACAAAAAAGCCTACTTCGCAAAAGCTTACTAATATTATTAGTTCCGAATACAAACAGGCATGGTCAAAAACCATGCCTGTTTTTTTAACTTTAGGGTCCAAACAAGCCACTCAGGTAGGTCGTGATTAAAAATTGCCCCTTTTGGGGGCAATTTTTAATCCGACGTCCAATGATGAAGTTTAATCAATGATCAAATAATTGTTTCGACTTCAAGGATCAGTAAAAGATCCATAAATAAAAGAACGACAGATAAAAATGAAACGTCTTCTGGTTCATCATTCAATCCGACTTTTTAATAACCTTGTACCAAATAATTAGTAAGGATTGAATTTCATCGTGGACGTTGGATTGAATAAATGAGGCGGATTGTACCCCTTTCATTCAACACCCTCACGGGCACTTCGTCTCAACCTTGCAAGTGCGTTGTTTGGACCCAACATTTTAACAATCAGGAGGTTTATACAGTTGCCCGAAAGAGTATTGAATTTATCCCGTTTTGGACTAATTATTTAAAACGTCTGGTCGAGAACCAGGATGTAGGGAGAAAATACCCGCAGGGTTGGTACTGCCCAAAGCCTTCTCCCGCGGGAGAAGGTGCCCGAAGGGCGGATGAGGGGTTACTGTCCAATGAAACATACGTAAAATAATGATATTTACTCAAAAAATCAATAATTGTTGAATTGTTTCGACCTCAAAAATTGGAAAATACTTTGTAATTAAAAGTACGACAGATAAAAATGAAACGTTGGATTGAAATTGCCCCAAAAAAGGGCAACTTCAATCACGACCTTGTCATGTATTCTACAACCTACTATCCGGGACAAAACCCTCTTATCCCATTCCGTTTATAATTCAGCCATGACAGCGATCGATCTCACCCGGCTCGAAAAGCAAATCGAAGCATTGCTTCTGCTCGCGGATGATCCGCGGGCTTTTCAGGCCGAATTCCACAACATCCTTGGGTTTTATCACCGCTATTCGCATCGCAAACACAAAGACAGCCTGCCCAAAAGCTTTATGCGCCAGTACGATCTGCCGGAGAAAGTGCTGCCATCCCTGCAAAACAGACTAAAAAAGATCCAGCCCGAGCTGATCCTCCCGCTCGCGCGCCAGCTTTGGCAGGACGACTATTTTGAAGCCAAAGACACCGCGGTGACCATGCTGGGCTTCCTGCCGCCCGATCATGACCAAGATGTGCTTGACCAAGTCCTTCAATGGCTGGACGAGCCGCTTGACCGCGCCATTATCGAGTCGATCTTCACCAGGGGCATCAAAACGCTGAGCCAAAACGATCCCCAACTTTGGCAGGACGAGGTCAACAAACTTCTGTTGAGTGAGCGAACCCAGCGGCGCAAAATGGGTCTGCTCGCCCTGGCAAAGATCATCCCCGATTGCCAGTCTGACAGCCTGCCTGCTTATTTCAGTTGGATGCGGCCTTTCCTGATCAGCCCTGTCCAAAGCCTGGATAACAACCTGAAGCCTGTAGTCTCCGCACTGGCGAAGCGCTCCAATCAGGAAACGGCCTATCTGCTGCGCGAAATTCTGACCGACAGCAACGACATCGAGGTCGGCCGCCGCTTCAGACACTATCTTGAGTTTTTTGAAGGAGATAGTTATGAAAGATTATTGGACGCGATCAAAAAGCAGGTGATCCTTCCTCGCACTAAAAAAGAATGAAATGAAAACCCGCCCAAACCGCCTTTTCATGCTTCTCATTTTCATGCTTTTTTTCATAAGCGGATGTGGCAACGAACCCGAAACCAGGCTGGAAACAACTCCTCAAATCGAACCCATCCCAACAGCGACCGCGACAACGCTCCCAAGCCCAACGCCTGAACCCAGCCCCTCGATTACGCCAACACAAACGCTGGAATTCACTCCAATAACCAGCACTCCTCTGCCAACAGCGACAACGCCAGCAAGCTATCCGGAAAGCCACTTCATCCCGTACGTAACTGGTCACAGCCAGGTCTACGAGTTGGGCTGTGAAGCCAGCGCGAGTGTTGATTGGGCCAATTATTTTGGCGTCACGATCTACGAGTCCACCTTTCAGGCCTCTTTGCCGCTCTCGGACAACCCGGATTACGGCTATGTTGGCATCGTTACCACCGATGCCTGGGGGCAGATCCCGCCCTACGCCTATGGCGTCCACGCTGAACCCATTGCCGAAGCCTTGCGAGCCTACGGACTGCCCGCGCTGGCCGTGCGCGGCTACACGCTGGATCAGGTCAAGCAAAAACTATCTGAAAACAAGCCCATCATTGTCTGGGTGATCGGCAATATGGTCTACAGTGAGCCGGTCGAGTATGTGGACGAACAGGGGCGTGTCGCCATCGTTGCGCCATTTCAACACGTCGTCATCCTGACCGGCTACAGCGAAACCCACATCCGTTACATGAACAACGGCAAATATTACGAAACGCCTAATGAGGTATTCCTGACATCCTGGGGCGTTTTAGGCAACATGGCCGTAATTTATGAATAAAAACTAAGTTTCTCACTTTTGCCAAAAATGCGTAGCCATCAAGAAAAAAAAAGAAAAACTATAGGTAAGTAAAATGTATGGACGGGGCCTGTGCCCATCAGGGTATTAGCCCCGTCCGCTGTCTCTGCATATCGAAGCATTCGTCTTCATTACAATGTTCTGATAGGCTTTCTCACGGATGGGGGCAAGCCCCATCCCTACTTTTGGTACTTGGCAATATCAGGTTCCTGCTTTGAGCAAGCTGTTTATAGGTGAACAAACTGTACGGACGGGGCCTGTGCCCATCAGGGTATTAGCCCCGTCCGCTGTCTCTGCGTATCAAAGCATTCGTCTTCATTACAATGTTCTGATAGGCTTTCTCACGGATGGGGGCGTACCCTACTTCACGGGAACAAGTCCCCATCCGTTGATGTTATTTTTATTACTTGATCAAATGGAACAGCGCGATGATCGGGGCAAAGAGTGAGGATACCAGGCTCATAACCGTGATCAGGGTGTTCAGTGAAGGCCCGGCCGTATCCTTGAAGGGATCGCCAACCGTATCACCAACCACAGCGGCCTTGTGGGCTTCCGAACCTGGGCCGCCGAATTTTCCGGTCTCGATAAACTTTTTGGCATTATCCCATAAACCACCGGCATTGCTCATCAGCAGCGCGAAGATCACACCGGTAAAGATGGAACCGCCCAGAAAACCGCCCAAAGCCTCCGGGCCAAGCAGGAAACCGACCACCAGAGGTAGACCAACCGCCAGAAAAGCGGGCAAAATCAGGGAAGACAAAGCGCCTTCCGCGGCCAGACTGACACAACGCGCGTAATCCGGTTTTTGCGTCCCGGCCAGAATGCCGGGTTCCTCACGGAACTGGCGCCGTACCTCTTCGATCATGTCAAACGCGTTATGGGTCACCGAGAGCATGGTCAGCGCGCTGAACAACGGCGGCGTCATCGCGCCAAGGAAGACCCCGGCTACCACCAGGGGCTCACGCAAACTGATCGCGAGGTCAACCCCAGCCGCTTCGACAACCTCGGCATAAGCCGCGAACAGGGCGATCACGGTCAACGCCGCAGCGCTGATCGAAAAGCCCTTGGTGATCGCCTTGGCGGTGTTTCCGGCTGAATCAAGCTCATCCGCGCGCACGATCACCTCGTGGTCCATTCCGGCCATTTCAGCGATACCACGGGCGTTATCCACGATCGGGCCATAGGCGTCTGCCGAAACGATCATGCCGCTAATCGAGAGCATGCCAACCGCGCTGATGCCGATCCCATAAATACCACTCATGCCAAAATATTCAGCCACATGATAAGAGACCAGGGTCGCGACAGCAATACCAATTACCGAAGGCACAATGGAGATCAGGCCATAACTGAATCCGGTAATGATGTTGATGGCCGAGCCTGAGGTGGAAACCCGACTGGTCTCCTGGACAGGTTTTTGTTCATCATTGGTGAAATAATCGGAGGTAAAACCGATGATCACGCCGGTGATCAGGCCGGTCAGCGCCGCCCAGAAAACGCCCTGGTTCACGCCAGTGAATTTGACAAAAACAAAGAGAAAGAGCGCGAAAATGATCGTTGTGATGATCGTTCCCCGGTTGAGGGCCGGGCCGGGTTTTTGACCTTCCTTGACCTTGACGAGGAAGATACCGATCAAAGAAGCAAGAATACCCAAAAGACAAAGCACCAAAGGCACAACGGTATATTTCACGTGTTCGGCCTGGCTGAGGCCCATCGAAGCACCCAGCAGCATGACCGCCACCGTACTGGCAACATAACTGTCAAAAATATCGGCGCCCATGCCGGCCACGTCACCAACGTTGTCACCAACATTATCAGCCACAACAGCCGGATTGCGCGGGTCATCTTCGGGGATGCCGACTTCAACTTTACCGACCAAATCGGCAGCAATATCAGCCGTCTTGGTATAAATACCGCCGCCAGCCTTGGCCAGCAAAGCCAGGGTCGAAGCGCCAAAACTAAAGCCCAAAACAGCTTCGGCTGAACCAGTCCACAGATAAAGCAGGCTCATCCCGATCACCGCCATACCGACCATCGCCAGACCAAGCACCGCACCGGCATTAAAAGACAATTTGAAAGCTCTCGATAAGCTAAAGTTAGCCGCGGTCGCCGTACGAACATTGGCCTCAACTGCTACGCGCATACCGAGGAAACCGGCAATACCCGAGCAAAGCGCGCCGCCAACAAAGGCAATTGCCATAATCAGGCCTTCCTTCCAGATCATTGTGACCGCTCCCCCGCTGGCTGTTTCAGGTTGAATACTGAAAACGACCGCAATGATCGCACCAATGATCAGGGCTAAAAGGCCCAATGCCCGATATAGTTTTAATAAATAAGCCTTTGAGCCTTCCTTGATCCAGGAAGCCACTTCCTTTGCCCGTTCGGTTCCGGGGTCTTGCTTCATGACCCAAAAATAAAGATAAACTGCCACGGCTGTTGATGCCACGCCGGACACGATCGCAATATAAATCCAGGTTAAATGATTAGCCATATACTATGCTCTTTTCTGTTTACATATTCGCTGAACGGAACCAGCGATAATTGTCTTTGCGAATTTCTTCAGGAGTCGGCATTGGATAGTAGCGCAATTGTTTGCTGTTGCCGACAAAGAAACCATTTTTAATTGTTCTGTACTGAACGTTCGGTGAATGCGTGCGGTCGACCATCTTGGTGGAAATGTATTTCGTTTTCACATCGGTCAGACATTGACGCAGGTGATCGTGATTGGCATAAGGCAGATGCTCGATCAGACCCATTTCAGGGTCTTCTGCCAGCTCACCCAACTGTAGTTCAGTAAAAACGATGGCTGGAACGGTCACCAGGGAAACCGGATTACGCACGATCTGATCCAAAAACTGGATCGGCCCCAGACGACTAACCACCAAAGGGGTCACCGGCGCAAGCTCCTGATAAAGATGCAGCTGACCGGTACCGTTGGGAATATTATCGTCCGAAGGCAATTCGAGCGTGCGGCCGTCCATGGTGGTCAGGTAGAGCCTCTGCAGCGCGTTCAGATCTATATGCTCCAGAACACGATAAACGGAAATGTAGACTGAGGATTTCAAGCTGCCGTCTTCGTGTGGAACGCAACGCGCGAAAGCGTCATCAGTTCGAAAATAAGGGTGACGATAATCCGGATCGACTTCAAAAAAAATTGCCTGTCCCCGCGATTTTTTGGCAGAACCCACAGAATAATAGGTACCAAACTCTTCAGGGCTGAGCATCGAGGCGATTAATGCCTCAGGCAGTAAAGATAAATATTGATGTATTGCCATAATAAAGCTCCTTCTTCAATTTGTGCATAAGCGCAAATAGCACTCCTTCACCAAAATAATTCTACCCCCAAAGGAGCTAAAAATGAACCAACAATTACCAGCAATTCTCAGTATAGAAAAATCAAGCACGTGGTATAGTCTCATCAATGGCAGAACACAATCACAAACCGTGTTATAACAGAGAGTAGAACATTTTGGGCATATATTTATTAATCAGAGTTATGGACTCCAATTGTAGGGGCGGACTGCCATGTCCGCCCGATGGTGTGGAAAATTAAACGTCACAATTCCTTGATATTCCAGTAATATTTTATTCATTCCAGACGACGGGCGGGCACAGCGGCCCGCCCCTACCACAAAAAACGTCCTACAGGTCGATTACCAATCAAAAATTAGATAATATTCGATCGAGGAAAAGAGAACCTAAGTTGCACAAACTTTATTCTGAGAATTGCTGAACAATTACAACCAAGAATTTAGGAAATTCCAATAATTCAAGAACCTGGATTAACCCCAAAAACGCCTTCGCGTCAAGATTTATTGTAATTGTTCATGATTGAAAGCATGGCAACGGTTACCCTAAAAAAAGTGACATAAGTCAGAGCAACAATCTCCGGTTTTGTGGCTACGCGTGGAACGTTGGATAGAGATATGGGTTGGAAACAAAAAAGCCTCCGTAACATCAGGTTATGGAGGCTTCTTTTTTTATCAAAACCAGGTTTGTTTTTTGTCTTAGCGGGAGACAAACCAGTCGATGATCACCTGGATCGCGCCTGGGCCCAATTTGAGGTGCATGTGAGCTTCGTTGGTCAACACGGCATAGAGCTGTTCCGCGGTCAGCTTTTTCGCGAGCAACGCATCCAGCGTGTGCTTATCGCCGAATAATTTCCCGAGGTACTCTTCCATCTGTTTGTCATAATCCGCACTGTTGGGATCAACCGGATAAGCCAGCATCACTTCGTTCGCTTCTTGCGCGCCATCAATGGGGTAAGTTTGATCAACCTCGCCTGGTTCAACCCCTGCGGCAGGTTCTGCCACGACTTCTTCAGCATCTCCCCCGCTATCCACGACCGGGAAATTCAAAACGTTTGTTTCTTCGGCTTTCTTGCTTCCACAGGCTGAAAGCGCCAGGAGGAATATGAGTGTCAGCGCAATGATCAGTGTAAATCTTTTTTTCATGGTTTCCTTTCTGCCAGTTGCTGGCGATAAATTGATTATACCGTCTTATCAAAGTGCCAGTTAATTCAACTTTGGCATCTCAGAGACATTCGTAAAGTATTGCTTTTCCAGCTCCTGGCTCGAATTCGCGTCATTCACCAGGATCTTTTCAGCAAAAAGTGGATAGTGGGGTCTGATCAATTCGAGCATGGCGTAGGCCACCCGCCGGATCGAAAAATGGGCGTTTCCCGCGCTGCGCAGCTTAATAAAGTGGAACAGGGAGCGCAAATTGCACTGGCAAAGCACCCGGCGGTTGAAGGCGTTTGGCAAAACATAGGCCGCCACCTGTGGGTTCCATTCCGCGATTTCAGAAAATAAAGCGGCAATGTCATCCATGCTTTGGCGATATTTAGCTTCGACCCCCGCTTCCGTGATGGCCAGCGGAATGGCGTAACCATGCGAAATGCCAAAGTCCTGAACGGTTTGGCTCATCATCCGGTGGCGTTTGAACTCAAAGTAGGCGCCCTGGTCCATGATCAGATCAAAACTCAAATTGGCATATTCCAGTTCGCGCATGGGGATGTCAAATTTCCCAACGTTCTCAAAGAGTTTATCGACCAACTCCGATCGTTTTCCATCTGAGAGCCCATTAACATACTCAAGATTGGCGGCATAACTGCTGTTGCCAAAGCGATAGAGTAAAGCGGCCAGGATCTGATTTTCGCCGTTTCGATCACAGGAGACCAACTGGATGGGTTCCCCTGCCACCTCATCCACCTTGCCGGCCGCAGCCCGGCTATAATGGCTCAATTCCGGCAGATACGCGATCGGATCGGCATATTTGACCAGGGTTGGCAACTCCTGGGTCGCGACTTTTTTAACTTCCTCACCGATCATTCGTACTTCCATCAGATCTGAGGAAAGCATTTTGCGAATGGCGTATTCCAGAGCACGGGCGTTGATCGTCAGGCCAACATTTGCCATGGAAGCCGTTGGCAGAACGAACCGTGCCACGTCAACTGCTTTAACTCGCGCGCGGTTGAGCCAAAGTTTTTCCGATTCGTTTGGTTTGCGTTCAGTATTCGCCTGGCCCCAGGGCAGCAAGTCTTCCAAAATTTCGGCATAGCTCTCAAAAAGGGCTGTCATGCGCTGCTGATATTTCTTCGCGAAAGGGCTGTGATGAATTTCAGGTGGGATCACAAACGCGGTCTTGTCCCACTCCTGATAGCGGGTTGATTTTTCGGTATAAGAGGCCAGACGATTGCCTTCGATCGTCTCAATTGCCAGGCGGGAAACATTCTCCAGCGCAAGGTGCAAAACCGCATGTTCCGCCACACTGGAATGACCGTAACCAACGATCCATTTTTCGCTGAATTCGGTGCTTTTTTCCTCGTTCAACTCAGCGGCGATCTGGTCAAATGGTTCCGGCGATCGGGAAGTTTTGGCAAATGTGACCGCAATTGTCTCGGCACTGTAATTACGGGAGCTAAGTCGGTAGATACGGCGATTAAATTCCATGTTTGAGGATCCTCCGGGCTTCCTTTTTATCTTGTTCGATTTGTTCAACCAAGGCTGATATTGTTTCAAATTTCTTTTCTTCACGCAAAAAATGAATGAAATTGACATGGATCAGCTTGTTATAAATATTATCATCAAAATCGAGTAAAAGGGTCTCAACACTGGGTGAATTTCCGTCATCAAATGTGGGCCTGATGCCAACGTTGGTCACCCCCTGATAGACTTTTCCGTTTACCTCCACTTTGGTGGCGTAAATTCCGTATTTGGGAAGCTGTCGTTTTTCATCGAAATACAGATTGGCGGTTGGGAATCCCAGTTTCGAGCCGGTTTTCTTTCCATGAGCGACCCGCCCCGAAAGCGAATAAGTTCGACCCAGAAAGCGTGTGACCAAACCCAGATCGCCCTTTTTAAGCGCTTCCCGAATTTGCTGGGAAGAAACAACTTTCCCCTCGATCTGCAATGGCTTGATATGGATACAGGGAACACCAAGGCAGCCGCAAACCTCCCGCAGCACCGTTTCGTTACCCTGACGTCCCTTTCCCATGGCGAAGCGTTCCCCAACCATCAGGCCGCGTAAGGGGACAATTTTGCTTAGTTTTTCAAGAAATTGAGCAGAGTCCATATTTGCCAGTTCGCTGTTGAAATCCAGGCTCAGGACACTATCCAAACCAGTTTTTTCCAGCAAAAAATTCTTCTCCTGGCTGTTGTTCAGATAAAACCCAACGAATTCTTTGCTGAAAAACTCTCTGGGATGCGGCCAGAAGGTCACCGCCATCGAATTGACATGCTCTGATCTTGCTTTTGCGATCAATTGGCTGATCAACGACTGATGGCCCAGATGGACGCCGTCAAAATTGCCGATCGTGACCCAGACCGGGTCAGGTATTTGTTGATCCCAATCGTAATAAAATTTACTCAAAACTTATTCCTGCTAAAAAAACACCCCGCTGCCAGGCAATTCGGGGTGTTTTAATTGAAATCATTCTCAATTGCTAAAAACCTTGCGTGGTTGCCACTCAGTTGTTTCCGGGTCGTACTCCATCAGGGCGATCAATTCACCATCTTCGCTGATCGCGCGAGCCATCAAACCTGGTTCAAGGTCAGGTTCCGCAGGGATGCGATGTCCGTGTGTGACCTCATCGATCTGGGGCACGGACAAGGTGATCGTATGCCAGTCGCTCAGTGCTTCAGCGGCTGGGATAAGGTATTTATACCAATCGCCATTCTGGAAAGCTTCTTCCAGCCTTCGCAATGAAACAGCATCCCGCAAACCAAACTGGCCGTTTTTGGTGCGGCGCAGCCCGACCAAAGTAGCCCCTGATTCGAGCACTTCGCCCAGATCTGAAGCAAGAGAACGCACATAGGTGCCCGATGAACACTGAATGTCGATCACCGCTTCCGGTGGATCCCAGTCCAGCAGTTCCAGGTTGTGAACCGTGATGGTACGCGGTTCCATTTCGACCTCTTTGCCCTCACGCGCTAATTCATAGGCGCGTTTTCCATTCACCTTTAACGCAGAGTATACCGGCGGAACCTGTTCAACTTCGCCGATAAAGCCGCGTAATGCCTCTTCCAACTCCTCATAACTGATATCAACCGGCCGACGACTGGTAATTTCTCCTTCGGTATCAAAAGTGCTGGTTGTCTGGCCAAATTTTAAAACAGCCTGGTAGCGTTTGTCCGTCGCGGCAACAAATTCGCTCAAACGAACCGCCGGGCCCACCAAAACCACCAAAACACCAGACGCGCGCGGGTCAAGAGTACCAGTATGACCCGCCCGATTGATCCTTGTACCTTTGCGGATAAACTGAACAACATCATGCGAAGTCATTCCGACCGGTTTATCCACTACCAGAACACCAGATACTTTATTAACAAGTTTCTGGTGATTGTTATCAATATAATCCATTCTTCCTCAACTAAGTCTTATATTTTAAGACTGTATTATTCGTTTCTTTCAATACAGCAGCACGGACGTCTTCCAACTTGCCGGGAATATCAGCTCCGGCAGCTGATACATGTCCACCGCCGCCAAATTTATTGGCCAATTCCGCCACGTCTATCCCTCTGACAGACCGCCAGCTCACTTTTACCGAGCCATTTTTCTGCTCGACGAAAAGAACTGAAACCAGCGCGTCCGAAACGGTGGTGAGGGTGTTGATCAAGTCCGCATCATCGTTATCTGGATAGCTTGCCACAATTCTATCATGAAGTGTCAGGGTCGATGATAAAACGCCGTTACAAAACTCAAGTTTTGTCAGCCCCTGGCCCCAGTAGCGGATCTCGGACAAGGTTCGCATGGTCAGTGCCTGATCATAGACTCGCACCAGATCTACACCCATTTCCATCAGATCAGCCGCAACACGCAAAGCTCTGGGGCTGGTACTGTTGGTTTTGAAACCAAGCGTATCGGTTAATATTCCGGTCATCAGACAGGTCGCCACATCTTTTGTGATCTCGAGCCCCCAGTCCGGCAGTTTTTCGACCAACATCAAAGCCGTTGCTTCGTTCTCCGCTTCCACATAGTCGATCTCACCAAAATCAATGTGCGATTTGTGATGATCGACCACCAGATCAACCTTGATTCCGTCTTCCAGAACCGTACCCACCCGGCGGTTGTCAGAACAATCGACCACGATCAGGTAATCATAGCTTTCTGGCAATGCATCTCGCACGTCGCGCGCGCCTGGCAAAAACAAAAAACGCTCCTGAACTGCATCCTGCAGGACGCAGTCAACAGTTTTGCCAGCAGCCTTCAGGGCGCTGGCAAAACCGAGCATACTTCCAACCGCGTCCCCATCCGGGCGGATATGCGATGTGACAACGAAGTGACTGGCATTTTCGATCTGCTGTTTTATGAGCATATCTTTGGACGAATCAGTGATCATTGATCAATATCTCCGTTTCCATCGTCTTCGTCATCAATTTCATCAAAGCCGTCTTCGTCCTCAGGATCAAATTCATCCTCATCATCCATCTCATCCGGTCCGGATTCACTGCGCCATTCTGCCAGCAGGTCGTCAATACGAGCGGCCTTTTCCGGGGTGGGGTCCCAAAAGAAACGCAGTTTTGGCGTGATTCGCAGGTCAATTTCCTGTGAAATTTCAAAACGCAAAAAACCACGGGCATGCTTCAGCGCGTCCAAAACTTCTTCCGCCCGCTGCTCGCCTTCTATGGCAGAAACATAAATATTGGCATAATCAAGCTCACGGTCCACCTTTACATCAGTAACGGTGACACCCAAAAGCCTTGGATCTTCGATCTTAGCCAACAAAACCATTGACATGATCTCTTTGATCCTGTCGTTGATCCTTTTCATCCTCAATACCGAAGGCATAATAACTCCCGTCTACGGATACCATTATCCGCCAAATTTTTCGATCACAAAACATTCCAGTATATCACCAACCTCAAATGCTTCATAATTCTTCAGGGTAATTCCACACTCCATGCCCTCGCGAACCTCACGAACGTCTTCCTTTTCACGCCGAATGGACGCAATTTCAACTTTCGCGAGTTCCTCGCTGTCACGCAGGACGCGCACCTGAGCATTGCGGCGGAATTCACCACTTGAGATGCGACAACCGGCAGCGGTTCCGCCCTTGGAGACCTTGAAGGTTGCCAAAACAGTGGCTTTACCGATGGTTTTCTCAACCATTTCAGGCTCAAGCAAACCCTTCAGTGCTTTTTCAACATCTTCCACCAACCGATAAATGATCTTGTAGAGGCGGATGGAGACACCTTCAGCGTCCGCAAGGCGTTGAGCGCCCTGATCAATGTTCACGTCAAAACCCATCACGACGGCATCCGAGGCAGCAGCCAGCATGACATCGCTCTCGGTGATATTGCCAGCTTCGGCATGTAGGATCTTTACTGAAATGTCTTTCTGATCCTTGCTTAGCTTTTCGAGTTCGTTTGTGATCGGCTCCAGAGAACCCTGTACGTCAGCTCTCAAAACAAGCCGCAGTTCCTTGGCCTCGCCCGACTTGTAACGACTGAAGAGCTCTTCCAAAGTAGCACGTTTAACATTTTTCTTGGCTTCACGGGCTGCCTTACGATCGGCAACGATTGCCCGCCCTTCGCGATCGCTCTCAACCACCTGGAAAAGGTCACCAGCTTCAGGCACGGCATTTAGGCCCATCACCACCACAGGCGTGCTGGGACCAGCCTTGCTGATGCGCTTCTGGCGCTGATCGAACATAGCCTTGATCTTGCCGGTACTTTCCCCGGCCACGATCACATCACCAACCTTCAGCGTGCCGTTTTGCACCAGCAGCGTTGCCAGGGAACCACGTGACTTTTCAAGCTTGGCTTCCACCACAGTGCCGATACACTGGCCTTTGGGGTTGGCTTTGATCATCTGGTTGTCGGCCACGAGCAGGATCGTTTCCAGCAGATCGTCCAGCCCGATGCGTCCCTTGGCAGAAACAGGCATGACGAAGGTGTTGCCTTCCCACTCATCCGGCTGCAAACCGATCTCGGACAACTGCGTCTTCACCCGGTCCAGATTGGCATCGGCCTTATCGATCTTGTTAAGTGCCACGATGATCGGAACCTGAGCTGCCTTGGCGTGGTTGGCGGCTTCCCGCGTTTGCGGCTGAACACCGTCATCAGCTGCCACGACCAAAACCACGATATCCGCACCCTGCGCTCCTCTGGCGCGCATGGATGAGAACGCGGCATGGCCGGGAGTATCCATAAAAGTGATCAGGCGGTCTTTGTGGGTGATCTGATAGGCGCCGATGTGCTGGGTGATGCCACCCGCTTCGCCGCCAGCAACATTGGTGTTGCGGATTGCGTCCAGCAGGGTCGTTTTGCCATGATCAACATGTCCAAGGATCGTGATCACCGGAGGCCGGTTGATAAGCTTTGAGGGATCTTCCTTCAGGATCACCCGACGCCACAGCGGCATCTCGCCGATGTCTTCAACAACTTCCTCATCCTCTTCCAAAAGAGGTTCAAAACCAAGTTCTGTAGCCACAACAGCCGCAGTGTCAAAATCGATGGTCTGATTAATGCTCGCCATGACACCATTGGACATCAGGATCTTAATGACCTGAACCGCGCTGTTGTTCAACAGTGCAGCTAAATCTCTAACAGTGATGCTATATGGGAGTTGGATTATTTTTTCTTCTTTTTTGCTCATTCATACCTCCATCTACATGTGCGGCAATTGCCTTGCTTTTAAACATGGACTTTTAGAGCAATATTTTGAAGAAAAACTTAGGCTGACATACTTTCCCTATCGTTTGGGTCTGCCACTGGTGTTTCCACCTCCGGCAAAGCCAGTAGAAAATCAGTCAGCAATTGGTTTTCCTGCTCCGAAATCGAAGTCCGTAAAGCTTTTGCCAATGATCCTTTTAACCCTTTAACCCAGCAGCTTCTTTGATCGTGCAAATAAGCGCCACGACCGGGCAGCTTGCCACTGTGGTCAATCTGTACGCCCTGCTCGGTCTTTACCAATCGGATCAGATTCTTCTTTGGTAAAACCTCGCGACAACCAACGCATGTGCGCTGAGGAACGTGTTTGGGTTTCAAATTCTTTTTTCCTGCCACCTTTGTGCTTTCTCTCAAAAGCCCTTAAAAAACTTATCTTTTATCCCTGGAATCAGCGAATCTGATTCCAGGGTTTTCAACTATTTCAATTCCATTATACGGAATTTTTTACCAATCTTCCCAATCATCTTCATTCTTGCGATGAGTATACCGCACGACGTCAGTATCCTGATCGGGATCGTACTCAACCGTGTAACCACGACGCTTCTTGCCTTTTTTCCGTTTATCAGGCATCATGCGGCGATATTCATCATCATCTTCGCTGGCGCCTTTTTCTCTTCGCATGGAATCGAGCTGGAAGAGTTCCTCAAAGCTCTTTTCTTCACCGGTTTCAGGGTCGACCACATCTTCTGCTTCAGCTTCGTCTTCGTCTTTTTCAGTTTCCTCAGCCTCAGGCTCCTCGTCGCCAGCTTGTTCGACAGCCTCCGCTTCGATAATACCCAATGCCTGATCATCTTCAGGGCTTTTAGAAGCATCTTCAGCGGGCGTTTCTTCCTCAACGGGCTCAGTCGATTCTTCTACAGCAAGCGCCGGGAATTCGTAATTGCTGGCGGCGTCCATGATCTCATCGAATGATCTGGGCCCGATGCCGTCAATTGCCAGGATCGAATCAGCGTCCGTTTGGATGGTAAAGATCAAATCGCCCAAAGTCTCGAAACCCTTACCCTGCAGCGTTGTCGCGATATGCTCGCGAATACCAGGAATATCATATATACTAACTTCAAAAGCGCGTTGGTCAATGCCATCGCGTATCGCTTTCAATTCAGCCATATGGGCGTCAATTTCTTCCTTGCGATCAGCCTCTCCACGCCGTTCAACACGATCGACAAAACGACCGATCAGGGCGCTGTCATCCATATTGAGCACACGGCCTTCCAATTTCATCTGTAAGAGCTCTTCCACGCGTGCCATTGTCTCGGCTTCTTCTTTGGCCAGGTTCTCAAGCGTCTTGTCTTCTCTCAACTTCACCAATGCTTTGGCAGCGGCTTCCGAAACGCTCATGATATCAATGCGCCAGCCAGTCAGTTTGGCAGCCAAACGCGCGTTTTGACCTTCGCGGCCAATTGCCAGGCTCAGCTGATCTTCAGGCACAACCACGGTTGCGGTCTTGTGATCATAGAGCGAGGGGTTCAAATACACACCTGAAACACGCGCGGGGCTGATCGCCTTGCTGATATAAACAGCCGCGTCCGGGCTCCACTCGATCACGTCGATTTTCTCATCATGCAGTTCACGCACGATCGCCTGAATACGAACACCGCGTTGGCCCACACAGGCGCCAACCGGATCGATGCCTTGCTGGGTGGCTGAGACGGCGACCTTGGCACGCTGGCCGGGTTCGCGGGCGATTGAGCGGATTTCCACGATCCCGTGGAAAATTTCCGGCACCTCATTTTCCAGCAAACGCCGCAGGAAATTGCGGTGTCCGCGGGAAAGGACGATCTTTACCTCTTTTTGCGAATCGATCACTTCAACGACATAAGCGCGGATGCGATCGTGGATGCGGAATCTTTCGTTGGGGATCATGTCCTTGCGCAGCATCGTTCCCTCAGCTTTGAGATCGAGGCCGATGGTTGCCTGTCTCGGATTGACCGCCTGAACGATGCCGCTGGTGATCTCGCCAACCTGCTTGCTGAAATGTTCAAACTGGCGTTGTCTTTCCGCGTCGCGAATGCGTTGTTGAATCGCCTGACGGGCAGTTTGCGCGGCAATCCGGCCAAAGTCAGCCGGAGTTGACTCGACCATGATCAGATCGCCCAGTTTTGCATCTGGATTGGTCAGCAGGGCGTCTTCCAGCAGAACCTCGGTCCGTTCATCATAAATCGAATCAGTAACCTCTTTTTCAGCGAAAACACTTACGTTTCCACTGTCAAAATCGAGCTTAACCTGAACGTCCTGTCCGGCAGGACTACCAACTGCCTTTCGATAGGCGGAAACCATGGCAGATTCCAGCGCTGCCAGAATCGTCTCACGCGGCAACCCTTTTTCTTCCAGCACCTCATTGAAGGCTAACGTAAATTCGCTTTTCATCGCTTTCTTTCTCCAAAATTAACTGCATTTCAGTTCCAACTCAAACACACAATTCAGTTCTAACAAAAAAGTGGACTTTTAGCCCACTTTTCAGATTGAAAAGTATTGAACTGACGAACAGGTAAATAATACCATATTCACAAACCTGACGCAAGACAAATTTTTTCGGGGTTTTTCGATGTTGTTTTTTCGATGTTTTTTTATGTTTTTCGGGTGTTTTGTTTTATCAATGTTTTCCCAATGTTCCATATTTGTCAGCTGGATCCCTAAAGAAGCCGGTGACAATTCGATCTTGCTCTGCGGGCTGTATCTATTCTTTTATTCGGCCTGACAATTAAATAAGAGGCTGCCCTGCTTACAGGGCAACCTCAATTCAAAGACTAACTATGCTTATCTCAGGTTTAATACCAGAGGCAGATAAACATTTACAACCGTTGGTTCCTCCTGACCGGTCTTGTACAGGTTGACATCCATCTTGACGATATCATCCTTGAGGGTTGAGGTCGAACCAGCGCTAAACCAGCCGTACCAGATTTCCGATTCACTGAAAGAGCTGCCCAGATCCCAGGCAACGGTCATATCGAACGGTTGCAGTTTGGGAACAGAGGTCGGCGCGGTAACCGTAAAATTGGGCGTTCCGGTTTTTGGAACCAATGCGAGAGCCAGTCTGACAGTATCTGCTTCACCAGAGGATTCGTAGTTCTGGATCATCACCCAGCAGGTACCGTTGGTCCAGGTTGGATTATTGATGCTGATGTATTCCATCGAACCAGCATTTGCTGAATAAGCTTTCATTAATGTTTCGGATGGAGTAGAGCCATTGCCCATATACATATCCAGGTCCGGAGAGCTGCTTTCCAAGACCTCAGCAACGAGTCTGCTGCCGTTCTTCGGACAATCGAAGTTGGTATACCAGACTGTGCTACGGTCGTCAAAAGGCTTACTGGGGGTGGGATCCTGGACAACAGTGAATTCGTAGATGGTTGCCGGGGTCATACCGTAGCGGGTGGTGTTGAAATTGGTGATCGCGTTGGAGTAGTAGGAATCCGCAAACACGTGGTCGCCTGTCGCAGACTCAATATTCTGACGCAGTTCAGAGGGCAGTGTAGAACCAGACATATTCGCCTTGGCAGCCAGGGTGAAAGCGGTATCGCTGATCGGTTTGTTGTTGCTGAAAGTACCATCAGTATTGAATTTGATTCGGGCAAACTGCCATGCGCCTTCAGACAAAAGGCCTGGTGTGACTTTAACGGTGATGACCTGAGTGCCGCCGACCGGAATGGTGAAGGTTGACGGGGTAACGACCACATCAACGTGATCTGTCTTGGTCACTTCAACGGTATATTCCGTAGCAACACCCGCAACGTTCTTGACGGTACGAGTGAAGGTACAGCCACCCAGACAACTGCTGTTCTGATAGGATGGGATATTCAAAGTGCGCATATCGCCACCGCTGGCGGGGTTGGCAGCCTTGTACTCTTCGTAGGTCACTTCCATGACCAGACCAGCCAGAGCAGCCTTGGACATATCAATACGGCCATTGCCATAATCAAAGGGAGTAACGGCTCCCATATCATAATCACGGGACGTACCGGCCAGAGCAGTCATGATAATGGCAGATCGCAGAGCTGCCGGGCTCCAGTTTGGATAGAGCGAGCGCATCACAGCCAGTGAACCAGCCACGTGGGGGCCGGCCATGGATGTACCGCTCATCAGATCGGTGGCTCCAGGAGCAGAATAAGCAGCCAAAACGTTGGTTCCGGGGGCCGCGATATCAGGCTCGAGCATCTCGAAGTTGGTGATTGGGCCTCTCGAAGAGGAATCAGCCAGGATGTCACCCCATTCGGGACGAGTACCTGAAGAGACGTCTTTCAGGATGTTGACAGTCATGGTGCTGCCAGCCACAGCTTCGATTTCCTGACCAGATTCGAGGGAGATCATGGCAGCCGGAATATTGACACTACCTGAATCAGTTCCCATAATAATGGGAGCTCCGGATTGGTTGTTGTAAACCAGCGCAAAAATACCGCCGCCATCCTGGACAGCCTGCAGTTTTTCCTTGAAGGAACAAGTACCGCGTTTGATGAGCGCAACTTTTCCGGTCAGAAGGCCAGCAGGCCAGGCCGCACAACCTTCAAGATTGTCATGATTACCGCCCCATACCAGGGTTTTACCCGTCAGGTTGGTTGACAACACTGGAGCAAGATCAGAGGCTGCCAACAGGGCAATTGAATTCAGGGGGTTGGCGCTGCCCGGGTTCACAGTAACCGGATAGCCAAAAATACGACCGTGTTGGGTATTGGCGGTCACGATCGCCCACGGGGGCAGTTTGTAAATGGTGGAATCGCCAGGACCGCTGTTTCCCGCGGAGGTCGCGGTGGAAACACCAACTTTGAAAGCTTCAAGGAAGGCAACTTCGGTGGAATCCAGCCATGGGCTTCTTGCCGGGCCGCCAGTGGGGCCAATGGAGAAGTTCAGCGCATCGACGCCGTCAGCAATGGCCTGATTGACCGCTGCGGTTGAAGCACTGCCAGGACATCCGCTGGAACCACAAACTTTGTAGGAAACGATTCTGGCTCTCGGAGCCATACCTGAGATAACAACGTTCGCGCCGTTGTAGTTGATCTGAACACGGTTGCCAGCAGTGGTACCTGCGGTATGCGAACCATGATCCAGGGTATCGTTGCCATCGGTTCCATTCAACATATCCCACATACCGATCAGCTTTTTGTTGCATTGGTGAGTTGCAGGAGCTGTGGCACAAAGACCTTTATAACCACCAGCTGGAGGATTGGGATAAATATAGCTATCCAGGGGAGTGTGGTCCAGGAAGCTGGGGTGCGTGGCATTGATGCCGGTATCAATGATACCAACAATTGTGCCCTCGCCGCGTTTTCCTTCAGCCAGAGGTACGGCTGAGCCGTCCCAGATCTTGTCAACGCCAATGAAAGCCGGGCTGACATCTGTATCGACCTGATAGAGAGTATCGATGTAGACTTCTCGAACTTCAGGCTGCTGGCGCAAAAGCGCGGCTTCTTCGACCGTCATCTTGGCGGAAAAACCGTTGATGACATAATCGTAACGATAGAGAACCTCAAGATCACGGCCCAAAATCTGTTCAGCTTTGGCAATGAAGGCGTCCAAACCAGCATTAAGGTGCGCCAGATAAGCAACCGCTTCGGGGGAATCAACATCGATCTTGCCGCTCTCAGCGCGCAGTGGCGCCGCGAAGAGGGCATTGCCACCGTCATAGGTAGCCAATGAAGGCTCCGTTAATTGCACTGTAAAGCTCTCGGCCTCCGCAGCCATATCAAGCCATAACTGGTCTTCAGCTGAGATCACTGGTTCATCTGCAGGCGTTGCTGCAAATTCAGGTGCCGCAGCTGCGACCGGGCTCACCAACAAAGCGGCGAGCAAAAGAAAACTAAAAATCTGGGTAATTCTTTTTTTCATACCTTTTTCTCCTTATTTTTTTCCTTAGATATGCTTACTAAAAGTATCGCTGGGATACTTCTAAATAACAAACGCGTCCAAACCTTCCCCTTTTCCAGGGTTTGGGAGAAAACAATTATGAGCAGAAAAAATCAATTGCATCAGTATGAAATGATAACACAAGCCAGAAAAAATATAAACTTTTCCATGGAAGAAATTTAGCGCATGAGAAAAACGACGCACGATAAAAAGCCTTCTCCTTGCCCTGGAGCTTTTCCAGGACTTTAGGAGAAGGGGTACCACGAAGTGGTGGATGAGGAAATCAAAGTGACTCACAGTTTAGGAGTTGGACTCTTTCCTCAACCGCAACGACATACCTCACTCTGGGAAAAGAACCCGTGACGCAAGCAGCCCCGGCTTCGCCGACCCTCTCCCGCTGAAAGGGCTTGATGATTGGTCGTCTGGAGAATGTGTCCACAGAGCAAACGATAGAAAGGATGAGTGGTGCCCCCAGTGCAGGTGCTGCCTTAAGCCTTCTCCGCTCGGGAGAAGGTGCCCGAAGGGCGGACTGTTTACCCTGGTTTACCAGGGTGAGGGGTTGCCCGCAGGGCAATTTATGGGTTTAGCCTGCATGGTGTATGAGGGAAAATAGCCTGGCGCCGCACAAGTCAGGGTATTGCCCTGGTTCGTCGGTTTACTGTTTTTTATCACCTCTTATTCACCCAAACTTCCTTTATAATAAGAACTAACCCAAAATTCTCAGACCCCATGGAGGCAGCCATGACAACTAACAAACTCTGGTGGAAAAACGGCATCATTTATCAGATCTATCCCCGCTCATTTCAGGATACCAACGGTGATGGGATCGGTGACCTGGCTGGCATCGTTCAACACCTCGACTATCTCCAGGAGCTCGGCATCGACGGCATCTGGCTTTCCCCCATCATGCCCTCGCCGGATGTCGATTTTGGTTACGACGTTTCCGACTATCACACCATTGACCCCAAATTTGGCAATCTGCAGGATTTTGACCGCCTGGTCAATGAAGCCCACAAACGCGATATTCATATCATTATGGACCTTGTGCTAAACCACACTTCCGATCAGCACCGCTGGTTCCAGGAATCGCGCAAATCGGTCACAAACCCCTACCATGACTGGTATCTCTGGAGAGACCCCAACCCACAGGGCGGCCTGCCGAACAATTGGTTATCCCACTTTGGCGGCACCGCCTGGGAGTACGATGAAACCCTCGGAAAATACTACTACCACATGTTCAACAAGCATCAGCCTGACCTGAACTGGCGCAACCCGGAAGTTCGTTCCATGATGCTCGATATCTTCCGCTACTGGCTGGATAAGGGCGTGGATGGCTTCCGCCTCGATGTCTTCAACAACTATTACAAAGATAAAGACTTTCGGGACAATCCCACCCGAAAAGGCTTTAACATCCGCAAATTTGATTCCTTCGAACACCTTTACGACACTTCCCAGCCCGAAATGATCGATGTCGTCAAAGATATCCGCGCCATTCTCGATCAGTATCCCGAACGCTATGTGGTCGGGGAGACCTTCATGGCCGACTCCGCCCATGCCCGCACCTATATTGGCGAAGACCGCCTGCATGCCGGTTTTGATTACGCTTACACCCACTCAGATTTCAGCGCCAAAGCCTTTGGCAAGGCGATCCAATACTGGGACGCCCTGCACGGAGAGGAAGCCTGGCCAAATTACTTCTTCAATAATCACGATACCGAACGTTCGTCCACCCGCTTTGCCAAAGGTGAAGATGACAGCATTTTGAAGCTGCTGGCAGCCATGCACCTGACCGTACGCGGCACGCCTTACCTTTACTATGGCGAAGAGATCGGCATGCGCGATATCAGCCTGACCCGCTCCCAAATCCAGGACCCGGTCGGCAGGTATTACTGGCCCTTTTATATTGGTCGGGATGGCTGCCGCTCGCCAATGCAATGGAACGCGCAGGAAAACGCCGGTTTCACCGCTGGCAAACCCTGGCTGCATGTTCACAAGAACTATAAGGTGCGTAATGTCGCCAATCAGAGCAGCTCCCCAGCCTCCCTGCTTAGCTTCTATAAGCAGTTGATCCAGTTAAGACGTCAACATCCGGCCCTGAATGCGGGCAGCATCAAACTTCTGGAGGCTCCCGATAAAGACCTTCTCGTCTACGAACGCAGCGCTGAAGGCGAGCGCATCCTGGTTGTGCTCAATTTCGGTAAAAGCATCAAAACCTACCAATTGCCAACAGGCGAGTTTAATCAATGGGAGCTCATCTTTGTCGGAAACGATGCAATCACCAGCCATATGTCAGAAAACAACCTGCATCTGCCCGCCTATGGCTTTGGAATTTTGATCTCACGGTCTGAATAGAGGTCGTTTTGGAAAACCTGCCCCTGCCCAAGCTTTATGCAGCTGCCTGGGTGCCAGGCCGGTTTTCCACGCCAAAAAGTAAAAATCTGCCTTTGGAGCGCTTTTTCCCGCCTGTCCCGGAGGGGATGGTCTCAAACTGGGTGCAAAAATACGCTGCGCCAGGCTCCTGGCTGCTTGATCCGTTCGGACAAAATCCTTACACCAGCCTTGAACTGGCACGAGCTGGTTACCGGGTTATGATCTCAGCCAACAATCCCATCGCCGCCTTCGTCCTGAGGGTTTTGGCCAGCACCCCAAAACAACAGGACTTTGCCATTGCGCTGGCAGCGCTGCTTGAAAACCGCATGCCGGATGGCAGCACAATTGAAGACTATCTACAGGCTTTTTACCGCCTTGATTGTCCGAATGAGATTTGCCGAAGCGCAAACCTGAGCGGCAGCTTTAAAGTACATGCTTTTATCTGGTCGGAAGATGCTGACCGCAACCTTTTTCCTGTAAAAGCGATCGGGGAATGTCCTCATTGCGGCCATCATGGTGAAATTGACTTAACCCCGGCCATCTTTGAAAGCCTGGGAAATCTGCCTTCTGATGTGTTGATTCGATCACAGATTCTGGCGAAAATTGCCGGTCAGGACCCTCCACTTCGCCAGGTGATGGAAGAGGTGCTCAGTTTCTACACACCCCGCGCTCTGATCGCGCTGCATTTCCTCCAGAACGAGATCGAATCCAGCAAGCTTGGCCCGGAACAAACCCAGCTTTTGCAGGCGCTTTGGTTGGTGGCTGCCGATCAGGGCAATCAGCTTTGGACCTGGCCGCGCGCCAATCACCGCCCCAAACAGCTAACGCGGCCGCCCATGTTTCAGGAAGTCAATATCTGGGAGGCCTTCGTCGGGGCGGCTCAAAGTTGGGTGAGCGATGAGCCCGAAGTCAAACTGAGAGTCTGGCCCAAACGCGTTCCATCTTCCGGGGGGATCAGCCTTTTTGAAGGCCGCTTAAGAGAGCTCGAAGACAAACCGGAATCAGGTCTGATCAGTTTGGTGCAATGCTCACTGCCACGGCGCAATCAGGCCTTCTGGAATTTGTCAGGGCTTTGGAGTGGCTGGCTCTGGGGCAAGGAAGGCGTTAAAACCATCCGCAACAGCCTTGTGCGCCAACGCTATGACTGGACCTGGCATTCGGTTGCCCTGCGAAAAGTCCTTCTTCAGCTGCCCGCCCTGATCGGCTCCGAAGTGCCGGTTCTCCTGCTGACCAGCGAGCTGGAAAGCCTCTTTTTGCTGGCCGGCATGTTCGCGGCACAGTCCGCTGGGCTCAGGCTCAGTCAGGTAAGCCTAAGTGGGGATAATGAGACCCTGCAAACCGTCTGGCGTCTGCCCACATCCAGCCCGATCCAGCAAAGACCGCAGGCAGTCCTTTCTGTACGGGAAAGCGGCAAACAATTTCTCAACCAGCTGGGAGAGCCAACCCAATACCTGCGCCTGCTCAGCCTTTCCATTGCGGATCTGTTATCCGGCGGATTGCTGAAAGACCGGCCCAAACCCAATGAAATGCTGAATGATATCGAGCTGCAATTTTCCACAGCCTTCAATGATGCGGCCTACTTCCAGCGCTTCAACCCCGGTACGACCCCGGAAGCCGGACTGTACTGGCTGGCCAAACCCATGGCAGGTTCTGTCAGCCTGGCTGACCAATGTGAAGGGATCATCCTGCACGAATTACAGCGTCAGGAAAGCATCAGCAAAACCGAGCTTCTCGCCAGAATTTATGCAGATTTACCCGGTTTTCTCACCCCGGCGGATGAGCTCATCCAGGAAATTCTCGCCTCCTACGCGAGCACAGAAGAGCACAAGGGCGAAAAGGTCTACCGACTCCTGGAAAATGAGAAAGCTGCCACGCGCAATGCTGACCTGGCTAAAGTTCGGTCTCTCATTGAAACAATTGCAGAACGCCTGGGCTGTCGGCGCGAGCTGATGGCAGATCGAATTATTTTGTTCGATAAAAAAGGTGAGCTTTCCCATACTTTTTTCCCCATCAGCAGTGCCTGCGTTTCGCAAATTCTCTCAGGCAATCAAGACAGTCCCGGACAAAAGATCATCGTCATCCCAGGCAGCCGCTCGAACCTGATCACTTACAAACTCAAAAGAGACCCAAATATGCGCCTCTTAAAAAGCGAAGACTGGCAGCTGGTCAAATATCGCCAGTTGCGCAATCTTGCTGATCTCCCGATGCTAAACCAGGATTTATTTATCTCACAGATCAAGAACGATCCGCCCGAATTCCACGCTGCCCAACTAACGCTCTTCTAAGGGACTACTATAGGCGGAGCCGTCGGATTGGATGGTGGAAGCGGTGTTTCCATTGGCGTGGGTGGCGGTGTGGGCGTCATCGTCGGAGTTGGCGGCTGTGTCGGGGTTGGAGTTGGCGTTGGTGTCGGCACCGCGATATTCAAAACCCACTTCTTCTGCACTTCCGTATTGATCATGCTGTGCAGCGTCACCCTCAGGGTGATCACCGGCACATCCACGCCTTCCAGATCCCATCTCACAATTTCAGCAGCTGAAGTTACCGGCACGGTCATCCAATCAGGCGTAAGCGCGTGCCATTCGGTCGGGTTGGTTCCGGCACCCCAATGAAGTTTAAACTGCTTGAAATTCGCTGTCGCGTCGATCGTACCCGTAATGATAAAGGGTTTTTCCGTGATCGTGGCACCGTCATGGATGCCAACCAGGTTGATGATCGGCCTCGGGTCGTCCATCCGGCATTCACGTTCCGGCTTGATCACCAGTGGATCAGGGAAGCCGTGATTTTCAGCCCAATACCTGCCTGGCTCCGTTCCAAGCCATGCAATGGCGTCTTTGTCCTCGACATTGATCACCATTTCTTCTTTTATGAACTGCGAACAGGCGTTGGAAGCCTGTAAATTGGTCCAGGAGTCAACCGCGGCATTGAGCCAGAGATCCTGCTCTTTGGGCAAAGGCAGTTGGTCAAACGCAAAAATTTCATTGCGCTGCGACGGGCAATACTCGCTTGGCTGCGTGCCCGAAACCGCGCATACCGTCATATCGACCACATCGGAAGGTCTGGGGAATTGCCCGCTGTTCCCTCCCAGATAGCGGTTCACGCCCGCCTGCATGATCTGAGCCCAGATCGGCGCAGCGCCATCCACACCGCTGGTATTCACCATGGGCGTGTAATCCGCGTTGCCAACCCAAACGCCTACGACAAAATCAGGCGTATAACCGATCGTCCAGTTATCGCGGAAATCGTTGGTTGTACCCGTCTTGGCAGCTGCCGGGAAGGGCAGATTCAACACGGAATTGTATCCAAACATCGGCGCGCGCGCCTCCGCGTCAGACAAAATGGACGAGATCAAATAAGCATGAGCAGGACGAATGACCTGGTCCCCGGCTGGCGGTTGATACTCATACAAAACCTGACCGCTGTGATCGACCACCTTGGTGATCGCCACCGGAGCGACTTTTCGGCCCTCATTGCCCAGAACCTGAAAAGCGCTCGTCATTTCAAGCAGGCTTACCTCACCACCGCCCAGCGTCAGCGAGAGGCCGTAATCGTTCCGCGTCAGGCTGTTGATGCCCAGCCGTCGGGCAAGGCTCAAAAAGCCGTCCTCCTGTGGAGTGTTGGGGTCATCGTAAATGCCAACATACTCAAGCGCTTTGACTGCAGGAATGTTATAGGAATTGGCCAATGCTTCCCGTACCGACACCGGACCATGGAAAGTTCCGTCATAATTGACAGGCTCATAATCCGGGCTGGTATCGAAGGGATCAGAAGAAGGTCTGAATTTGGCAGGCACGTCCCAGATCAGGGTCGAGGGCGTCCAGTCTTTTTCAAAAGCGGCCAGGTAGGTGAGCGGCTTGATGGCCGAGCCTGGTTGGCGCGTGTTGGTCAAAGCCATGTTGACCTGTCCGCTGATGGCGGCGTTGTTGAAATCAGCCGAACCCACCATCGAAAGGATTTCTCCGGTCTTGTTGTTCATCATCACCACCGCGCCATTGGTGGCGTTTTTATCCGTCATTTGAGCCAGTTGATTCCTGACAGCTTGCTCAGAATCGCGCTGCATATCAGGGTCCAAAGTCGTATAAACAGTAAAACCGGAGCGATAGATCGTTTGGGCGTCAAATTGTGATTCCAGCAAAGACTGGATAAAGACAACCCAGTGGGGGAATTGCATCCCCAGTTCCCGTTTCTTAAAATCATATTTTTCCAGATCATCGGAGGCCTGGATGGTCTGGATCGCGTCAACACAAACTGGTTCAAGGTTTTCGCCAATGTGGATGCAGCCCTTTTCCTTGCTCAACTCGTACATCAGCACCAAAACTGATTTAAAGCGATTGATCGTGGCTTCACGGTTATTGTAAACATCGTAGACCGCTGGCGCCTGCGGCAAACCCGCCAGAAAGGCGGATTGCTCAAGGTTCAGTTCAGCGGCGGTGGTATTGAAATAGGTTGCCGAGGCAGCTTCGATGCCATAAGACAGGTTCCCATAAAAGATCTCATTCAGATAGAGCTCTAAAACCTGTTCTTTGGTATAGCGGCGCGTTATTTCAGCCGCAAGAATGATCTCGCGTGCTTTCCTTTCGTAGGTTTGCTCATAACGTTCATCGGTCAGCAGCAACAATCGCGCCAGTTGCTGCGTGATCGTTGAGGCGCCCGACACGATCCCACCCGAGGTGTAGTTGGTATAAAGCGCCCGACCCAACGCGATCAGATCAAACCCGGGGTGGTTGTAATATTCTTTGTCTTCGGTGGCAATGGTGGCCGCGATCAGATAGGGGGAAATGCGCTCCAGGGGCACATAGGTTCGTTTGCCGGCGTTCGGATCGACGATCTCGTAGAGAATATTGCCGTTGCGGTCGAGAATGTAAGTCGTTTCAAACTTTGAAGCCCGGTTCTGCAGCTCATCGACCGAGGGCAGGGTTCGGGCGATCTCCATATATTTCGTCCAGGCAAAGATACCTCCTGCCAGGATGGCAAGCAGGAAAATGATCATTCCAATGATCAAAACCCGGCCAAAACAGCCTTTTTTCTTCTTCGGCGATTTTGGAGGATGAGCTTCCGCTCTTTTGGGCTTGACCGGCACAGCTTGCGTGATCGGCTTGCCCGCAGCGGCGGAACTCCCCGTCTGAGGGATCAAAACCGGTTGGGTGTCGCTGACCAACTGATCAGGCGGGGTAAAAGCCACCGGGTTCAAGCGCGTGCCCTGCAGGTCAACTTCTTCGACCTGCTCCGGCAATACCACTTCCTGGGTAATGCTTTCTTTCTCCTGCGCGGGAGGGATCGTCGCGACCAGGTCCTGATCTTGCGCAGGGAAACCCTGGGATGAACGCGCGGGCTTATTGGCATCCAGATCGGCGATCGCCCAATGACCGGTATGAAATTCGCTGCCGGGATTTTTGTAGTTGTGCTGCCCGAACAGCTCTGCCCGACTGACCGGCACTTCTTTATAATCACTTAATTCAGGAAATTGAGCCCCTTCCTGGATCTGATCGTCACTATCGAAACCTGTCTGGGCAGGTTCATTGTTTTCAATTGGGGAGGATTGATTTGTTTCCATATTTTATACTCTTTAATTAATTAACCACGATTTTAGCATAAAGCTACTTATGCATAGAACACCCACAATTCTCATTATAGAAAATTAAGCCCATGGCATAGTCCCTTCAATGTCAGGACATACCCAAACATCGATTTATTCCATGAAGCAGAATATTTTGGGCATACTTTTATTAATCAGAGTTTCGGACGCCTACCGTAGGGGCGGACTGCCATGTCCGCCCGTTGGTGTGGAAAATTAAACGTCACAATTCCTTGATATTCCAGTAATATTTTATTCATTCCAGAAGACGGGCGGGCGCAGCGGCCCGCCCCTACTCCAAAAAACATCCTCACATGTCGATTACCGATCAAGAATTAGTAACATTCACTTGAGAAGAGGAAAATCCGACCACACAAATTTCATACTGAGAATTGCTGATAGAACACGGGTAAGGCAGATGAGGAGCTGCACATAGAGGCGGATCAGACCTTAAAATGCCTTCTCCACATTTAACCATTCTCCCAGCTTTTGCCTCCATGATAAAATCAACCTGATGGCAAAACTCTTCTGCTTTTCCAGCCGATCCTTCCTTGCAGGTATTGTTTTCTTTCTAATACCGGTAATAGCCGTCTTGTCAGGTTGTCAGAGTCGATATCTTCCTCCAAAGATCACCCCAGTGATCACGCCTGTCCGCACGCTGTCGCCCCTTAGCCCGCAACAAAAAGAAACCCAGCTGGTCCTCCAGGCCACTGCCACCCCGATCCCAAGCCCAACCGCCTTCCCGCTTGCTTCCGCGACGCCAATGGCGACGCGTACTCCAAAGGTTTATGAAAATATCAACCCTTTCACCGGTTTGAGTCTTCGCGATGACAGCGACCTTCTCAAACGCCCTGTCATGGTAAAACTTGCCAACTGGCCGCGCAGCCTGCGACCCTTTAATCAGATCAACAAAGCTGATCTCGTCTTCGAATACTATAACGGTCACCAAACCAATCATCTTTTGGCTCTTTTTTACACCAGTGATGCCACAGCCGTCGGCCCTCTGGCGCCCGGCCGCCTTTTGGACGCCAGACTTGCGCGACATTATCAGGCCGATCTGGTCGTGGCCAGCGCGCCAGAAATGATCGAAGGCGTCTTCGCCAACACGCTCCCCAACCGCGTTTTCTACCGCGGCTTTGCCCCCTGCCCGGGGATCTGCACTGAAACAGAAGCCCAGGGCGGCAACACCGTGGTGGATACAGCCGCCATCCGCGAATTTTCCGCCAAAGATCGCCCACCACGCACGATCAACCGCTCTGAAAACTTATCTTTCTCGCCCAAAATTCAGAACTGGGACGAGGACGCAAGCCGTTTCAGCTACCTTTATGCCGATTTTTCCGTCATGGACTGGCGCTATGACCCCGAAACCGGCAAATATCACTTATGGCAGGAAGTTGAAGATGAAAATGGGGAATTAAGCCTCCAGCCCAGTTACGATCGCGATACCGGAGAGCCGATCGCCTTTGAAAACATTGTCTTCATGATGAGCAACTACATCGAATACAACAGTGTCACCTACGACATTAACCTGCGCGAAGCTGACCCCAACCAGATGGCGATCTTTTTGCGGGACGGAAAACTGACCTATGGCACATGGTTTTCAAGCAACCAGACTGAATCTTTCACCTTCTTTTCCGGAAGCGAACCCTATTTGTTCAAGCCCGGCCGCTCATGGTACGTCTTTACAACCACCCTCTCCCGTCCCGAGTCAACCGTTGATGGCGAATGGGACCTGGTTTTCAGGCTGAAGTAGTTTTTACGAATACCTTAACGCCCTGGTGCCGTTCAGGGTCACCAGCAAAGATATCCCGATATCAGCCATGACAGCCACCCAAAGCGGCGCCAGCCCCATCAGGGCGATCAGGGCGATCAGGGCTTTGACCCCCAGACTGATGATCACATTCTGCCTGATCAATTTGTTGACAAATTCGGATAAGCGGATCGCGAAAGGTAATTTCTCCAGGTCATCATCCAGCAAAACCACGTCAGCTGTCTCCAGCACCTGAGCGTTGCCAGCACCGCCCATCCCGATGCCCACATCCGCGTGCGCCAGAGCCGGTGAATCGTTGATGCCGTCACCTGCCATGACGACCAGCCCGTATTGCTCGCGCAATTTGCTGATCCATGCCAGTTTTTCTTCCGGCAAAAGCGCGGCATGTACTTCATCGATCCCAAGATGATCGCCAACCTTACGCGCGACCTGAGCGTTGTCCCCGGTCAACATCACTGTTTGGATGCCTTTGGCTTTTAATGCCTGGATAACATCCCTGACCTCATCGCGGACGGCGTCTTCAACGCTCAAAAATCCGCGCACCCGATCCCCGTCACAGACCAACATGGTCGTTTCGCCCTGATCTTCTGCCTGGCGAACCTGGCTCACAAGCGTTTCTGGCGTATTATGTTCTTCTAAGAATAGAGCCAGATTGCCAACTGTGCCGGTTTTCCCGTTGATGATCCCTGCCTGGCCGCGTCCTTCCAGCACAAGCAGATCCTTTGCTGGCGGATAAACTGAGGCAACACCGCGTCGCCTGGCTTCTTCGATCACAGCTGAGCTCAAGGGGTGACTGCTGTGCACCTCCAGCGCGTTGGTATAAGCCACCAGATCGTCACAACGCACACAATCCTGAGAACCAAGGCAATCGACCGCCCGAACCTGAGCCACAACCGGTTCGCCTTTGGTCAGGGTACCGGTCTTGTCAAATGCGATCACGCGCGCTTTGGCAAGGGCTTCCAGAAAAATGCCGCCCTTGAAGACCACCCCAGCCTTGGCTCCTCTGGTCAGACCACTGATCATCGTGATCGGGGTGCTGATCACCAGCGCGCAAGGGCAGCCTACCATTAATAAGGAAAGGGAACGGTGCAGCCAGCCATAAACTTCGCCTGTGTTCCAGAAAGGCTGCCTGAAGACCCACACCGGGATCACAGCAACCAAAACAGCGATCAGGAATACGATCGGCGTGTAAACAGCCGCGAAACGGTCGATGAATTTCACCTGTTCAGCTTTGTTTTCCTGAGCTTCCGTCACCAACTGGATGATCCTCTGAATGGTATTATCCTGCGCGAACTTGCTCACCTGTACCTGAAGCGCGCCCTGCCCATTGATGCTGCCCGACAGAACTTCATCGCCCGAATTCTTCTCGATCAGTTTGCTTTCGCCTGTGATCGGCGCCTGGTTGACGGAACTACTCCCATGCATGATGACCCCATCCATCGGGATGCGATCAGCGGGTCGCACTATGATGACATCCCCTGGCACAAGGCTCTGGACTGGGACAGATTCCTCGCCATTGTCACCGATACGAATGGCGGTGGAAGGCGCCAGATCCGCGAACTCGCTCAAAATTGCGCGGGCATTGTCATTGATATAGTCTTCCAGACTTTCAGAAAGGGTAAAGAGCAACAGCATGAGGATCGCTTCATGCGTTTCGCCCAAAACAACCGCCCCAACGGCAGCCACCGACATGAGGGCGTTCATATTTAGCCGTCGGTTTTTGATCAAAGTAATGTTTCCGTCTCTGAATACTGGCCAACCAGCCATAGGGACAAGGATCAATTGCAGGATCATGATCCAGGGTTGTTTCAAACCAAGTCGATCCACAAAGAGGGTCAGAACCAGAAGCCCCATGCCTACCAGGATGACCAACAGATTGGGTGTCTGCCAGAAGTGAGCCAGAAATCCAGAAAAACCGCCGCCGCATTTTTTGGTTTCTTCAGTGTCTGGATCAATTCTGATGGCTTGCGAAGCCCCACAACCACAGGAACAATCATGTCCTTTCGCGTTGATATCGCAGCTGCCTAAATCGTTGGAGTGTGAAACTTCGCTCATTAATCCCTCGGATCGTGAAGATGATAGCTATGCTCAAGCGCGAGCTTAAAGAGCCCTTCGATGTGTTCATCATCGATTTGATAGAAAACCTGTTTTCCATCCCGGCGTGCCGAGACAAAACGCAGGTTTCGCAGCACCCGCAGCTGATGAGAAACAGCGCTCTGACTCAGACCGGTCAGCTCTGCCAGGTCCGAAACACAGGTCTCCCCTTGCAAAAGGATCGCCAAAAGCCTTAGGCGCGTGCTGTCACCCAGCCCTTTAAAGGTCGAGGCGATCAGATCAGCAGTATTTAGGTCGAGTATTTTGGTCATGAAAGCCGCCTTTATTATATGAATATTTATTCATGTGTTCATATTATCACGGATGACTATGTATGACAAGGCTTTTTATCATTTTAGAAAACTTGATCCCGCGTGGACATCAGCCCATACACTATTGTTTCGACAAGCCATAACGCCTGTCGAAAATGCATACACTCGTTGGGGCTGGGTTGTGCCCTTTGGGTACCTGTGCCCTATGGGCATCCTAATTAAATAATAAAAAGGAGGAGTGCGCCTTCTATTCCTTTTTCTGATAATTCGCCAGATATTGCATCAAAGCCGCGGTGAGTTTGGCGTCATCCAGCGCCTGATGGCTGTTGGGCAGATCGATATTACAAAACTGACCCGCGAACTCCAGCTTTTGCGATTTAAAATCGCTGTGTCTCTTGTTCCACTCCCCATACCAGGCAGCGAACAGCTTCATCACGCAAAAAGCCTGATTGTCCGAAAGATTCCAGGGCAGACCCGCCATTAAGACCGATTGCTTCATCAGACGCATATCAAATTCCGCATTATAGATCCCAAGCACACGTCCTCTCAACACCGCTTCGATGTCAGGCCATGCCTGACGCATCATTGGCACATCTTTGACCATCTCATTGGTAATGCCATGCACCTTGCTTGACTCCTCCGGGATGGGTCTTCCCGGATTGATCAAACTGTTATACAGCATCTCTCCGTTGGTATCGACAACCGCCATTTCGATGACAACATCGCCAAGGCCAATGCCAGTCGTTTCAGTATCTAAAAACACCGGATTCAGCCGCAAGACCTCGCGTGCTCTTTCCATTACTTTTGGGTGCGCGATTGGATAAGCCATAATTCCTCCCTCTCCATTATACCGTCCTCCTGCCTGCCAAGGAGATCAATATCAGGTATTTTTTAAAAAATAATTTCTTCCGATCATTCCCAGATGATTCCAAAAAATTGCGTCCCAATTCATTAAATCCTTCGCCTTCTGTACTGCCCTGCGGTATAATTGAACTTGGTGAAAATGAGATGAACAACCATCAATTGACAATTTCAGGAAGTGAAAGTTGCCTTGGTGACGATCAGGCTCAGCCTCCCAGTAGGCTGAGTCATTGAATCTCTGACTCCAACTGCTAATTCCGCAACCGGGGTCAGATCAGTCCGACCCTGGGTTCCTCCTTCCACGACAAAAAGCGAGGTGCGGGATGATTTATTTAAGCAAGCTGCTTAACCAAAAAGTATGGGACATGTACGGTCGCGTTGTTGGCCGTCTGGACGATCTGCTGGTCGATAATACCGAGCAGAGCATGCCCCCGATTAAAGCCCTCCTGTTGAAAGAGGCTTCAGGGGGCTCGCTCCTGATCGATGCAGAGAGTCTGGTCACGCTCTGGCCCTCCATAACGCTCAACCGCAGGAGCGAGGATCCGATGATCTATCAGCCAACCGGCCACGAGCTTTATCTCAAACACCGCGTGCTCGATCAGCAAATTGTCGATACCGAGGGCAAACGCCTCGTGCGTGTCAACGACCTTCAGTTGGCTCGCAAAAATCAGATCTTCCTCCTCACGGGTGTCGATGTGGGCGGTTTTGGCCTTGTTCGCCGCCTTGGACTGGACACTGCCGCCAAAGCAGCGGCTAAACTCTTTGACAAAAAACTAAAAAGCAACGTCATCCCCTGGGAAGATGTCGCCTCGATCGAGCATGACGACCCCCTGCGCCTTAAAGTTTCACAGGATCGCCTGGTGCAGATGGAGCCGACAGATATCGCTGCCATTCTTGATGGTCTTGATCATCAAACCAGCAAAGCTTTGCTTGAAGGTTTTACCGATGAACAACTGGCGGACACGCTGGAAGAAAGTTCTTCCGAGGTTCAGCAGGTCGTCATTTCTTATCTTGAACCTGAACGCGCGGCTGACATCCTCGAAGAGATGGATCCTGACGAAGCGGCTGATATTCTGGCTGAGTTGGATGAGGGCAAGAGTGAGGAATTGCTCAGCCTGATGGAAGACGACGATGAAGAGGATATGCGAACGCTGCTTCGCTATCCCGAGACCTCTTCCGGCGGCATCATGACAACTGAATTTGCCTGGGTACCCGCGCATTTTGACGTTGAACAGGCGCTTTATCATTTGCGCACCAATGAAGACGCGCTTGAGGACGAGTTCATGTACTATGTTTACCTCCTCAACCCGGAGAAGCAGCTGATGGGTGTCATCAGCCTGCGCGACCTGGTCACTGCGCCGCTTGACACCCCGCTTTCCACCTGGTTCGACGATGACGTCGTCAACGTCTCGCCGAACGACCCACAGGAAAAAGTAGCTTATCTGATCGCGAAATATAATCTCATGGCAGCGCCCGTGGTCGATCCTGACACACAGGAGATGCTTGGCATCGTGACCGTTGACGACGCGATCGATATCGTCCTACCCACTGCCTGGAAGAAAAAAATTCCACGTTTTGCAGGGAGGTAAAAAATGAAAAAGAAGATCGTATGGCCTCTCTGGATTCAGAAACTTTTGGTGATCTTCACCATTCTTGGTCCTGGTCTGATCACAGCCTCAGCTGATAATGACGCGCCTGGAATTGCTACTTATTCGGTCGCGGGTTCGCGTTATGGCTATAGCTTTTTGTGGCTGATCCTGGTCATCACCGTCGGTGAAGTCGTTGTGCAGGAGATGGCAGCCCGCATGGGCGCTGTAACCGGCAAAGGCACCGCCGACTTGATCCGTGAACGTTATGGTGTCAAGATCACGACTTTTGCTATGTTCACCCTTTTCATCGCCAATCTCGGGACGACCGTCGCCCAGTTTGCGGGCGTCGCCGCTGCTGGAGAGCTTTTTGGCGTCAGCAAATACATCAGCGTTCCGATCGCCGGCCTGATCATGAGCCTGCTGATCCTGAAAGCGAATTACAAATATGTAGAAAAGGTGCTTTTATTCCTGACCTTTGCCTCATTAAGCTACGTTGTGGCCGTTTTTGTGATCAAACCCGACTGGGCCATGGTTGGGCAAAGCCTGATCCGTCCTTCTTTTCAGTTGGATTCCGATTACATTCTCTCGATCCTCGCAGTAATTGGCACCACGATCACGCCGTGGGCAATTTTTTATCTGCAGGCTTCCATCGCCGATAAGGGCGTTGAGATGGAGAACTATGGCAACACAAAGATCGATGTCGGTTTTGGCGCCGCCTGGGGCAATATCATCTCGGCTTTCATCATCATCGTTACGGCTGCAACGCTCTTCTCGGCTGGGATCGTAGTTGAAGACGCCAAAGACGCCGCCCTTGCCCTTGAGCCGCTGGCCGGTAACTGGGCTGGCTTACTCTTCGCGATCGGATTGCTCGGCGCATCGCTGCTGGCGGTTTCGGTATTACCACTGGCAACGACCT
Source organism: uncultured Anaerolineaceae bacterium (assembly GCA_964293995.1). GTDB lineage: Bacteria > Chloroflexota > Anaerolineae > Anaerolineales > Anaerolineaceae > Mesolinea. Next base: position 63,232 of record CAXYYH010000007.1, read on the forward strand.
ACGCGATCTGCGAGGCATTCGGTTTTGAACGTGGACTCAACCGCTCTCCCAAGGAAGCTCCGGTATTTTATGGCAGTTTTGCCTTCATCATGCTGGTCAGTCTGATCTTTGTTCTGATCCCAAAGATTCCCCTCTTCCCGATCATGATCCTGTCGCAGGCGATGAACGCCATCTTGCTGCCGATCCTTCTGATCCTGATCCTGAAGTTAGCCAACGACGCCAACATCATGGGCAAATATCGTAACAGCAAGCTAACCAATATCCTGGCATATATGATCACCGGACTGATCCTTGTTGTTACGGTTATCCTGATGCTGGAACCAATTTTGACATAGGTTTGAGATAGCTGGCCGCGCTCCCATAGGGGCAGAAAACACAAAGCCAGTAGAACAAATTAAAGTGAAGTTACGCGAGATGGGCAGGTATTGCAATCCGTTCCGTGTCAGGCGCTGTTCTTGATGTATTCCGACATTTCGCCAATCGAGGTGAAAACTTCATGCCCATCCTCGGTGGCGATCAACCACTGCAGGCTGTCTTCTCCACTGAAAACAGCGACGCGTAAGGGCTCTTTTTGACCCTGATAATCGAGATCAACCCGATAGCCCAGTCTTTTTAAGGCTCTTTCGGTCCACAGGCGCGCTTCGCCCTCACCTTCCAGAAGCGCCACACCCTCATTTTCCTCTTTCAACGAAAAAAGACCCTGTACGGAATCAAACCGCACCCGCTCACCGTCGAAAACCCGTTGAAATTCTCCGCTCAATGCCAGGTCCTCAGGCGCGCCGCAAGTAACCTTGCCATTGGGAGCCATCACCCACAATTTATCCGCGCTGCGCAGCGCCTGATCCAGATCGTGAGTGGATGTCAGGATCGTCTTGCCGTGATCCCTGGCCAGTTCGTGCAGCAGGCTCATCACTGCCACCCGTCCCGGCAGATCCAGGTAAGCGGTCGGCTCATCCAGCACCAAAACCTGCGGTTCCTGTGCCAATGCGCGCGCGATCATCACCCGTTGACGTTCGCCATCACTAAGCTTGTGAACCATCCGGTTACCAAATCGCTTCGCGCCAACCATATCCAGCGCCTCGTCCACCACATGCATGTCATGATCATTCATTCGGTCAAACAGCCCGGTATACGGAAATCGCCCCATCGAGACCAGTTCGCGCACGGTCATCGCGCCGACCTCAACCGGCGTTGTCAGCACAACACCAAGCTTCTGTGCCAGTTCCTTCCGGCTAAAGCGTGATATCGGCTTATCGTCCAGGTAGATCTCACCCGCCAAAGCTGGCAGCAAACCGGTCAGTGTGCGCAGCAAAGTCGATTTCCCGGCGCCATTCGGCCCCACCAGGCAGACGAATTCTCCTTGCTGAAGTTCAAGGTTCAGGTCGCTGGAGATCACTTTACGGGCTGGTTTTCCGTTTTCGTAACCGATCTCCAGCTTTTCGGTATGCAGAACGCGCATTACACGTTGAATGATGTTCCACCTCGCTTCTGCTTCAACACCACCCACAGGACGAATGGCGCTCCAAACAAGGAAGTGACTACATTGATCGGCAATACAAGCTGCGATCCAGGCAGCTGAGCCACCAGATCAGCCGCCACTGCCACGATCGCGCCAATGACGATCACCGCTGGGATCAGAATTTTGTGATTGGAGGTCTTAAAAAGGTTGCGGGCGATATGCGGCACCGCCACGCCGATAAAACCGATCGGGCCGCAAAAGGCAGTCACCGTACCGGAAAGAATAGAAGCGCTCAGAAGGATCATCACGCGCATCTGCCTGGTGTTCAAGCCCATCGTTTTGGCATAATCTTCGCCCAAAAGCATCGCATTGAGCCCTTTTGGCAGGAAGAACAAGATAGCAATTGCGATGAGGATCACAGGCGCCATGACCTTCAATTGCTGCCAGGTGACCCCATTAAAAGCGCCGTATGACCAGACGCTGTAAGCTTTCACTTTCTCAGGAGAGCTAAAGTAAATTAATAAACTGACCAACGCGCCCGTGGCGGTTCCAAACATCAGGCCTAAGATCAGCAAAGTGGTCGAACTTTTGACCATCCTGCCAGCAAGAAGGATCAGACCCATCACGATACCCGAACCTATGGACGCTGCCACGACGATCCCAAGCTCGCCCATGCTGCTGACAGCCGGCAAGAACATGCCGCCAACCATGCTTGAGCCCATGATCGCGACCGCCACCCCAAGGCTGGCCCCTGAATTGATGCCCAGAATAAAGGGGTCGGCCAAAGGATTGCGGAACATGGTCTGCATCTGCAAACCGGACGCGCTCAGCGAAATTCCGGCCAGGATCGCGGTTATGATCTTCGGCAGGCGGTAACTTTGGACAATGTAGACCCAACTGTCCTTAATGCCCGGGCTGCCCAGGATCGTACCAATAATGTCTTTGAGTGGAATGCTCACCGAGCCAAGCGACAGATTCAGGGCGACAACCAGCAGCAGGACGAGCAAAAGCAGCCCGAAGATCCACGATCTTCCCGTGCTTTTGCCTTGTTGGTCCATTTGCTGGTTGATTTTGCCCATCTTTTAAATGTTCAGACCTTATTGAAGCTTTTGGTAATAGAAAAACTCGTGCTCAGCAGCCAGATCAGGATAAAAGGCTTTCACCAGGTCCAGCAAGACCACGTCTGGATTGGCGACAGCGCTTTCGTAGTAATCGGTGCCGCCCATCTCAGTCACGCGCAGGTTGTTATTATAGACTTCGCCGTTCTTATAAGCAGCAAAGTCGCCATAGCGGGAATCCATCGCAAGCAGAGCCGCCATATCGGATGCAATCCCTACGTTGATCCATACATCAGCGTTCTGAGCCCGCTCGACGACAACTTCGAAATCGACGGGGAAAGCGTATGTTCCTTCCAGATCATCCCAGAGGTATTCTCCGCCAGCATCTTTGATCAGGATCGCGGCATAACTGCCTTTTCCTGGCATATACCAGGTGCCTTCATAAGCGGTATTGATCAGCACGGTCTTCTTTTCAGTCAGGTCAGCAGTCAGAGCCTTGACCTCATTGTAGCGCGCCACCATTGCGTCAAAAAGCTTATCGGCTTCGGCTTCCTTGTCATAGAAAGCGGCAACAAACTTACCCCATTCAGCCCGACCCAGCGGGTCTTGCTCCAGATAATCAGCGTTGATCACGACCGGCAGACCGGCTTGTTCCAGCGCGGGGTGGGTATCCCAATCGGGAGAACCGGAAGCGGAGGTCATGATGACGTCCGGTGCAAGTTCGATCAGCGCTTCCACGTCGATCGTTGGGCCGCTGCCAACGCTGGCGATCATCCCTGCTTCTGACCAGGTGCGTACCTCGGGATTATAAATATAGTCAGGGGTATCGATCGCGACCAGAGTGCTGAGCACATTTATCTGATCCAGGAAAGGCAGATAAGTTGTCGAGAGCGATACAAAGCTGTCGATCGGGGTGTTGATCACCGTCGCATTTCCCAGATCATCAGACACAGTGGTGCCAGTGGGGACAAGCGCGTAAACATAGGGTTCGGTTGCGCCATCCCAGGGTTTGGTGACGGTCAGCAGTTTGTAGCCGTCCCTGTATTCAAGCGTGAAATTCTTTGCGTAGTCGATCGTCACCTGATCCACAACCTGGGTATCAGTTTGAACGGGTGCGTCTGATGCAACCACGTCAACCGGGTCAGCGACAGGGGCTGTTGCGGTCTTGCACGCGGGCAAAACCAGAATGATCAGAACAGCCAGAAAGGTAACAATTTTTTTCATATTCTCCTCTTTTCTAAAGACCTAAATAAAAAAATTACCCTTTCTGGATTAGAAAGGGTTGAGAAGAACTTGCTCTCACCCACCTTCTTAATCCGAGAAGGTCAAAATGGGCTTCCTGAGGTTGGTTTCCTGACTTGTCTTACGACATACAGTTGCGGTACAGTGTTGGTCTCTCACCAACTTCCACCATTACACCCTGACATCCGGGCATCGGGCTACCTCAGTATTCATTTGTGACAATATCCTATCACTTGAAAAATCCAAAGTCAAGGACTGGTTCCACTTTATGGTTTGGTGTGATTTTCGGATCAGGTTTGAACGCTGGAATAGAGAAAAAAATTAACACATTCCACCACCATAACAAAAAGCTCCCATGTCCATAATGAGATCTTTGCGTTCTTAAGCTCGGTTTCATTGTACAATTCAAGCCATGAAAAAAACCTCTTTGCGAAGCCTGTCCGAAAAAAACCTTGCCCGTTTCCAATCGCTCCAGATCGGCAACGACTGCGCCATCCACGCGCTTTCCGCCGCCATCGAATTGCTCACCGAGGTGCGTCTTGACCCCCACGAGCTCATCGAAGAAGTCAACCGTATCTGGTGGCAGGGGCGTTTTTATCGCCTCTTACCTAAACAAGGCATTACCCCACCCCTGCAGGTGCGCCTGGCGGATTATCTTGCAAAAACGCGCAAGCTGCCCATTCAGGCCGAACTTCTGCATATCAATCCGGAGCTGCTGCGCCTGACGGCTCAATCGGACAAGGTCGCCAGCCTGGTCACCATTTACTGGTGGTTTGGCAAGTCACCGTCCATCTATTACAAAGACCAGCCCACCAACTACAACCGGCCAGAAGGCGCCAGCGGACACACCATGCTTTTCGCTGCTTACGATCCCGAGCACAAAAGCGGCGATATTTCGACGCCCTGGGGTTTCATTAATTCCTGGGTGAGCGAAGGCAGCGGCTTGTTTTGGATGAGCGATCCCGACTTCCGCCGCAGCTGGGGAACGCCCATTCCCCGTTGGGGCAAGAACGCGGTGATTTTATTGTCGCTGAAATAAATTACGAAACCGGAAAAACGGTCTCGGGGTTTCTCTCAATTTCGACAATTTCGACCTGACCTTTGCACAACTCGATCAGGCCTGTCCGAAATTCAGCGTCATTTTCCACTTTGAATTGGGCCAAAAGATCAACTTCAACCGCGAAGACCTTGTCTAACACAATTCCATCATTGCTTTCGATCAGTCTTACGCAAAGCTCATACAAATTATAGGGAATTGTGAACGCCAGCGTGACCGTCTCGACCAGTTCTGCCAGCTTCACTAAAGGTAGTATCTCCCTGACGGCATCTCCATAGGCTTTGACCAGCCCACCGGTGCCCAATTTTGTGCCGCCAAAATAGCGCGTCACCACCACAACGACATTCCCCAGCCCACTCCCCTGTAAGACCGCCAGGGCTGGTCTGCCGGAGGTGCCAGAAGGCTCGCCATCGTCGGAACAATGCGTGATCAGGCTCTTCCCGTGCCCGATCACGAAGACCGGCACGTTATGGGTCGCGTCCGGATATCGCCGTTTGATCTCAGCGATATACTCCCGCGCTTCTTCCACGCTCTTCGCGGGTGCCAGGCTGGCAATGAAGCGGCTGTTGACGACCAGGATCTCGTTTTCGACCTCTTCAAGTGGAATTAACCGTTTTTCGCTGTCCATAGGCTAATCATACGCTATAATTGCCACTTATCGGAGTAATTTGGAGAAAAACATGGCACGACTATTGATCCCGATGAGCATGATCACCTTTTTATTGATGGGTTACGATAAAATGCAAGCAAAAGCCGACGGCCAGCGCATCCCGGAACGCGTCTTGTTTGTTTTAGGTATTCTCGGTGGGGCGATCGGCGGTCTGTTGGGCATGCAGGTTTTCAGACACAAAACCCGCCATGGTTCTTTTTGGTTGATATTTGGCGCTGCCGCAGTCGTGCATTTGCTCCTCCTTATTTTTTTTACAAAGTGAAATTGACCAACAAAAGGCAAAGACCAAAGCCGGTGCCCAAAATGGCTCCCTGGGACCAAAACATCAAACAATGAGCAGTTAGCCTCGCGCGTCCGTGCTGCCATTGAAAAACTCTCATCGATCAAGGATTGAACTGACGCTTTTCCCAAAAAGATAAATGCGGATTGAACTTAAATTTTCCCCAGCATTACCGCTTTGCGATATAATAAAAGGATAGTCTTAAAACCCGACTTGGAGAGGATGGTTGACTTGGTTCATGTTGAGAACATTTCAGAAATTCGCCCTCTCATCGCGGACGAATTTCATGTTGGCGAATTTATCCCGCGTACGGAGACCATCCAACGCGCCTGGGATTGGGGAAAACAAGTTCATGCCGGTCAACTGCGCCTTTCAGGCGAACCCTATTTTGAAACCCATTGCGGCTGGGTGGGCGCTTTTGTTGACAGACTCGTAAAAAAAGAATCTTGGACCATCGCAGCCTTACTTCACGATACGGTTGAAGATACCGGCGAAACGCTGGATGCAATACGCGAGTTATTCCCTGGTGATCTTGGCAACGAAGTCGCCCACATTATTGATGGACTCACAAAGATCAGTAATCCCCGGGATGGTAACAGCCGTGAGATGGAAACCCTGCGAAAGATCGCCATGTTCCGTGATCCGGCTGTTTTTGTTGTCAAACTCGCCGATAAAAGCCACAACATGATGACGCTCCAATATATGTCGCCTGATAAGCGCTGGTCCAAGGCCAATGAGGCCATCCGCGCTTATGGCAAGCTGGCTGGTATTCTCAACTGTTACCGCTGGCGGCGTTGGATCGAAGATATGGCTTTCCCTTATGCCGAACCAGATTCTTACCATAACGTCCGCTCCCAGATCGATGCTGATCCCCGCCTGAATGTCAACTTTATCCGCTATTACCTCAATGAACTCGCCGGTCTGATGAACGCCGAGGGCATTGAAGGCGCCATACGCTTTACGGTAAATGGCTATTGGCAGGCCTGGGACAAGCTCCAACGCATGGCACGTTCGCATCGCACTTCTTTGGATGATTATTCAAACGTGAACGATCTCGTCAGCTTCCGTATGCTCGTCAGACAACCGGACGAAATGGCTTGTTACCGCCTGCTCGCCCGGGTAAACAAGTATTTTTCGCGCAATCTCGACCAGGATCGCTTCGACGATTACATCGCGTCGCCCCAAAATGGCTACCGCGCTCTCCAGGTGACCTCTTACCTGCCGGGCATTGGGGCCATCGAAATCGCCATCACCACGGAAGATTATGAGGGTGAGAACACCTGGGGTGTCATCCATGCTTTGAACAACAACAAGGACATCAGCCAGTACCGACCCGTCCAGATCTTCACCACTTTTGGCGGCACTCGCTTCCTCGAAGAAGGCAGCACCATCCTCGACGGCGTTGCATCCATTCAGGATTTTTACCTCGACAAATTGCACAAGGTGATGGTGAACGGCGAAGAACGCCATATCTACGACACCCTCAACCCAGGCGATGTGCTTGAGATCGTCAGCGCCGGGCCGCACAAACAGCCCGAAGTGGATTGGCTCAACCACTGTAATCCAACCACAGCCCGGGTTCTGCGCAATGTCCTGGCGCGCGTCAACCTGCGCGAAGACAGTCAGCTTGGCAAGACCATGATCCATCCCATCCTGGTTCAGCGCGGTTTGCTCGACCTGAGCGATGTTGCCTCGCTCGACCCCAACCGCATTGAGCTCTTGTTTGGTCTGCTTTCCTGTGCCAATCTGGACAATCTCTACACAGCCATTGGCGGCGGTTCGATCCTGCTCAAGGAGTTTGAAAACGCCCTTGATCTGGCGCAGATCACCCAATCTTCTTTACGCTGGACTTCAATACAGTTCAGAGGCTCAAATGTGTCCAACAAACCCGGTGGTCTGGCATATTTTGCGGGCCTGATCTCGGAGAGCGGAGCAAACATTATACGCACGGTGAATACCACCACCAGTACCGGTGACTTCCAGGTGCGTATGGTTCTGACGGGATTGAACGAGGAACAAAAGCCAAAATTGTTTGATATTTTCAGTAAAAGTCGCTTCGCGCTCGATTCCATTGAGATTTCTTAGACCAATTCGCTCTCCACAATTATGTTAGAATATCTGACGAAAACTCGCACTGAGTCTTTCGGAAAAACTTGCAAGGAGCTCTTTTGCCCTGATGAAATTTTCTAAAAAAACCTCCAGGCCATTGCAGATTGGCCTGATCATCCTCGCCTTATTCATGCTCTTCCTGCCGCAAACTGTGCAGGCAGCCGGTGCTTTGCCGCAGGGTCTTGGCCCAGGCCCCGAAGTTGCCACGCCACCACCCGCGGATGCAAAAGTGCAGGTATTTTTCTTCTACTCCAATACCTGCAGCCATTGCCTGGCTGTGATCGAAAACATCGTCAACCCGCTGCTAAAAGAAAACGCGGGTGAAGTGGACATCCGCTTGCTTGAACTGGGCGAAAAAGTAAATTATGAAGCCCTGATGTCCATAGAAACTCAGCTGAATTCGCCGACAGACAACCGGGAGCTGCCGGTCGTTATCATTGGGGATCGTGCTTTGGTTGGCGAGGAGGAAAATCAACTCCATCTGCGCCAGTTTATTGAAGAGGGACTGGCTGGCGATGGCATCCCGTTTTATCCCTTTGAAAACCTTGATCCAAACACCCTGATCGTTTCAACGCCCAACCCAAATTCAAACGACATCGAAGCCTGCAGCGTTGATAACCCTGAAAATTGTGTTATTGATCATCCCATTTACCTGGCTTACTTCTATCAGACCGGTTGTAAAGAATGCGCTCGTTCTGAGGTTGATCTGGAGTATCTTAAAAACAAGTACACGAACCTGATCGTGACCGAATTCAACATTTACGATCAGGCAGGTCTGGCAAACTGGATGGCGGAGCGTGTCGGTCGCGCGGATGAGTTGCACACACCGGCCGTTTTCATCGGCGACCACGCCTGGATCGGGGAAGGCGAGATTCGGCCTCAAACCATCGAACCCGTCCTGCAAACGCTGGAAACCAGCGGCTCTCCCGCTTTTTGGCGCGAATACAACCCCGAAGAAGGCGGTCAGTCGCTCATGGACAAATTCCAGAAAATGGGCTGGGTGGCTGTTTTGCTGGCAGGGCTGGTGGACGGACTCAACCCTTGTGCCTTCGCGACAATCATCTTTTTCGTTTCATATCTGACCATCAGCGGAAAAAAAGGCAAGCAGATCCTGCTGACAGGAGCCAGCTTTACCATTGGCGTCTTTCTGGCATACCTGATCGTTGGCCTTGGTTTTTATAAGGTCCTTGACCTGGTCAAGGTCTACATGAACATCATCAGCAAAATTGTTTACGCGCTGACGGCAATTTTCTGTTTGGTTTTGGCGGTTTTAAGCATTCGCGATTACTTCAAAACCCGCGAGGGCAAATTGGACGACATGGCGCTCAAACTCCCTGAGCCCTTGCGCAAGCGTATTAACGCCGCCGTACGAGAAGGCCGCAAATCGAGCAGTTATTACCTTAGCGCCTTCATCACCGGTCTGGTGGTTTCGATCCTTGAGCTGGCTTGCACCGGTCAGATCTACCTGCCTGTGATCATTTCAATGAGCACCATGCCCGAATTGCGCGGACGAGCCACGATGTTCCTGATCTTCTACAACCTGATGTTCATCGTCCCGCTGATCATCGTTTTCGTGCTTGCCTATTATGGCACAAGCTCAAAGCAATTCACCAACTTCCTCAAAAAGCACGCCGCAGCCGTCAAGATCGGCATGGCGATCGTCTTTTTGTTGCTGGCGATCTGGCTGGTCACGAGCCTGCTTTCCTGATCGTCTTATTGATTCACGTTAATGAAAGGACGGGTACATGCCCGTCTTTTTTGTTTACATAGGGCTTTAGCCATCTTATTATTGTGGGATAGGCTTGATAAGCCTTCTCCGCTCGGGAGAAGGTGCCCGAAGGGCGGATGAGGGGTTGCCTGCAGGGCGGACTGCTTGCGCTCTGGGTACCAGAGTGAGGGGTTGCCTGCAGGGCTGGTGCTGCCAAAAGATATGAGTACTAATCGTTATAAGCGGATGAGAGGTTTCTGTTAAGCCTTCTCCGCGGGGAGAAGGTGCCCGAAGGGCGGATGAGGGGTTGCCCGAAGGGCAGACTAAAAAAGGCAGTGGTGGATAAGGGCAGCCTAAGGGCAGACTCCGTGAGAAGGTACCAGAGTGGTGGGCGTGTATGGTGGATGAAGGAAGCGTGAGTAGTGGCAGGCATTGTATATTCCCCACCTTCGACCCATCGCGTTTTAATCGCAATGCGCAATTTTAAGAGTGGCGCATTTTATTGACAACTTTCGCGATCGTACTGTGCAAGTGCACGATACTGCCAGAAAGTTCTCCCTCGAAACTTGAGTATTTTACTGCCTGGCGCAATTCTTCAGCTGAATTGAAATCTGGCAGTTTTAAAACCGCCCTGCCAAGCTCAGGCAAGGTATGGGCATCCGAGCCAACCATCCATGCCAGGCCGTATTCATTGGCAAATGCGCCAGCTTGTTCGTTGAAAATGGGTTTTCTGCAGCGTGCGTTAAAAGCCTCGACCCCGTCAAGATACGGAACCAGGCTTTCGAGCGTACCCGGATTCCAGCTTGAACCGCGCCAGGGGTCGAAAGGATGGGCAATGTTGATGAAAGCGCCCTGATCCCGCAGACGTTTGACCACCTCAAGCGGCGGCAGACCGTCCGGGATCTCTTCGCTCATGAAATAACCAAGGATCTCGCCTTCGCTTGTCAGGATCTCTTCACTCACGATCACAAGATCCGGCGCAAGCTGATGGGCCTTGATCGAGCCGCCAATTTTTCCATGATCTGTGATCGCCAGCTTCCCGATCCCCTTCTTCCTACAAGTCGCGATCATGTCTTCAACATGTGAAAGGCTGTCAAAAGAATAATTTGAATGGCTGTGAAATTCTGCGAGTATTGGATTGGTTGTCATTGGTTTCTCTTTTCTTCGTGGTCAGCAATAGTATATCATTCGTCTATTATGAGAAATCAGAATGTAGAAGTGACCATAACGAGCATAGTCATTCGAGAACTGCAATTCAAGAACTGCTGCGTGCCCCTTGACACATCAAGCCTTGCTGGCATACAATTAAAACATGATCAAGTCCTACCGATAAACATTGTTTTTGCCAGCGATTTGCTTGTTTTATGGCAATACTGTTGGCATGGGTCGGGTTGCGTCTGTTCATAAACTTCATATACTAATATTTTGAACCACTGGCAATTTCGACCAGTGGTTTTTTTATTACTTACAGGGAGATTACTATGACACAAACCATATCAAACCCAAGCTTACCCAACCTTGATGGCTATACTTTCAGGATTTTTCAAGGTGACCAATCTTTTCACGACATGCTCGCTGTCCTTAAACCGATCCAGGCACGCGATTGGTATCCATACAAAGGCAGTAATTTCGAAGAGCTCAAACACGATTACAGCAATCTCACTCATTTCGATATTCATCGCGACCTGATCATCGCATTTAAAAATAACCAACCGGTAGCTTACGGGAGAATATCCTGGGATATTGAACAACCTTCTCAAAATCGCATCTTTTATGCCGCTATGTTTGTAAAACCTGAGTCCGAATTCTTTCCTCTTTATCAGGCGTTTTTGGATTGGTTCCATATCCGGGCAGTGGAAATTTCAAAATCCCTGGCGCTTGCTCCAGCAAGCTTTATTAGTATCAGTGTATTCGAACAGGAGGAAGAATATCTCAAAGCAACTAAAGCAAACGGATATGAAGTCGTTCGATATTTTTATACAATGAAACGCGACCTAACTGATATTCCCGATCATCCGCTTCCAGATGGGTTCAAGGTCAAACCAGTCACACCTGACCACTATCGCCGCATTTACGACGCTTCAAACGAAGCCTTCCGGGACCACTGGGGCCATGTTGAGCCAGAAGAAGGTGATTATGAAAAGTGGAAAGACGATCCTTTTTTCTTCACTCCCGGGATATGGCAAGTTGCCTGGGACGGTGAAGAAGTTGCCGGAATGGTGCTCAACTTCATAAACAAAAACGAAAATAAAGCTACGGGAATCCAGACGGGTTGGGCCGAGAACATTGCCGTGCGAAAACCCTGGCGTCGAAGAGGGCTCGCCAAAGCACTTGTCTGTCGTTCCATGAAAATGTTCAAAGAGATGGGCATAAGTGAAGTCAAGCTCATGGTTGACTCCGAAAGCCCCAGCGGTGCGAACAAGCTTTACATAGACCTTGGTTATGTAGTCACGATCTCAAATGTGATCTTCCGCAAACCGCTCAAACTTGAAAAAGGATAAGATATGTTACAAGTCAATCGCATATCAAAAAGTTTCGGGCCTCACCAAGTCTTGCGTAAGGTTACCTTTAGCCTCAATGATGGCGACCATGTTGGCCTGATCGGCGCCAACGGCAGCGGCAAATCAACGCTGATGAAGATCCTGGCGGGCGCTGAAACAGCGGACAGCGGTTCAGTTGTGATGTCAACCGGTCAGTGGATCGGATACCTGCCGCAGGACCCCAAAGCAAGCCACGGGAACACCATCCGTGAGTTGCTGATCAGTCATCAACCCTGGTTTTCTGACCATGCCAGCAGCGACATTTCGCTCAAAGATGAGGTCGAGGCGAAACGCATTCTTTCCGCGCTGGGTTTGAGCTATCTTGACCTCGACACGCCTGTTGAAAGGCTCAGTGGCGGCGAATCAACGCGCGTGCAGTTAGCCGGATTGCTGCTACAGCAGCCCGAGATCCTGCTTTTGGATGAGCCAACCAACCATCTTGACATTCACGCGCTGGAATGGCTCGAAAGCTTTATCAACTCTTACCGCGGAACTGTCCTGCTGATCTCTCACGACCGCCTCTTTCTCGACCGCACCATTCGCGCCGTCTACGAACTGGACGAAGACAAAGCGGGCATCCGTAAGATCCCGGGCAATTACAGCAATTATGCCGCCTTGCTGGCGCTGGAAAAGCAAAAAGCTTATGAGACTTGGAAGGATCAGGAAGCAGAGATCAGACGCCTGAAAGCCGATTGGATCAATACCGCCGAACAGGCTCGTTTTTCAGAAAGAAGCACGAAAGACTCCAAAATGCGCCGCTACGCCAAAAAAGTGGCGAAGAAGGGGCTTGCCAAAAAGAAAAGGCTTGAACGTTATCTCGAAAGCCCGGAGCGGATTGAGAAGCCGATGGACAAATGGCGCATTGACATCAACTTCGCCGATACGGGGCACCAAAGTCAGCAGATCCTGATCGCGGATCAACTCAGCTTTGCCTATGGCAGCAGACAAATTTTGAACGAGCTTGATCTCCACATTGCCGCTGGAGATCGGGTCGCGCTGGTTGGCGGGAACGGCTGCGGCAAAAGCACCCTGCTCAAAGTTTTGTTGGATGATCTGAAGCCTGATCAGGGAACTTATCGCTGGGGCAACAGCGTCGTCCTGGGATACATGCCCCAAAAGCAGGAAATTCTCGACCTTGATCTAACGCCCATTGAACAGATCCAAAGGGTGAAGGGCATGAATCTTACCGAGGTCTATCATTTTTTGCATTACTTTTTGCTCGATGAGCATCACGCCAACCTGCCCTGCTCCGCTTTGAGCTTCGGTCAACGGGCGCGCTTGTTACTGGCAAGATTGGTCGCCCAGGGCGCCAACTTTTTAGTGCTCGATGAGCCAGTCAATCATCTCGATATTCCCTCCAGAGAGCAATTCGAAAAAGCGCTGGACGCTTTTAGCGGAAGTATATTGCTGGTAGCCCACGACCGCGCCTTCATCGCCCGCACCTGCAACCGGCTTTGGGAGTTGAAGGACGCTGCCATCCGCGATTCTGTCCCACCGCAGGAATGGTTACAAAGTGAGATTTAAAATGATGTGCTTAGATACATCACCATAACTTTTCATCTTCCTGCCAATAAAGGTACAATAGGGGCTGGAGAAAATCATGTTCGAATTTACTGTCACAGCCAATGACGGACAGGCACGCTGCGGCGAGTTCATCACTCCCCACGGCGTCCTGCAAACCCCGGTCTTTGCCCCTGTCGGAACCCTGGCAAATGTTAAGGCCATCACCCCTGTCCAACTCGAAGAACTCGGCGCCACGCTGGTGCTTTCGAACACCTATCACCTCTTTCTACGCCCTGGCGACGAGCTCGTCCGAAAAATGGGCGGTTTGCACAACTTCATGCAATGGCACAAGCCGATGCTGACTGATTCGGGCGGGTTTCAGGTTTTCTCCCTGGCCAAAATGCGAAAAATTGATGACGATGGTGTCACCTTCAGGTCCCACATCGATGGGTCAACCCGCCGTCTGACACCAGAAAGTTCGATCCAAATTCAGCAGAACCTTGGCGCGGATATCATCATGGCTTTTGACGAATGCGCCGATCCCAATAATCGCCCTTACATCGAACAAGCCATGGAGCGCACACACCGCTGGGCGCGCCGCTGTCTGGAAGCCAAGACCCGTGCCGACCAGGCACTTTTTGGCATCGTCCAGGGCGGCATCTTTCACGATCTGCGGGAACGATCAGCCCGCGAGATCAGTTCCATGGGTTTCCCCGGGCACGCGATCGGCGGGCTTTCGGTTGGTGAGTCCAAAGAGGATATGTACGCGAGCATCGAAGTCGTCAATCAGGTTCTGCCCGCCGAAAAGCCGCGTTACCTGATGGGCGTTGGCACCCCGGAAGACCTGATCGAAGGCGTTTTGCGTGGGGTGGACATTTTCGATTGCGTCCTGCCCACCCGCCTTGCGCGGCACCACAGTGCTATGACCCGTTTTGGCAGGCTCAACCTGATGAACGCGACCTTCGCTGAGGACGAACGCCCCATTGACGAAACCTGCGGTTGTTACACCTGCCGAACCTTCACCCGCGCCTACCTGCGCCACCTCATCGTCGCCAAAGAAATGCTTTCTGCCACGCTGCTTTCGATCCACAACCTGCATACCCTTGTTCAGTTGGCCAAAGATATGCGCGCTGCGATCAGTGAAGGGCGTTTGCAAAGCTTCGCCGATGAGGTTATGGCCAACCTCAAAATCCCACGCACACCACAGAGGTACAAATGAGTTTTTTTCAAGCATTGATCCAGGGCATCGTCCAGGGACTGACCGAGTTCCTGCCTGTTTCTTCTTCCGCCCATCTGGTGATCGTTCCCTACCTGCTCAACTGGAACCTTGACCCACAAAAAGCCTTTATCTTCAACGTTCTGGTGCAATTGGGCACGCTCGTTGCTGTCATTATTTATTTCTGGAAAGATCTGGTCAGCATAATTACAGCCACCCTTCAGGGATTGAAGGAAAAACAACCCTTTTCGACCAATGAACGGCGCCTGGGCTGGTATATCATCCTGGGCACGATCCCGGCTGGTCTGACAGGTCTAATCCTAAAAAGCAAAGTGGAAGAAGCCTTCAACAGCCCCACGCTGACGGCGATCTTGCTTTTTGTCACCGCAATTTTGTTAACTCTTGCTGAAATTCTGAGCAAAAAAGAGAAAGACCTCGATCAACTTACCTGGCTCGATTCGCTCGTGATCGGTCTTTTTCAGGCTTTGGCAATTTTTCCAGGGATTTCGCGTTCCGGAGCGACCGTTTCGGGCGGCTTATTCAAAGGCTACACCCGCGAAGCAGCAGCCCGTTTCTCGTTTCTGCTTTCAGTGCCGATCATGCTAGCAGCAGGCTTGCTTTCCATCCTCGACCTGGTTAAAGCGGATTTCTTCATGGACTTTTTGCCAACGATGATCTTCGGCTTCGTCATCGCCGGGATCATCGGCTATCTTTCTATCCGTTGGCTTCTGGGATACCTGAAAAAGAATTCGCTTTTTGGTTTCGCTCTTTATTGCGCCTTGCTTTCGATCGTGACCGTATTCGTGGCAGCTTTTCGTTGAGGCTCAGACCGTACGGGCAAGATAAACACCGGTTTCTTTGCGAATACTGATGCCGCCAAAGCGGTCAATTCGACGTTGGAAAAACGCCCGCATCTCCATACGCCCTTCATTGCCAAGGTTCTCGACCACCAAAGGGGTTGAATAGGCATAATTTGTCAGGAGATTGGCGTCCGTTACCCATAGATCACTGGTATAAAGATGTAGTTCGATCGTGTTAAACACTTCACGAAGCTGCTTCTCGCCGTTCAAAAGGTTAAAAGCGCTCTCCATGCCATGCTTGCCGTTCAGGCGTTTTGAAAATTTCCCCAACAGCAGATCAAGGTCCCGCATGTGTTCCGGGCCGTTTGTCGCAGCCATAAAAAGCGCTCCAGGTTTCATGACGCGCCTGGCTTCCGCCAAAACATGGGCGACCGAAGGCACGTGATAGAGCATGTGATTGGCGATCACAAGATCAAAACTCCCGTCAGCGAAAGCGATGTCCATGCTGTTCATCGTCAGGTGAGCAAAGCGTTTGTCGGAAGCCAACGCCAGATGCCCCTCCAAAGCCATCCCGCAGGAAAGATCGGTCAAAAAAAAGCTGGCGCTTTCAGGCAGGCGAACGTAGCTGCCGCGCCAGAGTGCGGAGCTTCCGCAGCCGAGTTCAAGCACCTTCATGCCCGCTCTAATTCTGGCTAATTCCAGCACAAACTCATACCAGTTTTGCTGCCCCGTGCTAAAACGCTGGTGTATCTGGATTCGGGACGATAAATTACCTGAGTTCTGATATTGCACATTGCTCAGGTAATCCGGGTCTGTTTTTATTTTATTCAGGTCGGGCATCTTTTTTCCTTGCTTTCTGCCCTAATTATACCTTTTCATTTTGGGGTTTAGCCCGCTTTGCGTATTTTTTGCCTCTTCGACAGATTATATGTGTATATCACAGCTGGTTTTTGCTATTATGTGTTAAATTCAGATAAAACAAACGTCTCGTATTGTGCGAGACGTTTGTACCATCGATGCGATGATCAGGATATCCATTTTACAGGTAGCGTCATGATTTCCCAATAGACCGACCTGCAAATGTTTTTTGTTTGACTTTTAATGAGTGTGATGCTCCCTTAAGCAGTAATAGCAACCATCATAGCCGTGAGCAAGTGCCCACTCTTTCTCTTTTAGGTAAATAACATTCCAATCAGCCATCTCCTTGACCCACTCACAATCCCGTTTGTGGAGTTCTTTTGTCTTCTTATTTGCCACATAAATGCATTCCATGTCATTTTTATCTATGAATATTGGTAGTCCCGGGTCTCCAATAAGTTGGTATGCTAATGCCATCCACCGATAAGTCCAGTCCTCCCAATAGGTTTTTTTCTTACCTTCCTGATAATGTGAGGGTGAAAGAACACCAGATGTTGAGAAAAGTTCCCCAAGTAGAGGCCTTCTAAATCCTGTTGTTAATAAATCAAAAAAACGTTTTGTGAACATTGTGCCGTGTCCACAAAAGCTCATCCTAGAAAAACCTAAATACGCGATCGCACCGCCATCTTCCTTAAGAACCGAGTGACGTGAGATATAGTCATCATAATCATCATCAAACATGCTCGTATTGCAACCGTCCGCAAGGACTATGAAGGTTTGATCTTGGTTGTTGATTTCTCTTAGAACACTTTGACCATAATGGCAAGATCCACTGGGAGATCCGTGACCTGACAATGAGACAATATGAGGAGCAATACTATATTCTTTATCTGTTGAAAGTTCATTAATAAGATTGTCTCTGTTAAGATGACGCAAAGTTGCACCAGACAGCGCTTCTTTCTCCCAGAAAGATTTTTCATAATCATAAAGTCGGTGAATATCCATACCACCATGATTACGATCAATTAAATCACGAATTTCTTCCTGCGCTTTAATAGCGTCATCTATACTCAGAGGGTCCATCTGGTAAAAGGAAGGCTCCAATTCTTTTTTATCATAACTGCGGACAATGATCCATATTGTAGGTTTTTTACATTTTGCATCGATGAAATATAATTGACTGTATGATGGTATCAGAATGTCTGGTCCAATAACATAATCCCAGTTATGATCAAAAATTTGGTGATAGCCAATGCCATTGTTATAGCATAACAAGACGGAAGAATCTTCTGGTATTTGCGATAGACGGATCAGCGTTCGATTTTCGTTTTTAAGAGGGGAATATTTATTCGCTCCAAGATCTCTTAGATGATCGACATATTCTCGATCAATGTTATATTTCCTTTCATATTTCTCGGCAACCAACAAGATCTTATCAAACCGTGCGGATTCCTCCGGGCGGTCTATTGAGCTTTCATAGGCTTTGATCTTCCGAATATAAGTACTTACCTCATCGACGGTCTTTACAGGGACTCGACCATAATGAATATCCGGCAGGTAATCAATTTTATCCAGATTTTTCTCGTTCGACCATTGACCGTACAGACCGTTTCCAAGATAATCCCAATCGTGTTTACCCCGAATATTGTAGTATTCTTCATTGAACAAGCTTGCATAGTACAAGTCCGTTGGAATTAAGTTATCATGTCCATACCAACAAAAGATCCCATTCACAACATCTTTTGGCGCATCTACACGAACATACCTGGTAACAGTTTCAGAAAAAGTATCAAACTTATCATCCGTTGTATGATACCAGCATGGATAAACATCACTTTTAAGACCATTCTTGCTGTATGGGATTATTTCCCCGGTCTTTTCTATGGTAAGAATGTCTTCAAGTTTTCCATAAATAGGGACACCATTACCATGCGTAGTAAGCACCATGCCACCATAGGTACCTTTCCATTCGATATGACCATAATTGAAGTAGTCCTTTTTTTCGGGGCTGACACATTCTGTCAGAACACAGGCACATGTCTTTCTTGATGGAACAACACGATCAGTACCACCTATAAGTAAATACTTGGTATGATGGGTTTTTACAAAATGCTTCAGAAAATTACGAATTATTTCCTGTAGATCTCTGGCATTTCTTCTGAAATTGCCATACCGACCTTTTACAATATTACTTATGCTGGCTATGTGTGTTATTAACCCATGGCTCCCTCTTAACTGAGCAAGTTCCTCGAAGGCTCCAGGTAAGTCACCAATATGTTTTAGAGGCATGATCTTTTTAGCATCCCAGGTATGGTCGTCCGTAATAATGAGATAATCTACGATCACTGGTACGTCGATAGGTGTAAGAAACTCTTGTTTGTAATAGTCATGGTTCAATTTATGATTCTTGTCAATTTTTTTGACAATATCTTCTGCTAAATCATGATTGAATAGTAATTTCTTTTCAATGCTTGAATGTATCTTTCTAACAAGATCAGGGTTTATCACTCTTCTCTCAAGCATATTCAAGCTCCCAGCAGTCGAAGAGAGCATTTCTTCTCCTCTTTGAATCCGAAGAGGTTTGGTTTTGATCGGCTTAAGTGAGATTTTTAATTCGATCTCACTGATCAATTCGAGACAGGCAAATTCATCATAACGGATCGGGCGGATCGCGATCGTTGCAACATAGATGTTACCTACTATTCGCGACCCAAGGAGCCACGCATTATGCCGACGCATGTTCTTAACAGCGTCTTCATACGATGCTGGATCAGGATCGACCCATCGGAATTCAGACCTGTTAGGTTCGTTCGGATCTCTATATGGAATAAACTCTTGACGAACAGGTGTTACAAAGGTGGGAGAAGATGTGAGAGGCGTCGTTTGAATGACGCGGGCCGTAACGCGTGAAGCTTCCATGCCCTTGGGGATAGCTACTTCAACTTTATGGATTGGAAATCCTGGTTCGCCGGGATTTGATGAGATGGTTCCCTCTATTATCGCAAGTTCGACACCATAATGCGTCTGAATCATGCGAACATCGGAACGCGAATAGTGTAACGTTAGAGTAATAGTTTCCTGTTCCATTTTATTCTCCTTCTTTTAAGAAAATATTGAATATCTTTTGAGACTTCTGGTTCTCTGATTGAGTTATCCCAATACTAAAGACCTTTGACAATGACAAGCGAAGGATTTTTATTTTTTCTTTTATTTATCCTTGGTATCGCTACATTAAAACTACCTGTTGAACTGGTGGACGAACCTTTTTACAAAGGAAATTGCATCTTTTTGAATTGACTTTTAAAAAAGTCGCTTCAATATAAATGCTTACAAAATGGTAAAAACTACATAAATGTATTTATAATTTTAGTATTTTTTTATTTAACCAAAAGTCAATATATTTGAAGAGATTATTTGAAGAGATTATTTCAATTCAAGATCCAAAAAGATCAGGCTAAATCTATATCTTTTTCAACTTTCTCCTACGCCCATTTCGAATGTATAATGATTACCAAGCACTTTTTATTTGATAGTGATGTCTTCAACTTTCATGGGTTTACCGTCGGCAACATTGCGAAATGCAGGAATAATCAATCTAAAATCATCATAGACTTGGAGAAAAAACATGACACCCAAACAACAAAATTACAGGAACGCAGCGCAGACCATCATCAGGAACCTCCAGAAACGTCACATGGAAGGTTATTATTGCGAAACATCAAGCGAAGCAGTTGAGAAGGTACTGGCTTTGATCCCGAACGGCTCCAGCATTGGCTGGGGAGGTTCGCAAACGCTTGCTGAAACCGGCCTGCTCGAAGCCATTAAAAATGGAAATTACACGATCTTAGATCGTTTCGCGACCGATGACCCTCTGGCCAGACAAGATATCTACACCCAGATATTCAACAGCGATTTTTACCTGATGAGCACGAACGCTATCACGATGGACGGCGAACTGGTCAATATCGACGGTACTGGCAACCGCGTAGCCTCCCTTTGCTTTGGCCCAAAGAACGTCATCATCGTTGCCGGGATGAACAAAGTGACCAGCGATCTGGAATGTGGTATTAAACGCGCGCACAACGTGACGGCTCCAGCGAATAACGTACGTTTCAACCGTAATACCCCGTGCGCTACTACTGGTCGCTGCTCGAATTGCACCGCGGCTGAATGTATTTGTTCTCAGGTGGTCATAACCCGTTTTTCGGGCATGCCAGGGAGGATCAAGGTCGTCCTCGTTGGTGAAAACCTGGGTTGGTAAAGCCCTGTCAAAGGGCGACCGGGCTGTTCGTCCTTGTTTTTGATTGCCAATCCTCAGTTTGCTATTTCATAAAGGATAACCTGGCTTTCGCCTGGGTCGCAGTTCAACTCGAAAGAATTCCCAGAAGCAAGGAATTGTCTTTCGAGATCGTAAAAGTTCATCTTTATTGGAAAATTCAGATGTATTGGATCCGTCAGTCGGTGCCCAATCGCAATCCCATGACCGACATAGACAGCATTTCCAGGTTCCGCATAAGGTTGAACCCCTGCCAGGTGTGCGGCATTATTAAGTAGCTGCGCGCTTACTCCAGCAATTTGTGGCGAATAGACCAGCGTGTACCCCTGGACAAATTTATCAACAAGGCCAGGTGCCGATTGTTATAAAGAGAAACACTGCTTGTTTGCTCTGATATAATCGCTGATATGTCCTTGAGCCAAAAGATCGTCATCATAGCTGACACGCATGTCGGGGATCGAACCAAAGCGCTTGAGCCGGCTTTGCTTTCAGCCATTCGCGCGGAGGGGCCCGATCAGATCTTTCACGCTGGCGATGTTTGCAAGCGGAAAGTGATCGACGCGTTGGAAGAGATCGCCCCGACTTTGGCGGTACAGGGCAACCGCGATTGGTTTTTGGGGTACAAACTGCCGAAAGACTGTCAGTTGACGATAAACGGGCTGAAGGTGGTGCTCGCGCATGGGCATTTCAGCATCTGGCACTGGTTCTGGAATTATGTACACCTCTTTTACACACGCAAACTTAATGACCATCTTTTTTATCAGCGCAAGCTGGCAAAACTCTACCCGGATGCGGATATCATCATCTATGGGCATTTGCATTATCCATACGACGAAATGATGGACGGCAAACGCTTTCTGAACCCAGGCGTGGGTTACCCGGAATGGCGCAACAACTTCCGCCCAGCTTATATCGTCTTAACCATCAATGCGGATGGCAGTTATTCGACCGCGATGCGCATTATCAGCCCAGCCGCGCAGGAATAAGTATAATTGATCCATGAAAGCGCAAACCATCATCAGCTCATCCCAAAACAACCAGATACAACTGGTGCGAAAACTGTTGAGTCAGGCCAAAGCCCGCCAGCGCGAACAGGCATTTGTGGCTGAGGGGGTGCGCCTGATCCAGGATGGTCTACGCTCCGGTTTCCCTGTGCGCTTGATCCTAAAAAAAGAAAACTCCAGTCCACTGACCGAGGAATTTGTGGCCGGGATCGCTCAGGATTATCCGATCTCCGTCGTTCAGGACAAGCTTTTCAAGGAACTAAGCGATACTGAAAATCCGCAAGGTTTATTGGCAGTTTTCGAGATGCGCGAACAAGCATTGCCCAAGGAATTGACCTTTTTGGTAGTGCTTGACCAGATCCGTGACCCGGGCAATATGGGCACGATCCTGCGCTCTGCGGAAGCGGCTGGTGCAGAGGCAGTTTTGCTGCCAGCTGGCAATACCGATCCTTTCTCGCCAAAGGTTGTTCGCTCCGGCATGGGCACGCATTTTCGCCTGCCGATCCTGCAATTGCCCTGGGAGGGAATTCAGGCTTTGGTTGCTGGATTACCGGTTTTCCATGCCGATATGGACGGCGAAAAAAGCTGCTGGCAGGCTGATTTTCAGTCCCCTATGGTGTTGCTGATCGGCGGAGAGGCGCAGGGGATCAGCCCGGAAGGTCAGAAACTGGCAACCAGTTCGGTGCATATTCCGATGAAGGGTCAGACCGAATCGCTCAATGCGGCTGTTTCAGCCAGCGTGTTGATGTTTGAGGTGATGCGTCAACGAACCCGCAACGTAAATTCAAATTAATTCTCAGAAATTTCCTGAACCTGTTTGTAATTGACGATGATGAGGTTGGCGTCGCATTGACCAGTGATCTTTAGTTTCACGGGCGCTGAAAGCGGTTGATTGTTTTGGTCAAAGAGCTGAATGGTCAGGTTGTTTTCGGCAATTTGCTTGTTTTCCATCACAAATTCAAAGCCGGACTGACCGTATAGTTCCACATCGCCGGATTGACTGGTAAAGTCAACCAGGCCTCCGCCGTAAGTGCCAGTCAGGCGAACGATCAGACCCAAAACGGGAGCCTCGCGCAGATCCCAGACCTCACCGCCAATAAAGAGGTATTCTTCACAGTCGTATTGC
Source organism: uncultured Anaerolineaceae bacterium (assembly GCA_964293995.1). Lineage (GTDB taxonomy): Bacteria > Chloroflexota > Anaerolineae > Anaerolineales > Anaerolineaceae > Mesolinea. Next base: position 86,138 of record CAXYYH010000007.1, read on the forward strand.
GGGTGCAGCAAGGCGTTGGGGTAGCCCTCCGGCGTGCCGCGCAAGACAAAAGGCATTGATTTTGGCTGTTCGGTTGGCGTAGGGACATCGGTTGGGACGGTCGTGTGCGTTGGTTCGACAACGGCCTGTGGCGTTTCAGTCGCGGTAGGTTGGATGGTATCGACCACAACCGGGGTGATGAAATAGTTTGGCGTCGCATCAGTTACCTGGGGTGGCGGCGTTACCTTAGGCTCAAAGGAAGAGGGTAAAACTCCGGTAAGCATCAGGATGACGATCCCGAGTACCACGATGATGAACAGCGCCGCGCCAAAACCGCCACACCCGGATTTTTTCGGGGGTGGAGCGTCTACCCGACGAACTGCCATGGGGCGGTTCTGGACGGGTTGACGGGATTGCGGGCGGTGGTTGAAGGTCATGGCACTCGCATTTCAATGACCGCGTTGGTTCTGGCCTGAAGGAGCCAGTCTTCAAGGGCTTTGGTTTGCAGGGCGACCCTCGCGTCGGTCGTGAGAGGGTGAGCCTCTTCGTGACCCAGTACCAAAAGGATGTGATAGCCAATCGTGGATTGGATGATACCGGAATAGCTGCCCGGAGCCAATGAAAAAGCAGCCTCTTCAACTTCGGGGTAAAGCAGGTAACCGCGTGGGAACCAGCCCAATTCACCGCCGGATTCGGGACTATATTCCCAGGCCATTTTGTTGAAATCGCCGCCGGCATTGAGGCTGCTGAGGGCGCGTTCGGCGCCCGCCTGCGTGCTGGCAAAGATCTGTTGCGCGCGCACTTGTTCGACCGCGTCGGGCACGGCCTGAATGATCTGGTCGCGCTGCCAGGCGGATTCGGCAGCCAGGCGCAAAGCCATGCGGAATTCCGCGTCGTCATAATGGTTGATCTGCATCCAGTTGGTAAGAGCGCCGCCGGAGCCGAGATCGGTAACGAGTTGGTCAACTTTGGCCTGCACATCCTGATCATCGAGGCTGAATCCAGCCTGGTGGGCTGCCTGAACGAGCAATTGTTGTTCGATCAGATAATCCAGCACCACTTGTGGAATTTCAGCTTCTGGGGTGGGGTTTGTCTTGCCGGTCTGACTGTCGCGGTAGCGCAGGAGCTCGTTTTGGTAATAGCTAAGCGGAATGATCTCGCCATTGACAATGGCGGCTGCAGGCGCTTCGGTCGGGGTCGGTGGAAGCGCTTCGGTTGGCGTGCTGATCACCACGGAAGGAGCCTCCGCGCTGGATATGACCTGAGTGCTCTCAGGTTCAACTGGTTTTTGAATCGGTTTGCAGGCGGAAACGAAGATCAAAATCAAAAGCATCGTAAGCAGAAAGATGCTTTGCAATAGGCTTATTTTTTTCATGTGCATATTATACCGAATAATTGAAGCGGGAAGATTTTCATGAACAAATACAACGCGTTTTAAGTATGAATAAATTTGTCCTGGATTGAGAATCAATATCATTAATATTGTAAAAGTAGTAACATTTATCCGGTCATTTTATGTGCATAATAGCGAACGGGGTTATAACCATAGGGCACAAACCCCGTCCTTGTAGGTCAATTTCCAATCAAAAAGCAGATAACCTTCGCTCGAGGAGAAAATAATCAGAGCTATCCAAACTTCATCCTTAAAATTGTTGGTTACGCATCAGCGTTAATTCTCAATTCAAGCAATTGCTTCGGCGTAGATCCGGCGAAGTTTTTCTGCATAGTCTTCAGGGTCGTGGAATTGACGAATGCGGGCGATGGAAAGATTTCCTTTCGCTTCGATCACGCCTGGGTCTTCCACAATCCCGCGGATGATCGCTTCGAGCCCGGCCTGGATGTGTTGGGAAAGTTTTGCTCTCTCTTCAGGCGTTGAATACAATGCCTCACCAAGGTCATTTTTCGGCACTCTGATCAACCAACCGCATTCCGTGTTGTTAATTTCGGGCAGCGCGCGTATATCCGTGCTGATCACCGGGCAACCGTGTGCCTGACACTCCAACATCGAGAGCCCGTAGCTGTCCGCCCAGGTTGGCAGCAAGCCCACATCACAGGAACCGATCAGTTTTAATACATCCTGATGAGGCAACTGTTCGTAATATTCGATCCAATCTGGGTTTTGGGCAATTTTTTCCCTGGCCCAATCCTGGTCAGCTTTGGTTTCAGCAGCAGCGTATGGCTCCAGACGAAGTGAACTCACCAGAACCAGCTTGATCGGCAAGCCCTCCTTAATCAGCGTTTCAAAGGCTCGTAAAATTTCTTTGCCGCCTTTACGGAAAAATGCCGCGCCAACCAGGACAAAACGGATCGGGTTTTCAGCATCATATTGGCGACGAGGAGCCTTTTCAGACAGCACTTCCTGCGACGGATGGATCACGACCAGCTTTTCGAGGATCCTGTCCCTCGCGTCTGTAGGCAGTTCTGCCAAAAGGTCGCGTTCCATTTCCGCAGCACACTCTGACCAGGCAATAATGCGTTTGCAGGCATTGGATTGAAGCGCGTCGAAACCTTTCCTGATCAAGGGACTAAGCTCAAGCGGCTGTTTCTCTTTGCCGTGGTAGCGGTTCATCAGCCCGGAAAAACGAGGCAAAAGTGTTTCAAAATGGGAGACCCAGGGCGTTCTGCCATAGCTGATCCCATTCGAGAAATGCAGCACGTCAACTTTATTGATCTCAAAATCGTCAAATTGATTATTCAGATCAAAGGTTGGGAAAAGCGGTCTGCCAAGGCGATTGTTTGCCGAAAGCGCCGCCCTTCGCACAAAACTGTACCAGTCCTTGACCGGAACATATTCAGCTTCGGGAAGCTTATAAAGGATATTTCTTAAATTTGTATAGTAATCAAAACGATACGCGAGTACACCAATTTTCATAAAAAGTATTATACCCTTGAATAAAGCTGCGCCACGCGGTACCTACTGCACCAGCTCAGGCTGTTTGGCAGGTTTCCAGAAGATCAGGCCAACGGAAGCCAGCAAGGCCATGATCGCTCCAAAATAGAAAGGCGCGGAAGGCCCAAATCCAGCCCAGCCGCCAAAGCCGCTCCAAAGCAAACCAGCGATCAGGGAGGCAGGGAAATCCAGAATACCGAGGATCGCGTTGTAAGTTCCATACGCCGTTCCTCGCAGATAGTCTGGCACCAGATCCCCGACCATCGCCTTGGCAGTACCATAGGTCAGGCCGTAATACAGGCCGTACAGCAGGTAAAGCAGGCCGACATGCACAGAAGTTTTCGCCAACGCGAAACCAAGATAGATCAGGGCGTATACCACCCAGCCGATCACGATCATTCGTTTGCGTCCAACCTTATCTGAAAGAATCCCGGCCGGGGTTGAGACCAGCGCGTAAACCAGATTGAAAGCTGCCAGCATGAGCAATATATGTAAAACACTCATGCCGCGTTCCTGCGCGCGCAGAACCAAAAATGCGTCTGAGGAATTCCCCAGGTCAAAACTGCCAACGATGAGCATGAAGATCAGGAAGTTTTTGCCCAATCCCTTAAATGTGATTTTCGGTTTCTGAACCGTACTTTTCTTTTTCGCTTCTTCTGCTCCGAGCGCCAGGGCAAGCACCGCCAGGAAGGCAGGCACAATGCTGATCAGAACGATCGTTTTGAAGGTCTGGTTTTGAAAAAGCTGGTTGCTGCCCTGCAGGCGCCAGACCAAAAATGCAGAGGTCAATAATCCGATCATTGCCCCGGCAGTATCGGCAGCGCGGTGCAAGCCAAAAGCCAGTCCGCGATGCTGAGCCTGTACGTTATCCGCGACCAAAGCGTCACGCGGCGCGGTGCGGATGCCTTTACCGACGCGGTCGGCCCAGCGGATCCCTGCTACATAGTGCCAGGTGTTGGCAAACCAGAAGAAAGGCTTTGTCAGGGCAGACAAGCCGTAGCCAAAAACCGCCAGCCATTTGCGGCTGCCGATCCGATCCGAAATCCAGCCTGAAAAGACCTTGAGGATGCTTGCCGTCGCCTCGGCGATCCCCTCGATCAGACCAATGATATTGGTTTTGACCCCCAGCACGTTGGAAAGAAACAGGGGTAGAACATTGATGACCATCTCACTGGAAATATCCATCAAAAAACTGGTCAGACTCACCGCCCAAACCGTGCGCGGCAGCGATTCTATGGCAGCGGATGTATTTGAAGCTTCCTGAGTGGGATCTTCTTCCAAAGACCCGGCATCCTCAGGGCTTTGTTTTGATTGATTATCTGTTTGCTCGCTCATAGCGTCAATTTTACTCCCGGGAAGGATTATCCAACAGAAGTTTATAAAGTGTTTAATGAAGACTTAGGCTAATTTCAAAAGAATTGGCAAAGGCCCGAGACAAAAGCTGAGACCAACCTTTAATAGCTTTTGTCCTTCCAATGCCTGTATCCTTTTCCAGTTCCAGGGGTTAATGGATTGGCGGTTTTTATTGCCAATTGAGGAGACTCCTATGGAAACGATTCCAAACCTTGCAGGAAAAACAGTACTCATCACAGGCGCGACCGATGGGATCGGTAAAGAACTCGGGAAACTCTTTGCCCAAACAGGCGCGAAGCTGATTTTGCACGGAAGAAACCCTCAGCGGCTTTCCTCAGCGATCGAGGATATTTCAAAAGAAACCGGTAATACGGAAATTACCCCGGTCCTGGCCGATTTCAGTTCACTCGATCAGGTGCGGGCTATGGCAGAAAACGTGCAAAAAACCACAGACCGACTTCATTTTCTGATCAACAACGCCGGGCTCTATCCCAATGGCAAAATCATCACTGAAGACGGTTTTGAGCAAACGCTTCAGGTCAATTATCTCTCACCTTTTCTGCTGACCGTCTCACTCATTCCCATCCTGACCGCCAAAGACCAGTCCCGCATCGTGAACCTGTCTTCGATCGGTCACCGCCTGGTCTGGCACAACATCAAAGACCCCCAGATGAAGTTTTTCTGGCGATGGGTGGCCTATTGTCGCAGCAAATTACTGGTCATTCCAGCCACCCGGGAACTGGCAGAACAACTGGCGGATACCAACATCACCGTCAATTGCATCCATCCCGGCATCATCCGCACAAAACTAATCAGAATGTTACCGCTCAGTTGGGGAAACTCCGTTCATGAGGGAGCCAAAACAGTTTTCAACCTGGCGACCAATCCGGAATTCGATCAGGTCACAGGCAAATATCTGGAAAAAGAAAAGATCGTGCAACCATCAGCAATTGCACGATCTCATAAGCTTCAAAAATCTTTATGGCGGGTTTCATTGCGCTGGGCGGGGCTAAACACTTCAAAAGCCACCATAAAACCCAAATAGGCTTTAGCCAAAACGCCCGGTAATGTAATCTTCTGTCCTTTGATCAGAAGGATTGGTGAAAATTGTCTTGGTTTCATCAAACTCGACCAGGCGTCCGGTTCTGGTTTCATCCGTATAGAAGAAAGCCGTATAATCCGAAACACGACCAGCTTGCTGCATGTTGTGGGTCACGATCACGATGGTATAGTTTTGTGACAGTTCATGGATCAGGTCTTCAATTTTCAAGGTCGCGATCGGGTCCAGCGAAGCTGCCGGTTCGTCCATCAAGATCACACTCGGTTGAACTGCCAACGCCCGCGCGATGCACAGGCGCTGCTGCTGCCCACCGGAAAGCGCCAGGCCGGATTTGTTAAGGTCATCCTTGACCTCATCCCACAAAGCGGCTGAACGCAGGCTGTTTTCCACAATTTCTTCTAACTTTTTGTGATCTTTCAACCCATTAACCCTCGGTCCGTAAGCAATATTATCAAATATCGTTTTTGGGAAGGGATTTGGTTTCTGGAAGACCATGCCCACGTTCTGACGCAGGCCTACCGGATCGATCTTGAACAGATCCTGATCATCGATCAGCACATCACCGGTCATGCTCGCGCCGGGGATGAGATCGTTCATGCGGTTAAAAGTCCGCAAAAATGAACTTTTTCCGCAACCGGAAGGGCCGATCAGCGCTGTTACTTTCTTTTCAGGGATCTTTATATTAATATCTCTGAGCGCGTGGAATTTTCCATAATAAAGATTGTAGTTTATTGTTTCTATTTTTATATTGTTCATTATCTGCCCTTCAGTCCAGCGGTTAATTTTCGGGAGACGAAGTCAATGGCCAGATTGATCAGAATGATCATAACGACCAAAACAGCACCGGTACCCATAGCCTTGTCAAAAGCGCGGGTATCCATTGCGAGATAATACAGGTGCAGCGCCAGCGTGCGGCCACCATCCATGATCGAGGTTGGCAAACGGTGGCTGCCGCCCAGGGTCACGAAGAAGACGGCGGTTTCACTGATCACACGCCCAACACTCAGGATCACGCCGGTGATGATGCCGGGCAGGCTTGCTGGCAATACAACTTTATACAGCGTTTGCCATTTGGTCGCACCCAATGCGAGGCTGCCGCGACGGTAATCATCGGGCACAGACAACAAGGCTTCTTCGGTCGTGCGGATGATGGTCGGCAGAACCAGACAAGCTCCTGCCAGCGAGGCCGATAACAAAGACCAGCCAAAGCGTAAAGCAGAAACAAACAAGGCATAACCAAACAAGCCGTAGATGATCGAGGGGATTCCTGCCAGGGTTTCCACCGCAAAGTTTGCGATGCTGATCAAAGCTCGCAGCACCGGTGAGGTCAGGCTCTGTTCACCAGCATATTCGATCAGGTAAATTGCCGCTCCGACCCCCAAAGGAGTGGAGATTCCAATCGTTAATAAGACCAAATAGAGGGTTGTTCCCAGGGTGGTCGATACGCCGCCTTCACCTGAAAGCCCACCTTTTGGGGCTGTGCTCAAAAATTCCCAGTTAACAGCTTTGCCGCCCTGAATGATGACATAACCTATCACCAGTAAAAGGATCGAGAACGTGATCGCTCCAAAGATCCATGTGGCTGCAAACCAGAATTTTTGAGAACTTTTGCGCATTTTCAGATCGCGCTCTGTCGCCTCTTCTGACATCAGGGTTGTCATTTTTGTTTCCTGGATCATATTTATCCCTGCCTTGTCGTCTGAACATCACTCTGGCGGCTGATCAGCCATCGTGCGCTGGCGTTGACCACTATGATCAGCACAAATAAAACCACACCGGTGGCAAAAAGCGCGCTCTCGTGTACACCGGTCGCGTAACTGATCTCAACCGCGATATTACCAGTCAGAGTACGAGCCTGGGAGAGGAAGAAGGTCAGCGGATTCTTGGTGAGAGGCCTGGGGAAAATGACCGAGTTGCCAATGACCATGATCATTGCCATGGTCTCACCCAGCGCTCTGCCTACTCCCAGAATAATCCCAGCGATAATTCCAGACCGACCGGCTGGCAGAACGACTTTCGTGATCGTTTGCCATCGGGTAGCGCCCAATGCGAGCGACCCGGAGCGGTAGCTGTCTGGTACGGCCCGAATGGCGTCTTCAGCAATGCTCGTGATCGTCGGCAGGATCATAACCGCCAGAACGATCGAAGCTGCCAGCAATCCATAGCCTGAATTGCCCGGCACATTGATCTGCCGAACCATCGGAACCAACACCACCATGCCAAAGAGGCCATAAACCACAGAGGGGATACCAGCCAACAACTGCACGGCTGGTCGCAAAACAGCCCTGACGCCTTTGGGAGCAATTTCGCCCAGGAAAATAGCCGTTCCCAATGCCAGCGGAACACCAAGGATGATCGCGCCAAAAGTGACCGCGACTGACCCATAGATCATTGCCAGAATTCCGTATTGGTCCTGCCCTGGTCGCCAGACACGTTTGAAGAGCATCTCTCCAACGCCAATTTCCTTCCAGGCCTGAACGCTCTCCTGAAAAATGAAGAAAGCGATAGCCAAGACGATGATGATTGAAAGAATAGCACTAATAAAGAGGATGTACTTTACCGCTTTGTCCACGATCATTCGTGTGCTCATAGTGCTTCTTTGACCTCCGGGTTCTTTCTTAATTCTGGCATCTCTGCCAATGATTGGCAGAGATGCTGAACTATTATATTCGTAAATTCCTTGACTCACGTTTATTTCACCGCGATGTATCCTTCTTCGGATACGATCGCCTGGCCATCAGCACTCAGGATGAAATCGAGGAATGCTTTTACTGCGCCTTCGGGAGCACCCTTGGTGATCATGTTCAAAGGACGGACAATCGGGTAGGTTCCATTGGAAGCGTTTTCTTCGGTCGGTGCAACACCTTCGACAGAGATAGCCTTGACGGATTCATCGAGGTAACCAAAGCTCAGGTAACCGATTGAATTCGGGGTGGTTGAAACGGTTGTGCGGACAGAGCCGTTGGAGGGCTGCAGAATCGCGGTATCTGTGATCAGAACGTCTTCGCCAAGCACCATTTCTTCAAAAGCGGCGCGTGTACCGGAACCTTCTTCACGGGAGACAACGATAATGGCCGCATCGGGGCCGCCAACTTCTTTCCAGTTGGTGATCGTGCCACCGAAGATGCCCTTGATCTGATCGATGGTCAGGTTTTCAACAGGAATCTCAGGAGAGGCAACGATGGCAATACCGTCACGGGCGATGACAACAACGTTCAGATCGGGGAATTCGGTCTTTTCGCTGTCTTTGATATCGCGGGAAGCCATACCAATGTTGGCGGTGCCGTCAGCAGCGGATTTGACACCGACGCTGGAGCCACCACCCTGAACGGTGATTTCGACGTCAGGATTCGCAGCCATGAAAGCTTCGGCAAATTTTTCAGCCAGAGGTTGAACAGTAGTGGAACCGGCCAGGGTCACAGTACCGCTCAAGGGTTTTTCGAGAACGGAGATGTAGCCTTCATCGGACACGATCTTTTGGCCTTCTTCGGTCAAAATGAAATCGAGGAATGCTTTTACTGCACCTTCGGGAGCACCCTTGGTGATCATGTTCAAAGGACGAACGATGGGGTAAGAACCGTCAGAAGCATTTTCTTCGGTCGGTGCAACACCTTCGACAGAGATGGCCTTGACAGTTTCGTCCAGGTAACCAAAGCTCAGGTAACCGATTGAATTCGGGGTGGTTGAAACGGTTGTGCGGACAGAGCCGTTGGAGGGCTGCAGAATCGCGGTATCTGTGATCAGAACGTCTTCGCCAAGCACCATTTCTTCAAAAGCGGCGCGTGTACCGGAACCTTCTTCACGGGAGACAACGATAATGGCCGCATCGGGGCCGCCAACTTCTTTCCAGTTGGTGATCGTGCCACCGAAGATGCCCTTGATCTGATCGATGGTCAGGTTTTCAACAGGAATCTCAGGAGAGGCAACGATGGCGATACCGTCACGAGCGATCACGACAACATTCAGATCGGGGAATTCGGTCTTTTCGCTGTCTTTGATATCGCGGGAAGCCATGCCAATGTTGGCGGTGCCGTCAGCAGCGGATTTGACACCGACGCTGGAGCCGCCACCCTGAACAGTGATTTCGACGTCAGGATTTGCGGCCATGAAGGCTTCGGCGAATTTTTCAGCCAGAGGTTGAACAGTAGTGGAACCGGCCAGGGTCACGGTTCCGGTCAAACCTTCTTCAACGACTTCTTCAGTTGCTTGTGCTTCAGCAACCGGAAGAACTGAAATATAGCCTTCTTCAACAACGATGGTCTGTCCGGCCTCACCCAGCATGAACTCGATGAAGGATTTGACCTCACCGGTCGGTTCGCCGGAGGTGATCATGTTCAGGGGGCGAACGATGGGATAAGAGCCGTCAGCAGCGTTGGGTTCTGTCGGGGCAACGCCTTCAACCTTGACTGCTTTGACAGTGTCATCCAGATATCCAAAGCTCAGGTAGCCAATGGAATTCGGGGTCGTGGAAACAGTGGTGCGGATGGAACCGTTGGAAGGCTGCAGAATGGCGGTGTCGGTAATGACAACATCTTCACCCATCACCATTTCTTCGAATGCTGCGCGGGTGCCGGAACCCTCTTCACGGGAAACAACGATAATGCCAGCGTCATCGCCACCAACTTCTTTCCAGTTGGTAATGGTGCCGCCAAAAATGCCCTTGATCTGTTCAATGGTCAGATCTTCGACTTTAACGTCGTCATGAACGACAAGCGCGATGCCATCGCGGGCGATAACGAAAACTTTGAGTTCGGGGAAATCTGTTTTTTCGCTATCTTTGACTTCGCGGGAAGCCATACCGATATTGGCGGTTTTCTCACCGGCAGCTTTCACGCCCACGCTTGAACCGCCGCCCTGGACATCGATGCGGACGCCAGAGTGTTCAGCCATGTAGGCTTCAGCAAATTTTTCGGCCAGAGGTTGAACGGTGGTCGAACCGGCTAAAGTGATGGTGCCAGTAGTCGTATCAGCGGTATCCCCGGTTGAGGGAGCTGGAGTGGTATCAACTGCGGGCTTGGTACAGCTTACAACCATTGCCATAACCATAAGCAAGGCGAAGCCAAGTGTCAAAAACTTCTTTAAATTCTTCATTTTTCTCCTCTAAATACTTTTCTATTTGTATTACCCGCTAATGTTAACAAACTAAGGTTAAGGCAATCTTAAATCAGGTTTAAGAGCTATTTAGAGTATTGCTATTAATCGTTTGCAACCCACTTTTCACTATAAGAGAGGAGACGTTGTCAGGGCCAATATAGGTGCTTCTACCTGTTTAAATGATTAATTAGCCTTCCTCTGGGGAATGATTGAATCGAAAGTCGGGCACCACCTAAAAGCCCTCTCAGCAGGAGAGACTGCCCGCAGGGCGATCTAATTACTCAGAGTCCGTGCAGGGACAGTTTACTCTGGTATCCCAAAGTCTAAGGTGCTGTCAGCAAAGCATGTGAAGGACATTAAGCCCTCTCAGCGGGAGAGGGTCGGCGAAGCTGGGGTGAGGGGCCAAAGTAGACGAAGCCAGGACTGCTTGCGCCCTGGTTTACCAGGGTGAGGGGCTGCCCGCAGGGCAGGCACCACTTTAAGCCTTCTCCGCGGGGAGAAGGTGCCCGAAGGGCGGATGAGGGGCAAAGTGATCGATAAAGCCGGGGTCGCATGCATTCTGGATTCCAGAGTGAGGGTTGCAAACTGCAAGTCAGAGGTATAAGCCTTAAGCCTTCTCCGCGGGGAGAAGGTGCCCGTAGGGCGGATGAGGGGCTGCCAGCAGGGCAGTCTAATTACCCTGGGTGTCCCGAATTGAGGGATACCGGACTCGGCGTATAATAAGCCTGTGAAAATCGGCCCCTTCTTCTCTGACGATCCTATTGGTCTGACGCTTTGCGCGGACAGCCAGTTCAGTCAATCTCAACCCGAACCAGATATCATCTGGCAACTTAGGTTTGAGCAAAACATCCCCATAAACCTCTACACCACCCTCGGAATGCAGACCCAGTCCTTTCAGCTTTTCCCACAATTCTCGCTCAACAAAGTGATTCACTTCAACCTGGCTGATTTCTTCTCCGCGCCGCGCATTGAGATCCTCTACAGCAACTTTACCCGCCTGATATTGACCCCATTTGAAGAGCTTGAAGCCCAGGTCGATTTTTGGATAAAAGAGGGCGGGCTTTTAATAGGAAGGATCAGACTCACCAACCACAGCAACCAAAACCAGGAGATCGGGGCTGGGATGGCTGCCAGATTGGTCAATTTACGCGGAAGCTCAGAGCTCAGGCATGTCAGCCATTCTTACCAAACCTATCTCAAGGCTGCTTCCGGTAATCTATCGCTCCAACTTACGCTGGAGGGGATGTCCAAACCCGTTCTTAGCCCGATAATCGGGCTTGAACAAAGCAAACGCCTTGAACCCAGCCAGAGTTACGACATTTTCTGGCAGCTCGAAATTTTCTCAAACCCTGATCATGAAAACAAGAAAAATCAGCTCAGGATCCCGGTCAACTGGGACGCGGAGATCGCCCGACTCGAGCTTGACAATCAGACGCGCCTGGTACAGATCACAACCCCACTGGCGGACTGGGACGCCGCCCTTTTCTCACAGCAAAACCAGGCTTTCCAACTCCTGCAAAAAGTGCGGGATGATGAGTTTCTCATACATAAAAGCCGCGGCATTCATTCGGTTTACCCAAGCCCACAATCCAACACATCTGTACATGCGCTCGAACTATGGCAAATGCTCATGAGCCTGATGCCAGCCCAAACGCAGCTCGCCGCGCAGCTTTTTGCCAACTATCTTGAAAATCAATTGGAGCAATGTGTCGATAACAAATTGTCTGACCCTCCCTTTCCATGCCTGGCGCAATTAGCCTGGAAAATTCACCAGCTTATTCAGGACAAAGATTACCTGCGATCAGCCTTCCCCGCTTTGTTGCGGCTTAGCCAATGCTGGTTCAACCAGGACAACGATCGCGACCAGGACGGTTTGCCCGAATGGCAAACACTTGAGCAATGTAATTTGCTTTCCTTAAGTCATTTCAATTTATCCGAAGAAGCCAGCTTGCCCACCCGAATAAACAGCACCGAATCCTTTGGCCTTGCCTGCCTGTTGCTCATTGAACTGGAAAACCTTCACAATATCGCCAAAGCTCTCGAAGACGAGCAAGCCCTGTTTGAAATTCGATCGAGGTCAGAAAAGATCCAGGCCTGGCTTGCCAGCAATGAAGACAAAAGCTTCACTTCGGGCATACTCGATCATGAAACCCATCAATCCCACCCCGGCCAGATGCTTTACGAGGGCGACCTGGTGGAATTTGGGCAAAAACCGATCTATCTCAACCAGGCTTCCCGCCTGAATTTACGCATCAAATCCGAACTGATGATCAAAAAACCAGTCCCTTTCACCATCATTGGTGAAAGCCGCTCGGGTGAAGCCATTCGGGAACTCGTCACCTCGCAGGATCTGCTTTGGCTCCCTGGCAGCTTCTTCCTGACCACCCAACAGGTTTACGCCCGTATTGATCGAATCGAAGATTTCCCACTTGAAAAGGCTCAACTGCAGCTTTACACCGCTGACCTCAGGCAATTTGACCTAAGCTGGCTCCTCAGAGAACTGCTTTCTCCCACGCTCTCAAACCCTGATCAGAAAGAGTCCGTCTCATACCTGCGCCAGTGGCTGGCTGGCACCAAATTCGGCCTGCCTGAACTGCTATCAACACAACTTGAAGATCAAACCATCAACCTCAGCTGGAATGCTTACCTTGTTTCCCTATTAATTGACCAAAATGAACGCGAGCTGGCGTTCCAACTCTTCTCCCAGCTCATGTCTGCACAAATTGCCCTGCTCAAAGCCGATCACACTACCAGTGAACGCTGGCAGGCAACCACAGCCAGAGGGCAAGGCTATAAAAACGCTCCTGGCGGGCTTTTACCGATCGATCTCTTCCTCGAATTGGCGGGAGTCGCGATCTATCATCAAAACAAGGTTCGTCTTTGGGGAACCAACCCCTTCCCCTGGCAAGTAAAAATTCGCTACCGCGGGCTGGAAGTCATCCGCGAGGGCAAAAACAGCACCGTAGTTTTCCCAAACGGCACGGTTGAACACCATTTTGGCAGCAGCATGAAGACCTTTACGGCCAGTTCTGAACCAGACCAGCCGCTATGAAGTAAAATCAGAGCATGAAGAGGCGCTTCCCCTTTCTCATTCTGATTCCGATCCTGCTTGGGCTTGGCTTATCAGCATGTCGTCCCACGGACCCGACGCCCCTGCCGCTGCCAACCACCGAACATCTCGATCTGATGAGAACATCCGAAGCGCTCGTCACCCAGTCGGCAAAACTGACCCAGACAGCGCAACTCATCCTGGCTGATACGCCAACAGCAACGGCTTTGTCATTCCCAACGACCATTCCGACCATCGAACGCTCGCCAACCCCCGCGCCAAGCCCCACCACAAGCCTCAGCGATTGCAACCGCGCCAGCCCGGGCGAGCCATTTGATATAAGCATTCCTGACGATACAGCAATGTATGCCGGTCAGGAATTCGTGAAGACCTGGCGTCTGGTCAACACAGGCTCCTGCAAATGGACCCGCCTTTACAAGCTGGCATTTTTCTCACAAAATCCAATGGGAGCTATTCAGGAGCATTTTCTACCAGGCGAAGTTTTGCCTGGTCAGGCCATCGATCTCAGCGTCACTTTTTTCGCGCCAACCGCACCCGGATCTTACCAAAGCAACTGGATGCTCAAGGACGCGAATGGCAACTTATTCGGCATCGGCTTCAACGCCGACGCGCCTTTTTACGTCCGTATTCAGGTGACCGACCAGGCCACACCCACACCAGCACCAACACCAGACCATACTGCCACACCTTGAACAGTGGCCTGGTAATCATTGAAAACAGGAGAAACATGACAGAACAAAACAGCATCAATGACCCTCAGGATATGGCAGGCTACATCCGTGCCCTACCGGACAATCTCGATGCAGCCTGGCAAAAAGGCTTTCTTTTCGATCTGCCCACTTTCCCGGAAATTAGGCAAATTTTGATCTGCGGGATGGGCGGTTCGGCAATTGGAGGGGATCTTCTCAGTGCCTATTGTTCTGAGATCATGCCGGTTCCCGTCTCTTCCTGGCGCAATTACGGCCTGCCGGCCTGGGCGCAGGGTGAAGACTGCCTCGTCATTTGTTCTTCCCATTCCGGCAACACCGAAGAAACTCTGAGCTCTTTCGAGACCGCCCTGACCCGTAATTGCTCTCTGATCGCCATTTCGACCGGCGGAGCGCTTGAGCGCAAAGCAAAAGAAGCTGAAATTACCCACTGGCGCTTCGAACACGATGGACAACCCCGAACCGCGATCGCCTGGTCTTTCGGGCTTCTGTTGGCGCTTCTTTCCCGCATCGGGTTGGTAAGCGATCAGGACTCGCACATCCGCAATGCTATAACGGAAATGCGCAAACAGGATCACCTCCTCGGGCCGGAGATTGATCTCGCTCACAACCCTGCCCGCCGCCTTGCCGGTCAGCTGCTGAACCGCAATATCGTGATCTTTGGAGCTGGACAGCTGGAAGTCATCGCCCGGCGTTGGAAAACACAGATCAATGAGCTGGCAAAAGCCTGGGCAAGTTTTGAGGGCATTCCCGAAATGAACCATAACACCCTGGCGGGTTTGCTTTATCCTGAGTCCCTGTATGAGAAGACCACCGCCATCTTCCTGCGCGCGCCGATGGACCACCCCCGCAACCAAAAGAGGATTGAGCACAGCAAACAGTTCTTTTTACAGGCTGGTATTGCTGTTGAAGAAGTAAAGGCAAGCAGCGATGATCGCCTGTCGCAAATGTTCAGTTTGCTGCAGTTTGGCGATTACGTTTCCTATTACCTGGCGCTTGCCTACGGCGTCGACCCCACACCGGTGGACATCCTGACGCAATTAAAGGAAGCTTTGAAGAAATAACAGCACAATATTGTGTAGGTTGAGACAAGGTACCCGAAGGGGTATTGAAGAATTGGGCCTTGAGGCCCAATTCTTCAATCCAACGTTACAAACTTATCGTCAATTCACCTTTTTAATCATGTAATAGAGACATTAATCATATTGAATCCAAAAAAACGGTGAATCCAAAAAACAGCCTTGCAACTTCGCAAAGTCTGTTATAATATCGGCTCACGCGGAGAGGTCGCATAGTTGGCCTAGTGCGCTCGCTTGGAAAGCGAGTATACCGAGAGGTATCGCGGGTTCGAATCCCGCCCTCTCCGCCTCAGGCAGACCCGAAAGGTCTGCTTTTTCTTTTTTTACATCCAATTTGTGATACATTCATCAAAAAAGTCAATTCATTAGTGAGATGAAAAACATTAACGCACTCACACTTTTCAACCCGCAAAAGGATAGCCTGGACTGGGACGAGCTTTTCAATGCCATGCTTCCCCGCCTTTACAATTACTTTCTTTATCGAACAGGCAGGGAACAGACCGCTCAAGATCTGACCAGCACCGTTTTCGAACGCGCCTGGAGCAAAAAATCGCGATATCGCTCCGACCAGGCCAGGGTCGAATCATGGATGTTCGGAATCGCCCGAAATGTCTTCAAAGAATACCTACGCGAGCACAAAAAAACCTCGCTGTCTGAGACTTCTTTCGAAGACACAATCCTGTCAGACCAAAACTCCGAAACCAATAACCTTGACAAAAAGATACTACTGACCAGTCTGATCGCTCAACTGCAGGAGCGGGATCAGGAACTGGTTGCCCTCAAGTACGGCGCGGGCTTGAATAATCGCGAGATCGCGAAATTAACTCATCTCACCGAATCCAACGTTGGAACCCGTCTCTTTCGTACTATCGAATATTTACGCACACAAATGGAGGTAAAAAATGAATGACAATTTTATGCACTCACTCAGGCAGGAACCTGATCCCCGCTTCGCCAAACAATTGAAAAACCGTTTGGACGCAAGCACACAAAAGCACATTACCACGCCTTTCTTTTCAAGACCACGTTTGGCGCTGGGCCTCACATTGACAGTTCTGCTCGTATTTGTGAGTATGGCTTTCGCTGTACCTTCTGTCCGGGCCAAACTGCAGGATCTGATCGTCAAAATTGGTGAGCAAAACTTCCTGGTTAGTCACGAATACCCCACAGCTGATGAAGTTACCACCGTTCTACCGGTCAGTATCCCGCTCAGCCAGGCAGCAAAAAATGGCATTAGCCTACCCACATACAACCCAAATGGTTTTGAACTCGCAGACGACCATTACTCCTACTACCCAGTGAAAGAAGAGGACGGTTTTGGCTGGTCAGAGTTTATCTGGACAGATGAAGATGGTCAGAGGATCATGATGGTAGTTTCAGATGGCAATCCACAACTTCTGGTTGGAACAGAAGCGATCGAAGAAGTTTTGCTAAATGAACTTTATCCAGCTGGTCTAATTCATGGAGAATGGGATCAGAACGGGCAGGTCTGGAACACTTCCATCAGCCTCTTCACGCTCTCGTTTGAAAAAGATGGTCGGAGCATCCAACTCATTGGCCAGGACCCAGAGACCCTGATCCTGATGGCAGAATCTCTCTTTCCGTAAAAAATCAGTTAAAGTTGACTCGCGTAGGTTGATCAAGCCCTACGCGAGTTCATCCATTTTCTAAACCTGCTCATCCAGCCAATCCAGCATCCGCGCAATTACGACATCCTTTTCCGGCTCATTATGCGTCTCGTGGAACAAACCCTCCCATCGCACAAAAGTGACCTTTTCTCCAAGCTCTTTGGCAAATTTCTCCACCCCTGCGATCGGGCAGATCGCGTCCGCGCTGCCGTGCGCCAGGTAAAGCGGAACCGACCAGTCATGTGCATGCTCACGCACATATTCTGCCGCGTCAGTCATAAAAGCCGCCAATCCCACACTCGCTTTCGGATGCACGAGCGGATCCTTTTGATAGGCTTCAACAACCTTTGCATCCCTCGACAGTGCCTCCACCGCCAGACCATTATCCACAGTCAGATCAGGCAGGATCTTCTTCATAATAGAAACCAGCGCTTTCTGAGCCTTGCTCATGCTGTTTTCATCCAGCGCCGGACTGGTCGCCATGATCCCTGCAACGCTCTCTTTGCCCTTCAGACCGTAATACAAAACTTCCAGCGCGCCCATGCTGTGCCCATAGAGAAAGACTGGCTCATCAGGCGCCATCTGCTTCGCCAGCAGGACCGCCGCTTCGATATCCCGCAGAAGCGAATCGTTCGCAGCGATCACGCCCCGCTTACCTGCGGTCTTGCCGTGCCCCTGTTGGTCAAAACCCAGCAGGAGGTAGCCGCGTTCCAAAAACTTTGCGGCCACATGCTCGTAACGTCCGACATGCTCGCCCAAACCATGTACCAACACGACAACTGCCCTGGCAGTCTGCGCATCGCCCCAGACCCTGCCCTGCAGCTGCTCACCGTTTACTGATTTCATTGTGATTTCCATAAATATCCTTCCTATGCGCTGAAAATGACGTACTGTTTCAGGAATTGATCGATCGTTTCGTAAAAATCGATCAGATTTTCCTTTTTGCGGAAGCCGTGACCTTCCCCTTCGTACAATTTGTAAACATGCGGAACGCGATTGGCTCTCAGCTGGCGCACGATCGCCTCAGATTGTTCAGGCGGTACAACTCCATCCTTATCTCCCTGAAATATTGCAATCGCGTCGCGGATCTTTTCGGCATGAAAGACGGGCGACCAGGCTTGATACTTCTCTGCGGCTTCCGGCAGGCTACCAACCAGCGATTTGGTGTAATGCGCCTCAAATTTATGGGTGTCCATATCCAGCAAAAAGAGGTTTGAAACCCCATAGGAGCAGATCCCTGCTTTGAAGAAGCCCGGATGATGCACCAGTGCGTTCAAAACGGTATATCCACCGGCGCTGCCGCCTTTAATGATCAGTTTGTTCGGGTCTGCCAAACCACGTTCGACCATCGCCTGGCAGCCCTCAATCGCGTCCTGTAGGTCCAGCTTGCCCCAGTTGCCTTTGAGCGCGTCCCGATAACTGCGACCGTAACCAGTGCTGCCGCGGTAGTTGACCACCAAATAAGCGTAACCGCGGCTGGTGAAAAAAGCTCCATCCATGTTGAAAGCGTTGTAGACCTGAGAAGTCGGTCCACCGTGAATGGCTGTGACCATCGGCGGCGCGCCGTCGTTGGTGAACCGCGTGTTGGTGGGCGGATAATAGAGACCATGCACCTGCACGCCATCGGATGAAGCCCAGCTGACCCTCTCAGGGCGCGCAAATTCAGCCTGCCCGAGCGTGTCCGCCTGGCTGCGCATCACAACCTTTGTTTCATTTTCTGATCTGACAATGATACGCGGTGCCAGGGCAGGGGATTGCGCGATCATCGCGATCTCACCTTGCGGAGAAAGGCTCAGTTGTTCCAGGAGAGTGTATGGCTGTATGTCGATCCGCTCTTCCTGCTTGTTGCGTAGGTTAACTTTATTCAGTGTGACAGTCCCAAGCTCATTTTCCAAAAAATAGATCTCAGACGAATCCGCGCTCCATGCCAAAACCCGATCGCCCTGCACCCAGGCTGGCGGCAGAAGATTGCGGTTTTCCAACAGCCTGGTTCGTTCCCCGCTTAGGAGATCCATCACGATCAGATCGTCAAACTCGTCCGTGTTCTGTAACCAGGCAAGTTTACTGCCGTCGGGTGAGAAGATCGGCTGAAAAACAGCCTGCGTTTCGCTTCCGGCAACTTGTCCCGGCAGCAGGATAGCCTGATCATCTTCCTTTAAGGACATCAGCATCAGCCTTGCGCCGTCCCAGGGCATGTTGGGGTGATCCCACTCAACCCAGGCAAGCAAGTTTCCGTCAGGGTGAACAGCCGGGTGCAGATAAAAATCCGCGCCCTGAGCCAGAATTACAGGCCACTCTCTGCCCTGGCTATCAACGCCCGCCAGCACATCCTTACCCTCATAAGTATGCACATAAACCACAAAATCTCTCGTTGGGACAGGCACAGGCGCGGCGCAGCCGCCAAATTGAGGGGTAATGGCAGCCGGTAAACCAGCCCCATAGCTTTTGTAATAAAGCCTGCCGTCGCGGTCGGCAAAATAAACGCCATCGTTTACCGCGACAAAGTCGCCGCCGCCATAACCGACCGCTCCGCTCGGATTGAACTCGCCACTCAGATCCCAGGGGGCGTCATTGCCCTGTTGAGCAAATAAGGTTGTTTTGCCGTCCTGCGACTGTGACCAAACCAAAGTCCTGCCGTCGGGTGAGAATTGGACATCATTTATGCGGATCCCTCCGCCGATCATCGCTGGGGAGACCTGGCTGGTCCAGAGCCCATAAGGAAGTTTCTCTTTTGCCATCATGCACCTCGGGTATTTTATTGGTTAATTATACACAGTGAATTCGCGGTGATATTGAATTCGATGAATAATTTCGTTGGAAAAACATTTGACGCGTCTGCAAGTGCGTGCTAAAATAGCAATTCGTCCACACGGGCGCGTAGCTCAATGGCAGAGCAGCGGCCTTTTAAGCCGTTTGTTGGGAGTTCGATCCTCCCCGCGCTCATTTTTTTATTTAATGACCGTAAGGCCAATATCCAAACACAAAAATGTGCTCCCCCACATTTTTCTTAAAACCTCACCGGATAACATTCAGCATTTCTCAAAATGAAATTTGTGCCACTTAGCTCCTCCTTACCTCAAGCAAATGTTATCTGATTCTTGACCCGAAATCGATCTGTAGCGGGTATGACCCCGTACGCCACTTTTACACATTAAATGACCGGATTTTTACTTCTACATTTACATCTTTAGCGACATTTACACCTAACCCAGGTCTTATTTTCTCCATACAGAGAATTGCTCTTCTCTCATAATATTCCTTGACCATAAATATGCCCAACTTTATAATACTGTTATTGATACAAGCTTTTGCTGTCCCTTCAGACTGGCAACCGTTGGTCATGTCAGTTATTGTCATTGGAATCAGAAAGAGCATCTTAAAGATCCTCGCTCTGATTTTTTGTGAAAGTCTATACGGTTCATTATTAATTTGGATCAAGGTAATACTATTTGGGAAGAAACCATTCCTAAAAAAGGAGGATCATTCAACAACTACCAATTTATTTTTTCGTCTTTTGTTTATTGAGAAAACCACTTGTTTGGTTCCCAGTCTTCAATGGGACTCCGATCTTGATCAGGGCTTTTTTTCACCTTTGGGGTTCCAGCAACGTTATTGAGCAATTCTAAAAAAAGAAAGGATTAACATGAAAAAGAATATTTCTCTAAGCATTTTCCTGGTTTTGATCGCAGTCATGCTGATCTCTTCCCTGGGGCAATCTCAAGCCATTGCGGGTGATGAACCTCCAGTTCAGGAAGAATTGAGTGATATAACCGGTGTTGCCCCAATTCCGGAACCAGCTCCGGACATCGAAGAGACTGAGGGTTATTTTGTCGATGAAATTCCGCAGGTTGCTGCTGGCCAAAAGAGGGTTGTCATCAGCGGATGGAACCTCCAGCCCTGGAACCGATCATTTAACACCAGACTATTACCTCATGGCTGGGGATGTTTGGGTACTATTACCCCATCAGGCCAAAATTCTGATTGGACAACGACCTATTTCCCATTCAGCCTGCCGATCGGCTCCAAAATAACGAATGTCTACTGGACAGGTACAGACTGGGTGGCAAGTACAGCCAACGCTGAATTAAAGTTCTGGATCGAAAGAGAGCATTGGAAGGGAAAAACAGCCGATAACATCCTTTATGACACTACTGGCTCAATGTATTCTTCTGGTGAGCCGTTCAATAAGTATAAAGCGGTAAATCACACGGTCGTTGATCAATATTCATATCAGATTCGCATTGATATCTATTCGTCCTCAGAATTGAAATATATGCATATCTGTCAGATCACGATCGATTACATCGAACCATCGCCTTTTGTCAACGCGATACCTGTTATCGTGAACAATAAATAATTTTTTTCGAAATAGGCTTCGCAATCCTCATGGCTTCAAACGCTCTCAGGCTGGCAAATTGCCAGCCTGAAGTTTTAAACAAGTCAACAGACCAACATCTTCATACAAACCTTGGTTGCAACAAAATTTTGACCCGGTGGTTTGAAAATAATGGATGAAACCACCCATTATGTTCAACAAGGCCATCCCGACCCAGCCCATTTTGATCCAGGCAAACCATTCGCCTGACTTGCCGATTTCAGGCCATCGGGTTATGCTTAATTTATTCTCTTCGATCAAATGGAGCCGTTATGGACCTTGCTATTCTCTCTTCCCAAAAAACGAACCGCGATGCCTGGCTGGACAAAGCTGTCTTCTCCTGGTGGCCAGCCCTTACCATCGAAAAACTGCTGATCATCCTCATTCTTGCCCTGACGATCTTCACGCGTTTCTATGACCTGGGCACACGTACCATGTCGCATGACGAGATCAACCATGTCGTGCCGGCTTACACCTTTAACACCTACGTCTACGATCCGGTCACGCACGGTCCCTTCCAGTTCCACGCACTGGCTTTTTCCTATTTCATGTTTGGCGATTCCGACTTTTCCGCCCGCATTCCAGCCGCCCTGTTTGGCATCGCCATCGTCGCCTTCGCGCTCTTTGCCTGGCGCCGCTATCTTGGCAGGGTTGGCGCGCTGGCGGCTGGTGCGCTCTTTCTGATCTCCCCTTACATCCTTTTCTACAGCCGCTACACGCGCAACGAGGTCTTTATCGTCTTTTGGGGACTGGTCATGCTTTGGCTTTTCCTGCGTTATCTCGAAGACGGCAAGCATAAATGGCTCTACTGGCTGGTTTTCATCACCGCTATGCACTATGCTGATAAAGCCACCTCTTTTATTTTCTCAGCCGAAGCTTTGGTCTTCCTTGCCTTGCTGTTTATCGCGGATGTCCTCAGCAAGCAGTGGCGCGATCCCAAATTCAAGTCGCTCTTCCGACTGGCAGTGATGGCTACCCTCATACTTTTGCTTGTCACGCTTACCGTTTATATGCTTCATCGTACGCCTACTGCCAGCCAACCCGCGCTGACCGACCCAACCACAGGCGAACCGATCCAAACCTTCATCATCAACAGCTCCATACCCCTGCTTATTGCCGCTGGACTTACCGGGCTGGCAGTAATTTTTGCCCTCTACACCCTTTTTAGTGGTTACGGCTGGGTAAACCTCTCTCACCTGCGCAGTTTTGACCTGATCTGGCTGCAGCTGATCCTGATCCTGCCGCTTATGAGCGCGATATTCCTAAAGCTTCTCGGTTTTGACCCCACAGATTATGGGCAAAATGGCATTATTCGTTCGGGAATCGTTTTCGTTGTCCTGACGCTTATTTCGCTGTTCCTGGGCATGCTTTGGAACCGCAAGGTTTTTTTACGCAGTATGGCGATCTTTTGGGGCATTTTCATTCTCTTTTATACCAGCATCTTCACCCACGGAGAGGGATTTTTCAAAGGAATTGTCGGAGCGCTTGGTTACTGGATGGATCAACAGGCGGTCGAACGCGGCACCCAACCCCTCTATTATTACGCCCTGGTGCAGGTGCCCGTATATGAATTCCTGCCCGCATTTGGCGTCATTGTCGCCTTTTTCATTGGCCTGAAGAAAAAAATCTTCTTCGCAAGTACCAAAGACCCCTTTGCCTATGCGACGAGGCCCGAAACAGAAGGAACCCCTGACCCTGAATTGGTTTCGGATTTGGATTCAGATTCTGACTCCGGTTTTGAAGCCGATCAAGTTGAAGACCAAAGCTTGGATAAATCTCAGGATATCGCGCTCGTTCAAACAGAAGAGGAAGAGGATGTTTCCGAAACACTTTCTGATCCGGACGGATCTGAGACAGAAAAACCTGGCTTCTTGCAGAAACTTTTCCATGATTTTCCCGAAGTCGGCGGCCAGGCCAGGGAATTGCCGACCTTGTTATTGTTAGTCTACTGGTCGATCATGAGCCTGCTGGCTTTTTCCGTCGCTGGTGAACGCATGCCCTGGCTCACGACCCACATCACCATGCCGATGATCCTCACCGCTGGTTGGGCGCTTGGCTACCTGATCGAGCATCTCGACTGGCAGCAGCTGCGCCAGCGCTTTGGCTGGATTGTGCCTGTTTTGCTGCCTGTCTTCCTGCTTGCATTTGGCAGCCTGCTTGGCTCCGTCCTGGGCAACAACCCACCCTTCCAGGGCAAAGAGCTTATCCAGCTGCAATCCACCAGCACCTTCCTTCTGGCACTGATCGGCACGGTCGGTACCGGCATTGCCCTGATCGGTCTCATCAGAACCTGGTCTGGTCGAACTTTCGCCCACCTGCTTTTGCTGGCATTCTTCGCCTTGCTTGCTGTTCAAACCGCGCGCACCTCCTGGCGAGCGGCTTTTATCGATTTTGACAACGCCCGCGAATTGCTTGTCTACGCGCATTCAACTGAAGACATGAAGAGCACGGTCTATCAAATTGAGACCATCTCCAAACGCCTTTACGGCGATAAATCGATCAAGATCGCTTATGATAATGACGTGCGCTACCCCTATTGGTGGTACATGCGTGATTACCCCAATAAATACGATTTCAACAGCGAGATCAGCAAAACGCTGCAGGATTATCCCATCATTGTCGTCGGTGCCAGCAATTTCGCGCGCATCGAGCCTGTTGTTCGGGACGATTATTACCAATACGATTACAAGCGCATGTGGTGGCCCAACGAGGATCTCTACCGCAACTGGACCCTTCAGCGCGTCTGGGATGATTTGAGAGATCCGGCCAAACGCGCTGCCCTTTGGAAGGTTTGGTTCAACCGCGATTACAGCGACTATGCCCGCGTTTTCAACAACAGCGGTCTCACGCTGGCGACCTGGTCCCCCGCGGACACCGCCCGAATGTTCATACGAAAGGACGTTGCCGCTAAGATCTGGGAATATGGCATCAGCCCAAAGCCAGCCGAACCGCGCGTCGACCCCTACGCCGAAGGCGTGCGCAGTTACGACCCGCAGCTGGTCATCAGCGTGGCGGGTGATCTCACCCTCAACGCCCCACGGGATATGGCGACCGCCTCCGACGGCAGCATCTACCTGGCAGATTCGCGCAACCACCGCATTGTCCATCTCGACGCCCAGGGGCTTTATCTGAACGCCTGGGGCAACTACGGCAACGTGATGGATGGCGAAACGCCAGGCGGCAGGTTCAACGAACCCTGGGGTATCGCCGTCGGGCCGGACGGCAACGTCTATGTCGCCGATACCTGGAACCACCGCATTCAGGTCTTCAGCCCGGATGGTCAATTCCTGCGAATGTGGTCGGCCTTTGAGGTCGCTGGAACAATGGACGGCTTCTGGGGGCCGCGCGGCATCGCGGTCGATAAGGACAATCGCGTTTATGTCACCGATACCGGCAAACAGCGGGTCGTGATCTTCGACGCTGAGGGCAACTACCTGACCCAGTTTGGTGGATTGGGGCTTGAGGTTGGCAAACTGGACGAGCCGGTTGGCATAGACGTCGATTCCGACGGCAATGTCTATGTCGCTGATACCTGGAACAACCGGATTCAGATCTTTGAACCCGATGCCAGCAAGCTTCAATATACTTCTGTCTTTTTCTGGGAAGTCGACGCCTGGCAGAGTCAGTCCCTGGATAACAAGCCTTTCCTCGCGCTGGATGGCGAAGGAAACATCCTGATTACCGACCCCGATCGCGGCAGAATCATCGTTTTTGATCTGCAGGGCAAGTTCCAGTACCTCTGGGGAGGCTTCGATAACAGCTATATGATGACCACCATCAGCGGCATCACCATCGGCCGGGACGGTGAAATATGGGTCAGCGACGCAAGCAACAGTAGTTTGTTAAAGTTTGTGATCGAATAACAGCACAGAATTAATGAAAAAGGAGATGCTGACAGACGCATCTCTTTTTTGATTGCCTGGTATAAAAATCAGCAGATGTAGGTCGCGATTGAAGCGGTGGGTGAAAACCGCCGCTTCAATCCGACGTTGAACGTATAGACCTAAATGAAATTGTCTGGTTTCACCCAATAATTTTTTCATCCCGTCGGATTGAAAATGCCCCATTTCCTGGGGCATTTTCAATCACGACCTTGTATATTAAAGCTACAATGGTGAAAACAAGAAGCACCATTC
>CAXYYH010000008.1:0-104248 GCA_964293995.1 uncultured Anaerolineaceae bacterium
TATGGACCGGATGCGCGACAAATTCTTCTCTGATGGCGCGTAGGATCACGCGCTTCTTCTCCTCCGGTAGGTTCATGAAAGTTGGTTTCGGCATTTTATCCTCAAAGTGACACGGTGTCATGTTGATAATACATCCATTTAATTTATGTGTCAAGACATCTTTTTGCTAAAACACTCATGTCAGAGGGTCGAATGGCTTGAAAAACTGTTCCTTCCTCTCTTCACTACCGAGATATAACCATCCATTTGGTTGTTTTATCATGTAGAGGTAGGCTTATCCCCGTAGCTTGCTACGAGGATAGTGCTCGAAAGGATTTTGATTTTTCTTAACAAAAAAAGGAAAAAAACTTCAGTAAAAGAAGTTTTGAAACTTAGCAAAGACCAATCTGAGCATGCTCCCGTTCACTACAAATATAACTTTTCAATACGATATTAGCGGACGATGCATTATTTAAAATGAAGAGTCTCATTTAAAAGAAATTTGAACCATCTTCAAACATTTTTCTCAAAACTTAAAACCGAGAAAAAAACAATAGAAATGGGTTATTATTGTAAAATCCGGATGGACTGGAAAGGATTATGTCTGATGCATGCTGTTGAATATAAGTTGTTAGATTTTTTAAAGAAATCCACCCAATTTACTATCCCGATTTTCCAACGCACCTATAGCTGGGGTGAGGAGCAAATCAAACAACTATGGGATGATATTGTTCGGACAGGGAAAAACGACGGTATTAACTCACATTTTATTGGTTCCATTGTCTATATTTTGCATGAAAAAGCCGATGCTGTATTTCAGCCATCGATGGTAATTGATGGTCAACAAAGGTTGACAACGTTATCGATACTACTTGAAGCTCTTGCCAGGCATGTAGGAGATGATGAACCTTGTGAGGGCTTTTCAGCTGAAAAGATCCGTGAGTACTATTTGATCAATCGCCTTGAGAAAGACGACAAAAGGTACAAGCTGTTACTTACTCAGACAGATAAGGACACCCTTATCAATTTGGTCACTCAGAGAAAGTCACCGGTTAATTCTTCCAGACGAATAGAAGCAGCTTTTCGATTTTTCGAGGAAAGATTAAAAACTCTTGGAACAAATCTAACAGCTTTATGTTCTGGTCTGGCAAAGTTGATGATCGTAAGTATTTCGTTATCAAAAGATGATAATCCACAATTGATATTTGAAAGTATGAATTCGACCGGAAAGGAATTAAGTCAGGCAGATCTGATTCGAAATTATGTGTTGATGGATCTACCCCCAGAGAGACAAAATGATTTATACAATGAGTACTGGCGCCCAATGGAAGTTGGCTTTGGTCAAGAAGCGTACGAACAACATTTCGATGCCTTTATGCGGCATTACCTAACGGTTCGTACAGGGGAAATTCCTCGAATCAGGGACGTGTATAGATCATTTAAGGTTTTTTCAGCTGATCCAGAAAATCCTTTTAGTGACCTTGAAAGTCGTCTTGCAGACATCAGTCAATTCTCTGAGTTCTACCAGGCAATGGCACTTGGCAAAGAAACGGATAAAGACCTTGGCCAAGCATTCCAAGACTTGAGAGAACTGAATGTTGATACAGCCTATCCTTTCATGCTGGAACTATATCAAGATTATCGAAATGATCTCCTGAGCAAAACAGATTTTCTGGAAATATTAAGGCTGATTGAATCATATGTCTTCAGGCGCTACGTCTGTAGTATTCCCACAAATTCGCTCAACAAGACGTTCTCAACTTTTACTAAAACGATCAAAAAAGCAAACTATCTTGAAAGTGTTGCTGTTTCCTTTGTTTTGATGCCTTCTTACAGGCGTTTCCCATCTGATGAAGAGTTTATTAGGGAAATCAAACGTAGGGATTTATACAATTTTCGAGGTCGTAGCTATTGGCTGAGAAAGCTGGAAAACCACGATAAGAAAGAATATGTCATTGTAGGGAATTACACTATAGAACACATTATGCCTCAAAATCCGAATTTATCAACTGAATGGCAAAAAGAATTGGGTCCTGAATGGAAGAAAGTTCATGAAACGATGCTTCATACTTTGGGCAATCTAACTTTGACTGGATACAATCCAGAGTATAGCGACCGTTCATTTACCGAAAAGAAAACAATGAAGGGAGGTTTTGCCTTTAGCCCACTTACGCTGAACAAAGGATTGGGAGAAACTGAGACCTGGAACCAGCAATCAATTGAAAATCGTGCGCATCGTTTGGCAGAACTAGCCAAGGTTGTTTGGAGATTTCCAAACGTTTCGGATGATCTGTTGTTTAATTACAGGGAAACGGCAAAATTACCAAGCGAATATTCGATCCATAACTTTGAATATTTGCAAGAGGGAAAATTTTCAAAAGCTTTGTTTGACGCTATCCGAAAAGAAATTCTGTCAATCGATAATGTTGTATATGAAGAACCTCTAAAGTTATATATCGCTTATAAAGCAGAAACTAATTTCGTGGACATAATTCCTCTGGCTAATAGTTTGTTGTTAATGCTCAACATGCCATATGAGAAGGTCCATGATCCGAAAGGAATGACCCGAAACGTTGCGGGTTTAGGTCGTTGGGGTAATGGAGAAGTTGAATTTCGTCTGAGCTCACTTGATCAAATTCCTTACGCTATGGGATTGATTAACCAGTCTTTTGAACACCAGATGGGAAATGGAAGTGTAGTGGACTAGCGTTGATAAAAATAATTCAATCTAAGCCATTCCTAATATAAAGGCGCTATCTCAATCAAAAAAATTACTATTTAGCGACTGGTGATGAGTCTATTTCTTCTCCGCTAGATAAGCAAAGAAGCCGGCTTTTTTAAGCGCGAGCAGGGTCAGGCCGCCCAACAGACCACCCAGGGCGCCGAAGACAAGATAGCTAATAATTGATCTGGCTAATCCCAGGGCGACAAATCCGAGAGGGGCGCCTGAGATCGCTCCAAAAGCCCACTTGACCAGGAACTTGGCAAAATGACCGATGATCCCTGCCAAGGTTGCCACAACCAGATTCTCAGGGTTGCCTAACAATAGCAAAGCCAGGTCGACCCCAATACCAATCGCCGAATAGGATAGGAGTGTGTTCAGGGAACCGAAATCTCCCAGGCCCATAAATGTTGCCATGATGCCTGAGACAATGCCCACAAAACTGGCCGCACCTTTTTTGGGGACAACCCGTGTGGCAACGATGATGATCGCCATCCAGAATATCCCTGAATGACCAGGGAGTTGGATCGGGAGGCGCAAGGCGATCTTGGCGGCAACAATCAGCGCGGAGAATAAGGTCAATACAATTAACTGGAAAGTTGAGAAATGTTTCTTTTTCATGGCTCAATGATCTCGATTCTGTCAACGTCCTGGACCCATTCGTCGCGAACATCCAGTTTTTCGAGCTTTGACACCAGTTTTAAGGTTCCTCGTCCGGAAAGGTCGAACATGACCATATTCTCAGGTTCGGCAATTTCTTCCCAGCTTAGTGCGATGGATTTGTTGCGGCTGGAACTCGAAAACACAAACTGGAGTGAATCTGAGAAACGCCTGGTTTCAAAGTACTTCTCCATAATGTCCTTGACCAGCCATCCTTCCTGCACTTTGCCTTGTTCCGCGTCAGTGAATTGCACCATTTGCAGATCCGCAAGATATTCGCTGTTAACTGCGGCGAGCAGTTCGCCATCCTTGTAAACCGGTATATCGCCGGGGTTCAGGCTGACATCCCGATCCTTTGCGATGATTTTGGCGCGCAGGCTTTCCAATCCGAGCACAACAGCGACTAAAACGATGATCAAAACGACTGCGAGAATGATACGTTTCTTTTGATTCATAACTACCTCCAAAAAATCAGCGTCAGGACGAGCCCCGCTGATATGATACCAAGCACCCAATCGCGGGTGGTGAAAGAAAGCTGACGATATGGCTTTCGCATTGGGGAATCAAAACCCCTTGCGGTCGCGGACTCGGTGATCACCCAGGCTTGCCTGGTCGCGAGCACAATTGCGGGTACGGTCAGTGATACCAGATCGCCCACTTTTGTAAATATTGTCCGAATATTCATGATATCAGAAAAGACTCCACGGCTTTTTTGTGCTTCCAAAATTGCCTGCCATTCCTGTTCCAACATGCCCAGACTCTGAAAGGCGAGCCTGATGCTGAACGCAAAGCGATAAGGAAGACCCAAACGCTCAAGGGCGAGTGATAATTCGCCAGGAGTTGTGGTCGCGATCAAGACTGTAAACACGCTTGTGACGACGGTCAGGCGCAATGTCACTTCTACCGCCAGTTGGAGGCTTACCACCAGCCAATCGACAAGGAAAAGAAAGATCAGGACCCACTTTATTTTGTCCAGCTGTTTGAGAAAACGTGAGAATAACCGAGCCCAAATCATAAATATGATGTAAATGCCCAGAAAAATGACCAGGCGTTGAAGAGGCAACATTACCACTACCGAAGCGCACAGGCTGAGAAACAATTTCGCGCGAGGGTCGAAATTTCGCAGTGGAGAGGCTTCCACCAGGTCGGTATTGATAAAGGGTTTCCGTTTCTTCCACTTCATGGTGCGATCCAGTGCGGCAAGATCAAACCAGCCTGCTGCCAGGCTTTATTGTTTTGCAGGATATTCCGCGTGGGTCCATCAGCGATGATCCCTTTTTCACTGATGAGGATCATTCGATCAGCATGGGCCGCGAGCTCGATGTCGTGCGTTGCAAAAAAGACCAGATAACCTGCTTGCGAAATGGTTTTCAGGATTTCTATGAGCAGGTCCTTATGCGCCTGATCCTGACCAAGCGAGGGCTCATCCAGGAGGATGCCGTGCTGATGGGGATGCATGATGGCAATTGCCAGTGCCAGCCGTCTTTTTTCACCCTCACTAAGCAGCAAAGGTTGGGTGTCCAGATATTGATCAAGCTTCAGAGCCTGGATCAACCATTCATAGAGTTCGTGGTTGGGTTGTTGAATTTTGTAGAGGATCTCTTCCCGTACGGTTGGGTTGAACAGTTGGGTGTCCGGGTTTTGGAAGACCATGTTCAATTGTGGAAGATCGCTCTCATCCTTTCCATCGCCAATGACCCGAATAGAGCCTTCATAAGGCTGCAAGCCAGCCAGCGAACGCAAAAGCGTTGTTTTCCCTGATCCATTTTTGCCAACAAGGGCAACAAGCTCTCCACCCTTAAATTCAAGGTAAAGATCCTCAAGGATATTTTTCTTTCCAAAGGAAACAGTCAGGCCTTGAACCATGATGGAAAACGCCCCCGCTTCTTCGGGATAAGGAAGCGTTGGATTCTGTGATTTTGGCTGCTCATTGCTTGCGATGCCCAGGGGAATGCGTTTTAGACCCGGAAAATCCTGTAAGTAAGGAAGACGATGTTCAAAAAAGACCAGGCTTGTCCCTTTCTCTTGTTGGTTTTGTAATAAACCGATAAATTCGTATGCGGCAGAACTGTCGAGCATGGACAAAGGCTCATCCATGATCAGAACTGAGGGCCGCATGGCGATGATGGCAGCCAGGGAAAGCTTTTGCTGTTCCCCACCCGAAAGCGTATAAGGTGAACGCTTTAAAAAAGAATTGAGTTGGAATTGGTCAACAACAAAGTCGAGACGGGTCTTAATCTCTTCCTTTGGCAGCCCAAGGTTCTCCAGGCCAAAGAGAAGTTCATCCTCAACCGTGGATGCCACCATTTGAGCGGCGGGGTTTTGGAAGACAAAACCGACTTCCCTGGCGATCTGCCAGGATTGCATTTCTTTGGTGTTGCGTTCTCCGATCCACACATCACCATTCATTTGACCATGATAAAGATGAGGGATCAAGCCTGCCAGGCAGCGCGCCAGGGTGCTTTTGCCGCAGCCTGAGGGACCATGAACCAGCGCAGATTCCCCCTGGTGCAGGGACAGTGATAAAGGCCCACAGCTGCGATGGGTTTGTGGGTAGCTAAAGCTTAAATTTTCACTGTGAAGCAAAGGTTTCAAGACGCTCTATGTGTCCATGAGAATTAATCTAATTTGAGCGGGTAATACCAGGTGTCTTCGCGCTTTTCCACAAATAAGATAGCTTTCCTTTCACGCCTGGCCGGGCGCAGCTTCTCCGCCAATACATGCCCCTCTGTAACCCGCTTGCCATCCATCGTTCGCACTTCATGCAAGCCAACAGCCAGCAATTCTTCAATTGATAGGATGTCGGTGAGGTCGCGAATCGTTCGGTACTGGATATACCTGCCATCATTTCCGCCTGCTGAGAGCCCTACCGCGGCTAAGGCCCCAATAACGCCATCTTCTGTGCCACCCAAACCCTCGAGAAGCACGCCGTGTTGCGAAGCCAGGGTACGCGCTTCGTCCTTGGTCACTAATTCCTGTTTTGCTTTAAGTCCGAAGCGAGTTAAAGCTTCATCCGGGTCAATGCAGATACATAATCCCGGGTCACTTCCTGGTTGGAAATCTTCCAACATCCAACGGCGCACATCATCAAAGAGGTTTCGCAGATCCAGATCTGGGTCAGGTTCAAAGATGACCGAAGCGCTACTGTTGTGAGAAGTGTAGGGTACCCGAGGGTCAAACAGGAGTTGGTGCCTGACGATCCCAAAAACAGGGTGTTTTTCCTCGACCCGATTTGCAACGGCACGGGCCAGTTGGCCCGTGCCGCGTGATTCAGGATTATCAGTATCGTCTATTCCAATATAGCCGATCAATACTACTTGACCTCGATCTTAACAATCCCTTTGACCTGGAGGCTCTTGTCAAAGCCAGGCAGGACGGATGAAAAACCGCCTTTGGACCGGAAGGAAATAATACAGGTATCGCAGGCCAGAACATCCGCAAGGGGAACTTCAACGGTATAGCCATCATCCGCCACGAGAACCAGGGTGGTCGCGTCCGCTGCGGGTTTGGCAAGCGCCAAGAGATCATTGATCTTTACGCCAGTATAGGTTTCAGTTTCGCCCTTGCTGTTGGTTGATTCAACGTCAACAGTTGCCATTGCCTTCACTTCATCTTCAGACCAGGCAGTTTTTGATTCGACCATACCGGTGATGCTCAACGCAGCAGTGGTCTCATCCACCACTATTTCTTCAGCAGGTGGAGGTACTTCGGTAGGTGCGGTGGTGCTTTTAGCGCAAGCGCTTAAAGCCAGGGACAATACAAGGATCAATCCAATAATAACAATACTCTTTTTCATTTCTTCTCCTTAATATAGTATTTGTTTCGGAATAGGAAAAAGGGTATCCCCGGCTGATAATAGCGCAGGTATCTCATTCTCCTTTCCAAAAGGGAGGCGTTGCTGTTTCCGGCAAGGCCCTTGAGCATATGGCGGCTGGGATTTTCCATATGCTACCGCTCATCTGCCCTTGTTATGAATAATTTAGGTGCAATGAGTCGAAGAACTAAGGTGATTATACTTGATTTCATCTAAGGTTTTACTTTTCACCAGCAATTCTCATTATGGAAAAACAAACCTATGGTAATAAATTTAGGTTTCCATTTTTGTGAAATTTAATTCAAATATCCAATCAATTAATGTGCAAAAGCGGCGGACGGGGTCAATACCCTGCTTCGCGGGTACTGGTCCCCGTCCTTACAGCTCGATTTCCAATCAAAAATTAGATAACATTTGCTTGAGGAAAGGAAAATCCAAGTCGCAACAATTTCATACTGAGAATTGCTGAACTTAATCGAAAACCCTTGCCTTGATGGAAAATGTGTTACAATAGGCAGGCTAAAATAAAATAAGTCTCTAACCGGACGCTCTACTAAAGAAAGCTGGTGCCTTTGGGCTTAATATCCCGCCGAGGTGGAGAATCAAAGAAATGAAGAATTCCTTGGTCTCTTCTCGTTGGGTTAACGGGAAGAGATTTTTTAATACTAAGGAAGGAGGAAGTGTACATTGGCATTTTCGAAACAACAAAAAGAAGTTATTGTCGATCAGTATCGTGAATGGATTGATAAAAGCAAGGCTATTTACTATCTGACCTACAAAAAAATGACCATGCCTGCTATCAATGACGCGCGCGCGAAACTGCGTGAATCTGAGAGCCAGATGCATGTGGTCAAAAACCGTCTCTTCACCCGTGTTTTGGAAGAAAAGGGCTATTCTTTTGACCCCAAAACCTGGGAAGGGAACAATGTTGTCGTCTTCGCGTTCGAGGACGCTCCCGCGGCCGCGAAAGCGCTGACCGAGATCACCAAAGGAAACGAGGTTTTCGCTGTCGTTGGTGGTTATCTGGACAAGGCGTTGTTGGATGCAAGACAAGTCAAAGCGCTGGCAGATCTGCCGACCTTACCGGTTATGCGCGCGATGCTGTTGGGGACCATTTTGGCTCCCGCCAGCCAGTTGGTTCGTACTTTGGCAGAGCCCGCCCGTGGGTTGGCTGCTGTCATTAAAGCAAACTCAGAAAAGCAGACGAATGCTGCTTAATAGGCTCGTTTCGAAACGAGAAAGATTATTAATATAGAAAGAATAAATAGGAGAAAGAAATGGCTGATTTAGAAAAAATCGTTGAGGAACTGAGCAAACTGTCCGTGTTGGAAGCTGCTGACCTCGTCAAAATGTTGGAAGAAAAATGGGGCGTCTCTGCTGCCGCTCCCGTCGCTGCAGTTGCTGCTGGCCCCGCTGCCGCCGCTGTTGAGGAAGAAGTTGAAGAAAAGACTGAGTTCGATGTCATCATCAAAAATGCTGGCCCCAAGAAGATCGAAGTCATTAAAGTCATTCGCCAACTCACCAGCCTTGGTTTGGTTGACGCTAAGAATATGGCCGAAACCGCTGACGCCAAAGTCCTCGAAGCTGTTGGTAAAGACGTCGCCAATGACGCAGTTGCTAAGCTCAAGGAAGCTGGCGCCGAAGTCGTTCTGGCATAGTCCAATCAAAACGCAAAGCCCCCTCCCGCAGGGGGCTTTTTAATTAATGTATATCGAAACATTCTTTTATTGGAAGAGTGTGGAAATACTACCCAAAGAGTGTTTTGTACAGCCTTAGGGCGTATATGGCATCCGAAGCGTGCACGTACAATGGGTTGTTACCAATAAAATTTGGCGCGAATTGGCAAAAAATAAAGTCTTAAAAATGAGCTATTATTAATCCAATAGTGAAAGGATAATTATGAAACAAGGATTTAAGACCATATCAATTCTGTTGATTGCGGTTTTGCTTTTTACGGGTTGTGACTTGGTGACCAAAGGCAACCCCTCCGAAGCAATTGCTACAGTCCAAACAGGACTTGAGGAGATAAAACCGGAAATTGAGCAGCAGATCACCCAATTGCCCGCCACGCTCGAGAGCATGGCGACCCAGTACGCTCCGACCATTGAAACCCTGGCAACCGCTGTTCCAGCAACATTGGAGAGTCTCCTGCCAAACAACGAGAGCAGCCTTTATACAGGCGAGATGAAAGTCATCGAGACGGACGATTTTGTGATCAAATTGCCTATAGCGCTTGCTGACAATGCCTATATTATGAATGTTGAGGAAAGCGAAGACTTTGGCTTCGGCACACCCAGCCATCGAACAATTTTGTTTGAAGGCTATGTGATCCCTGAACATTTTCACACCCCAACCATCTACATCTTTCCAGTTGAGGAATTCAAGGCCAGCAATCCATTCGTCGAGGAAGAGATCGAAAGGCTGGAGGGATTTCTTTCAGAACCGAATCGCGATTTGCAGACAGAAGACTCTTTGCCCTTCTTACCGCCCTTCAACGCTGCCCAGATTTTCCATGTCCTGGTTGGAAGGCTTGAATCTGAACATGGGCGTGGGATCCGCTATTTGACGGAATATGCCCAGTATAATGCCCTGATCGTGAATGAGGATATCTTCTACACCTATCAAGGTCTTAGCGCGGACGGGAAGTATTATGTTGCCGCGGTTCTGCCGATCCATAGTTCGCTATTAGAAGCAAACGGAAACACTTTGCCAGATTTCAATTCCCAGGAAGATTACGACAAAATGGTCGCGACCGAAGTGGAGAAAATCCTGGCTCAAAATGGTGGCTTACTTACCCCAGCCATTGAGGCTCTCGACGCGATGATGTTGTCTCTGACGATCCTGAAGTAAAGTGTTGATCTATCGATAATTTAAAAAAGCCGGATTCAGAACAATAGTCCGGCTTTTTTGCTTTACTTAATAAGATCTCATTCCTTGAAAATAAAAAACAGGCTAAGCGTGGCTTGACTTGTTGAAAAATTCACGCAAAATCGGGGCGAGAACAGCGGCATCCACCGAATGAGTTTGGCCAGGCAATAATTGAGCCTTGGCGTTGGGGATCGTTTGGGCAAAAGCGCGCATAATGCCGGGCGAGGTTTTGAAGCTTTTGTCGCCCGCGAGCATTAATACCGGTTGAGTGAGTTTCTTCGCGTCTTTTTTGAGGAAATAGCGGTTTTCGGTTTGGATCAGGGCTTCGTGAGCGATGGTGGCGGCCATGTCGATCAGTATCGGGCCCTTTTCGCCGGAAAGGACATCATCGATTTTCGTTTCGCTCATGCCGACAAAACGCATGAAACGGGTTGTGACGGCGCGATGATCTCCTTTTTTTACCTGACGCTTAATTTCCTCTATGAGCAATTTGTTATTAAGGTCGTTTATCCATCCCGAGGAGAGCGGCGGCTCGTAAGCCGCGAGAGCGTTTATCTGGCCGGGCAGACGGAACGCGGTGAAGAGCGCCAGAGCGCCGCCAGCGGAGTGGCCGTAGAGCATGGCCTTGCCGCCATTGGCTTTGATGAGAGCTTGCAGGTCATCAATTTCTTTGCGAACGGTATAAGGTGGGTTGTCTCCACTGTCGCCTCTGCCGCGCCGGTCGTAAGTGAGGACGGTAAAATCTTCGCAGAGCAGGGGGGCAAGATCGGCGGGAGTGCCAAAGTTGCGTGTGTTGAGCGCGCCGGTGATGATGATCAGGAGCGGGCCCGAACCGCTAAGTTCGTAGGCGATCTTTGTTCCATCAGGGGATAGTACCGTTTGCATTGCCTGATTGTAAACGCAGATGGCGATGTTATATTGATTTGTAAAACACTTTTCAGGTTCGAAAGACTGGGATGGCGTGTTTTTCTTTTATTAGTTCACAATTTTAGCTGTTTTCTTAGATGGAAAAACCGTTTTTGGCAAATGTGGGAAAACCAGGTGAAAATTTGCCGTAGTCTGCAATTCTTTATAACAAGAAAGCCGGGCCTGGAAGCATTGGCTCGGCTTCGTTCCCCACAATGATTATTGGTCACTGGTCTAATTGGCGGATGACCAGCAGGACTTTCCCCTGAATCTCAACGATATTGGGGTTGTTAATGATGATGGGCTGCATGGAAGGGTTGGCGGGCTGCAGACGAACGCGACCGTTCTCGGCGTAGAAATACTTGAGCGTGGTCTCATCGCGGTCGTTTAGCCAGATCGCGACCATTTCGCCATTGCGGGCCTGGTTGGTGCGGCGCATGACGACGATATCGCCGTCATTGACCATCGCGTCGATCATGGAATCGCCCTGCACCTTGAGGGCGTAAAGGTCGCCCAGGTTTTCGTTGCGCGGCAGCAAACTGCGGGCGATATCGACCCCGGATTCCGGATCGTAATAGCTGAAATCGGAGGCAGGAACGGGCATGGGCTCACCGGCGATGATGTTGCCAACCAAGGGGATCGAGATCAACTGTTCGACCAGGTTGCTGACCCCGGTTTTGAGGTTTTGGACCAGCTCGCCGGCGCTGTCTTTGATCAGATTGATGCCGCGCGAAACATTGCTCTCACGTTCAATGTAGCCCATATCTTCCAGTTGGTTAAGGTAGTAATTGACAAGCGAAGTTGAGCTGATCTGCGTTTCAGAACCAATTTCACGGATGGAGGGCGGGTAACCCTTCTCGGTCTGCCATTCCTGGATGCAGTTCAGGATATTTGTGTGTCGTTGACTTAATCCTTTGCGTGTTTTTGCCATCATTCAACCCTTCCCCAGAATATCTGTTCCATAGATGAATAATATCAGAACATATGTTCAGTGTCAAGATTCAGCACAACGACTCCAGGCATGACCTTATCCCCTCATCCGCCCTGCGGGCACCTTCTCCCCGCGGAGAAGGCTTTAAGGCTTATTGACTCTCATCCTGTCTTTGCCGTTAAGACCAGCAGAGATGCTCTGAGTGGCACGGGTGGCGGGTCGCCTTATATTATTGATCAAAGTGTAGGTGAATGTGGGGAATGATAATTGCAACCTAAGAACTGAGGAGTCTGGTTATGAGAATAAAGAATCTGATCTTTATTTGCCTGGTATTGGTCTTCCTGAGTGTTATTTTTGTTATTTTTCAGTCTGCCGAAGCGAAAAGTGAGACGAAAGATGATTTCCCAGTCGATTCGGCGGCAGCTAAATTTGGTCTGATCGAAAATGACAGTCTGTGGCTTTTGACCGAATCCAGGCTTTACATTACAAGCAACAATGGCGAGCGATGGCAGGATATTACGCCCGAACACTCTGGCAGCATTGAGAGCGTTCATTTCCCTGACCAAAAGCTTGGTTTTGTGCTTTTCTTTGATCAAACGGAAGCGCAAAAGAACTTGCAACTGTTCAAGACGCTGGATGGAGGCGGGACCTGGCAGCCAGTTGAGCAAGGTTTGGAAAAATTGATCAATGATCTTTACCCAATGCCACTTCAAAGCATCCAAATGCATTGGTTCGACGAAAACCACGGTTTGCTCTTAATTAAAGAAGCCACCAGCGCAAATTTCAGTAAAGGCAGCTTGCTGGTCACGAAATCATCTGGGATAAAATGGGAAACCTATGATATCCCTGTTGCTGATGGATTTAAGGTTGTGGATGAAGATGTGCTTTTCCTTTCTGACCCCAATGAAGAGAATATCAGTTATCTCAGCCAGGATGGGGGGATAAGCTGGTTTGAGGTATCAAGGCAAGATTCTCAATTCCAACCCGAAGATCGATCGGGTGGGGCCCTTTCTTCGGTACAAACTTTGGATCAGGAACATATTTGGGCAATTTATAGTGATGGAAACTGTGAATCTTTCTCTCAGGAAGACGGTTCATCGAAACTGGATTGTGAGTTGAGCTGGGCTTTGAGCCACAGCGAGGATGGCGGGGAAAGCTGGGTAAACCTTCCTTTGCCGAATGGCAAGACCCAGGTGGAAAAGACTTTTTCGTTCAATACGGTCTTACTGGAGCCAAATGAAGAGCTTCCGGGCCCAAAGGGGCTTCAAAACACCTGGTGGGTTCGCACTTTTAAGGGGCACGCTTTTGATGTTTGTGAGATTCCCGAGCTGGCAGAGATGCAGACCTGGATCAGCGCCAGTCCATTTCGGGTGGTAAACCTTTATATTGGTGGCATTTCCCGCTACTGTCGAAATACAGCTTTAAATGCAAGCTATATTCGTTCAATGTATAGCCAGGGCTGGCTTTTTATCCCCACCTGGGTGGGGCCTCAGGCGCCTTGCACAAGTTTTCGGACTCGCTTCTCTTATGATGTCAATGAGGCTTATCAGCAAGGGGTG
Organism: uncultured Anaerolineaceae bacterium; assembly: GCA_964293995.1. GTDB lineage: Bacteria > Chloroflexota > Anaerolineae > Anaerolineales > Anaerolineaceae > Mesolinea. The sequence goes on from CAXYYH010000008.1 coordinate 13,440, forward strand.
GATAATGCCAATCAGGCCGTCGCGAAGCTGAAATCGCTTAATCTGACCAACGCCGATGGGAGCGGGAGCATTGTCTATTACGATCTCGAGTATTTCACCTATTCGACGCAATGTTCCGCGGCAGCCCGTGCTTTTGTTAACGGGTGGAATACGCGATTGAGCCAGTTGGGAACGCGTTCCGGGCTGTACGCTACTTCCAGCAACATCACTCAAAATAGTTTTTGGAGTATCGCAAATCCGCCTTACGCGGTTTGGGTCGCAGAATGGTACAAGACGCCCGGGTTCCGAGCCGATGAAACGGTTTGGGATCTGAGACATCTTTCCAATGCTTACTGGACGAACAATCAGCGGATTTTGCAATATTCAGGCACTTTTACCGGTACCTGGGGCGGGGTTTCCATCGGTATTGACCCGGATGTGGCTGAAGGGCCGGTCGCCGTCCCGTCCGGGGTGGATTTTATTCCACCTGAAACGACGATTACGCTGGATGGCCAGGTGGGTTATGAAGGCTGGTACAAGAGCGCTGTGAAGGTGACGCTCAGCGCGACAGACTTTTATACCGGCGTCAAACAGATCTACTATAAAATAGCCGATGAAGCCTGGTTGCCATACAGTACTCCTCTAACAATCAATCGCAATGGCATCTTCAATGTTTATTACAGAAGTCTCGATAAGGCTGGCAACTGGGAGGATACACGCGTGAAAATACTGAAAATAGACACGCTGCCGCCGATCAATCCGACTACGATCTCGCCAGGTTGTCAGGCTTACAACGGTGTGCCGCAGCCGTGGTGCAATGACGCGAAGTTTACCTGGAGCACAGCCAGCGATGCCGGCGTGGGGCTCTCCCCTACGAACACCTATCAATACTACTGGGGTACGAACTGCGCAGGAACCGCGGCCAACACAACGGTTGAGAGAGTTTTTGACCCTCCGGCCATTCCGGCTTATTCGCAATATTGTTTCCGCCTGCGGGCACAAGACCGTCACGGGAACTGGAGCGCGTGGAAGACGATGTTCGTCCTGCGCTATGATCCATCGATCAAGGAAATAATTTGGGGACCGTTATTATTTAAAAAATGAGATGATGTTCATCAAAGCAATATCTTTTTGCAGCAAGTTTTGGTGGCCGGGTTGAAATTGAACATACAGGATGGACGTTAGAATGGAAGGAATGGAAATACTCCTTACCCCTTTGGGTGCCTGGTGCTAACCTTGTTGTAGAACCAGGTATCAGGTTGCGCTTAACAACTGTTCTTTATCGTTTATAATCCCATGCCGAACCCACAGGGTAAAGTTTGAGGAGCTGTCAGGATGAAAAAGATCAGAGCTTTTATAAAGGAAATAGATTTCGGTTGGCGAACGCTGCGTGACTTCGCTCTGATCATTCTTGGCGGTTTGGTGCAGTCTCTGGCAGTTCGCTCTTTTTTGGTGCCCGCCCAATTGGTTAGCGGCGGTGTCAGTGGTTTGGCGCAATTCTTTTATTATCTATGGGACTGGCCGATCGGTATGGTCACCATGGTGGCAAATATCCCTCTTTTCGTGCTGGGATGGAAACACCTGGGCGGACCGCGTTTCGCGATACGGACGATGTTATCGGTGTTTTCTTATACAATTCTGACCGATCTGCTGCTGGAGTTGACGGGTTCAAATCCCATTACGGATGATCTTTTGCTAAACACGCTTTACGGCGGCATTTTGCTTGGGATCGGGCTGGGCCTGGTTTATCTGGGCCGGGGAACCAGCGGCGGCACTGATATTATCGTTCGCATTTTCAATCAGCGTTATGGCGTCTCGCTCTCATTGGCATACATGATTACCGATTCCTTTCCAGTGATACTGGCTGGATTTTACTTTGGCTGGGATAAGGCATTATACGGTTTGATCATGATCTATCTGAGTGGTGTCGCGGCTGATATGATCTCGCAGGGCTCCAACGTCATCCGCGAGGCCATCATTATTACGGATCAATCGCAGGAAGTCATCCTGGCGATCAGCGATGAGTTAGGTCGGGGGGCGACACTTTTGCAAGCCAAGGGCAGCTATACACAGAAGGACCGCCCGGTCATCTTTTGTGTTGTGACCGCCGGGGAGGTGATCCGTCTGAAAACGATCGTTCACGATATCGATCCGAAAGCCTTTATGGTGGTCGGGCATGCCAATGAAGCCCTGGGCGAAGGTTTTAAGCCCCTGGTTGAGAAGTGATCTGAGGGAGGAGCTATGACGGAAACTCACGCAATTCAAGCGGATACCACCACCCTTACGGTGGACGCGATCGCCAACGCCGCCAAACGCAGTTTGTTGGGCGGCGGCGGGGTGGATGGCGCCATCCACCGGGCTGCCGGGCCGGAATTGCTGAGGGTTTGTCGGGGCTTGAACGGTTGTGAAACCGGTGAGGCGAAGATCACGCCGGGCTTCAAGCTGCCCGCGCGCTATGTGATCCATACGGTCGGGCCGATCTGGCGGGGTGGTTCTCACGATGAGGCAAAATTACTGGCGAATTGTTACCGCAATAGTCTGAATCTGGCTGCTCAAAATGATGTCAAAACGATCGCTTTTCCCTCGATCAGTACCGGTGTTTACAGATATCCCATTGAAGAAGCCGCAAAGATCGCTGTTGATACGGTGCGGAAGGTTTTATCGGAGCTTGCGTGCTTTGAAACGGTGATCTTCTGCTGCTTTTCCCGATATGATCTGGAAATCTACCAACAATATCTGGCGAAGGCTTAAGAATTAATTGGCTTGCCCAGTTTAAGCTCCATTTTCTCGAGAAGGGCAGCGTCGGGGGACTGCCCGTTATAGGTATCCATAAAAACAGAAAGCATCATGTTGCAATCGGCGGCTTCGTGGTTGATGTTTTCCTTGCGCAGTCGGTCGTTGTTGCGGATCCAACCGGGTTTGCGCGAAACAATTTCGTCGGCTTTCAGGCCTAAATCCGCAAAGGATTGGAAAAGCTCCTGTTCTTCCTCGGTCAGGTCAACCGGTTGAATGGCAAGGTAAGCTTCTGCCAGTTCCCCAACTTCGGAAAGATAAAAGAGGAGTGCGCTTTTTTGGTCTGGCCAGCCCAGACCGCGTTGATTGTAATAATCCTTGATAATTTCTATTTTCATAATGGCTCCTGGGGGAATTTTACCCTATCAAAGCTAACTCGGATGTGATCATATCGCCAATGCTATCGTTATTCATTACGATGCTTATTCCATTGCCTTGTGATAAGATTAACTAACAGATTTGATGACGATTGAGGTAAAAATGACAGAAGTCCCTATTCAATGGATTGCCAACAACCACGCCCTGGAGAATCCAAAATCAAAGCTGGCAGCAGAGCTTTTTCCGGCTGGAATAGCCCGCAAGGTGCGCCAGCTGCACAGCTCCATCCCTGGCTACCAGATGAGCCCGCTCAAGAGCCTGCCGCGCCTGGCAAAACGCATCGGCGTGGGTGGCATCTGGGTCAAAGATGAATCTGCCCGCCTTTCGCTCAACTCCTTTAAGGTTTTGGGCGGCGCGTACGCCATCTATCGCAAACTGCTTGAACGCGGCGGCTTCAACCAGGACGAACTTTCCCTGCGCGATCTGCTGCAGTTGGATGGCGATCACCGTGAAAAACTGGGACATCCTGTCTTTGCCACCGCCACGGACGGCAACCACGGCACCGGCGTGGCCTGGGCTGCGCACCAGATGGGTTTCCCGGCCGTCATTTATGTTCACTCGCTGACCACCAAAGACCGTATCCGCGGGATTGAACGCCAGGGCGGCAAGGTGGTCGTTGTTGACGGCAATTATGACGACGCTGTGCGCCAGGCCAGCATTGACGCCAAAGCCAACGGCTGGGAAGTGATCTCCGATACATCCTGGGAGGGCTACGAAGACGTGCCCAAGTGGATCATGCAGGGCTACGCCACCATGTTCTCGGAAGCCCAGGAACAATTCTCCGGTCAGGGACTAAGCCGACCAACGCACCTGCTGGTGCAGGCGGGGGTGGGCTCGCTCGCGGCGGCTGCGATCGGTTTTTATTCGGTCTTATTTGAGGATAATGTCCCTCTCTCCATGGTGGTTGAGCCGACCAAGGCGGCTTGCCTGTTCGAATCGATCAAAAGAGGCGACGGCAAACCGCATAGTGTTACCGGCGATCTGGACACCATTATGGCAGGTCTGGCATGCGGCGATCCCAACCCACTCGCCTGGGAGACGCTCTACAACTGCGCCGATTACTTCGCGGTCTGTCCTGATTATGTGGCAGCCAAGGGCATGCGCGTCTATTCCACACCGCTGTATGGCGACCCCTTCATCGTTTCCGGCGAATCCGGCGCGGTGACGCTGGGCGCGCTGATGTACACGATGGAATATGAAGGCGCACGTGAATTACGCGAGGCGATGGGCCTGAACGAGGAATCGCAGGTACTGCTGATCAATACCGAAGGCAACACCTCGCCGGATGAATTCAGGAGCGTGGTTTGGGAAGGCAGCATGCCTGTTCCCGATGAATACAAAATGCACGCCCGCGAAAGCGAAGAGTAGTTAAAGTATTTATGTCCGTAATGGATTTCAAGCATTACGGACATTTTAATTATCACTTTAGGAATTTGATTTTACATAAGTCGGCTTCTTCTTGAATGAAAGCTGGAGCGGGTTTTGTGTCATTTCAGTAATTTATTTTTCTGGTAGACCAATCACGTGAATGATGCCGTTTGCCAGGAAAACCAAATTCTCGCCGTTGGGTGTGAACAAAAAATCCATAGAGTCTTCAGGCAGGATGATCTGTTGTAATGGTGTACCTGTCTCAAGGTCCCAGACGCGCAACTGATATGTTTCCAACTCACTGTTACTAAAAATGGCAGCTAATAAATTAAGATCAGGGGAAAATTGAGCTTTGACTAATCTAGAGGTCGATTCAGGTAAGAATTCTGGAAATGTGTCGAGTGATAATTTGTCACCGCTTGCCAGGTTTAGTACTGTCAATTCTTTTCCGGTCTCACCTGCTCTCAATGGGACGTTCCGAGGGCTTCTTTGATAAAGTACCAATTCAAAATTCTGTGAAAACTCAACAGGCCGGAAACCAAAAAAGTGAGGATATTTATCGCATTCTTTCCAGGTCAAGGGGTCACAGATCGTCAGTTCAACGTCATTGAAAAAAGCGAGCTTGTCTCTTTTCTTACTAAAGTGAAGATCCCCTACAGCTAAAGGTCTCAAACTGTGCACCTCAGACGCGCTTTCAAGGTCCCAATAATGCCAAAGCTCATCTTCAAACGTGTCAAAGATCGCTGTCTTGAGATCACTTGAAAAAAAAACGTCACTGATAAATTTATTGTATTCAATCTTATATGTTTTTAATGTCTCTCCGTTGTTTATGTCCAGCACCTCAATAGTGTTTCTGCCAGTCCTTAAAAAGAGCTGATCGTTAAGCTCATCTTCTGCGTAGTTGGCGTTACTAAAACCAGGGGTGTACGGTTTTCTGAATATTGTGTTGCCTGTTTCAAAATCGATAACGTAAAAGGATTCGTAAGTCTGTAGAAACAATTTATTTCCATCAGCGCTCAGTTTGATGTTATGCCATCCAAAAGTTTGAACCGGAACGCTCCAATCGAGAGAACAGTCGTCCAAATTCCAGATACCGATCTCCTGATCCCCTTTATGATAAGTTGCCAGATACTGATTCGTTGTTTTGAAAGTACCCCCGTAAACGTCGAGGGAAAAGCCCAGGTTTTCTTTGATCTGACATTGTTCCTTAAAATCCCGATCCAGGATTGTGAAGACCCGTTGGTCATCATGCTCGACCTGGCCAAGGATATAATCGGTTTGGTTAAGATGAAAGATTTTTTTAGGAAAGGTTCTAAGCAGCTCTTCGCTTGGGAAGGATAATGCTCTGGTATTGTCCCTTGAAGAAAAAGGTTGGTCCACAATATAAGAAAAATCATGGCTGACGCTAAAGAGATTTCCCTCCAGATCTTTTGGTTGGAAAAAGATAAGTTCTTCTCCTGTGTTAATATCCACCTTGATGGCTGTATAAGGTGTGTACCAATCGGTAGGATTTGGGATTCTACCGACAAAAACTACGTTGCCATCGTCGGTAAAGAAATGATAATACAGGGATGATTGCGAACAAAATAGTTGATCATACAGTACCATATCACTTTGAATATCTAACAAGCTAATACTAATGCTTGGACCATCACAACGCGGTTCAATGCTATAGGTGTAAATTACGAGATGTTTGCTGTCGGGACTGAACTCCATCCTGAAGGGAGGAAATTTATAGCGGAGTTTATCCGGTAGAAGAATTGTTTTCTCGTTACTTTGAGCTTGGGAAAGAAGAATTCGCGAGTTAGCGATAGCAAAGAGCTTGCCATCCGGGCTGTAAGCGACATTTGCTGTCGTATCGTCATCTCGAAATACCCAACTATATTCTCCATAATCGTATGGCTGGCTTTTCCCGGTTGCGCGGTCGTAGATGAAGACCCCAGCTGCGTTACTGTATGCAAGCTCATCGTTCGAAGGAGAAAGGGCAAAGTCTTGGACGGGGTTCATCCCCATTGTTTTCAATAGCTGCCATTGGTTGACATTGTCAGAGGTCAGTTTGCGGTCAGTGGCTTCGTCTAACAGAGGTTCGGTCAATGAAAAGGGTGGTGATATCGGTGTCTCAGGAGTTGATGTTTCCTGGCTAGGCAATGCATTCGAAAAGATTTCGCTTGTTTTAGTGCTTGCTTCAGACAGGCCTGGCTCGTAAGAGGCAGAAGCGTAGCAGCCGACAATGGTGAGCAGGAACAGAAAAAAGGCGATCAATTTTGTGATTTTTTTCATCATTCTCCTTTCTCAAACAGAGATCGAAAAGATGGAAAGTTTATTAATTATACTTCCTCGTAAGAAGTGCATTTTTCCAACAGGGATTGTAAAGAGGCGTCCTGCGCATGGGAATACTACATTTTTCCTTCTGAATTAAACAATTATCCTCAAGTCTTGGTATCATTAGCGCTCGATGGAAAACTCAAATCAAAAGAAAACAAACGAAGAAAAACAGTATCAGGGAAAAGCCCAGAACCCCGAATATCTGCGGCACCTCCTGCATACCTGCACGTGCGACCATCTTTCCAACCCACGTCCGAAACTGGGTGAGGTGGTGACGGTCAGGCTGGAGTTCCCTTCGGAAGGCAAGCCCGAGCAGGTGGTATTGCGCACGATCCCGAACGGCGAGCAGCAGCTAAGCGCTCTGAAAAAGGCGGCGGAAACGGAATCGAAGCAGGTTTGGGAAGGACAGCTGAAAATAAATGAGCCGAAGGTGCCTTACCGCTTCGCCATTCAGGATCAGGGGCGGATCTGGTGGTACAACGCCGTTGGACTTCATAAGCATGTCCCTTTGGGCATGTTCGACTTCAAACTCCTGGCGGATGTGCCCGAGATCCCCTGGCTGCAAAGCAGTGTTTTTTATCAGATCTTTCCCGACCGCTTCGCCAATGGCGACCCGTCCAACGATCCGAAAGACGAAGCGCTGGAGGTCTACCCCGGCGTCACCCGTAATACCTATCCGTGGGGGGAACCCCCGAATCAACCCGAAAGCCGTATGCATTTTCCATTTTATGGCGGCGACCTGGCCGGCATCGAGCAAAAGCTGCCCTATCTGCAGGATCTGGGCGTGAACGCGCTTTATCTCAACCCGATCTTCACCGCCTTTACCAATCACCGCTACGACGTGGCTGATTTTCGAAATGTCGATCCGGTTTTGGGCGGCAACGAGGCGCTGATCTCGCTCTCGAAGGCTTTGAAAGCGAAGAAGATGCGCTATATCCTCGATATTGTCCCCAACCACTGCGGCGCCGGGCATCCCTGGTTCCGCGAAGCCTATAAAGACCCTGAAAGCCCGAAACGAAGCGCATTTTACTTTGATGAGGGAAACAGTTACGCTTCCTGGATGGGTTTTGGACATCTGCCCAAGCTAAATTATCGCAACACTGAGCTGCGCGAAAAAATGTTCGGGAGCGAATCGAGCGTTTTCGCTCATTGGCTGAAGGCTCCTTATCATGCCGACGGTTGGCGCGTGGATGTGGGCAACATGCTGGGGCGTCAAGATGCTGACCAACTGGACCGCGAGGTTCTCCCGGCGATCCGTCGGGCTGTTAAAAGTGCTTCCGCTGAGAGCTATTTGATCGGCGAGAACTTTTTTGAGGCGATCGGGCAGCTGCAGGGCGATATCTGGGACGGCGTGATGAACTACGCCGGATTCAGCGATCCATTTTTGCATTGGCTCAAGCCTTACCGCCACAGCGCCCTAAAATGTGAAACTGTTCTGAAATCCAGCCTGCCGGATGATACGGACAGCCTGATCCAAAGCTGGCAGACGAATCTCGCGGCTATCCCGTATTGTGTTGCCTTGCAGCAATTCAACCTGCTCGGCAGCCACGACACCGCGCGCATCGCGACGATCCTCGAGGGCGATCAGGCCTTGATCAAACTGGCTGCCATGGTGCAGTTCGCTTTTCCTGGCGTGCCTTGCGTTTATTATGGCGATGAGATCGGTTTGCGGAATGAAGAAGGTTTCGGCCAGCGAAACTGCTTCCCCTGGGATGAAAGCCGATGGGATCAGGACCTGCGTGCTTTTTATCAGCGTTTGATCGGGCTGCGAAGATCAAGCCAGGTCCTGGCTTACGGCAGTTTTAGAGTCTTATATTGGGATGAGGTTGGCTTTGTTTTTGAGCGGGCCTTGGCGGGTGAGCGCGTTTTGCTAAGCGCCAACCGCGAGGCCAGACCAGACGAGGTTTTGATCGATATTGACAGGCTTGAAACCGAACGAAATTATGCCTTTGAAGGCTTTTTTAGCGGCGAAAGGCTTGAAGTAAGGGCTGGTCAGCTGCGCTTGCCTGCTCGGGACAAAGGCGCTGAAATTTGGATTGAATAGAACAGATGTAGATTGAAAATGCCCTAATAATTTGCAATTTCAATCTGACGTTCTGTTTTCATTTAGCCCTTCATCCCGGGGAAAAACCCGGGACGCAGGCAGTCCGCCCTACGGGCACCTTCTCCCCGCGGAGAAGGCTTTTTTTACTCGCCTTGCGCGCAACTCATCCATTGCCTTGCGGGCTACCCCTCACCCTGGTAAACCAGGGCGCAAATTAGATACCGTCTTGAATGTCATGAGAAAACTGCAAATCTGATAATGTGCGTAGGTCGAGATCGAAATGGAACGGAATTTAAGTTCCATTTCGATCCGACGTCCAACAATTATTCACAATGAATCAAAAGCTTATTAAGCAATCGATTTTAATTATCAACATACTTAACTTGTTCGAAACAGATACAAACTCACAAATACAACTCCTGGATAAATCTCAATATTGGACGTCGGATTGACAGCGCAAACGTTGTGTTTGCGCTGTCAATCTCGACCTACCCGAACACTCGACCTACCCGAACATTGAGCGGTGTGAAACGAGAATCGTAGATGGAGCGAACGAAAGCTCCGATTCGCTTATAATCAAGCCATGAACAGTTTGAAGGACGGTTCAAGAAGGCTTGCATCCAGACTGATCGGGCGGGTGAATGGCGCGCGTGATTTTTTGCGCAGTCTTTACCTCAAGCTCAATAAGGCCACCGGCGGTTCGCTGGGAATTTTGCGTCATGCTTACACGAATTTTTCGATGATGCGCGGGCCTGAAGCGGCGGCCAGCCTGTCTTATTATGCTTTTTTCTCAATTTTCCCAACCATTCTGGCGATCGTGTCGATTGGCTCATTGTTTCTGGAACGGGAAGTCGTTCGTCAAAAACTTCTCGAAGCAATTCTTCAATTTTTGCCAGTTTCGGCGGATTTCATCAACAATTTAATATCGGGTGTGCTTGACAAGCGCGGCGCTTTCACGGTTGTTGCGATCCTTTCCCTGGTATGGTCAGCCAGCAATGTTTTTGACAAGATCATCGTTGATGTCAACCGGGCCTTCCCCAAAGGGCGCAATCCCGGCTTTTTGCAGAGCCGGGCAATGGCCCTGTTGATCATTTTGGTCCTGGTGGTGCTTTTTCTGGGCTCCTTGTTGATCGATACGGTTCAGGGATTCTTTGAGATCGAGAAAGTACATCTTGGGAAAGTTTTTCTTACTGAAACAGCGCTCTATGATTGGCTGAGTTTCCTTGTACCAATCGTAATCAAGTTTTTACTCTTTTTGGCAATTTACAGCTGGATCCCCCGCAATACAAGTATTCGCTTTCGGGCTAAACTGATTGGCGCCATTGTGGCTGCGGGCCTTTGGGACCTGGCAACGCGGGCGCTCACCTGGGCGCTCTCGAACGGCTTTACCAACTACGAGCCGGTTTATGGCTCACTCTCATCCATCATCGCCCTGATGACCTGGATGTATCTTAGCGGATACATTGTGTTTTTGGGGGCGCATCTGGTTCATGCCGTAAATTATCATTTTACTGCCCTAAAAGCTGTGGAAGAGGCAGCTGAGACCAGTAAAGAACCCGAGGAGGAAAGCAGCGATGACTGACCTGTCGATATTGATCCTCACCCTGAATTCAAAGAGCTATTTGCGCGACTGTTTGAATTCGATCAGAGCCTTTCCGCCTGCCGCGACCTATGAAATATGGGTGGCTGATAACGGTTCAAACGACGGTACGGTTGAGATGCTGGAAGCGCAATATCCGGAAGTGCGGATCATCCGCAATACGAGCAATCTGGGCTTTACCAAACCGACCAATCAGCTTTTAAATGCTGCCAGTGGTGAGTTCCTGCTGCTTCTCAATCCGGATACCGTGTTGACCGAGGACTGTTTTACTCCGCAACTGGATTTTCTGAAAGAAAACCCGCAGGTCGGGATCAGCATTCCGAAAGTTTTGAATAAGGATGGAACATTCCAGAAACAATGTCGGCGGGGTGAAGCGCGCCCGATTGAAGTGATCGGTTATATCCTTGGGTTGGGACAGCTTTTCCCGAAGAACAGAAAGCTGAATGGCTATCTACAGTCCTGGCTTCCCGAAGACCAGGTCGCGGAAGTGAAGGCGGTCTCAGGTTCGTGCATGTTCATCCGGCGCAAGACCTGGGAAGAGGTCGGGCCCTTTGATGAGCGCTTTTTTGCCTATCAGGAGGACAGCGATTATTGCATGCGGGCGCGCGAAGCAGGCTGGAAGGTCATGTACGTGCCCTTGAGCCAGATCATCCATTATGGGGGCAAAGGCGGTTCGGGCACACAACCCTGGAAGAAAATCAAACACTGGCATTTGTCATATTTTAATTATTATCGCAAGCACTTTGCCAAAGACCACTGCTGCTTGTTCAATCTGGGCTTTTACTTATTGATGCTGGGGAAATATCTGCTGGCACTACTTTGGAATGCCATCAAGATGATCTTTGGATGGGTGATCTCGCCTTTCAGGCAAAAAAAGTAATTGGATTTGTAGATCGATGAAGAAGTGAAAAAAAGAAGGTCGGTTTTTCCGCCGACCTTTTCAGTTTCTTTACGTGTTTATTGTTTCGACCAAGGCTTTATCTGCTCAGCCTCAGGATCGCGGCGGCAGCGGTTGGGGTGACGTCTCGATGCTCTCCGCGCGTGAATTTTTCGTCTTCCAGTTGTTTTTGCATCTCTTCGGCAACCTTATCCGGGTCAAGCCCGTAAGCGGTCAAGGTGGTTGGCATCCCAAGGCTGTGGAAAAAGGCACTCAAGGCCTCGATGGTTTTGTCGATCTGTTCGGCAGGATGCTCTGCGTTTTGCCCCAAAACGCGGGAGCCGTACTGGAGCATTTTGTCATGTTTTTGCTCACGCTTGTACCACATTAGCCAGGGCAAAACGACCGCCAGCGATTCGGCATGATCAAGCCCGTAAAGGACGGTCAAGGCGTGACCGATGCCGTGGGTGGCCCAATCCTGCGGCACTCCCATGCCAACCAGGCCGTTGAGTGCGTTGCTGCAAACCCACATGTAATTGGCGCGGGCTGTATAGTCGGGTGGGTCCATCTCAAGTGCTGCCCTGGCAATATCATGGATGGTCATCAAAAGCGCTTCTGATTGCCGGTCCTGCATGGTCGCGCCGACCGGGTAGGTCAGATACTGTTCAAGGACATGGATGTACGCATCGACCAAACCGTTGCGAACCTGTTTTTTCGGCAGCGAATAAGTGACTGTTGGATCAAGGATGGAGAATCTCGGGTAGATCAGATCGCTGGCGAAGGACTTTTTGCGGCATTTCTCGTGATTGGAAATGACGCTTTTGTTGTTCATCTCGCTGCTGGTTGCCGGAAGCGTGAGCACGGTGCCAAAAGGCATGGCCTCTTTGAGTTTGGACGCCAGGCCCAGGTCGACAATATCCCAGGGGTCTTCGCCCTGATACAGCGCCGCCATGGCAACGAATTTTGTGCCGTCGATCACCGAGCCGCCGCCAACTGCCAAAAGGAAGTCAATCTTGTTTTTCCTGATCAATTCGACCGCCTTCATCAGGGTGGCGTATTCGGGGTTGGGTTCAATGCCGCCAAACTCTAAGAGCTCGTGCTCGCTCAAAGCATCGGTGACCTGCTGGTAAACACCGTTTTTCCTGATCGAGCCGCCGCCGTAAAGCATCAGGACACGGGACTCAAGGGGGATCAAATCTTGTAATTGGGCAATGCTGCCCTCTCCGAAGACGATCCTGGTCGGATTGAAATATTGGAAATTCTTCATTTTCAGGCTCCTCAAATGTTATTTTTTTGACTCAAATTCAAACCTTAAGCAGATTTTTCAGGCCGAAGGCCGGGAGTGATAGTGAACGTGTACTGCCTGCAGAAAAGCGATCTCAGCGATCAGGCGTTTTTCAACCTCGTCGGCAATGCTGTCACCTTCATTAACACTGATGTCACCATCGACCAGGATACTCAAATTGATCACCAGATATTGCCCGAAGCGATGTGCCTGAATTTCCTGAATGTCTTTCAGCCCTGGCAGGTCTTTCAGGACACCACGGACTTTTTTGTCCAGTTCCTTGCCGGGAACGGTATCCATGAGAATATCGGTGGAATCCTGCAGGATCGAGATGCCAGACATCAGGAAGAAGACCGCCACAACCGCGCCTGCCAGTGGGTCGGCCCAGGCGTAGCCGAGGCGCGCCATGAGCGTGCCAATGACAACCGCGGTAGCTGAGAGAATATCGTTGCGATGATCCAGAGCAACGGCTTTGACAGTGGGATTGTTGGTCTTTCTGCCAAGCACGCGGGTGTAAATAAAGAGAAAGCCTTTCAAAGCCACTGTGAAGAGGGCAACGTAAAGCGCCAGCGGGCCTGTCGAGGCCACTTCGGAGCGGCCCTGCAGCAAATCGACCAGGGATTGAATTGAATTCCAGAAGATGGTGAAGGCGGCCGTAATGATGAAAGCGCCAACCACCAGGGCTCCCACGCTCTCGTATTGAGAATGACCGTAGGGATGATCGTCATCGGCGGGTTTGCGGGCGGCCCGGACAAAAAACGAAACCGCCAGGTTGTAGACCACATCGGAAGACGAGTTGATGCCATCCGCCAGAAGGGCAGAAGAATGAGCAATAATACCCACGATCGTTTTGAGCAGTGCCAGGATCACGTTGGCCGTCAGCGCAAGCGTGATGGCTCGGGCACTAAGCTTTGAGCGTTCGGTGAGCCCGGTGATGACGCCGTCCTGATTGAGTTGATATTCTTCGGTCATCGGTCGATCCCAACCGCTTTTCGAACGCGGGCAAGCACGGGGCGGCCAAGTTCGCGAGCCTTTTCGGCGCCGGAGGCTAAGATATGGTCAATTTCGTGCTTGTTTTCCATCAGATAGTTGAAGCGCTCTCGGGCGGGTTTGAATGTCTCGATCATGTTCTCGAAAAGCTCCTGTTTGAGCGCGCCATAGGCCAGACCACCTTGCAAGTAAAGCTGGCGCACTACTTCCACGCGCTCTGGGGCTCCAAAATGTTGATATATCTGGAAAAGGTTGCAGGTATCAGGGTCTTTGGGGTCTTCCGGAGGGGTGCTATCGGTGACAATGCGCATTATCTGCTTGCGCAGATCTTTCTCCGGGGCGAAAATGGGCAAAGTGTTGTTATAGCTTTTGCTCATTTTCCGCCCGTCAATGCCGGGGATGACTTTTGTTGTCTCAGAATTGATCCCTTCGGGAATCTTGAGCGTTTTTCCGTAAATGCGGTTCAGGTTCTCAGCAATATCGCGCGCGATCTCGACATGCTGATTTTGATCCTGTCCGACCGGGACAACATCCGAGTTGTAAAGCAGGATATCGGCCGCCATTAGAATCGGATAGGTGTAAAGGCCCATGTTTACCCCGAAGTCGGGATCATTTCCGGCTTCAGCGTTCTTGTCGAGCATGGCTTTGTAGGCGTGGGCGCGATTCATCAGCCCCTTGGGCGTGACCGCGGAAAGGATGGTGGTCAGCTCAGGGATTTCGGGAATATCGGATTGTCGGAAGAAGATCGCTTTCTCAGTATCAAGGCCAAAGACGATCCAGGCTGCGGCTACTTCGTAGATCTGCTCCTGCAATTGTTTGGGGGAGAAGTTGCTGTTAAGCGCGTGCAGGTCTGCGACGAAATAGACACAAAAATATTGCTCGGTCAAAGCAAGGGCGGGTTTGATCGCGCCGAAATAGTTGCCGATATGGATATTGCCGGTTGGTTTGATGCCAGTTAAAGAGATTTTCATGGTACTAACTCCAGTTATTGTATAAGTTAATTATACGCTATTCACATGTGGATGGAAAAAGATAGAGCAATACTTAGGATGGGTATTTGTATAGCTTTCGTCATCAGGCAGGCTTGGTCTTAAGCCTTCTCCACTGCTATGGAGCTTTTCCATGGCTGTGGAGAAGGGAAACCACGAAGTGGTGGATGAGGAAATCACCCTCTCCCGTTTTTTGTGGGAGAGGGTGACCGAAAGGCTTGCAGGAGTGACAGCACTCTGAAGGTTATAACCGCATGGGTGCGTGTAAGTTGGTCTTTGCAAATACCTTATCTCACCGTGATCTCGGTGTAGACCGGGGTGACGTTGCCGTCGTGGTCGCTGATCAGGACGCCAACAAGATATTTGCCGTCGGGCAGGTAGGCGGTTCCCCATTGGATCGGCTTCCCGGTAAAGGTGATGGTGTCACCGGTATGTGTGGAGATGCCTTTGACCTTGCCGTTCTGGTCGAGGTCCATATAGCTCAGGCTGACGGTAAAGGTATCGCCGACCCTGGGCGTGATCTCGGAAGGCGCGCCTGTGGTGTCGCTGCCAACAAAGCCAAAGACCTGGAAGAGGCTTTCGCCTTTGAAGTGCAGTTGCGCTTTGCGGGTTTCACCGGTATCGCCAAAGGTGTAGGTGCCATCCACGGCATAGATCGCCTGGTCGGGATTAGCGCCATAGCTGATCGGGTTAAAGAGCGTCAAAACCTCCTGGTCGCCATCGGTAATGGTGAAGACCAGCGGCTCAAATTCGAAATTCAGGCGGAACTGCTCGCCTTCGGGCCAGACGGGATAGTAGACACCGGCTTGTGAATCAGTTTGAGGACTTTCGAGATAGTCCGTATCGGCGACCCAGATGCTGTTGCTGGCTTCATCGTACATGCCGGTGAAGAGGTAAATATAGCCGATGTTGTCCCCGCTGACGAGGGCGCTCAATTGGACGGAATCCCCAGGACTGACGATATTGTTGCTGCTGGTGATGCCGTCTGAGGTGATATTGCCGAGGCCGGGGATCTGACTGGCGCGCTCGACCACAACGGGCGCGGCGGCGGTTTTCTGGAACTGGCGACCGGCGTAGTGATAAGCCAAAAAGTCGTCCCAAAGGGAGTAATTACTGAAACTATCAGCAATTTTGGTGTAGGACTGCATGCCAGTCGTCGGGGTTGAGTAAAGCTGCGAGTTTGGATAATAGATCGCGATGCCAGTCGAGCCGGGCTTGTTGGCTCCGTGCTTTTCGGCGATGATGGTCTGATTGAGCGCGGCGATCACGCCTTCCGCGGCTGTGCGCACCTTGGCATCCTTCGTGTTTTTGTAGATCAGTTGAACAAAGTGACCAAGGTCGATGAAAGAGGGCGGCACCTGACTGCCAAAGATCGAGGTGTAAGACTGCGTGTAACCGCGCGCCTGAGCGACAAGGCGTTGATCCAGGCCCTGCAGCTGATAGGCGAATTCGTTCAAGGCATCCACCAGAGCCTGGTAGTTTTGCAGGTCCACAGCCGTGAGGGTGATGTTTTGGCTCAGTTGTTGTTCCAGTTGGGCGGCGCTCATGCGGTTGACGAACCAGGAGCCGCCGCTGCTGTTTTGGGCCACGAAGTCCGCGCGCGCCTGATCGTCCACGACGCGCTGATCCTGAGAGATGTAGCTTTCGACAATGTTTTTGGCCAGATCAGCCGTTGAGGTGTCGGGGTCATAGGCCAAAAGGCTTAGAAAGGCGGAATACGCCCAGCCAACGCCAGGCTCGGTCTCTTCGGAGGCGACCGCGTACTTTGTGTATGGAGCCAGAGCTGCATAAACTTCCATCTGGCTCATCAAACAGGCGTCCATGCCGATCAGTTCGAACTTGCTGATAGCAGTGTTGGCCTGAATTGCTTTGAGGGCGTCCTCGATCTCATTCAAATAGAGAATGTCGTCCTGCAGGGCAGAGGTGAGGGGCGCGTTGGAGCTGGTGTCGCGCTGCCTGGGGGCCGGGTCAGACCAGCCGCCGGGCCAGCCCATGCCGTGATCGGACATGATCAGGACGTGCTTATCAGCAGGATAGGCGCTGGATGCCCAGGAAACAAAATCAACCAGGGTCTGGGCCTGGCCCATGTTGACCTCGCCGAGATCCTCAATGAGTTCGGAGCCAACGCGGTTGAGGTCGTTATCGTAAGTGACCAGGTAGCGGCGGGTGGTGTGCCAGTCGCCATCGCCGCTGAAACCACCGCGGTAGCGGTCAAACTGGCTGACGACGATGACCTGGTCGGTCGAGCCGATCATTTCAGCTTCGTTGAAGTCAATGAAGATGTCCCGTTCCAGGGCATTGTCATCCGCGTTTTGGTAGAGCATGACCAGCCAGGTTTTGCCGGAGTTGTTGGAGGGAACAGCTGTTGGCCAGCGGGTGGCTGTCGGGGACTGCGGCTGGGTGTAGGCAGTGTCCTGTGTGGGCTGATAGGAATCGCTGCTCTCCATGGATGGGAACAATGAGCCGCCGCCCTGGCAGGATCGGAAGATGAAAAACAGGATGATCAGGAGGATGAGGAGGCCAATGATGCCGCCGCAGCCGCCGCGACGACGCGATGGGGCGCCAGAGCCGCCTCCGAGGAGACTTCCCAGGCCGCCTGCCAGCCCACCCAATCCACCCAAGGGGCTGCCGCCGCCATAAGAGCTGCCGCCAGAGGACGGGATTCCGGAAAATCCGCCGCTACCGCCGGATGAGGGCGGTTTCATGCCGATGCCGCCGCCTGAGGAGGACGGACGGGGAGGCGTGTCCCGGCGCACAGGGCGCTCGGCCTGGTGGGTGGGTTTATTGCTGCTGCGCCTTCGGCGTTGGGCGTTAACTTCGGGGATGTTATCAGACATGATCACGTTCCATTCTTTTTTACTAAATACGAACAATTGATGGGTTAATTTCCTGGGTAAATTTTAACCGACTTTGAAGAAGTTTGGATTGAGTCCTGGCAAAATCAGGGTTTTGGTTTGTTACCTGATCTTTTGACATCGTCAGTGATGCAAGGAACTGTAAAACCAGACCAAACATTTTTCTAAAACGCTCGCAATTGCCTTGAGAAAACACCTGATGCTCTAACCGGGCATCAGGTGCAAGGAATGTCATAGAAAAATCTTTTATGGCTGCTCGAAGACGGGGCCGTTCATGTAGCGGCTGACGTCGATCATGGGACTGACGCTGCCCATGACGGAGGGTAAAACGCCGTTCCATTTGGTCAGGAAGAGGTATTGCAGGTACTCTTCAGTCAGCGCGCCGGTGTCTTTGAGCGCTTTTTGGGCGTCAGCCTGACCCTGCGCCTGGGCGATGACGGTTTGGGCGTCGATCTCAGCCTGGGCGAGCTTCTGCTTGGAGGTCTCAACCTGCTGTTGGGCGACTTGTTTGGCTTCGATCGCGTTTTGATATTCTTCGGAGAAGTCAAAATTAACAATGTTGAAATTCTCGACCACAATATAGTATGGTTCGAGCTGTTTGGTCAGTTCTTCTTCCGCCATCATGCGGACTTCATCGCGCTTGGTGATCAATTCCTCAGCGGAAAACTGAGCGGTTACCGCTTTGAAGGTATTCTGAATGGCTGGGGCGACGATGATCTCAGCATAGTTGGAACCAACATTCTGGTAGACCTCCTGTGCCCGGCTGCCGTCAAGATGATAGTTGACCGCGATCAGCGATGTGACCACCTGCAGGTTTTCGGACATGGCAGTGGCTGCAACCTCGTCCTTTTGGGTACGGATGCTGAGAGGAACGATCTTTTCGATAAAGGGCAGCTTGAAGTTGATGCCTGGATAGGCGACGCGATTGATTGCGCCAAAGCGGGTGACGATGCCGATATTACCGGCCTCGACCTCATAGACGCCCGAAAAAACGATGGCCAAAATAAATAACACGCCCAAGATGACCAGAAAGAACCTGGGCTTAGTTCTTATGTTCCTAAAACTGGCTTTTTCGCTGGATTCCGTTGTAAATTTTCCATCAAACATGTTTCACCTCATTTCTAAGAATATTAAAACAGAAAAATGTAAGAGCAAGCTAAGATTATATAAGGTCTATTTGTGTAAATTGAAAACGGACAATTTGTTCAGCAGAACATAAGCTCTCGATGGCAGTCTACACATGACATCCCCTCATCCACCACTTCGTGGTCCCCCTTCTCCCAGGTGAGAAGGCTTAAAAGCAGGCGGACGTGGAAGTCCACCCCGAACCATTTAAAGTCGGGTGAGAATTGCTGCATAAATCGGTACCAGCCTGAATGATTCTTGTTACAATTAGCCCCGTGAAAACTGAAAAGACTGAAATAATCAACGAAAACCCATCAACTATTGAAGAGGCCGAAACAGACGAATTCAGCACGCGCCATGTTGGTTCGGTTGCGCTGGCGCACGGCGTGCATGATCTGTACGCGGGCTTTTTGCCGCCATTTTTGCCGATCCTGATCGAAAAGTACGGCTTCAGCAATCTGATCGGGGGCTCCCTGACGCTTTTCTACTCGATGCCCTCCCTTTTGCAGCCAATTTTTGGCTCTCTTGCAGATCAACACAATTTGCGGGTGTTTGTCAGCCTGGCTCCTCTTATCACCGGCCTGATGATGACGCTTTTGGGCGTGGTACCCTCATCGATCATTCTGATCGGTTTATTGATCGTGGCTGGCACGAGTTCGGCAGCGCTGCACGCGATCGGCCCGGCGCTCAACAGCAAACATGCCGGCAAAAAGCTTGGCAGGGGAATGAGCTTTTGGGTCAACGCGGGCTCTTTTGGTTATGCGCTTGGGTCGCTGATCTTTGTTTCGGCGTATGACCTTTTGGGCCTGGAACGCCTGCCATTGATGGCGGTTTTGGGCGCTGTGGTTTCGGTTTTGGTCTGGAACTGGCTCAAAGACGCCGACACGCGGGCGCAGGGCGCGCGGACCGAAAAGGCAAAGCCAAAGGACTGGTCAAAGATCGTCCGGGTGATGGCGCCGGTGGCTTTCATCATCGCGACGCGGGCACTGATGATCTCAATTCTTTCAACCTATTTCCCGGCTTTTTTGCTGGAATTGGGCGCAAACACTTTTCTTTCCGGGGCCGGCTTGACCTTGATCTTTATTGCGGGCGTGGTGGGGTCTTTCGTGGCTGGCAGTTTGAGCGACCGCTTTAGTCGGCTGGGCATTCTGGCGATCGCCACCATCGCGCAAACAGCCTGCATGTTGGTATTCCTGCAAACGAAGGGATGGCTGCAGATCCTGGTTTTGATCCTGATCGGTTTTTTTGAGGTCGCGGCAGTCCCTGTGTTTATGGCGCATGTACAGGAAGGATTTCGTGAAGAGCGGGCATTTATCAATGGCCTGTTTCTCTCGCTCAACTTTGTTGGCTCGGCCCTGGCGGTTCCGCTGGTGGGCAGGCTGGCCGATATGTATAGCTACAAAATGGCTTTTTTGGTTTCGAGCTGGATGCTGCCGCTGGGTTTGCTCGGTCTGGTCTGGATGCGCTTTGTGTCTGATAAAAAAACGGGAGTTTAGCTCCCGTTTTTAATCAGTTTTTTTCTCCTATTCAATAGGATAAGGGTTGGTTGACGGAAGCACGCAGCGAAAGCCGAGGTCTGGTCCGCTGTAGAAGCTGAGGTCGTAAGCACGGCTGGCAGCCTGAAGGCTGAGCCAGTTGCCTGACCAACCTCCCCCGCGGACTACATATTCGCTGCCGGTTTCCGGGCCAGTCGGATTGTCCGTTGGGCTTTCGGCATAATAGTTGGGAGAATAATAGTCCGCGACCCATTCCCAGACATTGCCAGCCATGTCCATAAGGCCAAAATAACTTACGCCACCGGGGTATGAGCCGATCGGGGTCGTATCGCCGACACAGGAGGTGCCATTGACGTTGTTGAAGCTGTTCGCGCAGCTGCAATCCGGGCTTTGATCGCCCCAGGGGTAGAGATTGCCTTCAGGTCCGCGCGCTGCGTATTCCCATTCAGCTTCGGTTGGCAGCCTACCGCCGATAAAGGCGCAATAATTTTGCGCGTCCTGATAGCTTACATGGACGACCGGATAGTTGGCGTAGGCAGGATTTTCATAGTAATCATCTCGTGTTTTGGAGGAAAGGGATCGGGGTGAGGAGCAGGCTCCGGCTTCAACGCAGGTCTGATACTGGGCATTGGTCACTTCGTAGACGCCGATCGAGTATTCGCCAAGCCGGACTTCATGTTGCGGTTGATTGGTGGTTGAGCAGGGCTGACCGGCGTTGTTCTCAGGGTCGCAGCCCATCAGGAAGCTGCCAGCAGGGATGAGGATAAAAGCATCAGGATCAATTTCGCCCGCAGGCCCTGGAATGGGAGCGTTGGTGGGCAGGGGCGTGCGGGTTGGTTGGGGAATGGCAGTTGGGGTTTCAGTCGGCGCGGTCGTCGGAGCGATGGTTGGAAGATCGGTCGGGGTTTGGGTGGGGTTGAAAATGGTCAAACTCCTGGTTGTCTCCACCGGCGGGCTAAGGAGCGGCTCACAGGCGACCAGGAGGAAGAGGCTAAGGATGAACAAGATTCGTTTCATAGTGATTCCTTTAGGCTTGTCACAAATGCGAAGGGCAAGTGTGGAAAAGACAGATAGAGTTTCATCAATTATACAAGAGATGAGTTACTTTTAAATGATCCGCATTAATTTCATTTTAGGCGTGTATAATTACCCTATGCATTTATCCGCGCTGCCACCTGCACGCATCATTGATTCCCCTGAAAAGCTTCACCGAATGGTCGAAGACCTGAAAAGACAACCCTTTATTGCGGTTGATACTGAATCGAATAGTTTGCACGCTTATCAGGAGCAGGTCTGCCTGATCCAGATCTCAACGTCAACCACAGATTATCTGATTGACACGATCGTTTTGACCGATCTTGACGAATTAGGTGAAATCTTTGCTGACCCGGCCATTCAAAAGGTGTTCCATGCCGGGGATTACGATATTACGACGCTGAAACGGGATTTTGGCTTTGATATCCGAAATGTTTTTGATACGATGCTGGCAGCGACCGCGCTGGCGGAACCCGCCATTGGACTGGCGGCTTTGCTGCAAAAGCATTTTAACCTCAAAATTGAGAAAAAATATCAGCGTGCCAACTGGGGCAAGCGTCCGCTTGACCCTGAAATGCTGGCGTACGCTCAAAATGATTCACACTATTTATTGCAGCTGCGCGATATTCTCGTCAGGCAACTGGAAGAAGTTGGCCGGCTGGAAGCTGTCCTGGAAGACAGTGCCGCGCTGGCGAAGGTCACGCTGCCAATGAAAGACCATGAGGAAGACCTCTGGCGCGTGCGCGGCGTGCAGGACCTGAAGCCAGAGGCGCTCAGCCTCTTGCGGCAAATAAACCATTTGCGCGAACAGATCGCCATGAACCGCAATGTTCCCCCCTTCAAGGTCTTTTCAGACCGCCTGATGATCGAGGTCGCGCAAACCCAGCCGCATTATCTGGAAGAACTGGCTTTGCTGCCTTCGTTTTCACCAGCCATGCTGCGGCGCTATGGCAACCAGATCATGCAAACGGTTGAAAAATGGCGCAGGAATCCCGTCCCGGTCAGCCCTCGAAAGCTCACCCGCTTGAGCGATCGGGAGCTTAAATTACGCGAGAAGCTCACGAACTGGCGCAAGGAAATTGGCGAAAAAGAGGAAATCCCCTCCAACGCAGTTTTCCCACGTGATCTGCTGGAGCGGATCGCGCATCACGACCCAACTTCCTTGGAAGCCCTCAAAGAAGTGATGGAGGATTATCCCCATCGATACTCGAAATACGGAACACAGATCCTGAACTTGATAAAAAGGAAAGAAAAATGAAACTGACCACCTTTGGCGCTGCCCGCACCGTGACTGGCTCAATGCACCTGATCGAACACAATGGACACAGACTTTTGCTAGACTGCGGTACCTTTCAGGGAAAGCGAGACGAGTCTTATCAGGTGAATCTCAATTTTCCCTTTGATCCAACTTCGATCAAT
The DNA here is from genome assembly GCA_964293995.1 of uncultured Anaerolineaceae bacterium. Lineage (GTDB taxonomy): Bacteria > Chloroflexota > Anaerolineae > Anaerolineales > Anaerolineaceae > Mesolinea. Next base: position 35,998 of record CAXYYH010000008.1, read on the forward strand.
GCCGTCATGCTCTCGCATGCGCACATCGACCATTCCGGAAACATCCCCAATCTGGTGAAGCAAGGCTTTACGGGCCCGATCTATGCGACCAACGCGACCATCGATCTGACCGATATCATGCTGCGTGATTCAGGACACATTCAGGAAAATGACATCGTTTATGTAAACAAGAAGCGCCGAAAAAAGGGTTTGCGGGCTTTGGAGCCGATCTACACCCAAAAAGAGGCTATCCAGGCCATGCCGCAGTTCCGCTCACTTTGGTATCGGGAAAAAAGGGAAGTCATCCCAGGCATTGTGGCGCAGATCGTTGACGCCGGGCATATTTTAGGCTCGGGCGCGATCGTGCTGGATTATCAGGACGAGCAAGGCAATCCTCGCCGTTTGTGGTTCTCGGGGGATATCGGCCGGTTTGACATGCCGATCTTGCAGGATCCGGTCTTCCCCAGTGGGGCTCAGACGCTGGTGATGGAATGTACTTACGGCGATAAGGCTCACGAGCACATGGACGACGCTTATGACGAGTTTGTCGATGTGGTCAGGCGCACGGTCCGACGCGGTGGCAAGATCATTGTGCCGGCTTTCGCGGTTGGTCGAACGCAAAACCTGACCTACTTTTTGAGCGACGCGATCGAGAACGGCGATATTCCCGATATTCCGGTGGTTGTAGACAGCCCGTTGGCGGTCAATGCCTCTGATCTCTACCGCAAGCACACCGAATGTTTTGATGACGAAACCTGGCAGTTTATTGCTCAGCACCGCATGAAGGGGCTGGACTATCACAATGTGATCTTCACCCGCAGCGTGGATGAATCCAAGGCTTTGAACGAGTGGAACGAGCCGATGATCATCATTTCCGCCTCTGGCATGGCGGAAAGTGGCCGAATTTTGCACCACCTCAAGAACAATATCGAGGACGGGCGCAATACCATCCTGATTGTTTCCTGGCAGGCACCCGACACACTGGGTCGGCGCCTGGCGGACCAGGAGCGCAAGGTGCGCATATTTGGCGAGGAGTATTACCGCAAGGCTGAGGTGGTCACGATCGGCGGTCTGAGCGCGCATGCCGGGCAGGATATTCTGGTCGATTATGCCCTGGCGAGCAAGGACAGCCTGGAGAAGATCATCCTCATCCATGGCGAAGAGGACGCCGCCAACGCGCTGATGGAGCGATTGGCCGAACACCCTGAATTGCCGGTTCCGATCTATGCGGAAAAAGGCCAGCAATTTGAGCTATAAGCGAGTATAATAACATTTCTGTTTGGAGAGATGCCGGAGCGGTTGAACGGGGCGGTCTCGAAAACCGTTATAGGTCTTGTACCTATCGTGGGTTCGAATCCCACTCTCTCCGCTGATTTAGAGCTGGGTAGTTAATACCAGATTAGTTATCCAAAAGTCCCCGACCTTTTTGAGTTGTCACATAACGCTGATTTCTGCTGTTTGGTTTGCCTGGAATTGTCATTCCTAAGAAAACCTTCATCGAGCAATGGTTTAACACCTGACTTGCACGTTTAGTGCCCTGAAGAAAGCTTTTTGAGCATATTTTGAACGTTTTCAGGAATTTCTGGTTCGATCAGCACCAGTTCATTCCTGATTTTCACTTCTGCTGACCTAAGTGGGCGGATGGTTTTGATGAATTGTTTTATGCTCACGCCAGTCTGCCTCTCGATATTCCTGCTAATTGCCAAAGCAGCAAACACAATTGTGAGGTGGGCTTCAATCGCGTTTCTTTTTTGATGATAAATGGGTCGGGCTTTGAGGTCTGACTTCATCATCCGAAAGCTGGTTTCCACTTGAAAAAGCTGATGATAACAAGCAATCACCTCTTCATCCGGGATGTCCAGATTAGTCACATAGCCTTTGATTCCAACCAATGCTCTCGCCTTCTCAATTAGCTCCAGGTTCAGATATTTTTTATCCGCTTCAATCGTCAGGAACCTGGTTCTGTTTATTTTTTATCTGGCCAGCAATGGCTCTTTCTGCCTTAGCAATCTGTTTCCAAATGTTACGCATTTTTTGCGATCTTCCCCGTGTTTAACAACCTTTGATATATAATTGTCCAACAATTAAAATCGGAGACACAAAAAGTGAAACGATTCCCAAAACTTACCTCAACCAGCCTTCTTCTCCTCGCTCTTTTACTCATTCTGACCACAAGCCCGGTCATTTCTCAAAAAACACCCTCAGTTCCTGGAGACCCCGATCAGGGCATTCAAACCGGTTCAGCTGGCATTGCCTGGGGCGACCCGGATGGCGAACATTCCCGCTACGGCTGGCCTTTCCCCTTCGATCAAATGGGGCACCTGATCAGCTCTTATCAAAACTATGATTACAACAACAATCCCTCCCAGGCATACTTCCACCACGGGATCGACATGCTTGCCCCAGATGGCACCGACGTACGCACACCCGTGAGGGGTCAGGTGGTAAACGTTGAGCAGTACGGCAATAGCTATCTTTATTGGGAAGTTGCCATCCTCGACCCGGAAGGCTACGTCTGGCAATACCATCATATTGAACAATCCTCCATTCCCCAGGCAATTCGCCAGGCTTACGCAGCTTGGCAAGCCGATCCGGTAAACGGTGGATTTATTTCAGCCAACAGCTACCTGGGTGACATTGTCACCTGGACGGAATTCTCTTTTGGCTTCTATTTCCATCATATTCATCTCAACATTCTGGCGGCTGGTGACATCTATCTCAATCCACTCGATTTTCTTGATGACACCTACACCGATACCCAGGCGCCCAAAGTACAGGAAGTTGGCCTTTTCACTGGCACAAACACTCTTGTTAGTGGCAATACGATCGCCTATGGCACCCCTTACAGCGTCTATCTAAAAGCCCGCGACCTCTTCAAGAGTCAGGTCTATTACCTGCCCCCGCATCGGATCAATTATCGCATCAACGGTGGCGAATTACGCACAGTCTGGGACTTCAGCCAGATCCCCGGCGGTGCCAATGACACCCGATACGTGAACAAATTCTTCCTGCCTGGCATCACCTATGGAAACTACGAACGACGCGAGTTTTACATGAATATGGGTTTTAGCACTGATGGGGTCAATCCCCTGCCCACAGAGCCCGGGATCTATCAGATGGATATTGAGATATGGGATTATTCTTACAATCGCGCCACCTGGATCTATCGCTGGACGATCACAGAGACGATCCCCGATAATGGATGCGCCAATGGCAGAGGCGTCCGAAAGACCATCACCATTGATGAAGACAGCATTGTTCAGGATATCGACCTGGGCGTCGCGATCGACCACGCTGCCCGAGGTGAATTGCGCGTTTCGCTGAAAGGGCCCATGGACAGCAGCCCAACCGTCCTCATCTCAACTGGCGCAGACACAAATCTTAATTACAACTTGCTGATCGATGATGCTTCAACAAATTTGATCAATGACGGCAACCGAGACGACCTGCGCCCACCATTCTTCAAGCGCGATGCCGGCCCCGCAACGGACGGCAGCCTTGACCGCTATATTGGCATGAACGCCCGTGGCACATGGGAAGTTTTCGTTTGCGACAATAAAAGCGGCAATGAGGGCAAGGTCTGGGACCTGGACCTGCGCATCCTGACAACTGACAATCTACCTCCAAGGGCTGATTTGCAGAATATTAGCGTCGCCTCCGGCAGCCCAACCGCAATCGTTCTGACAGGTTCCGACCCGGAAGGCCAGCCGCTCAGCTACCGCGTCACCACCCAACCGCAGCATGGGACACTAAGCGGAACAGCGCCAAACCTGATCTACACCCCAAACGCAGGTTTCACGGGTACAGACAGCTTTGCTTTCGTGGTCAACGATGGAGAGGTTGATTCGCAGGAAGCGATCGTAACCATCACGGTGATACCAAACCTGTATTTACCACTCATCCTATTGCAGCGGTAACAAAAGAAATTGAACGTTTTATGAATTTGGTATAGAAACAGAACTGACCCATTTCGGGAAGGTCGAGATTGATTAATTGGGCTCTGCTGCCCAATTAATCAATCCGACAAACAAAGCATACAGACTATAAAAGCATTCTGTAAAATTGACAATGTCAGGGGCCGGATTCCAGCAATTCTCAGTATGGAAAAACCAAATCCTGGGTTAGGCGCCAATGTCGCTAAGGTTGGAAATTTGGAATCAATTATCTGGTCATTTAATTTGCAAAAGTAGCGGACGGGGCTAAACCCCGTCCGTACAGGTCGATTTCAGACCAAAAGTTAGATAACATTCGCTTGAGGAAAAGAGAATCCAAGTCGCAATAATTTCATACTGAGAATTGCTGGCAGGATTCTTCGCTACTTTGTTTAATGAACTTGATAAATCAGGTCAAGAGTGCCCTACATTTGATGTACCTGCACCCAAATTTGGTAATACCAAACCCACGGGTTGTTGGTATCTCGTAACTAACAATCACCGGCTTGCCAACATGCCCGAGCCGACCAGGAGTTCCTGCAATTGCTGGGTGATCTCTTTTCTGCGGTTGGACTGCACCTCAAGCGAGAGTTCCTCAAGCAAATTGGAAGTGTTTTCCTTGGCCTCTTCCAATAAGCGAAACCTGAACAAGTTCTCAGCTGCGATCGCGTCTAAGATCAGGCGATAAAAAGATAAAGCGGTAAAGTGACCTTGAATTTCCTCAAAGATCTGGACTGGGTCGCCCTCAATGATCGGCGGCGGAAAGGCTAATTCTTCCTCTTCTGAATAGACGATGCTGTCCATCTTCCCTGGCAGAAGTTCGGTCAGGGTTGGTTTGTATCTGGTGCCAGTCCCAACGCGTTTGAACGAAAGGATTTGAACCCGACTGATTCGCTTTTCCTCAAATCCTTCTGTCCATTCCCTGATCATGCCGGCAGCACTGTCGTAATCGGGCAAGGAGCCAGCGCTCAGGCTCTCCATTTCGCGGAAAGACAAACCCTCCTGGCGCATGGCGCTATGGACGCGGCTTCCAAACGCAACGACACGCATGGGGTCACCCTCGTTTTTCTCCAGTGTCGCGCGGGCGATCCTGGCGAGATTCTTGTTGTATTGACCCACGATTCCCCGCGTGCTGCCGATGACCGCAAGTATCTGTTCCTGCGCAAGTGGGCGATAGTCATCCGGAGCCTCAATTTCCCGAACCAGTTTGCTTTGGTCGACGCGGCGCATGACTTCCTTCGCGATCTCATTGAAACGACTCGCGTACTGATCCAACATATGCTGGCGGTTCATCGCCATTTGCATGGTACTCAACGACAAAACGCGCAGTGACGAGAGCAATGGCTCGATCGCCTGGAGGTTTTCCAGGCGTGCGTTTGCGCGTTCTTTTCCTTCTGACACAAGGCTCCTTAAGGCAGTTCGTAACGGTCAAGCGTCCAGATAAAGACGACCGCGCCGCTGCCGCCAAGGGGCCGTCCCTCATTCTGAGAGTGTGGTTCCCCTTCTTCAAGGGTTTGCGTCAACCCAAAGCCTCTGTGGACAATGGTCTGTCCTGAACAGGATGTTGAGATAATATCAAGCACTTTCTCCAGCTCCGAACTTCGGACAGCAATGTAGAGTGTCAGTTGCGACTGCCGCAGCATCCCGCCGCGCGTCTCAGAATAGGTAGCCGTGTATCCATTATTGATCAGGTTTGACAAAACGTCATCACCATATTTGCGCGGAACAACCGCCATGATCATTTTCATGAGCTTCGTTTCACTTTCTTCTTCCAGATTTCATTAAATGCTTCCAGCTCGCGCACAAGCTCTTCTTCGATCTCTTCGGTCAACCGACGATGAATGCGGATCTGATCAGCAGGCAAGCCTGCATGATTATGCACATAAACCAGCAAGTCGTGGGCATATTGCGCGACAGCTTCGGGCTTGACTTCATCCATGAAGCCCTTGGTCAGGGCATAAAACAAAATGACCTGATCATCCATCCGAATAGGCCGGTTCGGCCCCTGTCCCAGCAATGCTTCAAGTCTCTGGCCCCGTTCGATCTGCCGTTTGGTGGCCTCGTTGACCTCTGTGCCAAAGCGCGCGAAGCGTGCCACTTCTTCGTATTGACTCAATTCCAGTTTCAGCGCGCCAACAACCGACTTCATTGCTGGCTCCTGTGCGGCCGAACCGACACGGGAAACTGACCTGCCGATATCAATGGCTGGTTTAATGCCTTTGTTAAAATTATCTGCGTCCAGAACGATCTGCCCATCGGTGATCGAGATCAGGTTCGTAACGATATAGGAAGAAATATCGCCGCGCTGCGTGGTCACGATTGGCAGGGCAGTGATGCTACCGCCGCCATTATCTTCGTTCAGGCGGCAGGCGCGTTCAAGCAAACGCGAATGCAGATAAAAAATATCGCCGGGGTAAGCTTCTCGTCCTGGTGGACGCCGCAGCAGCAGGCTCATTTCGCGGTAGGTATCGGCATGTTTGGATAGATCGTCATATACGATCAGTACGTCCATGCCCTGATCGAGTAAAAACTCGGCCATGGTGACACCAGCGTAAGGCGCCAGATAGCGCAAGGCCGGTGGGTCATCCGGGCTTGAGACCATCACAATGGTCTGGTTCATCACACCGCCCGCCTGGAGTGTTTCCATGACGCTTAAAACCGAAGCCTTCTTCTGTCCAATCGCGACGTAGATACACTTAACATCCGTGCCCTTCTGGCTTAGAATGGCGTCAATGGCAATGGTGGTCTTGCCAACCTGACGATCACCAACGATCAGCTCGCGTTGACCGCGACCCAGGGGCAAAAGCGCGTCGATGATCTTCGTGCCGGTATAAAGCGGGGTATCGATTGGGGCACGTTCGATCACGCCGGGGGCGATCCGTTCAACATAGCGATATTCAGACGGCACAACCGGCTGGCTGCCGTCCAGGGGCTGACCGAGTGGGTCGATCATGCGGCCTAAGAATGACATGCCGACCGGGATGCTCAACCTGCGGCCGGTGGCCTGGGCAACATCACCGCCACGAATGCCGGTATCCGCGCCCAGCAGGATCACATCGACATGCTTGCGGTCAAGGTTAAGCACCATGCCCTGCACGCCGTTAGGGAAAGTGACCAATTCTTCCAGATGCACCATCGGAAGGCCGCTCAGCGTGGCGATGCCATTCCCGATGTGCTGGACCGTACCAACGCTTTTGATCATCACCTTGTGAGGATGTTCTTCCGGAACGTTACGAAGTTCCTGAATCACATATTCAGCGCTAAGGCTTTCAGGGCGTGGTTTTATGCTTTTGGCAACAGAAGCCTGAACCTGGTCAATAAAATCGCCCGGCTGAATGCGTAAGGGGTCATTTTCTGCCAGTTGCTCCGAGAGGCTCTTCAGGCTGGCTTGGGTCGCAAGATCAAGATCAGTCATGGTCCGGTGCTACCAGGGTTTCTAATTTTCGGTTGACAGCTTCGCGCATTTCTTCGAGACGCGCTTTGACCGTATTATCGAGGACAATATCACCAACACGCGCTTTAATGCCGGCAACCAGCTCAGGTTGGACAGTTATTTCCAGTTCAACTTCTTTATCTGCCAGGGCATTAAAGGTGTTGAGCAGCTTCATGTATTGCTCGGTGCTCAGTTCGCGCGGCACAAAAACTTCCACCGTCGGGATGCGTTCTGCCAGCGATTCACGGATATTATTGACCATGCGAATATCAGTTTTACCCATGTTCCAGATCGTTCTGGTCATTTCGTCCAACAGTTCGTCATGCGCTTTTGCGGGCGTCACTTGTACCAGCGTCTCATTGGTCAGATGGATCACAGTTTCAACCAAATTGGATTGCAGGCGCTTGATGTCAACCTCCTGCTCCTTGCGCGATTCTGTGACCGCATCCATCATGATCTGTTTGGCCTCGACACGGGTGGCTTCGAGCAGATCACGCTGCAGGATCTGACTGTTATCATACGCGTTTTCAGTGATCTTCTGGACTTCTTCGTCCAGATTCAGCAAACGCTCATCGATCTCCTGCAGTTTCTTAGCCGCTTCTTCACGGTCAGCGATCAGAGCAGCCCGATTGGCGGCTTTTTCAACAGCGCGTTCTTCAGCCCGCCTGGTCATTGGCTTAAAGACAAGATAATAGAGAGCCACCGTTAAAACGAGAAAATTTACAATTTCCCAAATGATGGTACTCAGGTCCAAATCGAGCATGGTTTAGCCCCCAAAGAAACGTGTGACCAGCGGGTTGGCGAACAAAAGCACCAAAACAACCAGCAGAACATAAATAGACGCTGTTTCGAGCAGTGCCAGCGCGATCAACATGGCAGTGCGCAGCTGCGGGGCGGCATCTGGCTGACGTGCCATTCCTTCAATTGCCTTAACAGCAGACTGGCCTTCCACCCAGGTCGGGATCATGGTTCCAATCACAATTGCCGCTCCCGCGACAATAATTGTTACGATTGTGACGATGTGTTCAGGACTAAGATTCTCCATTAGCCATTTCCTTTCTGAATCTTTTTATAAAGAAGTCTTTCAGACTTCGTTTTTTACCTTCAGCCTTCATTTTTGCGTCTTCTTCGTTAATTTCTACCGCGGAAGAAATAAAGAGGGCTGCTAAAGTTGTCAGGACAAATGCCTGCAAGAGCCCTGAGACCATCGAGATCGCAGTCATGGCGATCGGCAGGAAATAGGGAATGATCGAGAAGACAATAGCGACGATGAGGTCGCCGCTCAAAATGTTTCCAAACAAACGAATTGACAATGAGAGTGTGCGGCTTAACTGCCCGATGACTTCCAGGGGGAACATGAAGATCGGGCTGGCAAACTCCTTAAGATATTTCCAGGCGCCTTTTTTGATAATTCCATAAACATGAACCGAGAGTACGACAATCATGGCAAGCGCGATGGCTGTATTGATATCAGATGTGGGCGATTTCATTCGCGGAAAAACCGAAACCAAATTCGAAACCAGGGTGAAGATCATCAGGCTTCCCAACAGCGGAATATAAGGGTGCAGATCGTCCACATCCATGACATCATCCAAAATGCCGATGATCATTTCAAGCAGGTATTCGAGCAGATTGGGCTTGATCAGCTTCAGGACCAAAACCAGGGCAATGATCCCTGCCATGGTGATCCAGGTGAAAACCACAGTATCGCGCACAGGAATAAACCCAAACAGAGTGAAGACGATCGGGTGTTCAATTACTTCCAAAATCCTTCTCCTTTCGGCTGCTTTCACGATTGAGGTGCTGATTGTAAAGGATAACCTGTGTCCAGGTTGTGACCGTGATCACCACCACCATCGCAATAGCCGCCAATGGTTCGGTTTTTAATGCCAGGAATAAAAGCAAACCGATCATAAGAAATACCGATATCCTTCGGACAAGCACCTTCTGGATTCCGGATTTTTTACCGTCCAGTTCCGGCATAAGGCTTTCAATGTTTTTCCGCAGCCAACGAAAAGAAAGAACGCTCCAACCAGCCGCCACCAGCGACCACAACAGGATCCACAGGATTTTGACCAGATTACTCGGCATCGTAATCCCGCCATATTCTTTTTTTCTGATTTGCTTTGTCGGCTTCCATTTCCTTATTCATCGTATAAAATTCGTATTTCAGATACTTGATCACCGCCGCAACGGCTGCAAGCACACCCAAACCCAACAAAATAAAAGTCCAGCGCACTCCGGTCTCAAAGCGCCTGTCCAGTACGAACCCAAACAGCGGGCCGCCAAAAATGGGGATCGCTATCTCCCAGCCGATCGTTGTTGCCCGCAGATCACGGGAAGTAAACAACCGTTTCCGGCGGTGCGTCGAGACCTCACCAGAGGTCAGGATGGCGTCGATTCGATCCGAAGGTCTTTGTTTGTCTTCCATGGCGCCTAATGCGTTGTCAAAATGCTAACCAGGTTGTCAGAGAGTGTCATGATGCCTGCTTTTACCGGCACAGTCTGCTCTTCGCCATCCTGTTCGTATTTTAATATGCCGTCATCGGTCGCAGCGATGATGGGAGCATGCCCCGGGCGAAGCCCCAGCCAGGAACCATCCGCCAGTTTCATCTGCAGCCTGGTGATCCCATCCAACTGCAAACCGCCAGACCCAAGGCTCAGCACTTCCAGACGAAGTGTGGGCGCTCCCTCACGCCGCTTACTCACTGCTCTGGTCCTCTGCTTCTTCCGTTTCGGCTTCCGCGTTCATGGCTTCCGCTTTTTTTATAGCTTCCTCGATCGTTCCGACCATATAAAAAGCCTGCTCGGGCAAATCATCATATTTCCCTGCCAGGATCTGTTGGAAGCCTTTGATCGTCTCTTCAATTGGTACAAAAACACCAGGGTGGCCGGAAAACGCCTCAGCAACGATGAAGGGTTGCGTCAAAAAGCGCTGCACCCGGCGGGCGCGGATCACAGTCTGCTGGTCGGAGAGCGAAAGCTCTTCCATACCCAGGATCGCGATCAGATCCTGCAATTCTTCATAGCGTGCCAGGGTCGCCCGGACGTTCATGGCGACCTCATAATGCTCACGCCCGACTGCTTCAGGCGTCAGCAGGTTCGAGGTCGATTGCAGGGGGTCAATAGCGGGGTAAAGACCCATCGAAACCAGCCTTCGGGAGAGCACCGTCGTCGCGTCGAGATGCGAAAAGGTCGCCGCCACCGCTGGGTCGGTCACATCATCCGCGGGGATATAAACCGCCTGCACCGAGGTAATGCTGCCGCGGCTGGTGGAGGTGATGCGCTCCTGCAGCAAGCCCATTTCCGAATCGAGCGTCGATTGGTAGCCCATTTCACTTGGCAGACGCCCCAAAAGCGCCGAGACCTCAGAGCCAGCCTGGATAAACCGATAGATATTGTCAATGAAGATCAGTACCGGGCGGGCTTCCTCATCCCGGAAATATTCCGCCATGGTCAAAGCTGTGTATGGGATGCGCAAACGAGCGCCAGGCGGTTCGTTCATTTGGCCAAAGGTCAGGATGGTCGAATCGATCAGGCCAGAGGCGTTCATATCCAGCCACATGTCGTTGCCTTCACGCGAGCGTTCGCCTACGCCTGAAAAGACCACGATCCCCGAGCTTTTGGTGATTGTGTTGTTCATCAGCTCAAGCATCAGAACGGTCTTGCCAACACCAGCGCCGCCAAATAAACCCACCTTACCGCCTTTCGGATAGGGGGTCAAAAGATCAATGGCTTTGATGCCGGTAACGATTTTCTCTTTGGAAATAACCTGCTCACTGATGGAGGGAGGCATTTTGTGGATCGGCGAAACCTGATCTGCCTTGAGCTCGCCTTTGCCGTCGATCGGCTGCCCCAAAACATTGAACAACCTACCCAGCGTCTGGCGCCCAACCGGCACTTCGATCGGTTTTTCCAGATCGATCACAGGCATGCCGCGCCGCAAGCCAGCCGTGCTGCCCATGGCAATGGCACGGACAACTTTCGTGCCGACATGTTCCTGAATTTCGAGCACAAGGTCTTCGCCGGAACGGCGTTTGACCAGTAGCGCGTTATGGATGGAGGGAAGATTGCCAGATTCAAATTCAACGTCAACAACAACACCAACGAGTCTGATGATCGTGCCTAAATTTTTTGTATCTTCTCTTGTAAAATCCACTATACCATTGTCACCTTTTCAACAGAATCACTTTGCAAAGCAGGCAAGGCAATAAGAAATTATGCCAGAGAAAAGGCATGTTGTCAAAAACTCGATAGGGAGATTGTTGAAAAACAAGTCCATATTCCTTTCATATATTAAAGATACATGGTTTAATAAATCCATACTGCAAACGAAAGGGAATAAGCTTAGAAGGCAAACCCACGATACATCCAGACCGACCAGCACTCCTACTTCGGAGATTTCCTTTACGTTTAGATCGTACCCGAAAACCACTTTCTGCGTAAACTCGATGCCCTGATCGACTGGACTCATTACACCAAAAAGCTGACCAAACTCTATAAATGCGAAGGACTGGCAGGAAGACCAGCCTATGACCCGGCCCTCTTGCTGAGATGTTTGCTGATCAGCTACCTGTACGATCTCTCTGAAAGACAAACGGAAGTTTATCTCAATGAGAACCTGCCAGCCAAATGGTTTGTAGGCCTGGCAGTTGATCAGAAGGCACCGGATCACTCCACTTTGAGCGTATATCGGGAGCGATTACAGAAAAGAAGGAAGCTGAAAGTATTCGAAGAAATGCTGGCAGAGATCGTGGAAACAGCCCGCAAACATGGGGTACAGTTTGGCACCATCCAGATCATCGACAGCGTCCACAGTATAGCCAATGTCAATACGAAGAAAGATGACCCGGACGACCCGGAGGATCCGGATGCCAGATGGGGAGTCAAACACAGTTATAAAGTGCAGACACCGGAGGGGAAAGAAGAAACAAGACCGAATTACTTCTATGGGTATAAAACGCATGTGAGCATGAACGCGCAGAGCAACTTGATCACAGGATTAGAAGTCAGCGGCGGGAACGAATGGGACGGGAAACACTTCACCAGCCTGGTGGATGTGGACATGAAGCAGGGATTGCCGGTGGAGACCTATGCTGCTGATCGGGGCTATGACGATGGGAACAATCACTTTTATCTGGAGTATAAAGGCTTGCATTCCGCGATCTTGTTGAAGGATAATCGTCTGAAGAAGAAAGACGGCAACAAACAGGTATGGGAAGAATTGGTCAGGACGGAGGAGTACCAGCAGGGGAGACGGGAGCGTTATAAGATCGAGCGCAAATTTGGGGAAGCCAAGCTGCAGCATGGATTAGGGCGCTGTCGGTATATCGGATTGGAGAAGTATGGAGTTCAGGCATATCTTACCGCGATCGTGCTGAACCTGAAACGGATGGTGAAGCTGATCAGCGGGGTGGGATTCAACTGTCCGGGTTATGGGGCATGTTAGGTGAAACAAGGGAGGATTGTCGATGGTGGAGGAAAAGAGGTGAAAGAGGAGCTAAAAGAGCAAATAATACAAGGAAAATGCCACTAAAATGCATCCAAAATCCAGCTCAATGCTTGGGTTGGGGTTTTTATTCCGAAATTATTGCACTATTTCAACGGTCTCTTTTGGGACGTTGTCAATATTTCATAAAAAAACTCGATAAAATAAAATTCGATAAAATTTGTTATTTATCTTAAGCCCTCTCAGAAGGACAGGTTGCCCGAAGGGCGGGAGAGGGTCTTAAGATTTGTGTAAGGTGATATCAAGGAAACAGCCGAAGAAAGAGTCCACCTTCTAAACAACAATCTATATTACTTCTAAACAATAAGCCATAGAAACTCCTTATCCACCACTTCGTGGTCTCCCTTCTCCCATGCCCTGGACATATTCCAGGGCAAGGAGAAGGCATAATAATACCAATGATCCGCACTCTGACGGGCAAATCTGGTAAACTACTAAGCGAAATCCAGGAGATGAAGATGCATCTGGTCCTGATCTGCGCAATGACCAATCATCGTCACAACCCATTCCTGGTAATAAAGCAATTTCAAATGGCAAGGTTCCTTTGAACCTGAAATGAGAGGAAAATAATGAGAGCATTGATCCAACGCGCCGCTTATGGCAAAGTAACGGTTGAAAATGAAGTTGTGGCTTCAATCAGAACGGGCTTGATGATCCTGCTTGGGGTTGGGCCAGACGATAACGCGGAAAAAGCCAAAGAATTGGCCGAAAAATGCGCCCGCCTTCGCATCTTTGAGGATGATCAGGGCAAAATGAACCTGAGCCTGCTGGATGTTGGCGGCGACGCGATCGTGGTCTCGCAGTTCACCCTCTATGCTGACACAAGCCGGGGCAGACGGCCTTCTTTCATCTATGCTGCCAAACCCGAAGTGGCAGAACCCCTGGTTGAGGTCTTCGCGGATGAGCTTCGCGGGCTTGGCGTTGAGACGCAGCAGGGCGTATTCGGCGCGCATATGCTGGTCGAGCTCTGCAACGACGGCCCTGTCACCATCATGCTGGAACTTTAATTTACTTCACGCCTGGAAACACATCAAAGTATGAAAAAATACACAAAGAATCTAATCCTGCTTGTCTTGATTGCTCTCACGCTCGCTTCCTGCTCCCAGATAACCGAGCCAACGCCCACTCCAATTCCTCCAGATACAGGTTTTACTACTGAGCACCAAAAAACGGAAATAGAACTCACGCCTACCGCGGTAACACAAGAAGATCCAAGCCCGGCTTATCTTTACCAGGAAACTCCGAACTTGCCTCCTGGACTTTTGGAGCAGATCAATAATCTGCAGCTTCCCCAAACATCAGAAGAAAAAAATTCGGTTTTTTACACAATTAAACCCGGCGGCGATCATCCTGTTGCCAGTTGGGTCTATGCTCTGGTCGCGCCATTTCCAACCGTTCGGGAAGAAATAAGTTCAGAATGGCTTCAGGATCTTTGGCTGGGCACCCCACAAGATAGCATTGGGACTCTGCTTATCTCGCCAGAAGATCTGCCTGCGGTAAGTTCGCTTCTCGGAGAACCTGCTCAAACAGTGCAAGTGGTACCTGCCGATCAGCTACTCGAGAGAGCCTGGACAAGCCAAAACACCTGGGCGATCATCCCCTTCGAACAGATCGAACCGCGCTGGAAAGTGATCACTATTGACGATCAGTCGCCGATCCACAAAGGTTTTGTTCATCAAGAATATTTCTTATCCGTCCCCTTTTCACTCGCTTCTTTGGAAGCAGACTCCCCTCCCGCTCTGCCATCAGAGTTGGAAGGCACCTTTTTAAGCAACCTTGACCCAGCCAAAATCACTACTGTGATGCTCACGGGCGTTACCGCAATGGTGCGTTCTACCGCGGTTGGGATGGATCAGCGAGGCATCCTGGTGCCAGGCGAATTGATCGCTCCGATCATGCAAGAGGCAGACCTTTTGCACATCAGCAACGAAGTCCCCTTCGCTGAGAATTGTCCGCCTCACACTTCCGGAGGGTACCTGGTTTTCTGCACCCCGGAAAGTTACATGGAATTGTTGCGCTTTGTTGGTTCCGACATTGTCGAGCTGACCGGCGATCATTTTCAGGACTATGGAACAGAAGGAATGCTCTATACCCTGAGACTTTACGATGAGGAAGGCTGGCCCGTCTACGGAGGTGGGAAGGACATTTTCGATGCCCGAAGCCCTGTAAAACTCGAAGTGAATGGTAATAAACTGGCATTCATCGGCTGCAACGCAAAATCGCCCAATTTCGCTCAGGCAAGCGAGACAAGTTCGGGAGCTTATCACTGCGACATGGATTACATCGCCAGAGAAGTGCGCGCGCTGAAAGAAGAAGGATATCTACCCATCGTCACCTTCCAGCACGAAGAGCGTTATGAATGGTCGCCCAATGCCTCGATGGTGCGCGATTTCACAATCGCTGCCGAAGCAGGCGCTGTGATCGTTAGCGGAAGTCAATCCCACGTACCGCATTATGCCGAGTTTTACGGCAGCACCTTTTTCCATTATGGCTTGGGCAATCTCTTTTTCGATCAATATGGGATCGCTGAAAATACTGATATTGGTTTTCTCGATCGGCACGTGTTCTATGATGGCAAGTATCTGGGAGTTGAGCTTTTTCCCATTCAATTTTTAGATAAAGTCCAGGCACGGTTGATGACAACAGAAGAAAGAGCAACCACGCTGGAAGTTATGTTTGATACCATGCGAATGTGGTGGAAAGACGAACAGATGCAGCCTGTGCAGCCTTCCTGGTGGCAGCCTTTCCCTTAAGATCAGCGACAGAAATAGAAGAAAGAACCCGGATTTCTCACCGGGTTCTTTCTTCTATTTCTAATTTAGGATATCGTTTCCAAAAACTTGGCTGTGATCGCTGTGATATCCTCATTCATCGTGATACCGCCCCAGGGGTCATCCAGTTTGACCACGTTGACGACCACGATATTGGCGCCATTAAAAACAGCGCTGCGTGATTCCTTCAGGTCAACGCCGCCAGCCGCCGAGATCAAAACGTCATATTTGCTGCGGATGCGGTTGATATGGCGATAGCGGATCATCTTGGTATGATTGCTTTCCTCATCACGTCCGCGATGGATCACAACAACATCGGGCTGGGTATAGAGCGGCCGCAAAACCTGCAGGGGGTCTTCCACCCCGAGCATGTCGATCATCGAAATGATTCCATATTGCTTACAGCGCTCGATGAACAGGCGCAGGGTCTCCACAGGCGCCAGCCCCAGCGCCGTAATGGCGCGGGCCCCCGCCTGAGCGACCATATCAACTTCGCCGATCGCGCCATCCGAAACCTTAATATCCGCCACCACGATCCCCGGCCACATTCTCGCCAGCGCGTTCACCCCAGACATTCCCTCACGCTTGATGAAGGGCGTCCCTGCTTCGATCATGATGCGGGCATCTTTTACAACCCGGGGCAAAATAGTTCGGGCTGTGCGCAGATCGTCATTGAAGGCGAGCTGCAGATAGCGGATGTTGTTATCCAACATGATCATTACCGGACTGACTCATTTCAGTTACAGTTTTAGCGATTGTGCCCAGATCGGACGGCAGGAAGAGCACGATCTTCTCCGACGGATCAGAGGCGATATCGCGGATCGTCTGCAAAGTACGCAGGTGCAGGGCGCCGGGCGTCGCAGCCAGTTTTTCAGCAGCGTCACGCAGGTTTTCAGCAGCGCTCAGCTCACCCTGAGAGGCGATAATGGTAGCGCGGCGTTCGCGTTCTGCTTCAGCCTGACGAGCCATGGCACGTTTCATTTCTGCCGGCAGTTCGATCTCCTGGATCTTGATGCTCTCGATATCCACGCCCCAGCTATTGGTCTCGATATCCACGATCTCCTTGATCGACTCGGCGATCTTCTCGCGTTCCATCAAAACCGCGTCCATCTCATTGTTGCCGATCACATCGCGCAGAGCTGCCTGCGTGTATTGCCGGATGGCAAAGACGTAATCTTCGATCTTGATGATTGCGGCTTCGGGATCGACCACCTTGAAGTAAACCACTGCATTGACCAAAAGCGAAATGTTATCGCGGGTCATGACCTCCTGTCGGGGTACTTCCGCGGTCATAATGCGCATGTCAACCGTGCGCATACGCTGAATACCAGGGATCAAAAGCGTGAGGCCAGGATTGCGAATGCCCGAGAACTTTCCCAGGGTAAAGACAACACCTCGCTCAAACTCGTTCAAAACCCGAACACTCCGCAGCAACATGATCAGGATCACGATCCCGAGCGGCACCAAACAGATTAGATAAAAATACCAATTTTCTCCCATCATTCCTCCATAGTTCTTTTTCTAAATTTTATCCCATGCCCGCCCATGTGACCTGATATAATATAAGGTTGAACAAAGTCTTAACAATAAGCTTGTTCCTGGAGGATCTTTTATGGAAATTACCTGGTACGGAAATTCTTGCTTTCGCATCACAGAACGTAACTTTGCCACTGTGGTCACAGACCCATTCGATGCCGGCACAGCGGGTTACAACCCATTAAAACTCAAAGCGGATATCGTCACCGTCAGCTCAAACGATCTGAGTCACAACAATGTCAGCGCTGTAAAAGGCGAACCCTTCATTATTGACGGACCCGGTGAGTATGAGCGCGGCAGCGTTTTCATCACCGGCATTCAGACCACGCCTCTTCGAACGGATGAGAAGAAACTACGAAACACGATCTACGTGTTGGACTACGGCAACATCACCATCCTTCACCTGGGCCAGACAGACACCGTGCCCAACCAGACCATGGTCGAAGAACTGGGCAACATCAACATCGCCCTGGTGCCCGTTGGCGCCTGCGGCGGTCTGAACGCTTCCAAAGCCGCTGAAACCATCAGCATGTTGGAGCCCAACATCGTCATCCCAATGTACTACGAAACCCCGCATTCCAAGCTGGCGCTCGATCCGCTCAGCAAGTTCCTCAAGGAAATGGGCCTGACCGAGCTCAACACCATGGAAAGCTACAAAATTCCCGCCACCGGCAATTTTGGCGAGGAAGGCACCCAGGTCATCGCTCTTGACCCCAAACTCATGCTCTAACCATGGTCAAGGTCATTTTCACTTGGAACATCAGGCCAGGTCACGAACAGGATTACTTCACCTATGTGCTGCGTGAATATTTACCTGGCCTAAACAAGCTGGGGATGGAAATCACCGACGCCTGGGCAACCGTTTATGGCGATCAACCTCAGATCCTGCTCGGCGCGGTTGTATCCTCAAAAGAAATTGCCCAACAAATTTTGCTTTCAAAAAAATGGACTGATTTGACTGAAGTTTTGCTCGATTATGTCGATGATTTTGATGTCAAACTTGCTCCGCATAAAGGCAGTTTTCAGTTTTAGTGGCTTCAATACAAAAACAGCTTTTGGATTGGTACGACAAGAACGCCAGGAAGCTCCCCTGGCGTTCTGATCCTGAACCATACAAGGTTTGGATCTCAGAGATCATGCTCCAGCAAACGCGGATTGAGAGCGTTTTGCCCTATTTTGAACGTTTTCTGGTTCGTTTTCCTGATCTTGCCAGCCTCGCCTCGGCAGACCTGGAAGAAGTTTTGCGCCTGTGGGAGGGTTTGGGCTACTACAGCCGCGCCCGCAACCTGCATAAGGCAGCTCAGGAGTTAATGGAAAACCATAACGGGATATTGCCAGATAATGCCAGGGAACTTCAAAAACTGCCTGGAATTGGCAAGTATACCGCCGCGGCAATCGCCTCGATCGCCTTTGGTGAGCCCACCGCGGCGGCGGACGGCAACATCAGGCGCGTCTACGCCCGCTTGCTTGCCCTCGATGAAGCCCTGGGTACCCCTGGCTTTGAAAAAACCATTGACGACTACGCGCAAGAGCTCATCCCCCATACCAGACCCGGCGACTATACCCAGGCATTGATGGACCTCGGTTCGGCGATTTGCCTGCCCCAAAACCCGAACTGTAAGGCTTGCCCGATCAGCAGCCGCTGCAAAGCTTTTGAACAGGGAAGACAAAACCAGTTGCCAGTCATCCCTGCGAAAACGCCGGTTCCTCATTATGAGGTTTGCGCCGCGGCCCTGCTCTGGAATGGGAAAGTCCTGCTAAACCAACGGGAAACGAAAGGACTTTTGGCCGGTTTATGGGAATTCCCCGGCGGAAAACGGGAAACGACCGATCAATGCCTGGAAGATTGTTTGATTCGTGAAGTAAAGATCAAAACCGGATACAAGCTCGAGAGGGTCAGCGATCAGCAAAAACTGGGTCTCTTCCACCATGCCTATACGCATTACAAGATCGGCGTCCACGCCTGGCGGATCGTTTTATCCAACAAACCTACACTAGACCTTCCCGCCAACTTACGCTGGGTGGATCTGGCCGACCTTCCCAACTACCCCATGGGCAAAGTCGCCCGTCTGATCGCGGATAAGTTGTCAGATGCAGCCTCATTCCAATAAAAAGTCAATGATGTTTTTATGTCTGATGCCCTCCCTGCCGCGATCGAATAAATCCAGACTTAACACATATTTTGGATAGTTATCCTGAATTTTTATCAAGCTGCCAAATTCTCTTTCGATGGTTTGGTCATCCGCCAGTAAATAGGCTACCTGATAATAAAGCTTTTCGGCTCCACGCGTAGCGATGAAATCGACTTCCTGGGCATCGATTTTACCGATATTCACTTTGTAGCCACGTCTGAGAAGCTCAAGATAAACAATATTTTCCAAAACCTGAGAAATATCCCTCTGGTTGTAGCCATAAACCGCTTCCCGGATGCCTGTATCCGCAAGGAAAAGCTTTTCCTGAAAACTCAACAATCGCTTTCCGCGCAAATCATACCGTGGAGCAAGGTAAATTAAACAGGCTTCAACCGCATAATTTATATAGTTGTATATCGTCTCGTGCGAAACGCTCCGGTTTTCGCTTTTTAAATACCGGCTTATTGAGGCGGTCGATAATGTCTGTGAGAGGTTGTCGAAGAAAAACTTAAAGATGCGGTTGAGCAGATCAATATCCCGAATCCCATATCTTGCGATGATATCTTTGAGCATGATCGATTGATAAATATCCACCAGATAGCTAAGCGCGGCTGTTTCTGACAGATTCGAGGCGTAAATGAACGGAAAACCTCCCAAACGAAGATAACGGTCAAACAATTCTCTCAAACTTAGCCCATTCTCTTTCAGAGACTCATATTGATGAATTTCTTTAAAAGACAGAGGATAAACCGGGATTTCAATATATCGACCAGCCAAATGGGTTGCCAGCTCCCCGGAAAGCAACTTTGAATTGGATCCGGTAACATAAATATCTGCATTAGGAATCAAACGCAGCGAGTTGATCATTTTTTCCCATCCGTCCAGCTCCTGAATTTCATCAAAAAAAAGATAGCAGGTGCTATTCTTTTTATTCTCACAAAATTGTTTAACTTCTTTGTGAATATCCTGGACAGCTTTGGCACTATGCTCCAGATCCTCGAAATTGATCATCCGAAATTGATCTTCCCCTTCACCTTGAGCGATCAACTTCTCACGCAACAATTCGAGCAGTGTCGACTTTCCCGATCTTCGAATACCGGTTAATACTTTGATTATGTCCTTCCTGATGAAGGGTTCGATTTTTTGTATGTAGTCATCCCTCTGAATCATTTTTTCCTCCAGAACACCATTATACCGTAAACTTATACAAAAATCTGGATAAGTTTACGGTATATCGTAATCTTTTCGCTTTTTAGTAAAGAGTTTACGGTATAGCTGTAGAGTTTTCTTAGTCAGTTACAAAAATGAAAACTATCAGGCTCTGTTATGCCCCAAACTGCCGATCGCCAGCGTCACCCAGACCAGGAAGGATGTAACCATGTTCGTTCAGGCGTTCGTCAATAGCGGCGATATGGATCGGCACATCCGGGTGAGCGTTATGCAAGCGCTCGATCCCCTCCGGCGCGGCCAGGATACCAACGAACTTGATCTTCTTAACGCCCCACTTTTTCAGGATGTCCACCGTCGCGACTGCCGAACCGCCAGTAGCGAGCATTGGATCCAGCACCAGACAAACCGAGACGGTCGGCTCAATAGGCAGTTTGTTATAGTAAGCCACCGGCTTAAGCGTTTTCTCGTCGCGATACAAGCCAATGTGCCAAACTTCAGACCCCGGCATCAATTCCCAAACGCCTTCCACCATGCCCAATCCAGCCCGCAGCACCGGCACCAGCCCAACCCGCTCCAACAACTTTGTGCCTTTGGTAATTGCCAGCGGTGTTTGCACTTCAATCTCGCGTACTGCCAGATCAAGCGTGGCTTCATAGGCCAAAAGCGCCGCGATCTCCCGCACCAACTCCCGAAAACTCTTCGAGTCGGTATTGACATTGCGCAGAACGGTCAACTTGGTGCCAACCAGGGGATGAGTGGATGGAAAGACATTGTTCATTTCAAACGCTCCTAAGCATGGATTTTCTTAATCTGATTAAAGAGTATAACCAAAAAATAAGAGTTAGACCCATTAAAAAAGCAAAAATGGTGTTTTCTGCTTTCAAACGAAACAAAAAACCTGATCCAGCGCTTAAAAACATTAGAAAGTGAGCGATACGACCCTGTCTGTCGATGCTCTTATATTTTCGCAGGCAGTGCCAGTCGGTAAGGATCAACAAGACCATTGTTAGGTCCAACACCAGCCCGCCTGCCAGGAACCAGAGCCAGACCTCTTTGGCGCCTTCCACCAGCACGCCAATAAGACCAGAGACAAACAACAGCAACGCCAGCGCCAGAAAGATCATTTCATCCTTATCGGAAGTCCTCATTTTCCATTTTTTGATCACTGTTCCAAATAGATGCCCGTACATAGGGAATAAAAGCCAGGCCCAAAAAGAAAACAGCAAAGAGCGCGATAAAGACCGTGACCGGATTTAAGCTGAAAATAAACAGTAATGTCGCCACCAATGTAACGATTGCGGGGAAAATCGACAAAAGGAGGCTAAGCTTTTTAGCCTTTTCGACAGAAGCCATCCTGCGCCCATAGATCTTTCCGCTTTGTCCGTTCAGGGCGACCACCTGTCTTTTGCCCTGATCATCGACATAAAAAGTAGTGTAGATAGGCTGCAAAAATTCAGTCCAGTTCAAATTATTGAACTGTCCTTCAAAATTGACTTCCCGCCTGTGATCTGCTGCGGCAGCCCTGACGATATCTTCCACTCCCTTTTCCCGAAGCCGGTTTTGTGCGTTTTCCAACAGCTCCTGCGGGTCAATTTCCGGCATCTGGACATAACTATTTTGGATCGCGTTCTGCTCAAACAAGACAGCCTTTTTGTTTTCGTATGCGCCGATCTGTTCAAAGCGACGGTTTTGCTCACGCAGAGCCGGAACAACAAGGTTGTCATAATGCCTCGAGATCTTTCCCACCCGCGGGAGATAGCGCGTTTCTGTACGTACTTTTTCCCGCGATTGCCAACCAGCATCCCCGTAACTTTCCTGTGCGGTTTTGACCTGATAGTCAAAACCGAAGGTGCCTGACCATTTCCCCTCCAGGTCGCCATCCAGCAGCCATTGCGGCCACCAGACCAACCTCAACCGGCTGCGCAGTTTGTTCGCTTCAAGATCATCTACCTTGTGTGGAACTCCATCAGCAAAGGCATTTAATATCTCCATGATGCGCGCATCGCCAAGCGCCGCGGGCAAATAGATCTCTGGCGGTTGCAAACGTACCAGTCCAGCCTGCGCCACCAATTCGGCCTGATAACAAAGTGGACAAAGCGG
Source organism: uncultured Anaerolineaceae bacterium (assembly GCA_964293995.1). GTDB lineage: Bacteria > Chloroflexota > Anaerolineae > Anaerolineales > Anaerolineaceae > Mesolinea. The sequence continues at coordinate 58,560 of CAXYYH010000008.1, forward strand.
ATCCGGAGCCTGCGAAGGGCTCAGCATCACACGGCGGCAGGCCGGACAACCCCTGATTTCGCCACCTGGCATCCAGCTCAGGCTTTTTCTCAGTTCACCTTGAGGTCTGTTCTCGGAGATTAGCTCGCTCATAGCGCCTCCATTCCGGCAGCCTTGTTATAGGTCTGATAAGCCCAAACGCCGCCGCCCAACAGCAAAGCCATCCCGAACATGATCAAAAAGACCCCACTTCCCATGATCGCGATCAGAGGCAGTCCGATCAAGATCATCAACAGGCTGGGCAATAACATGGCAGCGATCGCCAGCCAGACCTTCGTCCAATCAATGGGTTTTTGACCGTACACCTTGCCGTTTTGCCCATTCACCATGACCTGATAATACTTCTCTCCAAAGCGATAGACCGCGATATAGACAGGCACAAAGAGATAGCGCCACCGCTCATTGTCATAGCTCATTTCGATCGACAAATTGCGAACCCGCGAATTGCTCGCGTCCGCGATTGCCAGTTTTTTTGCGTGCTCCCGAATTTGAGCCTTACATTCCGCCCAGGCAGTCGGCAGATCCACGTCATAAGCATTGGCGTTGATCCCGATCAGAAAGTCCGGGTCGAACCTGACCAGGTCTTTCATATTGTATCGTTGAATTTCCGCCAGGATCTTTGGGTTTAACCGTTTCTGATCCACGCCGCTGATCAAATAATCCGCAAAGCCATCTTTTACCCGGCCGTCTTCCCAACGCCATTCTGTACGGGTGCGCGTTTCCCAGCTTTTGGAAGAGGAATCATAGTACCTTTCGGTCACGGTATGGGCAACTTCCGCTTTCCAATCAGCCTCAATGGTAAGTGAAAAAGCCCAGTATGGAATATAAAAAGGAACAAAACTGCCTATTCTGGCAGATTCCTTCAAAGCGGCCGGGTGCATCCAGCCGTCCTCGATCCAGGCTTTCGTGATGCCCTGCAGCTGATCGGGCCTGACCTTGAATGGGATCAGAGCTTCAGGCTGGAAGAGATTGATCTCACTTTGCGTGACGTTGACACTGTTGGAACCGCAATAAGGGCAGCTGGTCGCAACCGCGCCCTGTGGGTAAGAAAGTTCAGCGCCGCATTGCTGACAATGCAGCATGTTACGCATTTTTCCCCAACCTTTTTGGGCGATTTCCATCGTGTCTACGGTAAATTCCTGCCGTGCGGCTGTTGGCCCGATCGCCGTTGGGCGGATCGCTTCCTGAAAGCCGCAATGGCTGCAGGCGATGCCGGAGCTAAGCAGGTCATAAGCCAGATGCCCACCGCATTGCGGGCAGGTGTAGCTTTTTGCCGACTGCTCCTCTTTTTGTTTTGGTCTGGGAGCAAAAACGGTGATCCCTGGTACTTTCGATTCAACTTGCACAAAATCCAATTTTTCCATCACGTCGCCTTTCAGAATAATTATAACGTCCCAAATCAAACCCAAAATGTTTGTCCACCACTTAAGCCATCTCAGCGGGAGAGGGTGCCCGAAGGGCTGTCAGTTAAGCCTTCTCCGCTCGGGAGAAGGTGGCCTTAGGCCGGATGAGGGGCAGCCCGAAGGGCGACCTAAAAAAGCCTTCTCCCGGCGGGAGAAGGTGGCCGCAGGCCGGATGAGGGGTAGCCCTAATGGCGGACTGCTTGCGCTCTGGGTTCTGTTGTCTATATCTTCCTCATCCACCACTTCGTGGTCCCCCTTCTCCTATGCCCTGGAACAGCTCCAGGGCAAGGAGAAGGCTTAAGACCAAGCTTGCGTGAGGTACAATCAAAAGCCTTCTCAGTGGGAGAAGGTGGCCGCAGGCCGGACTGCTTGCGCTCTGGTCACCAGAGTGAGGGGTGGAACGAAGGGCGGACTGCTTGCGCTTTGGGCACCAAAATGATGGGTAGCCCGAAGGGCGACCTAAATAAGCCTTCTCCGCTCGGGAGAAGGTGGCCGCAGGCCAGATGAGGGGTAGAACAAAGGGCGGACTGCTTGCGCTCTGGGCATACCAGAGTGAGAGGTAGCCCAAAGGTCAGGCTGTTTACCCGTGTTTCCAGGGTGAAGGTCAATAAAGCCATGTCAACAAAACCAGGCCTGAACACAAAATTTAGGCTACAATATAGCCATGCAATACATCATCGACGGGCATAATCTCATTGGCCAGGTTCGCGGGCTTTCGCTTTCTGACCCGGAAGACGAGCAAACGCTCGTTGATCTGCTGATCCCATTTCTGCGCGCCAAAAGATCGCGCGCGATGGTCTTCTTTGACCGGGCTGCCGTCGGGCATTCGGGCCAACGCAATTTTGGCCTGGTGAAAGCTGTTTTCGTCCCCTCCGGCAGCACCGCTGATGCGGCAATCGCCGAATATATCCACCAACTTGGCGCTTCCGCCCGCAACCACATCCTGATCAGCTCCGACCGCATGGTCCAGGCTGCCGCCCGCAGCCGACATGTCGATATCATGACCAGCCAGAAGTTTGCCGAGAAGATCGAAGAATTTTACACCACCGAACCTCAGGCAGCCCAATCAGAGATCAAACTCTCTGAAAAAGAACTGCAGGAGTGGGAAGACCTCTTTACGCAATATGGCGGAAATCCCCCGGATGGCTTGAATCCTTAATATTTTATAAGCATTCCTCCCAAAAATTTTACAAAACATTTACACAATTTCTGTCCATTATTTGTCTGATCGCATTGTCAATGTTAATGCCAGCGGCTATAATAAAGGTTATACAAAAGCTGTTGCAAACCCATCCGCAACGAGAGCTTTTAGAAAAAAATGACCAGACATACTTTTCTGGCTTACGAAAAAGCCTTGTAATGATAAAGAATAAACCTAATAAAAGAACCCTTATAGCCCTGTTTTTTGCACTTCTCGGATCAAGTCTTATCCTGTCTGCCTGCCAACCTACAGCAGCCACGCTCGCTCACACGCCTGATCCGGCGACCCCAACGCCAATTCCGCCTCTTCAGACGAGCGTACCTACGCCTGAACCCAGCCCAACCGCTGCCCAAACCCCGCTGACATACTGGATCGATCCAAACCTGCCAGCGGACCTGGCGGCCGCTTTCACGCCCCCTGAAGGCTTTGTTCCGGTCGATCAAATCGAGGATGCGTCCCTGATCCTTGAGCAGCGCAAACCCGGTCTCACCTACATCAAGGAAGCCGATTGGGTCTATGCCCTGGTCGCGCCCTTTTTCACCATCTCAGACAATGTTTCTTTCCTCGAAATTGTTCAATCTGTCACCGCTTCCACTCCAGCGGAAGATCGTCCCATCCCTCAGCTGCAAGCATTCGAGCAGGACCAGCAGGCAATTCAACAGATCCTCTTCAAACGGAAAGTCCAAAAGTCTAACCTCGCGATAGCCAATGAAAACGCGACCAGCCAGGCCTTGGATCAAACCGCATGGATGATTTTGCCTTTCCATCGCCTTGAGCCCAAATGGAAAGTTATTTCGGTTGATGGGCTCAGCCCGCTCGATGATGACTTTGACCCGGACGATTATTCCCTTAAGCTCGAATATGGCCTGCGCCTGAACGACCCGGAACTCGCTGTCAGCGAAGAACTCTTACCGCAAAGCAACTTCAACCCCGACCAACTCACCAGCCTGATCATGACGGGCGTGACCGCCATGGCGCGCGATACCGCCTACGAGATGGAACTTCAGGGCGTGCTCTACCCCGGCACCGAGATCCGCGATGTGATGCGCGGCGCCGACCTGACCCACGTCAGCAATGAAGTTTCTTTTTACGATGGCTGCAAGTTCCCCGATCCCGATTACACCGGATTCATCTTCTGCAGCAACCCGGAATACATCAAGCTGCTTGATGACATCGGCGCCGACGTGATCGAACTGACCGGCAACCACAACAACGATGTTCGCGCGCTCTACAAGGTCGATTCCGTGCCCACAACGCTCGAACTTTACAAGGAATACGGCATGCAATGGTATGCCGGCGGCACGGATATCGCCAATGCCCAGGCGCCGCTCAAGATCGAACACAACGGTAACAAACTGGCTTTCATCGGCTGCAATTCTTATGGGCCGGAGATGGCCTGGGCGACCGCGGACGGCAGTGGTTCGGCCCCCTGTCAGGACTGGGCCTGGCTCAAAGCCGCCATCTTCAACTTAAAGCAGGAAGGCTACCTGCCCATCGTGACCCTGCAATATCAGGAAGATTACTTCCCCCAGGCTACAGCCACAGCTATCCGCGATTTCAGACCCCTGGCAGAGGCTGGCGCGGTGATCGTTAACGGCAGCCAGTCTCACGTCGCTAAAGCGATGGAGTTTTATAGCAACGCTTTCATCCATTACGGGCTGGGCAACCTCTTCTTTGACCAACCCGAATTCTATATCACTTACGACAGCTTTATTCAAAAGCACTTTTTCTATCAGGGTCGGCACATCAGCACCCAATTGCTTACCATCACAATTGAAGATATCGCCAAACCCCGATTTATGACCGCTGAAGAACGACAGATATTCTTATCCGATATATTTGACTTATCCGAAGCACTCAGGAGCACACCATGAGCCAAATAAATAATTTCCCGACTGACCCCGAATTTACCATCAAAGCCGTCCAGCACCGCACTGGCATCAAACCGGTCACATTGCGCGCCTGGGAACGTCGTTACGAGCTGCTTGAACCCGTCCGCATGCCAAACGGCTACCGGCTTTATTCCGAACGCGATATCCAACTTCTTATGTGGGTTCAGCGCCGTGTCAATTCCGGCATCAGCATCAGCCAGGTGGTACAACAGTTTAATCAAATTCGCGAAAATGGCGACTGGCCCGATAGCATTCAGTCTTACAACCCTGCCAAACCGCGCAAACAAGCCCCACGACCCCCGCGTGATTATGCCGAAATGATCTTTGGAGCCCTCGTTTCACATAACGACGAGCGCGCTACGATCATTTTTGAAGAATGTCAGATCTATTTCGAACTGCTGACGATCTTTCAGGAGATCATCGAACCAGCCCTGCAATTGTTGGATGAGGCCTGGTACCTTGGCGATATCCCGATCGCGACCCGCCATATGGCGGTTCAGATCATCAAGGGTCGTCTGCTGGGGATCATGCACGGTTTGCCCACGGTCAAGGAAGGCGCGTTGGTTTTGGTTGGCTGCGGCCCTGAAACAATGACCGAAATGACAGCCCTGATGCTGGCAGTCCTGCTGCGGCAAAGCAATTATCACGTCGAATATTTGGGGCCAGACCTGCCCACCGATGATCTGATCGACTATTCCAGGATATCCCGCCCCAAACTGATCTGTCTGGCGGTCGAATCCGAGCCCACAGCTTATTTATTGAAGGACTTCTCGCACCGGCTCAACTCCATGCGCGGCAAGCCGAAATTTGCATTTTTTGGCAGTTTCATGGATAAAAACGAGGCCGACCGTGAAAAACTGGACGGCATCTATCTGGGTGATACACTTGATGTTCACGTCGAACGTATCCGCCGCTTCCTGACAATGGGAGCGGTCTAACCCAAAACCCTATTGCTTAAAACAAAAACGGGCGGAAATTTCCGCCCGTTGTCCCAAATCCTGGTTTTAAAACCCTTCTAATTTCGAAAGATCGGCATAAGGCTTCATTAGCCCGGCGATCCGCTGCAGAATGCCCAGCCGACTCTCTCGCAAAGCCTGATCTTCCGCCATCACCAGGACCTTATCAAAAAAGGCATTGATCGGTGTTACCAGGAAAATAATTTGTTCCAAAGCCATATCCAGGCTAAATCTTCCCTCCAGGTTGTGTTCAGCCTTCAAAACCAGCTCATGGAGCATTTTTTCTTCTTCCTCAACCAAATCACTTTCATCAACGGTAAAAACATCCTTAAGATCACGCGTCATGCGCACGCAGCGGCTGAACGCGGGCAGCGTTACTTCCCAGATCGGTTTTGCGACCCATTCGTTGAGCGTCTTCACCATTGGTTTTGCCAGCCCTGGGTTTTGGGTATGGACGGCTTCGATCGCGTCGACCACATCGTAACGATAGCCTTCGTCAAGAAGTATATTGTGGGTGCGGCCGGCGATAAACGCCAGAGCCTTTTCGATCACATCGTCCGAAACAGTCACTTTTTGAACCTTGCCCGCCTCGACCAAAGCCTCACGAAGATCAAAATCCAGCTCTTTCCCCATCAGGATGCTGACCAGACCGATCGCCGCCCGGCGCAGCGCGAAGGGATCCTTATTCCCGGTCGGGATCAGTCCCACCGCGAACAAACCGACGATCGAATCCAGGCGATCAGCCAGACCAACAACCATCGCGCTTTTACTCTCGGGCAGGGGGTCTTCCGTCGTGCGCGGGAGATAGTAATCAAACAGACCCGCCGCGACCTCTTCACTTTCACCGGAATTGCGGGCGTAATACTTGCCCATCACGCCTTGAAGGGCAGTCATTTCGACCACCATCTCGCTGGCCAGATCAGCTTTGCTCAATTGCGCGATCCGGCCTGCCGCTTCTTTTTCCTGCTCATCCAGACCAAGTTTTTCTGCCAGGACAGCGGTCAATTGCTCGATGCGCCCGGCCTTGTCAAGCATCGACCCTAATTCCTTCTGAAAGGTCAATTGACTCAGTTTGGGGACAAACTCCTCGATTTTCTTCTTCATGTCTTCGTGCACAAAGAACTCCGCGTCAGCAAAACGCGCCAAAATTACCTGCAAATTGCCGTCAACGACCACATCGGCGCCTTCGGCATCACCATTGCGAACGATGATGAAGTGATTGGTTAGCTTGCCGTCCTGATCCAGCACAGGGATGTAGCGCTGATGCTTTTTCATCACGGCGATCAAAACTTCAGGAGGCAAACTTTGTAAATAGCGTGGGTCAAAGGTACCCAATAAAGCGGTCGGCTGCTCAACCAGGTTCGCGATTTCTGCCAACAGATCTTCATCATGCGCCAAAGTTCCCTTGACGGATTCAGCCAACGCTAAGGCCTGCTTCCATATCTTTTCACGGCGCGCATTGGTATCCAAAATAATGCCCTGACCCTGGAGATAGGCTTCATATCCTTGCAGGCCGTCCAGCGCTTTTTCTTTTTCACTGGCGAATCTTAATCCGCGGGTCAGGTTCCCGGATTGCAGACCAGCATAACTGAATGGCACCACTTGTCCGCCCAAAATTGCCAGCAGCCAGCGAATCGGGCGCGAGTAGTTGGCGCCGCTGGCATTCCAGCGCATGGATTTGGTGAATTTTAACTCCGCGATGATGCCTGGGAAGGCTTTCGCCAGCAGATCCATGCTCGTCTGGCCCTTTTCTTCCATTTGCGCGACGACATAGCGCCCGTTTTCAAATTCCTTGACGCCAAGCTGGCTCACGTCCAGCCCTCGGCTGCGCGCGAAACCTTCCGCGACCTTGGTCGGTTTGCCCTCTGCGTCAAAAGCCCGATCAGCTGGAGGGCCTTTCAACTCAACAGAACGGTCGTCCTGTCGGGTTTGCAGGTCTTTGACTAAAACGCTCTGCCGCCTTGGCGTGCCTTCAACTTTTAACTCTGCATAGCTCAGACGGTTTTCCGCCAGCCATTTTTGAATAGCTGCTTCCAATTGCTCAAGCGCCTTATCCAGGTCAGCGGTCGGCAATTCTTCACTTCCAATTTCAAAGAGAAGATCGGCTTTTTCTTCCTCAAGTACGGGCAAAACGACTTCCGCCTCTTCCTTTGCGCCTTCCGACTCACCGAGCCAGGGAAAACCCATTTCTTTTCTTTGCTCATAGTAAGCTTCCGCCACCTTTCGGGAAAGCTCACGCATCTTGCCAAACAGATTCTGGCGTTCCGTAAAACCAACCGCTCCCCTGGCATCAAGAACATTAAAAGTATGCGAACACTTGATCACATTATCGTATGCGGGCAAAACCAATCCACGTTCAAGCGCGTTTTCTGCTTCCTGAGTGAAAAGATTGAACATCTCCCGCAGACGTGGGACGTCCGCGACCTCGTAATAATAGGTCGAGTGTTCTCGTTCAGCCACCTGATAGACATCGCCATAAGAACGGCTCTCATTCCAGCTGATCTTCTTAAAGTCATTGACGCGCTGCAGCGTCATGGCGATGCGCTCGAGGCCATAAGTAATTTCAACCGCGGGCACGTCCAAGATCAGACCGCCAGCCTGCTGGAAATAGGTAAATTGGGTGATCTCCTGCCCATCCAACCAAACTTCCCAACCCAAACCCCAGGCCGACAAGGCCGGGGATTCCCAGTTATCTTCAACAAAACGAATATCGTGTTCCTTTGGATCAATTCCCAAAGCCAACAGGGAGTTGAGATAAAGTTCCTGCGGATTCCCTGGATCAGGCTTGAGAATGACCTGAAACTGGTGGTGCTGTTGCAGGCGGTTCGGGTTGACCCCATAACGGCCGTCATCCGGTCGGACTGATGGTTCAACATAAGCCACCCGCCAGGGTTCGGGCCCCAAAACGCGCAAAAAGGTAGCCGGGTTCATCGTTCCTGCCCCAACCTGGGAATAATAAGGCTGCCAGATCAGACAGCCCTGGCTCGCCCAGTAGGTTTGAAGATTGAAAATAATGGATTGAAAATCTAAGCCTTGGTTCATATCACGCCTCTCAATTGATTCGGCTTATTATACATCAGGGCCGAACCTTCCGTTAAAAAACCTTCCGATTAAGCAATTATTATTTCATGTTCGATAATCGGGTAGGTCGCGATTGAAAATAATGTAAAAACAAATACATTATTTTCAATCCGACGTCCAAAATCAAGAATTGGGGTAGATCGTGACCAGGTGCCCGTAGGGGCATTGAATTTGTCCCAAACAGGACAATTTCAATCCGTCGTCCAAAGCGCATGCAAACCATTGGAGGTCTGCGACCTCTGCCGGATTCTAATGGAATCCGGCCTACATGTTCCTACGACACCGCATCAAGAAATCCCGGTGTTTTCAGGCCATATTCCAGTAAATAGGTCAGATACTTCTCGATCAGTTTGCTCAATTCCTGATCAACATCTTCAGGGATCGTACGTGTTTTGACCTGCGGCCAGGGGGAACGCTGGAAAAAGCGCAAATACCTCAAGGCATTCATGCTCACCCGCCATGCTGACGGATCACCCGCGAAAGACCTGGGGCAGATCACGCCGCCCAACTTTGCCGAGAAATACTGGTCTTCGGGTCGGATCGGCTCGCCGCAAACAACGCATTCCTGCAGCTGCGGCCTGAAACCCAAAATATCCATCAAATGAACTTCATAATAATGCACGACCAAACCCGGTGAAATCCCCCCATCCAGACGCGACAAAGTCTCCAAGACCAGGTTATAAAGCAAGCGATTAGGCCCTTCCTCAAGCGTAAACCGATCCAAAAGCTCCAGAACGTAAGCAGCCTTGGCGGTCAGCTTTAGATCTGCTTTGATATTTTGGAAATTGCGGATCGTGTCAACCTGGCTGACAACATCCCAGGCCCGCCCTTTCGCCAGCTGTAAGATCACCTGGGTTATCGGTTCCAGGTGACCTGCCTTGCGGCTCTTGAGCTTGCGCACACCCTTGGCGATCGCCTGTACCTTGCCATTTTCAAGCGTATAAAGGCTTAACACACGATCCGCCTCCCCAAATTCCCGGTGGCGGATCACGATGGCTTGTGCCTGATATAGGCGGTTTTCGTCAGCCATTTCAGCTCAGAGGAGAGATTCCGGCCCAAACGAGCGCGGCAGGATGCCATCCATGGTCGTTTCCAAAACAATTTCTCCCTGCTCATCAGCAATGATAACGGGCATATCCAAGGCAGCAAACTCGCGCATCACCTGTCGACAGGCACCGCAGGGTGAACCGCCATTTCTTGTGACGACACAAATCGCCAGAATTTTGCGGTTCCCCTCCGAGATCGCCTTAAAGATCGCCACGCGCTCAGCGCACAGGCCGGAAGGATAGGCTGAATTTTCGATGTTGTTGCCGCCGTAAAGCTTGCCATCTTCCGCCAGCACCGCCGCGCCAACCAAATACTTTGAATAGGGCGCGTAAGCCCGCGTCTGGTATTCTCTTGCTACCTGGATCAATTCATTTTTTTGCTCAGTCGTCAGCTGCCCCATTTTTCCCCTCAGTTTCTGAGTTTTCCTCGCCGTGATGCGCTTTCTCGACCTGAACGGTCAAAATACGGCGGGCGACTACATCCTTGACCGTAAATTCAAAGCCGTCATTAAATACTTTTTCACCGGATTGCGGCACTCTGCCTAATTGGCCGTAAATATATCCGCCCAAGGTATCCGCGTACTCATCCGAAATGTGAGAGCCCATGATCTCGTTGAACTCATCAATCGTGGCGCGCCCCTGGATCAGATAACTGCCGTCTTCCTGCAATTCATACAGATCCACTTCGCCGGTATCGTATTCATCGCGAATTTCGCCAATGATTTCTTCAATAATGTCTTCCAGGGTGACCAGGCCAGCCATGCCGCCGTACTCATCCACCACCACAGCCATGTGCACGCCGCGGCTCTGCATTTCGGTCAACAACTCGTCCACCTTTTTGGCCTCAGGCACAAAATATGCCGGCCGGACCAGTTGGCGTTGATTGGCAATCGTATCCTCGCCATCCACCACCGCCAGCAAGTCTTTGGCATAGAGCAATCCAACAATATTATCGATCGTATCGTCATAGACCGGCACGCGCGAATGACCGGCCCGGATAAATTCCTTGCGCGCGTCACGAATGGTGGTATTGATCTCCAATGCCAGAACGTCCATGCGCGGAACCATGATCTCTTTGGTCATGGTCTCACTGAACTGAAAAATCGAATAGATCATCTCGCGTTCGCCCTGATCGAGCGTGCTTTCGGGTTGATCCTGATTCACCCAATCGCGCAGAGATTCATCCGTCACCGAAAGGGTCACCTTCTCAGCATATTCTCCCAACAAAGACATCATCAGACGGGTCAACGGGGAAACAAAAAAATTTATCAGACTTGCCGCCCCGGTCCACGAAAGGGCAGCTTTTTCAGGTTTGATCAGGATGCGCCGTTCAATGATGAACTCGAGCGCGGTCACGAGGATCATGACCGCAATAAGGATCAGGACAATTTGCCAGGCTGGATCAATATCTGTGGCACGGTCCAAAAAAAGCACTGTCAGACCTGCCAGCAAGAAGTGTGAAACCACCAAACCAAGGCGAAGAGCCGTTCGCAAACCTTGCTTTTCGACCAAAGAGATGGTTTTGTCCACCTTTTCCTGATTTTCTGTGCCGAGGCTCAAAAGCCAGGGCAGGCGCACATGCGTGAACGCTGATTTTGTTGCGGATGCGATCAGATTGATGATCAAAAAGACCACCCACGCGATCCCCAACCAAAGAGATTCTTTCACATTAATCCTTTCTTTCCTTAGGACGGGCAGGAACTCCATAGACGATCGTGTCATCAGGAACATCCCGATTGACAACCGACCCGGCTCCTGTCTTTGCGTTTTTGCCAATCTTCAACGGCGCAACCAACATCGTGTCGCTGCCAATAAATGTGTTTTCACCAATTTCGGTATTGTGTTTGTGGACACCATCAAAATTACAGGTGATCGTCCCGGCGCCAATATTGACGTCTTTACCGATCTGAGCGTTGCCAATATAGGAAAAATGTCCCATCTTGACGCCTTCCGCCAGCGTGGAATCCTTGACTTCACCAAAATTACCCAGATGCACGCCGTCTTTTAGGACAGCCCCAGGGCGCAAATGACAGAACGGCCCCATGCTGACATGATTTCCCAGCCAGGCTTTCTCGGCAAGGCTGTATGTGATCACACAGTCATTGCCAATGGTCGTGTCCTGTATGGTCGTGTCGGGCCCGATGCGGTTATTCTCACCGATCACTGTTTTGCCGCGCAAATGCGTGTTGGGCAGGATCACAGTGTCTTTGCCGATCAGAACATCGCTTTCAACCGTGCAGCTGTCCGGATCAAGGAAGCTAACCCCCTCCAGCATCCAGCTGCGAATCACGCGTTTTCGCATCGCGACTTCACAATCCGCCAGATCGATGCGGTTATTAACGCCCAATCCTTCAACCGGATCATCCAGGACAACGGAATCCAGCTTCTTACCTTGCTCCACTGCCATTTTGATTAGATCGGTGACATAATATTCGCCTTTGGGGCTGGGCTTGATTTGCGTTAGGTTATCCCACAGCCAGGTTGCGTCAAAGCAATAGACCGAGATGTTATATTCACGGATCCTGCGCTGCTCATCGGTGGCGTCCACTTCTTCCACGATGGCAGTCAGTTTCCCGTCTTTATCTCTTACAACACGGCCAAAACCACGAGGCACATCACCGATCACACTGGTCATCGTAAGAACATTTCCATTTTGCTTATGGAAACCGATGATCTTCGCGACCGACTCAGCCTTCAGCATTGGCATGTCAGCACAAGTCACCAGCACCAGATCGGATTTTCCACGCAGCGCGTCCATCGCGCTCAGAACGGCATGACCGGTACCCAGCTGCTCAGCCTGCAAGGCAAAATCCACCTGACCTGGAAAAGCGTTCTGAACCGCCTCTCTGACAGCCTCAGCGCCGTGGCCAACCACCACCACAGATGGCAGGTCAGTATGCGGCAAGACCGCGTTCAAAGCATGTAGGATCATGGGTTTTCCGAGAATGGAATGCAGCATTTTGGGCAATCGCGATTTCATGCGCGTGCCCATACCTGCAGCCAATAGTACCGATGCGATTGTCATTTCTTACTCCGGGAGTTTAAAGATAAAACCATGCCCAGAGAACTTGCACATGGCGGGCATGAGTTAAGAGGAGGGTCATCATCTTCAGTATTCACAGTAATTCAGCCGGGGCACTTGGAGTCGAACCAAGACCAACGGATTCAAAGTCCGGTGTGCTGCCATTGCACCATGCCCCAATGGAGTAGCCAGTATTTTAGCATAAAACACTGGCATCAACAAACTCAAATTCTACCACATAATCGCGGCTTTTTTAGACCTCGCATTCCCGTTTTACGGATGGTATGGTCAGGAGACCATGCCCAAACATGAAACTGAATACATCATGGCAGAAGCAGCAGCGTTTCCACTCACTATTCTTCCGGCTTCACCGACCAGGCTTCACCGTTCGCATTGGGAGTAATGATGTAAACCGTTTCTACTCCTTTATCATTGGTATAGCTAAAACTGCTTTCGCCATTGACAATCGCTTCCCGGGCTTTGTTCTTGAACACCAATGGTGGTTCCAGACTGCCCTTACTGGTCACAACATGATAGCGCGATAATTCCGCAAACAGGTCGCCATCCTTATCTAAAATCGTCAATCCGCCAGGCACAGTATGAATCGAATAGTTTTTCCCTTGAAAAGTGAACACAGTCGAATTGGTCAACAGGGCGCGTTCAATCGCGAACTGGAATTGAGCGGTGGCTGTAATTTCCATATTTTCCGGATTATAGGGTTCGATATAATTCTGGGTGGCAATTTGCGAAGCGCCCAGTTCGCAAATCCTGATCGGCTTACTTAAACTGGAAATAAAATAGCTCCGATTCAGCCCGATGATATTCTTTCCTTCGGCGAGAGCCTGATCGTAGCCTTCCTGCAATAGCGAAGCATCGGCCGAAGTGTTGCCATAAGTTTCGACCTTGCCCAAAAGTACGTCCGCGATTGCCTTGAGCTGATAAATCTGATAACTGCCCTCGCTTAGTGGCACAATGGCATAACTGACTTCATCGACAACAAACTCAGTTCGACCGATCTTTAAAGCCTCAAGAAAAGCATATTGTTCCGCACCGGTCAGAACCAACTTATGATCATCATTCCCATCCCGATGATGGGTTGGAAAGTGATAGTCGCTGTTCAGAAAGACATTGACCGCGTAAACCCCTGCCTGATCCTGATCCTCTTCGACAGGCAAAGTCTCAGGCTGTACCGAACATCCAACCAACAGACTAATGATTAAAGCAAAAAGCAAAATTTGTTTTTTCATATCGATCACCTTTAGGAGGTCTATTTTATCAGGATTCTGAGCTATTGGCATTTTTTAACCAGAACCAGGGCGCAAGGGCAGTGTTCCACCCGTTAGCGACAAGGATCGTGCTCCGATAAATTTATTTGGAAAGGGTCGGCAAAGCTGGGGGTATTATAGCCCTCTCAGCGGGAGAGGGTCGGCGAAGCCGGGGTGAGGGCAGAAGAGCAGGGCAGACTGCCTGATGATATACCCTATACTCAGGATAATCTAGACCACTCTTCAGGGTACCCCTCATCCGCCCTGCGGGCACCCTCTTCCACTGCTAAGAGGGCAGGCCTTCTCCGCTCGGGAGAAGGCTTAAGGTTAGGATGGGCACACCTTGACAGAACCAAGCAGCGACACTCTTCAACCACTCATCCGCCCGACGACCTAATCATTAAACCCTCAGGCGAGACAGTTATCAGCGAAGCTGGGGGTATTATAGCCCTCTCAGCGGGAGAGGGTCGGCGAAGCCGGGGTGAGGGAAATAAAGCCAAAGTTGCTTTCGTCTCGTAATGATCTTTTCCTGGGGTGAGGGTTAGCAGAATGCGTACATCGCTTACAGCACTTTTGGTCACAGGGCATTTGCGCCTCAAGCACTCAACAGCCAATCATTAAGCCCTCCCACGCCCCTAATTGTATGGACGGGGGCAGGTGGAGAAGGTCCAAAGCATAACTACCACATCCGCCCAAGCTTTGGTTCCCCGCATCGATCCGTCGTGATTAAAAACAAAAACGCCTCCGTGGAGGCGTTTTTTATTTGTTTCTACTTATCTAAACCAGACCTGGGTCATAAACAGGATCAACACTCCCCAGACGACTGCGAAAACGCCTACAATTGCCAATGCAGCCAGCAGCGCGTACAGTGTATACTGCCGGGCTTCACGGGCCGTGATGCGCTCACCGTAGATCATCCGTTTCTGGTATCGTTCCTGTTCCCGTGCCTGTCTTTCCGCGAATCTGACGCCACGATCATGCCAGGGCATACCGTCAACATCCATGTTGGCGACTGTCCGGCCGTCATCGTCATCAAATTGCATTCTCTGATCCTTCTTCTACAGCCGAACCTTCATCATTATACAAATGACAGACGACCATGTGGCCTGGTTCGACTTCGCGTGTCTGCGGCGCCTCGGTCTTGCAAATATCCATGGCACGAGGGCAGCGGGTATGGAACTTACAACCCTTGGGTGGATTGGCCGGTGAAGGGATGCTGCCTTCCAGAATGATGCGTTTCATCTTGTAGTTCGGATCCGGAACCGGCACCGCGCTCAACAAAGCCTGCGTGTAAGGATGTAAAGGATTCGCAAACAAACTCTTCTTCCCGGCAAACTCCACCAAATCGCCCAGGTACATAACGCCGACAAAGTCGGAAATGTGCTGAACAACCGATAGGTCATGCGAGATGAACAGGTAGGCGATCTGATTCTTCACCTGAAGCTCTTCGAGCAGGTTGATGATCTGAGCCTGAATTGAAACATCCAGAGCCGAAACAGGCTCATCACAAACCACAAAATCGGGCCGCAATGCCAGAGAGCGGGCAATACAAATACGTTGGCGCTGCCCACCAGAAAATTCGTGTGGATAACGATCCTTATGATAGGGCTGAAGACCACACTGCAACATGACATGGTCAAGATGATCTTCAAATTCATCCGGCGGCACAATATTATGTTCGCGAACCGCCTCGCCAATGATTTCACTGATTGGCATACGCGGAGAAAGGCTCGAATAAGGGTCCTGGAAAATCATCTGCATTTTTGGACGCAATCCACGAATTTCCGACCGGTTGAGCGAGAAAACGTCAACACCGTTAAACAGCACCTGGCCTGAAGTGGCTTCATTCAGCCTGAGCATGGTCTTTCCGACAGTAGTCTTGCCGCTACCGGATTCGCCCACCAGGCCCATGGTCATGCCGCGTCCAATTCGGAAGCTGACATCGTCAACAGCTTTGACATAGCCAACAACTTTTTGCATCAGACCCGCTTTGATCGGAAAATACTGTTTTAGGTTGCGAACCTCAACAACATTCTGATTGTTTTGCGAATTTTTGTTTTTTGAGATTGTGCTTTCCATATTAACCCTCTGCCTCCTGTTCCTGATACAGATAGCAAACCGCCATGTGAGTATCGGACAGCATAAATTCTGGAGGATATGGACCGTCACATACGGGCAATCGCCGGTTGCAACGATCTCTGAAATAACAGTAGTTTGGCATATTGATCGGGTTAGGAACCGTGCCAGGAATACTGTAGAGTCGGTCAACTTCCTTATTGATCACAGGCTTGGAGGCCATCAGACCGATGGTATAAGGATGCGAGGGGTGATTGAAAACCTCATTAGCCGTACCCTTTTCAACAATACGACCAGCATACATGACAACCACATAATCCGCCATTTCAGCGACGACGCCGAGGTCATGGGTGATCAACATAATTGAAGAATTGATCCTGTCCTTCAAACTGCGCAGCAAATCCAGGATCTGAGCCTGAATGGTCACGTCCAAAGCGGTGGTCGGTTCGTCAGCAATGATCAGACGGGGGTTACAGGCCAGAGCCATGGCGATCATGATACGCTGGCGCATACCGCCCGAGAGCTGATGGGGATACATGTCGTAAACGCCTTCAGCATTGGCGATGCCAACCATATCGATCATCTCGAGAGTACGTGCTTTAACCTGCTCAGGCGTCATTTCAGGATTATGAAGAGCGATCACCTCATCGATCTGAAAACCTGCTTTGAAGACCGGGTTGAGACTTGTCATCGGCTCCTGGAAAATCATCGAAACTTCATTGCCGCGAATATTTTCCATCTCGGATACCGGGGTTTTGGCGATATCATAAACCTTTGTGCCCGTATTCAGGCGCACAGTACCTTTCACGATCTGCCCCTGCGGTCTTTGAACCAGCTGCATCAAAGAAAGCGCGGTAACAGACTTGCCGCAGCCAGACTCACCAACAACACCTACGGTCGAGCCCTGGGGAACGTCATAGCTCACGCCATCGACGGCTTTTACGGTTCCAATATCGGTGAAAAAGTAAGTGTGGATGTTGTCAAACTCAACCACGTTATTCGGATCGCGCATTTGGGTGAGATATTCACTCTCAGGCACGTTTTTACGATTACGTTGTTTTTCGATCGCATCCGTAATTTTACGATTTTCACGGCTGATGCGGGCAGATTCCCTGGCCGTTAAGTGAATTTTTTCTGTAACTACATTATCTTCCAGATCAGTAGTATCGAATTTTGTTAGATCTTTTTCGTCAGTCATAATTTCACCTTATCGTTTCATCTTCGGGTCATAGGCATCGCGCAGACCATCGCCGACGAAGTTGAAGCCCAGAACGGTCAACAAAATCAGCATGCCAGCCGGGATCCACATCCACCAGTATGTTTGCATGACGAAAGCGTCTGAGGAAATGTTGATAATGCTACCCCATGAGGCCAGGGGATACTTGACACCCAGCCCCAGGAAGCCGAGGGTTGCTTCAGTGATGATCAAACCTCCAAGCGAAGCGGTGGCCGTAACGATCAGCAGTGGCATGACGTTGGGAACCAGATGTCTGAAAATACGGCGGCTGGTGCGAATACCTGTGGCTTCCGTGGCGACCATGAAGTCCTGCTCACGTAAGCTCAGGATCTGCCCACGAACAACGCGCGCAATACCGGTCCAACCCAAAAGACCCAAAATCGCCATCAGGATAAAGATACGGATCATGGGTTTTACTTCCAGTTCGTCCATAACTGAACCGAAAATGAGGATCATCGGGAAGTAAGGAATACTGTTGAAGAGGTCAACAAAACGCATCAGCGCGGTATCGACCGTGCCTCCAAAGAAGCCGGAAATACCACCGATAATGACGCCGATGAACATTTCCAGGAAGACAACAATAAAACCGACCATCAAAGAAACCCGACCACCGTACATCAGGCGGGTCAGCAGGTCCATACCGTTATTGTCAGTACCCATCCAGTGTTTGGCAGTGGGCGGGCTGAACATATCGATCATTGTGGTAGTCGTATCGGTTTTGATAAAGTACTGGTTATTTACACGCCACATGTAATAGTTGGCTGTGTTGCCATCCTTGTCCGTATATTCAAATTTATCGGCGCGCGTAACAATCGCGTCACGAACCAGGCTTTTGAATTCCACAGAAAGGAATGTACCCTGATCGATCGGATTGACAATAATACTGGAGACTTCGGCAAACTTTTTTCCATCGGGATCGAGAATGGAAACTGCGCCTTCTTCTTCAATGACCGTGTAATCAACGCCATCCAAAGAAAAGCTTTTTTGATCATTTACAGCAGCCATCTCGGCAGCGACCTTGAAGCCATAGCTGTCAATAACCGCCTGATGAGAAGGATCGTAAGCGTCGAAGACAGACAAACCAGCGATCGCGACATCGGACTCAGTTGAGATCACATTGGCTTTCAAGACTTTTGTGATCTGATACATGACGTCTTTGTACTTAAAGGAAGTTTCTCCCGCTTTTGCTGCGGCGGCGTAAGCATCATTAAAACCAGGATTGACCGCGCTTCCGTCTTTCATGGTAATTTTACCGAAAAGCTCTTCAGCGTAGGGTTCAAGCCTGAAGATGCGAATAAAACTGTCAGAAATACGGTCAATGGAATAATGCACATCGCCGGAGGTAAACTGATCTTTATTTTTTGAATTGGCCAACAAGAAGCGTGCGCGGTCTGTTTCACCAAAGGTTTCGCCATCATTAACGGAATATCTCAATTCGTTATTGTAAATGGCACTGGCGTAGTCCTTACGAATGCTGTCTGTCTTATAAAAAACTTCCGTCTGGGCGTAAGGAGATAAGAACGGCCCAAGAAAGGCGAAAAGGAACATCAGCACGAGAATAACCAGACCAATTACTGCCAGTTTGTTGCGAATAAAACGCTTGAAAACCAGCATGCCAGGAGAAAGAGTCTTGACGCGACGAGCATCGTCAAGCGCCATCTCCTCGCGGGCGGGTGAAGGGGTACTTCCTTGAGTTATTTTAGTTTTTTCGGGTTCACTCATCATCCACCACCTAATTTACCCTGATTCGGGGGTCTACAACTGCATACAGAATATCCGCAACAAGAATACTCACCTGAGTCAGGATAAGCAAAAATACAATGTAGAACATAGCAAACGGAATATCACCACGCACAATTGCCTGATAAGAGACATAACCAATACCAGGGATCTGGTAAAGGGTTTCCGTAATCATTGCACCGGTGAACATGCTCGGCAATAGACCACTCAATGACGTCACCAACGGAATCAGTGTGTTGCGGAAGGCGTGTTTATTGATCACGACTTTTTCAGGTAGACCTTTCGCGCGGGCAGTCCGAATATAGTCGGAATTAAGCACTTCCAGCATGTTGGTACGGGTATAACGCATGAGACCACCAACCGAGAGCATCATCAGCGTAATAATCGGTAATACCATATGGTAGCCATAGTCCAGGAATTTCTGGAAGGAGGTCATTGTTGAGTGGAAGCGACCAGTAAGACCATATAGGTCAAACCATCCCAATTTAATGGAGAAAACGTATTTGAGGATGGTTGCGAGGAAAAAGGTCGGCAAGGAAATACCCATCAAGGCGAAAATGGTAATGGCATAATCCGTTCGGGAATATTGTTTCCTCGCCGCTAAAATACCTAATGGTATTGCAATAAAGAATTGGACTAATGACGTAATAATGTTTAGGAAAAACGAGATCCAGATAACTTCATTAAACTTATCGGTTACTGGAATACCATAGTGCCACGAATCACCAAAATCGCCACGAACAGCATGTTTGACCCAATCCCAAAATCCAGGAATAATGCCCTTATCAAGACCATAAACCTGATTGAGTTGATCCAACCATTCCTGGTAGGTTTTTGTACTCAGTGGATTGGAAGCACGCTGTCGCGCGACGCCCTCTACGTAAGAGGTTGGTAGACTGCGGATAACTGCATAGGTGATCATTGCTCCAAAAAAGACAATGAAAATACCTAAAATGAGTCTCCTTATTATAAAATTTTTCATAAGTATTCCCTCAATCTACTGTGTGGGTTTTGTTAATGTCGGTGAGAGACAAGTTGAGCCCACCCATACGGGTGGGCTCGTAATTGGTTCTTAGCCATTAACCTTCACAGGTTAATTCATCTCAACAAGTTCGATATCGTTCATCCAGCCCCAGAAGGTGGTGATATCGGGGGTCAGGGTATCGATATTGATGCGCTCGGTGCTGAAGATGATGACGTTCTTGCGCTGGTAGGTCGGGATTTCGACTGCCCAGTCAATGATGCGATCCAGGGCCTGTTTGATAATGGCCTTGCGGAAAGCCTGGTCATCGCTCAGGCGGGCTTCCATGATGAATTCATCCAGTTGTTCGTCCTGAATGTGATAGTGGTTGGACTCGGTTGAGCCTTCTTCACCAACGATGTTCTTGGAATAGTAGACCTGGTACATGTCAGGATCAATGGTTGAACCCCAGGCAGCAGTCCACAGTTCCTGTGAGCCGGAATCGAGGGCATCCCAGAGGATGTTGACATCGGAAGGATCGTTGATCTTCAGTTCAAAACCGATCTTGGCCAGGGAGTCGCGGGCACCAGTGATGATCGCGAAAGCAGGATGGTCACCAGTACCGCCACCAGGAACGATCAGTTCGTAGGACATCTTGGCGCCATCGGGAGCAGCAGTGACCTTGCCATCAGCAACAGTGTAGCCAGCGGCTTCGAAGAAGCCCAGGGCAGCCTGTTCGGCGGCGGCATAGCGTTCGTCAGCGGTCATTTCAGCGGTGTAAATGGGATCGCCATTCACGTCGACAGAGAATGCAACCTGATAACCCTCATCGGTGGGTTGCGGTGCAGCCCAGGAGGTGTTGGAGATCGGGTAGTTGATGACAGCGGCAGCTTCGCCATAGTAGGAGTCGATCGCAACATCGCGATAGACAGCCAGAACAGTGGCAAGTGCGCGGCGCAGGTTCTTGGAAGCATCGGAGGCAGGCTCACCACCAACATTGACGGTGGAGGCATTGATACCAATGTAACCATAACCCAGGTTGTCAACCAGGCTGGAGGTGATCACGGGACCGGTCATTTCGCCATTTCCGTTGTAGGTCATGACTTCTTCGTAACGGGTAGCGTTGTAGCTCATCTCGCCAGCGTCAGCAACACCGGACTGGATAGCGGTAACAACTTCAGCAGATGCGGTTTCGCGGAATTGAATTTCGCGAATCTTGGGACAACCGCGATAGTAGTAGGGGTTGGCTTCGAAGTAAACAACACGGTTGTTGTATTCAACGAATTTGTAGGGGCCGGCACCCATGGGGGTCGCGGTCAGGCTCAGCTGTTTGGAGAGATCGCCAAAATCGAAACCGAATTTATTGTTCTCATAATCGTACTTATCAACATCACCGTAGTAGTGCAGAGGAGTGATGCTGACGCCGAGGATGCTGTAAACGGCAGGAGCGGAGAAGCCCTTGATGGTAACCTGAACGGTGTAATCGTCGATCTTCTTGATACCGGAGATGTTGGGCACACCTTCGCCGCCCATGGACTCGTCCAAAGGACCATACTTGCCAATGAAAGCAGATTTCACATTGGCGGCAACGTCAACACCATTGGCAGATTCTGCCGGGAAAGCGGAGCGGACATCGTTTTCGTATGCGGCGAGCATTTCATTGTAGTAATCTTCGGTGGTCGGGAATTTTTCCTTCAGATCAAAGGTAGCGCCGGACTTTGCGGTCAGAACGCCATCTTCGCCAACTTCACCAAAGCCCCAGAGAGCCATACCGAGGGCGACTTTCAGGCCTTCATTGGCAGCAACTTCTTCAGGGGTCTTGCCGACATATTCCTGGGCATATTGTTCACGATACTTGCCATCAACATAAGCAACAATGCCTTCAACTTCAGCCAAAACACCAGCTTTGAGGCCGTCATTGACGAAAGTTTGCTGTTCTTCGGTCCAGCCATCAGCTTCAGCATACTCATGATCGAGGCCAGCGGCGTAGATCTCTTCGAAGAGAGCATCGTACTTGTCATAGACTTCGGTAGTGGTCTGGGTCTGATAGTCCTTCAAACCGAGGATCGGGAAGGAAGCCAGGGAAGTGGAGCCAATATAGGAAGGATCCAGATAGGTGTAATAGGTGAAGATGACATCGTCAGCAGTCACAGGTTCGCCATCGGAGAACTTCATGCCAACGCGCAGTTTTGCGGTGTAGACGGTTGTATCAGTAGCTTCATCGTATTCAACGGAAGTATCTGCGGTACCCTTGTAGAGGTAATCGACGCCGTTGTAACTGCGGGTTTCGCCTTCAATGGCATTGTTGACGATACCACCAACGCGATCGGTGGTCAGAAGGCCGATCTGGGTCATACCGGCAACGTCCACATCATAAGCGGTATCCGCAAAGAAGGGGCTGAATTTCTGAGAGAACTCATTATAGGCAACCACTAATGGGGTGTCGATGGTGGGCTCGGTGGGAAGATTCTCAGCAAAAGGCTGTTCTTCGTATACCGGAGCTTCGACTTCAGGGGCAACTGTTTCCTCAGTGGCTGGTTCGGTCGCAACTGGTTCAGTTGTTGTATCGACCACGGGAGCTTCAGTGGGTTCCACCGGTGTCTTGGTGGTGCCGCAAGCGGCGAGTGCTACACCAAACATGATGAGCACAATCAGAATGGAAAGGGTTTTTGAAAATTTACTCATGTGTCTCTTTTTTCTCCTTCGAAAGTTTGGTTAATTATAATTTAATAAGAAATTAGTGTCAACAACCGTCTGAGTGACCAATTTCCTATTTAATTATTCCATTTTATCTGGTTCCTCCTCTTTATTAACAATGGTGCTCCTCACTTTTTGGTAAATCCACCAGGAAACCAGGGCGGAAATCACGAGAAGCGCGAAAAAAACCAATTCGGGGCTCAGAGGGTCATCTCCTCTGAAAAAAAACATATAGGCCAGCATGCCCAGTAAACCAACCGCGGTCAGGATCAAATACAGAATACTGGTCTTCCTGATCCGATCAAAGGAAAGCCCGATCTCTTCCTTGCGATAGCGTCTTTTTTCACCAGGGAGTCTGAAAGCTGCCATGATCAAAAAGAATATAGGCAAAAAAGCGATCGTGTAGGGCAGGGCCACATAAAATTTATAGGTGCCTGGGTTGGCGACAAACCCAGCCGCGATATGAACCAGCATTACCGCGAAAGCAAGGAGAATAAAAACACGCTTGCTTTGTTTAATCTGGCGCTCTTCAAGATTAAGAGTGAAATAGTCGCCTTTGTAGATGACAGTCTGCTTAATTCGTCCCTGTTCATCTTCAAATTCCACGAGATCGTAGTCCTTGATATATTTCTTTGAGGCCATAAGACTTGTCAACATATTGTAACACGGTTTTTAAGTGCACCAGCGTACAGAATTGAATTCCTTTTTTGGAGCAAATGATTTGAGTTTTGAATTGAACCTTATTATTTTCTATGATGAAAAATTTCGTTGAATCTAAATTTGCTTTTTAGACCAACATTTCTCAGCATGGAATTTATATAGCTTAAGGATTCTGACGAAGCCGGAGTAAGGGCCATGGCGATGACAACCAAGCGTATGAGGACAAAGCGTCAGCGAAACCGGGGTGAGGGACAGCCCTCTCAGCGGGAGAGGGTCGGCGAAGCCGGGGTGAGGGAATGATCAGACGAAAAACGGAACAGGGTTATACTTGCCCAGCAGGAATACACCACCTTAAGGTATCAGCATGCAAACAAACGATCAAACCAAGCTTAATCATAAAAATGCCTTCAAACGACCCGCCGACCTGGCAGCTGCATGGTCGATCTCCTTTCTGGCCTCTTTTGCCTATATCGCCAGTGAATGGCTCTTTTTGGTCACCAAACCATCTTCGATCAACGCCCTGCCTGTATTTGAAAAGATCGCTATTCCCATCTTTAGCGCCGCGCTCATGAGCGTTATCGCTGCTCTTTTTCAATTCATCTTTTGGGCAATCGCAAGGCCTTTCAGGGAAAGCAAATGGGCCAATGTCCTGCAGCTGCTCATTCCGGCTGGAATCCTCTCCGCGACCGCGCTCCTGCTGATTGACAATTTCACCTATACCACCCTGTCTTTCGGCATCATCACCAGTCAGGGCCTGACCAGGTTTCTCTATGGGCTGGGCTTTCTCCTATTGATCGCTTTTTTCGTTAAAGACCTCATCAAACTCAGCCATTTCCTCATTGAATCCAGAAGCCGAAAAAAATTGGTTTCTGTTCCATTCGTCTTTGCTGTGATGCTCGCCATCGTGATCATTGTATTGGCGACAAGCGCCCGAAATAAACAGTCCATCAACCCAACTTCATCGCAAGCTGGAAATCTAAAAAACGTTGTCCTGATCACCGCGGATGGCCTCAACGCTGAGCAAATGTCCGTCTACGGATTTGAAAAAGAAACCACTCCCTTCCTTGATTCAATTGCGTCGCGTACGCTTATTGCTCAAAATAATTTTTCCAATTCAGGCAGCACAACCGGCTCGCTGACTTCGATCCTGACCGGAAAATACCCAACCACCACGCGGGTGCTTTCGCGCCCGGACATTCTGCGGGGTGAGGACAGCTATCAAAGCCTACCCGCTATATTGAAAAGTCTGGGCTACTACAGCGCGCAGTACAGTTTTGGCTACTACGCTGATGCCTATGCGATCAATTTCAAAAACGCCTTCGATTTTGCCAATGGAAGAACTTCCCAGTCAAACAGCCTTTTTGGTCTCCAGAACCTGCCCATACCAAGCAACTATGAATATTTCCTCTACGAGCTGCAAAACCGTTTGCTCCCGCGCCTGAAACACATCTTCTTTATTAAAACAATGGAAAATGAGTTTCAGCAGGTTAATGATCTGGCAAAATTTAGCAAGGTTTATGTTGATCGGGAGAAAATCTATCACGTTATTGACGCGCTCTCGTCCGCGGAACAGCCCGTTTTTCTGCATGTCCATTGGATGAAGACCCACGGCCAATATTTTAACCCACGTAATCGGGTCTTTTCAGAGGGTCTTGATCTGGAGAACCAGGAACCCTGGAGTCTTCCTTTCTACGAGGACGCGATCCTCGATTTTGATGAGGATCTGGGCTTTCTCTATCAGGAACTGGAGAAACTCGGGGTTTTGGAGGATACGCTGATCATCATCGGCTCCGATCACGCCAGCCAGTTTGTCACCACGCGCAGGATCCCCTTGATATTTCTCTTCCCCGAAGCTCAAAACAGCCAATTGTTGACAGCTGACACACAAAATCTTGATATCGCGCCAACCATTCTGGATTACCTCGGCATCGGGATACCAACCTGGATGGAAGGCAGCTCATTGTTGGCTGGCAACCCACCTTATCGCCCGATCATTGGCGTGCAAAACTCCAACATCATCGAGGTCGAAGAGCAAGGCTGGTTGATGGATGAGACCTTCAACACGCCGCCCTTTTATCAGTTTGACCTGATCGGCGTGCAAAACTGTGGCTTGTGGACCCAGCTGAATCTTGAAAACCTGGCCTGGTCCACCCAGGAAATCAGCTCTTATCAGCCGATATGCGACGCGAATGAGCAGTTATCGGCCAACCAGATCCGTCAGACAATCATTGAGCGATTGAAGAAAGACGGGTTTGAGTTTGATGACACCGAAATAGGGATACCATAGTGATGGCCTTGCTGCCGGGCAATAAGAAAGCAAGCCTTACCCATCTCCATATTGGGCGTGGGCATGGCTATTTCGCCGGCAAAAATCGCCAGATATCGCCAAATTCAACCGCTTCGGGCAAGGTCACATCCGCGGAAACAGCCCACAACCGGTATTGCGGCAGCAGCTCCAAAGCAGGCAAATAATTCGTCATTAGCGCGGCATCGCTCTGCTTTTCTCCGCCAAGCCAATTCGCGCTCGCCCAGCAAGTCCGGTCAAAATCCGCATCGCTGAAGCCGGCCACATTGGTGCCTACCCAACTATTCGCCGAAGTCGGGATCTGTTCGGAGGTGTACAACTGGCAGGTGCTCAAATTCATCTTTTGCCAGCTGATCAAAGCCAGATCGAACCGGCGGCCAAAGATCAGACCATCCGGCCCGGGCTGATAAAGCTGCTCAACAGGCAGGCTTTGCACCGTCACCGCCGCACCGCAGCGCTCCAGCGAAGCCCTGATCATCTCCGCGGCTTCCTGATCCATCCGGCTCTGCCCGACCACCAGGCTCAGCCGAAACTCGCTGCCGTCCAATACATTCGGCACATTCTTCGCGATCCTGACACCCGAAGAATCCCCTTCTGGGTAAACCCAACCGATCTCTTCCAGTAGTGCGTTGCCATCTGCAGCTTCGCTCACATGGTTAATTTCTGGCGCAACCACACTCTCAGGCAAATGCGCATTAAAATATCCATTTCGCAAAGCGATCGGATCGATACAAGCGCTCAAAGCCTTTCTTGTTTCAATATTTCCCAGAACATCCTGCCGTTCCGCCGTCCAGGCATTATAGGAACCATCATCATACACCGTCGGCCTGATCCCAAAGACCAGCTGCTGAACCGGTTCCCAATCCTCACCGATCAGCTTCGCGTTCGAAGCGATCCCCTCAAGCTCACTTTTTGGCAGCGCCTGCAGTTGATAGGTCTTATCGAGAATATCACATTCGCCTACGCGCAGCTTTTCCAGCGCGTTCGTCAACTCCGGCTCAAGCTGAAAATTCACCAGGTCATAGCCTGAAAAACCCTCACCCTTAATATAGAAGGGATTCTTCTCAAATTGGATCGCGTTGAGGGAAGAAGAGGCCTGAATTCGATAAGGGCCCCAGCTGAGAGGGGCAATATTTTTTAGATCCTGAGCCGGGTCGGGATTTTCCGGCAGGTTTTCCAAAGCCTGCTGCGGCAAGGGCTGCCACAGGACTTCACCCGGGTTTTCAGGCACAAAACCCGGCACCCCGGTCCAAACCAGCGTCTGCTCATCCTCAGCGACAAAACTATGCGTGCGGTCCAACGCCCATTTGTCATGCCCCAGAGATGCTTTTTCTGCCAGATGATATGAATAAACAAAATCACTGGCGGTCAGAGCAGAGCCGTCCGACCACTTCAACTCCGGGCGCAGCTTGAAGGTGATCTGAAACTGGTTCATGTGATAATCCTGCTCATGATCCCATGTCACCGGGTTTTCAAGCGAATAATTGATCGCGTGTTCGATCAGCGTGCCCTCTTCAAGATAAACCACCTGCCCGCTTGCGTTCTGCACCGGCATGCCTACCTTCACCTGCACGTCCAGCACCTGAACCGCACCATTTTCCTGGCTGGGAATGTTTTCCAAAAAGATCGACTGTTGGCTTTGCGGGTCAACACTCAGCAGATCAGGATAGAGCAAGGCAAAAACGCTCTGCTTCGCCAGGCTTTGCTTGCCGTCATAGCGATACAAACTCTCAGGCGACTGCGCCATACACACGTTCAGGGTTTTGGGCGGCACCACCGTCGGCGTCAGGGTTGGCGCGGCAGTGAAAACTGCCGTATCCACGGCCACTGGCTCGGTCGAGACCGTTTTTCCACCACAGGCAGCTAACACAAGGCTCAGCAAAAGCACCACGAGCACGAATTTTATCTTCTTCATTCTTCATCCTCCAGGTCAGGCTCATCCCCTTTGGCCCCAAACCGCAAACGCAGGTACGAATCATAGCGTCCGGCATGAATTTTTCCATCATCAACCGCTTTGCGCACCGCGCAGCCCGGCTCATGCGAATGGCTGCAATCGTTGAACTGACAATCCTGCACCAACGGCGCGATCTCCTTAAAATAAGCGTCCAGCTCTTCGGCTTCGATATCCCACAAAGCCAGCGTTCGCAGGCCCGGCACATCGGCGATGTATCCGCCCCCAGGCAGCTCAAAAAGTTGGCGCACCTGGGTGGTGTGACGGCCCTTTCCTTTGCCCAGTCCCTGGCTCACCTGACCGGTTTCCAGCTCCAGCCCGGGTAAAAGCCGATTGATCAGGCTCGATTTTCCCACCCCCGACGGCCCGGCCAGCGTGGTCAGCTTTCCGCGCAGATGTTCCTTCATGCTTTCAACGCCTTCGCCGGTCTCAGCAGAGACATACAGAACCTCATAACCGATCTCCTGATAGGGAGAAAAAAGTTCTTTGGCGCGTTCGAGCCCACACAGGTCGATCTTATTCACAACAATGATGGCCGGGATGTGAGCACGCTCGGTCACGACCAAAAATCGGTCCAACATGCGCAGCTTTGGCTCCGGACTAGCACAGGCAAAGACCAGCATGGCCAGATCGGGATTAGCTAAAATAATTTGTTGATATTCGTAATTGACGCCCGAAAGCGCTCTGGAAAAAACCGATTTTCTCGGCAAAACCTCTTCGATGCTGCCGGTGCCATCCACCTGGGGCCCGATCAAAACCTGATCGCCCACAGCCACCAGATCGCCCTCAGCTCTGCCCTTGCGGAAGCGGCCGCGCAACCGCGTGCGAAAATCGCCCTGCTCCGTGCGCACGTCCAGATAGCCAGCTTGGGAGCGTATGACCAAACCCTGCAAGAGCTTAGCCATAACACCTGAAGATCATAGGAATTACATCAAACAAACTAATCCTCATCCGGTTGGGCGGGAATGTAGGGCGCTTCTTCCCAGGGCATCGTGCCTCCGGCGTTTTTCATCCCAGAAAAGTACAGCGAGACGACACGTCTGAAGAGGGGCGCCGCCATTTCGGAGCCCTCACCCGCGTTTTCCAGAATGATCGCGACGGCGATGTCTGGCAGATCGGGGTTTTCCTCGTAGCTATAGCCGGCAAACCAGGCGTGCGAAGCGCCCAGCGGATTTTCAGCCGTGCCCGTTTTACCAGCCACGTTATATGAGAAGTTCTTGAACTGGAAGTTGGCCGTGCCGCTCGGGTTCCAGATCACCATCCTCATGGCTTCCTGGATCGCTTCCAGGTTTTCAGGCGTCACCGGCAGTTTGCCAATTTCCTTTGGTGCAAACTCGTAAACCGGCTTATTTCCGGTCAGTCCGATGCGCTCAACCACGGTCGGTTGATGTAACGTGCCGCCATTGCCAACCGCGGCAATAAAGTTCGCGATCTGCAGGGGGCTGTTTTGCAAGGTGCTCTGCCCGATCGACATCTGAACGTAATCATAGATATCGGAAGGGGTCATGTTGAGGTTGCCCTCAAATTCCGGGATCTCGATGCCGGTCTTCTTGCCCAGGCCAAAGCCCGCCGCCACGTCAGGAATGGCCGTTCGGTAACCGTCATTCCAAAGGGTATAGCCAATATGATAGAACCAGGGGTTGCAGGAACGCATCAGACCTTGCTGCAGGGTTAACATCCCCGAGGATTCATAGCCCTTGTCATAAGTCCAGTCTTTCAGAACAACACCATCCAGCTCGTACCACAAGCTGTCACAAAGGTACGGGTAATCCTTGGTGAACACCCCAGTTTCCAGAGCTGCCGCCATGGAAACGATCTTAAAAACCGAACCAGGCGGGTAGACACCCTGCGCGGCGCGGTTATACATCGGGTTGAGAGGGTTTTGAGTGACCTCGGCGATGGAATAAGCCGTATAAGAAGGCCCCACGAACACATTTTGGTCAAAGCCAGGGTTCGACACCATCGCGAGCACCTTGCTGGTATCACGTTCCAAAACAACGATCGCGCCGACATTATCGCCCATGCTTTGCTGCAGCCAATACTGCAGCTGGCTGTTGATGGTCGTGTAGATCGATTGCGCGGGTTTGGGGTCCGCGCTGGCGATCCTGGTCAAAACCTGACCCTGCAGGTCCTTGACATACAGATCAGCGCCGTGCGTGCCTGCCAGATATTGCTCACCCCAGGCTTCCAGGCCGGAATAACCGATCTTCTCATCACCGGTATAGCCCAAACGTTGGTATTCCTCCAGGCGTTCTGCCGGAACGTTAAGGACATAACCGGTCACATGCGGAGCAATGCCGCCGTCATGGTAATAGCGCGCCTTAAATTCAGACATGCTGATGCCCGAAAAGGCACTCAGGCGATCGTGATATTTACTGGCCTCAGCGGCAGTGATATCCCCAACGATCGCGTATTGATAATCAGCTGTGTTTTCGTATTCCCTGCGAATGCTCTCCTCAGAGCGCGAGAGCACTTCCGCCAGGAGGGAAACCATTTTGTCTTCCGTTCCCTCTTCGATCTTGCCGGGGGTGACCATCAGCGTAACCGCATCTTCATAAGCGACCAGCGGATAGTTGTCCGAGGCGTCCGAAGCATAGATATTTCCCCGCGCCGGGGTTTCGATGACCAGTTCGAGGTAATTCCCGTTGGTCAGTTCGGGCAGCATCATCTCATCCGCCCACTGAATATGCCAGCTGCCATCTTCGAGGATCATATGCATGATGCTCTGGCGGCTGATCGTGCCCAGCAGGTTGGTCTCATAATCCAGTTGATAACTGACCTGGGCGGTATCCGTTCCAAGCAGGCTGGAAAGGATCTGATACCCCATCGACTTCATGGTCAGTTTGACGGCGGTATTGCGGTGCCGCGCCTCAAAGTCTTCCGCGGTGATGGCGTCTTTGGTCAGACGGCTCAGCTGAGCGTACATCGCGGCGTAATCCTCCGCGACCCAGAGGTCCAAATATGCTTTGGCGGCAGCTTCAACATCCGGAGCTTCCGAGATATTCACATTCGGGGTTGGTAAGCTGAGCGTCTGGGTCGGAGTCGGTTCAATGCCCGACCTGGGTTCACAGGCCGTAAAGACCATTAAACTCACCAGTATGATCAAAATTGCTTTGGACAGTTTTTTCATCTTATTCTTCTTGCAATATTAAAGGATAAACCGCGCAGTTTATCTGATTATACCGCTGACAGTCACAGGCGATATTTTCGTTGGCCGCGAAGCCCGCTTTTTTCAAAAGCTTGTAAACATTGCAGAGCGGCAGACCCATCACGTTGGCATAGCAGCCTTGCACAGCCTCGACTGGGTGAAAGCCCGCATCCTGAATGGCGTAGCCGCCCGCCTTGTCGCGATAATCGCCTCTCGCGATGTAGGTTTCGATCTCCTCATTGCTGTAGTTGCGCATTGGCACTCTGGTCAGGCAAACATCACTCAAAACCGTTTCATCCCCAATATGCAGGGAGAGCGCTGTGTGGACGCGGTGGACTTTATCACGCATCAGCCTCAAAATCCGCCCGGCATCAGCATCATCAACCGGCTTGCCCAAAACCAGGCCGTCCAGATCAACGATCGTATCCGCCGAGAGGACGATTTCGTCACTTTTTGTCGGCAGGGCTTCGCCCTTCTCAAAAGCCATGCGCTCAACATAAGCCCGCGGCGTTTCCCATTCATTCTTGTGCTCGTCAATATTGGCAGGGCGCGAGACGAATGGGACGCCCAGCAAACAGAGCAGTTCATTTCTCCTCGGCGAGGCCGAGGCAAGGATCAGTTTCTTTTCTTGTTCCACAGGCTTAGATTTTAACACCTTTTACAGATGCGTTTATTCGTTGCGTTTGATCTGGAAATTGTCAAAATCGTGAGCCACCCAGGAATTCGGGAAAACCGCCTGGGCTTCCTGCAAAATATCCTCATCGCGATAGCGCCGTGAGACGTGACTAAGAATGAGCTGCTTGACGTCCGCTTCCCGCGCCAGACGCGCCACGTCTTCGGCGGTGCTGTGCCCATAGGTGACTGCCATCTCCGCCTCTTCCTTTAAATAAGTTGCTTCGATCACCATCGCGTCCGCCCCACGCACATCTTCCAGCAGCTTATCAGCCCGCCCAACATCGCCAACCACCACCAGGCTCGTGCCGGGCTGCATCTCACCAACGACCTGATCGGGTTGGATCGTTCTCCCATCGGGCAAAACAACCGCCTGACCCGCAACCAGCTCCTTGCGCCAGGGGCCGGGCGGAATTCCGAGCGCCTCAGCCGCTTCCGGTAAAAATGGCCGCCGTCCATACTCGTCAAAACGATACCCCAGCGAGCTTGAGCCGCGGTGATCGACCGGGAAAGCGGTGATCTGGAACTTATCTGTCTCGAAGATGACCCCGGGCTTGATATCGTGCAAATTGACCGGCACCGGTGGGGTTTGCCCACGCAGCACGACGCCGTGGATCAGGTCATCCACCCGCTCCATCGTGTGATAGCTGCCGTAGATATTGATCTCGTCGATCGCTTCCCAGCGCAAAAAGGTGGAAACCAGCCCCGCCAGCCCTAAAATGTGATCCAAATGCCCATGCGTCAGCAAAATGTGATTCATGCGCTTGAAGCCGATCCCGGCTTTCAGGATCTGGCGCTGCGTGCCTTCGCCGCAATCGACCATAAAACGGAATTCATCGTGTTGGACCACCAACGAGGCAAGCCCCCGCTTGATCGAAGGCGCGGAGGCAGAAGTCCCAAGAAAAGTCAGGTCAAACAAGCGTGCCGAGCTCCTTAATTAGGCTATTTTGCTGATCTTTGCGATTTGCTTCAGTGCGTTGACAGCGGTAAGCCCAAGCTGCAGGCCCTGGGTGGCAGTGATGGGCGATTTATCGGAGCGTTCTTCTGCCGATTCGATGAAATTCAAGGCAGCGCGATAGCCCAAAAAGGCACCCAAAGCTGTGCCCACAATAATGGTAATGGTTTTGATGTTTTGATTCATACCTTATTTTCCTTTATCTAAAAACCTTAATTCCAGACTGCGTTTGGCTTGCGAGAGTTTGTGTGCCCCTTCCCGCAGGCTGATGATCGGGGCGACGCTGGTGTCAGCCGCCTTGCGCAGATGCCAGCGCACTTTCTCAAACGCCTGCAGGACGGTCATCCCAGCTACGGGGATCAAAGGCTTTAGTTTTGTTAGTCCATAGATGATGCCGATCAGGATCGCCAGCTTGATCAAAGAAAGCAGGAAGAAGGGCAAAGAGAGAAAAACCACCGAAGCCCCGCTTAACGCTTCCAGACCCGGCTCGATCCGGTTGTTAAATACCGCCAGATAAACCATCAGCAGCAGGAGCAAAACCCCGGCGATGATCATTGGGAGAAGAATATACCGAAACCGCTCGCGCCTGTGCGCTACCTGACTCGGCGTTTCAAAGTAAGCAGGGTTCTGTTTCTGTTCCATGAGCATATTTTAGCACGAGATTAGGTCCTGGTCATCATTGTGGAAAAGATTTGTTTTTCTTTGATTTTCGTAGGTCGGGTTCCGTAGCCTGCCCTTGGCTTTTTTGCCAAGGGTTCAACCCGACAATATTTACCTGGCTTTACTGCCCCCTTGGGGGTGAACCCGACAATCACAAGGTCGGAGTGCGCAGCCTGTCCGAAGGGCACCTGTGCCCGAAGGGCATCGCATGCCTGCCCCACCCTTTTTGGGAGTTCAGCCCGAAATTATTTAGCTATCACTCTTTACAGGCTATTTTAGTAGGTCGAGATTGAAAGATGTACGAAAACCGCGTACATCTTTCAATCCGACATTCAAACCGTAATCAGTGAACAAACTATAAACCACGAAGATGGCGCTTCCCTGATAACTCACTTTTATGTGCCAGGTAAACCAAGATAAATATTCTTCTATTTTCGGTAAGTTTTGTTACAAGTCCCGGATGGCGTATTAGAGAAAAGTAGGCTTATCTCAGCATCTTGATGTCGGATTGAATAATTGGGCCATTGGGCCCAATTATTCAATCTCGACCTACCAAAAAGGACGGATTCATCCCAAGTTGCACCTGTAGGTTGGTGGGTCGGGTTCCGTAGCCTGCCCCCTTGGGAGTGAACCTGACGGTTGTAGTTGTAGGTCGGGATGCGTAGCCTGCCCTTGGCTTTTTTACCAAGGGTTCAACCCGACATTGTTTGCCTGGCTTTCTCATGCCGAATTCACCCCCAGAGGGGGCGGGCAAAGAATCCAGCCTACGTTATTCTTTGCGCGTGACTTCCCGTCCACGCCTTCAATATCAGTCAGAAGGTCAGAAGATTCCTTCCCACACCTTGCGTTGACCAATATTAAACTTGTCTTAACTTTCATATTCCCGATTTCGTACAAATACTGTATAATAATTTATAACTATTAAACTCTTGTTCATGGTTTTGGCAGACCATGCGCTTTAAAACGTTTAGAGTATTACTGGATCATGGAACGTCAGGTCGCTCCTGATGATTTTGGAAAAGCAGTTCCCCCGATCGCATCGGGGATAGTGACAACTTTTTGTATATGAAAAGCGAAGCAGAAATCAATATGTAAATTTGGTTTTTTAAATTTATTTTCGTATTTCTGCCCTAATTTTCAGACGGTTCCAAACCCATAGATCCCACTAAACGCGGATATAAAGCCATGGTTGCTCCAACCTTGGCTTTTTTGATAATGATGGGCAAATTGATTACAAAGATCACAGCACAACAGCGCAACCCTGATCGGGTCAATATTTTCCTTGACGGTGAATACGCTTTTTCGCTGGATCGCCTCAATGCCGCCTGGCTCACCAAAGGCCGCCAACTGGCCGAATCCGAGATCGAACAGCTTTTGAGCAAAGAAGAATTCACCTACGCTCTGGGCAAAGCCCTGCGCTTTTTGGGCCGCCGCGCCCGCTCGCGCCAGGAGATGGAACGATACTTGCAGGGAAAAGGCTATCAGGAAGGTCTGATCCGCTCAGTCCTCCAGCGTCTGGAGGCTGACCGGCTTTTGGATGACAGCGAGTTTGCTGACCAATGGATCGACAACCGCCAATGCTTTCGCCCGCGCAGCCAGCGCCTGATGCGGCTGGAATTGCGTCAGAAAGGGCTCGATGAGCAGGTGATTGCCAGCGCTTTTGAAAAGGCTGATCTGGACGAGCTCGATCTGGCGCTTTTAGCCGGACGCAAGCTCTTTGGACGTTATCAAAAACTGGAAAAGCAGGAATTCCGGCGCAAGCTTGCCGGAGCCTTGCAGCGCAGAGGCTTTTCTTATGACACAGTCAAAGAATGCCTGAGCCAACTGGAGCAGGAACTGGCCGAACCTGAGGGAGTGGAAAACTAAAAATGGAGCAGTTGACACAATGAATCTATTAATACAAACAGGACCGCAAAGTCCACCAACCATGCTGTATATTTGGATCGCTGGCGCGCTTTTGGTCGGCTTGTTACTGGGCTACCTCATCTTCTCAAGCATTCGCAAAAATCAGGACGAAAAGCTCAAACAAACCAGCAGCGATATCATTGCGAGCGCGCGCGAATCTGCCCGCCAGACGGAACTGGACGCGAAAGACCAGGCGCTCAAGATCATCCGCGATGCCGAAAGCGAGATCCAAAGCCGACGCAGCGAACTTACAAAAGAGGATGACCGCCTCGGCAAACGCCGTGAGGAGCTCGATTATCGCTTCGACCAGATGCAGCAGCGCGAGAACAATCTCAACAAACGCCAAAGCCGCATTGACAAACGCGCCAACGAGATCGAAGCCCTCTACGAAGAACGCGCCGCGGAGTTGCAGCGCGTAAGCGAAATGACAATTGACGAAGCCCGCGAAGTGCTTCTGGCGGAAGTTGAGAAGGTCTCCCGCGCGGATATGGCGCGCATCATTCGCCAGATCGAGACCGAAGCACGCGAAACGGGTATGGAAAAAGCCCGCGAACTGATTGCCGATGCCATTCAGCGCGTCGCGTCGGACAAGGTCGCCGAGGTCACAACCTCCCTGGTGACCCTGCCCAATGAAGAAATGAAGGGCCGCATTGTCGGTCGCAACGGCCGCAACATTCGCGCCTTTGAACAGGTGACCGGTGTTGACGTGATCGTGGACGATACGCCCGAAGCCGTGACCGTCTCATGTTTCGATTCTGTCCGCCGCGAGATCGCCCGTCGAACGCTGACACGTCTGGTGACCGACGGCCGCATCCACCCTGCTTATATCGAGAAGATCCTCGAAGAAGAGCGCAAGGAAATGGATGAAGACATCGCCAAAGCCGGTAAAGAAGCCGTTTACGAAGCAGGGGTTCACGGCCTGCACCCCGAGATTGTCAAAAAGCTTGGCCGCCTGAAATACCGCACCTCTTATGGTCAAAACCAACTGGCTCATGCCGTGGAGACCTCAAAGATCGCCAGCATTCTGGCAGCCGAATTAGGTGCGGATGTGGAAGTTGCGCGAACCGCCGCCCTCTTGCACGACCTTGGCAAAGCCATGGATCACAACGCCGAAGGCACCCACGCCATGTTGGGCGCGGAATTCGCCCGCCGCCACGGCGTCAACGCCAAGATCGTCAACGCGATCGCCTCCCATCACCACGAGACCGATCAGGAATCGGTGGAAGCCATTTTGGTCGAGGCGGCCGATGCCATTTCCGGCGCACGCCCAGGCGCCCGCCGTGAAGACCTTGAACAGTACATCAAGCGGCTCAAAGCCCTGGAAACCATCGCCAACAGCCACGCTGGCGTCGAGCAAAGCTACGCCATTCAGGCCGGCCGCGAGGTGCGCATCATCGTCAAACCTGAAGAGATCGATGATTATCAGGCCCACAATATCGCCAAGGAGATTGCCAACGAGATCGAACAAACCATGCAATACCCCGGCCAGATCCAGGTGACCGTCATCCGCGAAACCCGCTCAGTCAGCTACGCGAAGTAAGCAAAATCAACCTTAAACCAATTAAACCCCTCCCCGCGAGGGGTTTTTTATCGATCATAGTCGAAGAAATTATCGTTTTTGAGCTTTTCATCGATTATAGTCAATGAATTTCTTTACTTTTTGTATTTATCGACTATAATCGATGAAACAGAGGTGAGCAATGATCAACCGACCCTTATATATTGAACAAATTCGTCCTTTCTACAATACGCCGATCATCAAAGCGCTGAAAGGCATCCGCCGTGCTGGAAAATCCACCTTGTTGCAATTAATTCAGCAAGACTTAATTTCAAATGGTGTTCAGGAAAAACAGTTCTTTAACCTAAACATGGAAAGCGCGGAAGGAGCCCGCTTGACGGATTCGGAAGCCCTGTTAGCGAAACTGGAAAGTTTTTTTTCAACGCTTGAAGAAAACCAGAGAGGCTATGTGTTTCTGGATGAGATCCAATTACTGCCTGGCTGGGAAAGAGTTGTCAATGCCTGCAACACATCCTGGAATGCGGATTTTTATATTACCGGTTCAAATGCCAGATTGCTCTCAGGGGATCTGGCAACGTTTTTGAGCGGTCGTTACGTTAGTTTCCAAATTCATCCATTCTCTTTCAAGGAATTTTCCGACCTTTATCAAAAGCATGGCAAATCACAGGCTGACCTCTTTATGGATTATCTTGTTTTTGGCGGCATGCCCTCATTGAAATTCCTGAATCTCGACTACCATCCCTCCATGCTCAGTCTTCAGGATATCTATAATACAGTATTGCTGAAAGGTATTGTTTCCTATGGTCAGGTACGGGATGTTGATTTGCTGGAACGGATTGTCATGTTCATGCTTGGCAATATCGGCAATACTTTTTCAGCTTCAAGCATAAGCAAGTTTTTTAAGAGTGAAAATCGGTCCGTAACAGCTGATACCGTTTTGTCATATCTGAAACTCTGCGAGAACGCTTTCTTTTTGGGTCGTGTTCGTCGGCAGGAATTGCCCGGCAAAAAGCTGCTGAAAGTCAATGACAAGTATTACGTTGCCGATCACGGTTTTAGGGAGGCCATTATAGGCGGCAATCAGGCCGCTATTCAGGCCGTTCTTGAGAATATCGTTTATTGGGAACTTGTCAGGCGCGGATTTAAAGTATCTGTTGGCAAGATCGGAGATAAAGAAATTGATTTCGTTGCCACGAAACGCAATGACACACAATACTTTCAGGTCACTTACCTTTTGGCAGATGAACGTACGATCGAACGGGAGTTTGGGGCTTTTAATGGCATTTCAGACAATTTTGGCAAATATGTCCTTTCAATGGATCAGTTAAACTTCAGCCAAAATGGGATTCAACATCTCAATATCATCGACTGGCTTCTTGAGTGATTGAGGAGAAAGGAGCGCACCTTGCTATTCACGACAAACTATATCTCCCCTATCGGTAATATATCAATTCTCACGAATCAGGACGCACTGTTGCATCTCGCCATCGCAGGTCAAAGTTTTCCAAATGATCTGGTGAAAAAATGTATTAACACAAATAATGAATTGGAAATTATTAATGCAACTACCGATTGGCTCGACGCCTATTTCGCTGGGAAAAAGCCTTCAGTATCTTCGCTGGTTCTCGCTCCGCAAGGTTCTGCCTTTCGCCAGAACGTCTGGGAGCTGCTTTTACAAATCCCCTACGGTGTGGTCCGCACCTATGGCGATATCGCAAAGGAGATTGCCGCGAAAAAAGGTATCGCCAAAATGGCCAGTCAGGCCATCGGCGGCGCGGTCGGGCATAACCCGATCCCGATCATCATCCCCTGTCATCGCGTGATCGGCGCAAACAGAAACCTGACCGGTTACAGCGGTGGGATCGACCTTAAACTCAAACTGTTAGCTCATGAAGGC
The DNA here is from genome assembly GCA_964293995.1 of uncultured Anaerolineaceae bacterium. Classification (GTDB taxonomy): domain Bacteria; phylum Chloroflexota; class Anaerolineae; order Anaerolineales; family Anaerolineaceae; genus Mesolinea. Next base: position 96,848 of record CAXYYH010000008.1, read on the forward strand.
TTTGACGTCACAAAACTATCGATGCCAAAAAGACATTAGTTGCAATTTCTCCCAAGTAAAAGTAGCTTATAGCTTACGCTCTGATAAAAGGATTGTATCGTTTTTCGTGCCCTACGGTACTCGGCCCCATATGCCCCGGTAGCAAAACGGTCTCATCCGGCAGGCTAAAAATTTGTTCCCGAATGTTTTTCATCAGCAGGGCATGCTCGCTGCCCGGGAAGTCCGTCCGGCCGATGCTTTCTCTAAAAATGGCATCTCCGACCACCGCGACCTTTAGCTGCGGACAATAAAACAGCATTGAACCGGGGTTATGCCCGGAGACGTCTCGAACTTCAACGACCTTCTCTTCGGCATCCGTCCTCAGCCCCAGCCACATCCCATGGGAAAGCGGGATGTCCACCCGAGGCACATCATCAACCTTGACCCCATAAGTTGCGCTGGATGGATGCTCCCTTGCCCATTCAAAGCTTTCAGTTCCCATCGCGATGGGTACTGGCGGTTCAAAAGCCTCGCTGATGGCTTTTACCCCGGCGGTATGGTCAAAATGTCCATGCGTCAGCCAGATCTGCCGAAGCTTCCACCCCCGCTTTTCGATGAATTCCAGTTGTGTTCTGGGCAGAAAGCTTGGATCGATGATCACACAATCCAGGCTTTCTTCATCATAGAAAAAATAAACGTTATTCCCCATCGGCCCGATTGTCAGGGTTTCATAAGCCAATTTCATAATGGTCCCTTATTATGTCGTAAATATTTAAGTAATCAGCGATGGTTTTAACTTCTCTTGGCAAGGAACTTATGCTTTTAAACCCATCCGCAGTCACGACGATATCATCCTCAATGCGCACACCACCCAAACCAGGCACATAGATCCCCGGCTCGACCGTAAACACCATGCCTTCTTCCAGCACCAAGGGGTTGCCAGCAAAGATATAAGGTGCTTCGTGCGCTTCCATGCCCAGGCCGTGCCCGGTGCGATGGGTAAAATATTCACCATAACCACTTTCAGTGATCACCTCTCTCGCGAACCCATCCACCTCACCAGCTTTAATACCCGGCCTGACCTGGAAAACAGCGTTGTGGTTGGCCCTTTGCACCGTATCCGCGATCTCAACCATCTGCGGGTTGACTTCACCCAGATAAAAACAGCGTGTAATATCCGAAAGGTAGCCCTCAAAACTCGCGCCCCAGTCAAACAGGATCAGGTCGCCATTCTCAACGGCCCTCTCTGAGGGTGAGGCATGCGGGTTGGCGCTGTTGGGCCCGCTGCAAACAATGGGAGCGAAAGGCAGTTCCTGGTCAGAACCATGGCGATAGAGCTGGATCAGCAGCTCCGCGGCAATTTGCTTTTCGCTTTGCCCGGCTTTGATGGTTCGGATCGTACTGATCAACGCAGCTTCGGCGATTTCGGCAGCTTTGATCATTTTACGAACCTCGCTCTCGTCTTTAACCATGCGCAGGCCCGCGAACACATTCCCCGCGTCCATGAATTCCGCTTGCGGGAAAGCTTTTCTCAAAAAGCCAAGCTCCAGAAAACGAAGCCGGTTGGCCTCCACCCCGATTTTCAAAGCAGCGTCAGGCAGCTCAGCCACGGTAATATCAAAAACCTCCTGCCAGGAGGCAGGATCGTCTCCATATAGATAAGTCTGACAATCGAAAGCCAAAGCATCCAGTTTGGGCGCTTCAAGCCGGGGCAGGATAATTTTTGGCTCTCCTTCCGCGGGCAGGAATAAAACGACTGGCCTTTCCATCAGATGGAATTCCAAACCGGTCAGATATCGCAGGCTCGCCCCTGGGTTCAACACTACCGCGTCCAATTGAGCGCCCCTGAGCAGCTTTTGTAGTTTTTCTATTCGTTGGATCAAGAACACCTCATTTTTCGGGGTCCAGCAAGGCTTCGCGCAGCACTGCTGCCAGAACCAGCAAAACCATAAAACCACCGACAAATACGATCCCATTTACATTCACAACCGACCCCGGCACAAGTGGTGTTGCCAGTGGATCCGGCGTTATAGACCCTGACTGGCTGGTCTGCTGGAATTGAGCGGTCTGCGTCAGGTTCATTGCCGTGATCATCGTTTTTGGTCTCTGCACGCTGACAAAGACCACCAGCGCGATCACCATGACCGCCATCAGAATAACAGCCCACACCAAACCTCTGTTTTTTGTCAAACACTTTTTTGAATCTTTTGATTCAGACATTACTTCACACTCTCAATCGCCTGACGAGCAGTTTCGACAACATTTCCACCGTCTCTCAGGATCAACAAGGTCGCGTTGCGTAAAATCGGCCCCAGTTTGTTCAGGACAGTGTCCTCAGGCAAAAGCGCCACTGCCTGGGCGATCTTCTCTAAAGCCGGTTTGAGCTTTGGTTCAGTCCAGGAGCCTAAGGCTGTCGGTTTGGACGGCAAAAGGTGCATGGACTCACTCCACCTGGCTAAAAACTCGGTTTGCATCAGCTCTTCCAGCAGCTTCAAAGCCAGGGCCTGCCTGCCGGTATCCGGATTGGCCAGAGCCCAGGCCGAAGCGCTGCCAATGGTAAACGTTGCTTCCGTCATGGCCGCTTCTGGCTGCTCGTTATTATCCATCGAATGAGCCAAAACCATACTGACCGGCACGATCGCGGTATCAAGGTTGCGATCCAGGAATGACTGCCAGACCTGACCATCGTTTTGATAGCCAAGCGAGAGGCTGTTGATATGCCTCGTATTCAGGCTATCCTTCAGCACCTGCAAAGCCTCGATCAACGGAGCTTCTTCCAGTAAAGCGTGCCCCTGCCCATCGGCAACCTTGCCTTCGGCAGCCATATATTGCAGCAGAAGGAACTTGCCTAATGGGTCATCAGCGGCAAAACCGAAAATGCCAAAGTTTTTATGGATCTGGTTCCACTCGTTTGAAGGGGGAAGCTGAGAGGCGGCGTTGTATACCATCGCATACGGGTCGACAAACAAAGGTACAGCCAAAACCTCGCCATCAATGGAGCTCATTTGCCTGGCGAGGGGATACCAATCCACTCCGTCCAGGATATCATTTAAGCCTTGGTTGGCATAGATCAGATTGCGGCGTGACGCCAAAGCCAGGTCGGGCGCCGAAAGCAGGATCAGATCCGGCAGGATCTCCGGCACGGCAGCGCGGGTCGCCGTCAGCGAATCGGTCAGGCTGCCTGCTCCGGTTTGCGCCTTGATCCGAACAGTGATCTCCACCTTATTGGCATTGGCAAAAGCGTTCAGCTTTGCCAACAAAATTTTGCCCGATTCCGTTTCCTGATACGGGTCCAGTTCAGGCGGAAGCCACAGGATCAACTTGTCAGGATTTAGGGACGGGGTCACCGTTTCTTCCACCGCAGGCTCTGCGGTTGAGGTGAGTTTCGGCTGAGGCGTTTTTTCAACCGCAACCGGTACCCCAGGCGTCGATTGCGCCCAGGGCATTCTTAGCTCAAAGGGCAGGCTGTCACAAGCCGTCAGCATGACCATGACCAGGATCACGATCAAGCCCAACCGTCGCAATGCGCCTTTGTTTTCGTTTTTTTCTTTCGTTTTCATATGCCCAATTGTAAAGCATATCAGGCAAAACAGATTTACTAAAGTCCAGCAATTCCTGTTTTATTCATAAATTCCGCTCGCGGCCCTGAGACCGCGAGCGAGTTTATCCTATTGAGAATTGCTGGCTAAAATTTGATCGTCTTTTCCAGCAGACCAGTCAGGAGCGCGACCGATTGCTCCAGATCGTCCAGATCGATCATTTCGGAAGGCGAGTGGATATAGCGGCAGGGGATCGAGAGACAACCAGCCGGCACGCCAGCCCGCGTTCTCTGGATCGCGCCGCCGTCCGTGCCGCCCGCTTCCAGCACTTCCATCTGGTAGGGCAAGCCCTGGGCTTTGGCTTCGCTGACCATCCATTCGATCACGCGCGGATCCGCGATGAAGGAGGAATCGCGCACCTTGATCGCCGGGCCGTTGCCCAAAGCAACTGCCATTTTGACACCCTTGGGGGTATCGCCGGTACGGGTCACATCAATGGCGATGCCAACTTCAGGATCAACGCCGTAAGCGGCGGTGGTTGCGCCGCGCAAACCGACTTCTTCCTGCGTGCTAAAGACAAAATAAATTTCGTTGACTGTCTTCTTGATCGCCTTAAGCGCCTGGATCGACACAGCCGCCGCCGCGCGATCATCCATCGACTTGGCAACCAGACGTTTTCCCAGATTCAGGAACGGGCGTTCAAACCCGGCCACATCCCCGACCGTAACGGTGGAATCTTCTTTTGAAGTCGCGCCGGTATCAATGAAAAGGTGCGCCAGGGTGGGCTGCTCTCCAGCCGCAAGCCGCTCAATACCGATCACGCCGCGGCTGCCGTTCATGAAAAGTACTCTGCCACCAACGCAGGTCAGGGGGCTGACGCCGCCGATGGCAATAAAACGGGCAAAACCGTTATCGTCCACGTGTGTCACCATCAGACCGATCTCATCGATATGGGACGAAACCATCACGCGCTTGCCGCCTTCACCCTTGCTGCCTTTGCGGGCGATCAGGTTCCCGAGTGCGTCAGTGTACATCTCATCAACATAGTCGCGGATCTCATCTTCGATCTTTTGTCTGATGACATGCTCCGAGCCGCTTGGCCCGGGAGTTTCAACCAACATTTCCAAAACTTTGATCAATTCTTCAGAATTCTTTTTTGTCATTTTTTCTCCTAAGAGCTCAAAATGCTCTTGTCCAGCCGGGACAAAGCAGCATGCAGTAGTTTAATTGTGTTCAAAACGTCATCCTTGCGCACCATTCCAGCGGCCGAATGCAGGTAACGCTGCGGCACCGAGACAGAAACACTCGGTACACCCGCGCGGGATTTGTGAATAGAACCGGCATCGGTGCCGCCCATCCCTGGTTGGCGATACTGCCAGGGGATCCCTTCAGCATCCGCTGTCTCATTCAACCATTTGATGACGCGCCGATCCCCGATCGTGGCGCCATCCATCAGGTAGATCGCGGGGCCGCCATCCAGCTTCGTGTTGTGCCGGACATTCAACTCGCCATCAAAATCCGGGAAATCATTGGCAGGCGTCGAATCCAACGCGATACCGATATCGGGATTCAGGTGATAGGCTGCGGTTTTCGCGCCGCGCAGGCCCAGTTCTTCCTGAACCGTAAAAGCCGCCAGCAGATCGACGTTTTCCGGAGCTTTTTTGAGCAGCTGAATGATCGTGAAAACGCCCAAACGGTCGTCCAACGCCTTCCCGCGCAAACTGGGACCCAAAACAGCCAGTTTGGTATCAAAGGTCGCGCGATCACCCAGCTTGACCAGCTTTGAGCCACCCAAACCGACATCTATGCGCAAAGCATCGACCTTTAACTCCTGCTCGCGTTCTGACGCGGTGGTCAGATGGATCGCCTTGGCGCCAATTACGCCTCGCACATGGTCGCGCCCGATGACGACCGGCTTGCCGACCAACTGACGCGGGTCGATCCCGCCGATCATGGTAAATTCAAACAAGCCATCACCGTCTTCTTTGGTGATCATAAAGCCGACCTCATCCATATGGCCAGCCAGCATCACCCGCACGCGGTCTTTGCCGCTGCCTTTACGAACAACGATCACATTCCCCATCGCGTCCGTGTGCATGGAATCTTCGAATTCTTTCAGTTCTTCATAAACGATCGCTCTGACTTCCTGTTCGTCGCCTGAAACTGCCAGCGCGTTGCTGAGCCGGGAGAGCAGATCGAGTTCCTTTTTCCCTAATTTGGGACTAAATTTCTTTGTGGTTTCAACTGTTTTTGCCATGGTTTACTCCCAGATCACTTTTTTCATAAAATCCACCGGCAGATCGTTGATGAACTCCGCCATCAATCGGCCAGCCCGCTTGATATCCTTGATCGAGACAACTTCGACCGGTGTGTGCATATAGCGCAATGGAATGCCCAGCTCGATCACCGGAATACCAGCCTGTGCCACCTGCACATCCCAGGCGTCTGTCCCTGAACCGCGCGGCGCAAAATCGCGCGTGATCGGAATTTCATACTCTTTGGCACATTCTTCCATGGCTTTGTTCAAGGCTGGATGATCGCAGGCGCCCCAGGTCACCGGCACAGACTTGCCAAGCTCAAACGTGCCCGCGCTGCTTCCGCCAGGTCCGCTGGCAAAAGTCACATCGATCACGATCGCGAAATCGGGCATGATATCAAAAGCCGCGCCCATCGCGCCGATGCCACCCACTTCTTCCTGTGCGGTCGCGATAGCGATCACATCCCATTGATGTTTACGCCGCGAAAGCAAGTCCAACGCGACTGTTGTCGCGGCAACCGAGGCACGGTTGTCCAGCGTGTGTCCGCTAAGCGTATCGCCGCTCAGCTCACGTGGCTCCGTCGCGAAGCTAACAACATCGCCTACGCGCACAAGCTTTTCAACCTCTTTGGCGCGTAAGCCTGTATCAATCAGCAGATACTTTTGCGGCAGCGCGCCTTTCCCACCATCACTGGGCAAAAGAAAAGCTGGCGGCATCACCACCATAGCAGGCAATTCCACCGTTTCACCGGAATTGCTGGCATGCACGACCACCATCTGCCCGGGCAGAATGCGCTGATCCACCCCACCAACCTGGGTGAAACGTAAAAAGCCATTGTCGATATCGGTGACCATCAGCCCGATCGCGTCCATATGGGCCGCGATCATGACTTTTGGCCTTGGTTCAACAGCAGTACCATAGCGAATGGCGTGCAAACTGCCATGGCTGCTCACCCAGGTGCGGTCGCTCAGACCTTGCCATACCGGGGTGATCACGTCACGAATCGGTGCTTCATAGCCAGAAAGCCCGGCAACAGAGAGCATCGATTTTAAGAATGGTATTAGTTCAAAACTCATAGGCCCCTTTCATGGGTTAGGATTTGGAGTTGGTGCTTGCGCAGTTAGATCCGGCACATCGGTCGGATAATTTCCATCAGTTGGGATTAGCGCTGGTGTTGCAGTCGGCAAACTCGTTGCGGTTGGGCTGGGCGTTACGGTCATTGTCGCCGTGGCGGTATACGTGAGCGTTGGCAGCAAAGTTTGGGTCACAGTTGGGGTGATCGAAGCCGTGCGCGTCAGATAAGGGGTGAGCGTGATGGTCGGGATGGATGTGAGCGTCACCGTTGGCGTCCGGGTTGGCTTGTCCGGTTGCGGGCCGCGATCCAATTTAAGCAGAATAAACCCCAGCAAATAGCAAGGGATCGTGATCAAGATCAGCAAGGTCATCAGGTATCGAACGCGTGTCTGCCTTGAAAGCTCTTTCAACCTTCACTCCTGTCAGTCATAGGTCGCTTAACAAAATAAGCGCCAATACATAATCATACCATCCCCCGCCGTCTACGTCTAAAAATCGCATTGCCTCAAATTAAAAGTCACTATTGAGAATACGTTGCCTCATAATAGGAA
>CAXYYH010000009.1:0-102752 GCA_964293995.1 uncultured Anaerolineaceae bacterium
ATGCATTGTTTGGGGGAACATGTCGAAGGCGTGGAGGGTGGTTAAACAATAGCCGGCTTCGGCGAGGTGTTTGAGGTCGCGGGCGAGGGTGCCTGGGTCGCAGGATATGTAGATGATCTGGCTGGGGTTGAGCTTGATCAGCGCCTGGCGGGCTTTGGCGTTCAAACCAGCGCGGGGTGGGTCGAGCAGGACCAGATCGATGGGTTCGATTTCGTCGATCAGAATGGGCAGGATGGCTTCGACGGGGCCTTCATAGAGGCTGATATTGTCGAATTCATCCAGATTATCGGCAAAATTGAAGCAGGCGGAGGGAGAGCTTTCGATAGCGATCAATTCGCTGGCGAAAGGTGCGATGAAGCGGGTAAATAGGCCCACACCGCTGTAAAATTCGAGGACGCACAGGTCTTCTTTGCCTTCCAGCTGCTCTAATATATGGCGCACCATCATGGCGGCGACGGGCAGATTGACCTGGAAGAAAGATTGAGGGGAAACGTAAAATTCCTTGCCTTCAATCTCGTAAAGCAAGGCGTTGTTGCCGCTCAGGTTGAATATCTCGCCATTAGGGCTGACGTAAGCGGCCGAGATGGGCAGTTCGAAGGTCAGGTCCGGCGGGATTTCGTCTTCGCCTTCGAGGATCATCATCAGTTCACCAGTACTATCTTCACGCAGGACGACTCGTTGGATGCCACCATCAGGTTCAAGCTCGATCTGAGTGAGTAGCTGGTTCATTTCTTTAGAAATGAGGAGGCAATTGTCGATCGGGAGGGTTTCATCGGAGCTGGATTTTTTGAAACCGAGCGCGAGCTTTTCAGGGTTGTCTGTTGGCGCGGGATGAAATTGCGCCTGGTTGCGATAAGCAAAGGGGAGCGGGCTAGGGGTGATTTTGATCTTCGGCAGTTGGGTGAATTTGCCGATGCGCTCGAGTTGGTCGCGAAGGAGCTCCTTTTTGAGAGTGACTTGTTGCGCGTAGCCGATGTGTTGGTAGTGGCAGCCGCCGCATACGGTGAAGTGCGGACAAGGCGGCTGGATTCGGTCAGGTGAGCTTTGCAGAAGCCTGATCATTCTGCCGCGGGCATAGCGCTCTTTGGATTCTGTCAGTTCGATCTCGGCAATTTCGCCGGGGAGTAAAAAAGGGACGAAGACGGCGCGACCGTCGGGCAGGCGCCCCATGCAATCGCCGCCATAGACCATTTTTTCAAAATTGACAGTGTAAGTTTGATCCATTTTTGCTCCTGATGGTTTAATTTTACCGTATGTGATCGGGCTTTGAGGAATTTTCGATTGGGACAAGCTGACAAACAAGCTTAAAAAACAAGCTCAAAAATCTGCTGACAAGCTCACAGACAAGCTCAAAAATCCCTGACAAGCTCAAAAATCGCGTTGACTTATGTCCCAGCAGCGGGTATAATTTTCGGTCGCCAGAAATCCGTCTGGTAAATTTATGGGCGAGGGTAACCCGGAAAGAAGGGTGAGAGGCGCCCGGAGGAAATATGACTACAACTCACAACGATATCACTATCAAAATTGACAAACGCACCATCACTGGAAAGCAAGTCAAACAACTGCGCCGTCAGGGCATTCTGCCTGGTGTGGTTTACGGACACAAGATCGAGTCCTATCCCGTTCAGATGGATCGCCATTCAACCGCGCTGTTGATGCGTTCAATCACCCCCACCACGTTGGTCACGCTTGACCTGAATGGCAAGAAAACCAAGGTCATCGTTCGCGAACGCAATTATGACGTTGTTACTGGCGAATTGCTCCATCTCGACTTTTTGGCCATTTCAATGACCGAAAAATTACGCGCTTCTGTTGCCATCGAATTGGTCGGAGAAGCCCCCGTGCTCGATGCAGTTCCTGGCTCCCTGATCAACCACGTTTTGAATGAGATCGAAATCGAAGCCCTGCCCGCTGACATGCCGGAAAGAATTGAAGTCAATATCAGCAAGCTGGAAGCCGCAGAAGATATGATCACTGTTGGAGATCTTGATCTGGGCGAAAAGATCACGATTCTGACTGATGAATCTGAACTGATTGTCTCTGTCGCTTACGTGGCCGAAGAAACCGAACCTGTCGAAGGCGAAGGTCACAGTGCCGAGCCGGAAGTTATGGAAAAAGGCAAGAAAGAAGAAGTCGAGGACTAAACCTCCCAAACAGTTCGCGGAAAAGCTTCCGCGATTGCTTCCTGAGAACAATAAGACCTGCTCTTCACCGATGCGGGTCTTTTTGTTTGGTAAATATATCTTGTTGCGGGTAAAGCTCAATTGCGTTTTGGGTTTCATTGCCAATCAGTGGCGTGACCGTCATTCATTGAAAACTCGTGTTGGGGAAATTAAGAGCGAAGGTTATGGTTCCCGAGGACAGTTATGGAATACCACCATGATGGCATGTACGATTATAAGTATTGTCAATCGCCAAAAATAGTAATCTCATTAAAAAATTCTCTTCAAAATCTTCAAAATAATAGCAATTCTCAGTATGGGAAAAATAGACCCTGGATTACGAGTCAATGCCATTAAAGATGTCAACATAGAACCAATTATCTGGTCATTTAATGTTAAAAAGCTTCGGACGGGGCTTGACCCCGTCCGTACGGGTCGATTTCCGATCAAAAATGGATAATATTGGCTTAAGGAAATGAGCCACAAGTCTCATACTGAGAATTGCTGGTTCAAAATAATTGACTATTTATTTAAAAGAGGTATACTAATCAATTGTGAATATAACCCTACTGGGAGTTGAAAATGGATAACCCTATCGATAATATGAATAATGAAGTAACTATTACCGCGAAACAAAAGTTCGAAGGGAAGGTGTTGAAGACCTCGCTGCAAGGCGCTTTGGTTGATATTGGGTCTAAACTGCCTGCATTTTTACATGTCTCCCAAATGATCGATTCAAGCGATCCGAACAAGGTTCTGACCGGGCTTGATGTGGTCCTCACAGAAGGACAGACAGTTACTGTGTGGGTGAGACGCGCTCATAAAGACCATATTGAACTGACCATGCGCAAGCCTTTGGATTATGAATGGCGTGAACTTGCTCCTGACATGGTCGTCAAGGGTACTGTGATCCGTCTGGAATCCTTTGGCGCTTTCGTTGAGATCGGTGCTGAACGGCCTGGGCTGATCCACGTCAGCGAGCTTTCCCATAATTTTGTGCGTCTGCCATCCGAAGCGGTGACCGTTGGCCAGGAAGTAGAAGTCAAGGTTTTGGAAGTCAACCGCCGCAAGAAGCAGATCAAACTGAGCCTGAAGGCGATGCAGGATCTTCCTGAAGAAGAAGTTGTAGAAGCTCCGAAACAGCGTCAGGGCCGCGGCAAGAAGGAAGTCGTCGAAGAAGTCGAAGAAGAAGTGATCCCGGATCCGACCTATATGGAAATTGCCATGCGCCGCGCCATGGATCTGGCTGAAAAAAGACGACCTCAAATCGCCAATCGGATCAAGAAACAAAAGAAATATTCTGATGATGATGCTGAAGATATTTTTGAACGCACCATCAGAAACAAGCCGATCAATGCTGGCGATTAGGAATATGCCTCAGAAAAGATCTGCCAAGAGTATTACCTGAGAAGTTCCGGGGAGGGCTGGAGTAAATAGCCCTCCCCTTCAATTTTAAAAAGAGTTGGAGATGATATGGCAACCAAGTACATATTTTTTACCGGTGGAGTGCTTTCTTCGGTTGGTAAGGGTGTGACAGCAGCATCTGTGGGAAGGCTGCTCAAGGCGCGCGGTTTCACGGTTACTGTCCAAAAGCTTGACCCATATCTGAATGTTGACCCAGGGACGATGAGCCCGTATCAGCATGGCGAGGTCTTTGTGCTGGATGACGGATCGGAAACAGACCTTGACCTGGGCCACTATGAGCGCTTCTGCGATCTGAATCTAAAGCGTACCAGCACGGTCACGACCGGTCAGGTTTATGAAGAAGTGATCAACCGCGAACGGCGGGGCGATTATCTGGGCGGCACGATCCAGGTTGTGCCCCATATTACGAATGAGATCAAACGCCGCGTAGACCTTTTGGGCCGCACGAGTGAAGCCGAGATCGCACTGATCGAGGTTGGCGGCACGGTTGGCGATATCGAAGGTCAGCCATTTCTGGAAGCTATTCGTGAAATGCGCAATGAACTGGGCAGAAATAATACAGCCTTTGTGCACCTGACCTGGCTTCCCTATCTCAAAGCCACTGCCGAAACCAAGACCAAACCAACCCAACACTCTGTGCGGGAATTGCGTTCGATCGGTATCATGGCAGATATGATCATCGCCCGAAGCGATTATCCGGTTGAGAACGATCTGTGTCAGAAAATAGCGCGCTTCTGCGATGTGAAACCGGAAGCGGTTATTCCTTTGGTTACGGCCGAATTGCTGTATGGCATTCCTTTACAGCTGGAAGAAATGCATGTCGCTGATATCTTGCTGGACGTACTCGGGCTGAAAGCCAAACATGAGCCTGAACTGAGCGGTTGGCAATGGATGGTGGACGAGCTTTCAAAAGTGAAGCCGGTCGTGAAAGTAGGCCTGGTGGGCAAGTATGTTGAATTGCACGATGCCTATCTGAGCGTGCGCGAGGCTTTGAAGCACGCCGCGCTTTATTACGGCGTCGATGTCGATATTGTCTGGATCTCGTCTACTGACCTTGAAAAAGCGGGGTCTTTGGATAAGGAATTGTCAGACCTGGATGCGATCCTTGTTCCGGGTGGTTTTGGAAGCCGGGGTGTGGAAGGCAAGATCCTGGCTGCGAAGTATGCCCGTGAACACGAAGTTCCATATCTGGGTTTGTGTCTGGGTATGCAGGTGATGGTGATCGAATTTGTTCGCAATGTTCTGGGACTGGAAGACGCGAATTCCGCGGAATTCGACAAGATGACCGAGCATCCGGTCTTTGACCTGATGACCGACCAGAAGGGTTTGGATCGCCTGGGCGGCACCATGCGGCTGGGTTTGTGCCCATGCGTGATCGAAGAGGACAGCCTGGCGCATGAACTTTATGGCCGCCGGGAGATCCAGGAACGACATCGTCATCGCTATGAATTTAATAATGTATATCGTTCAACCATGGAAGAAGCCGGAATGGTATTCTCGGGTAATTCACCTGACCATCTTCTGGCAGAAATTGCTGAAAACAAGGCGCATCCCTTTATGATCGCGACGCAGTTCCATCCCGAGTTCATTTCACGTCCCAATCGCCCACACCCACTGTTTTTGGGACTGATCAGGGCTGCCTGCCGTCATAAAGGCTTGCCGGACGAAATGATCGGCATTAATTTTTAATTTTTTGAGGACAGGATGAGTTATACTTATAACATACTCATCGAATAAAAAAGAAAAGGAATAAGAAAATGGATACAACAATTGAATTTGTCAATGCTATTGAAATATTGGACTCACGAGGCAACCCCACTGTGGAAGTTGAAGTCGTGCTTGCTGATGGTAGTTTTGGACGAGCCGCAGTGCCGTCCGGCGCCTCGACAGGCATTCACGAAGCGTTGGAGTTGCGCGACGGCGATAAGGAGCGCTACAATGGAAAAGGCGTTCTGAAAGCAGTTGAGAATGTCAATGACGAGATCGCTGATGAACTGTTTGGTTTGGACGCGATCGAACAAAAAGAGATCGACGAGCTGCTGATCGAGCTGGACGGAACCCCTAACAAATCCAAGTATGGCGCGAATGCCATTTTGGGCGTTAGTCTGGCAGTCGCCAAAGCGGCCGCAAGCTCACTGGGTCTGCCGCTCTACCGCTATCTTGGCGGTGTTTACGCTCATGTTTTGCCTGTGCCAATGCTCAACATCCTCAACGGCGGCGCGCATACCGGCTGGCAGAGTACTGACGCGCAGGAATTCATGGTCATGCCGCTTGGCGCCGAAAGCTTCACCGAAGGTCTGCGCTGGGGCGCTGAGATCTACGCTTCCCTGAAGAACGTTCTGAAAGCTCATGGTTATGGCACTTTGGTCGGTGACGAAGGTGGTTTCGCTCCCGCGCTCAAAGCCAACAGCGAGGCCATTGAACTGATCCTGGAAGCGATCGAAAAAGCTGGTTACAAGGCTGGCAAAGAAGTCGCGATCGCGCTTGATCCGGCAGCTTCAGAATTCTTTGAAGAAGATACCCGCACCTACAATCTGCGCAAAGAAGGCCGTAAACTGAGCAGCGATGAGATGGTCGATTTTTGGACCAACTGGATCGATCAATATCCGATCGTTTCCATTGAAGATGGTTTTGCTCAGGATGATTGGGAAGGCTGGAAGAACTTCACCGCCAAAAACGGTCACCGCCTGCAGATCGTTGGGGATGACCTTTTGGTTACCAACCCCAGCCGTGTGGCACGCGCCATTGAAGAAAAAGCCTGCAACGCGCTGCTGGTGAAAGTGAATCAGATCGGTTCCCTGACCGAGACGATGGAAGCCGTGACGATGGTGCAGAAGAACGGTTGGCGCGCGGTCTGCTCGCACCGCTCCGGTGAAACCGAAGACAACACCATCGCTGACCTGGCTGTCGCCATGAACATGGGCCAGATCAAGACCGGCGCACCGGCACGCTCTGATCGCGTTGCCAAGTACAACCAGCTGCTGCGCATCGAGCAGGAACTCGACCTGACCGGTCGTTATGCTGGTTGGGACGCCCTGACCTTCAAACTCTAAGTGTAAAACGTTGGATAGAAAGAATGGCGCATTGCGCGCCATTCTTTCTATCCCTCTTCGGGCACCTAATCCCGACTAATACCAGGTAAATTCAGCTACCTTTTACAAGAAGGTGGCTGTTTTGTTTCCACCGGGTCTGGTAAACTTTCTATATGAACAAGAAATTGGAAGAATTAGAAGCAGAGTTGATCCGCTGTCGGATGTGCCCGCGGTTGGTGGCGTGGCGGGAAGAGGTTGCCCAAAAGAAGCGCAGGATGTATTTGGATTGGGACTATTGGGGCAAGCCGGTGCCGGGATTTGGCGATCCCCTGGCAAGGCTTTTGATCATAGGTCTGGCGCCCGGCGCGCATGGGTCAAACCGAACCGGCCGCATGTTCACCGGCGATGGTTCGGGGGACTTCTTTTACCCGGCTCTGTATCGGGCTGGTTTTGCTTCACAGCCTGAGGCAAAACACAAGGAAGATGGATTGACATTGAGCGATTGCTGGGTCACGTCAGTTGGTCGCTGCGCGCCCCCAGCGAATAAACCAACGCCAAAAGAGCTGGAGAATTGCCAGGCCTGGTTGGTTCGTGAGCTGGAGTTACTGCCCAATATTCAGGGCGTCGTGGTTTTGGGAAAGATCGCGCTGGACGGTTTGTTGAAAGTTGGCAAATTCTCTTGTTTGCCGAAAAAGGATTTCGTTTTTGGCCACGGTTCGTTTTATGAGGAACGGGATGGTCTGCCCTGGGTCTTGTGTTCCTACCACCCGAGTTTACAGAATACACAAACAGGTCGCCTGACCGAAGTCATGTTTGATCAGATCTGGCAGGAAGCCAAAGAGCGACTGGTTTAGAAATAATCTAAAAAGACCCACTCCTGGGAACTGCACCCAGGACGCAAGCAGCCCCATTAATTCCCCCTGCCAAGGCACGCAAGCAGTCCCAGCGCTGCGCTGGAGGGGGTAGAGTATGTTCAGCCACGGTCAAAGCAGAACAATATCCTGTTGCTTTCTATGAAACTTTACTCAAAACCATCCTTTAGGGTGAGAATGAAACGCTTTGTAGCTTGTTGTAAGGATAGTTTGCAAAAGGATTTTAATTTTGCTTGTCAGCAAGCGAAGCAGAGCAATTAGTTCTTTTTGATCTCAGTGTGGAAGAAATAATTTACCACTTTCTTTTTCAATGGAGCGAGCTCTTGCTCAAGTTCCTGGGCGAGGTTCAGCCAATAGGCTTTTCCGTTTCGATCATAGACCTGTTGATAGAGGGGCAGGAGCTCGGGATAGTCGCTGCAGATAAATTGCATGATATCCGCCTTGAAACTTCCTCTTAGGTTCAGGTTTTCGAGCCAGATCTCATCACACCAGGGGCTGACTTCCCTGACGATCGCTGGAACATCAGTAATTTCAGGAAAGATCGGTGAGATGAAAGTCACGGTCGGGATGCCAGCCTGGCGCAGCTGGCGCATGGCTTCAATTCGGCGAGCAATTGGGACGCTTCGTTCCGTTTTTCGTCTAAAGACTTCGTCCAGCGTGTTGATCGAGAAAGCAACTTTGAAGTTCTTGAATTCCTTAATTAATTCAAGGTCGCGCAAGACCAGATCAGACTTCGTGAGCAGGCTGATCTCAGCTGTTGTGCCCGAAAGTTCCTCGAGCAGCGCGCGCGTGCGCTGGAATTCGCGCTCAAAGCCGTTGTAAGGATCGGTGACCGTGCCGATGGTGATGCTTTTCCCATCATATTTGTGTGGGTTGCCGATTGGCTTCCAGTGTTTGACGTCCAAAAACGCACCCCAGCTTTCAGAATGACCGGTAAAGCGGCGCATAAAGGTGGCGTAACAATAGCGGCAGGCAAAAGAGCAGCCGACGTAGGGGTTGGCGGCGTAATCTGCTGCCGGCACTTTGGTTTTAATTAGTATGTTTTTGCTGTCTATATGCCTGACGATCATCGCTCAAATTATCCCATAAAACTGCCAGCTTCTCCTTTATAATTGTTTCAACGGAGGCAGTATGAAAAAATCCTATCGTCTGGACCCGAAACAACTTGGCAAACAAAAGAAGAACATCTTTTTATTTTATGGCCTTTCTGGTGTGGTCGCAGGGGTATTGATGTTCTTTACCCAACGCGCTCAGGACCCTGAACGCAGCCCCTGGCTTTTGATCAGTCTGATCCTGATCCTTTTGGTTTATTTCGGTTACCGCTCCTATCGCCAAAAAGAGGAGATTTGGGATGGTTATCTTTTGATTGTTGATGAACAGACGCTAACCTTATCCCAACCCGGCTACCCGGACTCAACGCTTCCTTTAAAAAAAGTCATCGGTGTTGAGGAGGGACGGGATGGTTTGTGGATCGCGACCCAGCAGGGCAACCGCGTCTTCATTGTGCCTAATTTGCTGCGAGCTGAGGACTATGAAGAAGTATGCGGGATCGTTCGGCGCAACGTCAGGCCGGTCGTGGATTCGGACGATGAAGGCGAGCTGAACCCCAAACCGATTGATCCGCAAATGGAGAAAACGGATCACCAGAAGCTCGCGGTGCCATCTGAGGCAGAAGGGCTGGATGATCTTTCAGCGAAAGATCATTTGTAAGCTTTTTAAACGAAAAACTTAGTTTTTTAGATATTTGATCATGCGCCAGGCAGGCTCATGGACTGTTTGCCAGCGACCGAACTGGTCCTCATAACCCCAATTGCCTTCTTCAGGGCCCAAAATGCGAAAGCCGTGCTTTTCGTACATATGCCTGGCCAGGTCGTTGGCGCGGGCAACATTCAGGCGCAAGGCATTGAAACCCCGGCTAAGTAGGTAATTCTCGATGAACTCGAGCATAAAGCTGCCCAGACCGTGGTTGCGATAGTCTGGCTTGAGCCTGAAGGAAAAAAGATAAGCGCGATCGATGCCATCGGCAAGCTCGCGCTGCCTGGAATAGAGCATCAGGAAGACCTGTCCGATGATCTCACCAGCCTCGGATTCCGCCACCCAAATCCGCGTGCTGCCGGTGCGGGTATTGTGAAAATGCTGCTTGTAAAGCTTGCGAAAGTGAGAAAATTCGCCGTCCCATTCCATGCCAGGGAGATCTTCCGCCTGGGCAGGGCGAATGCGGATATTCGTGCCATCCGGCATCAGGTAATGGCTTTCGACAGTCGGTTGGTTCATTGTTCGGATAATATTTTTTCCAGCAGTTCGATCTCCGCTTCGTAAGTGTCAATTTCCCCGTCCAACCAGGCAGTTTTCAGCTGGGTGAGGATCTGGTCGAAAAGGGGTGAGGGGTGAAGCCCACGCTTACTCAGATCCTCACCGGTAGTATGGACGCGGACATGCTTGTAGACTTCGAGGTAATCCGTTAGGGGCTTGGTAAGCTGATCCTGTTCTTCCGAGAGCAGCACCGTTCGGATGGCGATATCGTTGAAGGCGGAAAGCTTTTCAGAGATCTGGCTGGGCTTGAGCTCGATCAAGTCTGGCAAAACCGCGCGCAGTTTCTGAGTTTGGCGGATAAGATCAAGCAGTTTCCCAGTCAGACGCAGACGTTC
The DNA here is from genome assembly GCA_964293995.1 of uncultured Anaerolineaceae bacterium. GTDB lineage: Bacteria > Chloroflexota > Anaerolineae > Anaerolineales > Anaerolineaceae > Mesolinea. The sequence goes on from CAXYYH010000009.1 coordinate 10,140, forward strand.
GCTGACTGAGGTCAGCGCCTGATCATTAAGCGTCTCCAGCCACAAACTCCAGAGGGACTGCTGAATTTCCTTCAGGCTGAGTGTATTCTCATTCGCCTTGTTCAGAAAAACCTCAAAGCGCTGCTGGTTTACGATATCCCAACCTAAGCCGGGGTGGATCGACTGGAAAATGCCATAATTCCTGAGCGTGCGCATGATCTGCGCTGCCTTTTGCTCAAGGAAAATGAGGTCAAATTCATGTTCAATGCGCGCGCCGCTAAGTTGACCGAGGAGGGGCAGGCTGGCGTGGAGAAGGCTGAGTGTGCGATCTTCGATGCGAAAGTCGAAGCGTTCCGCGAAGCGAACCGCCCGCAGCATGCGCGTAGCATCATCAACGAAAGAGAGGGCATGCAAAACGCGGATGAGACCCGCCTGCAGGTCGTTGTATCCGCCCCAGAAGTCGAAGATTTGCCCAAAATGTTCGCCGTCCAGCCGTAAAGCCAGCGTGTTGATGGTGAAATCGCGCCGGTGGAGGTCCATCTTGATGCTGCTGCGCTCCACAATTGGCAATGCTGCCGGATGGTCATAAAATTCGGTGCGCGCGCTGATCAAGTCGAGATGTTCCGGCAGGCTCAGAGCCTGGTCCGCGACAGACAATTTGAGTTTACTGGCGATCTCCTCTCGCTCTTCGCTCAGGATCCATTTCGCGGTGCCAAAGCGATCGTGCTTGACCACCCGACCGCCGAATCTTGCCGCCAGATGGCGGGCAAAGGCGATCGCGTCCCCTTCGATAACAATGTCAAAGTCCTGACACGGACGCTTCAGAAGCAGGTCGCGGACAAAACCACCCACGATGTAAGCGGGCAGGTTTTGACTTTTGGCTTCTTTGGCGACGGCTTCGAGGAGCTGTTTCCGATCTTCCGGCAAGGCGTTCTGCAAGGCGTCGATCAGTTCGGCGCGTGGAATGGGGCTGATATCCTTGCTGAGCGTACCGATCAGATCGGTGCGGGTAACGATGCCGATGATCGTCTTGCTCTCCGGGTCGAGGACGGGAATCTGCCCCCAGCCGCTGGTTGACATGAGCTCTTTCAGGCGTGTGATCGAGTCGTCTGGATAAACGGCGACGCTGCCGGCTTCCATCAGGTCGCCAACCGTCTTATCGATATTATGCGCAAGGGCGCGATCGACATTGCGGCGGTTGAGCAGACCGAGGAGTTGATCGTTTTCAACAACAGGATAACCCTCAAAACCATAGCGGTTCATGAGCTGAGCGGCTTCGGTCACCGACATGCCGGGTTCGAGCAGAAGCGGGCGCAGGGACATGATCTGGCGCACGTTTTTTTCGGAAGTAATCACTGATGGGAGGTATTCAATGACGCTTTCGATCACCTGACGCAACAGCGAACGGGTGTTGACTGGGGTTGGTTTATCGTCAGGGCGGATGAGCGCGGACGAGGCGCGCCTGTGCCCGCCCCCTTTAAAATGCTTTGCCAGCATGGCAACATCCAGACGGTCAGTGGTGGAACGCGCCACCAGGCGGACGCCCTGACGGGTGGAAACGACCAGAATCAGACCGTCAGGATCGAGGAATTCCCGTAATTTATGAGCCACGGAGGAGATTTCATCATTCAGGTCAAAAGCCTCCGCGCCTGCAAGCAGAACCTCAAGCCCTTCAATTTCGTAAGTGTCCAATGAGCTTAAAAGGCGGTCATAAAGCTGCTGCTGCATATTGGAAAGCGGCGGATTGAGATGATGCGAAACGATATTCAGGTCAGCGTTCTGTTCCAGCAGGAAGGCGACCGCCAGGGCGTCGCGGGGGCTGGTGTTGGTGTAAACCAGCGAACCGGTATCTTCATAAATTCCGAGCAGCATCAGCGTGGCCTGGATCGGAGTCAGCTGGAGACCGGCTTGCTGTATCTTTTCGACCAGAAGGGTGGTGCATGCGCCGCAATTGTCAAGTTCCATTTCCCAATCTGGGTGCGACTGTCTTTTGCGCGGGTGATGGTCGAGCACCTGCACTTTTGTTAGATTTGTCAGGCCTTTCAGGGTGACCAGGGATTGCGTGTCAACCAGGGTCACTTTGGCGATGGTTTGATTTGGCAGGTCTTTTATGGTGGAAAAACCCAATTCATGGCCAAAACGGTTGAGAAATTGGCGGCCGTTGCGGTTGATCTGACGGGGAAGCAGGGCATAAGCCTCGGGATGGAGGATGCGCGCGCCAAGCTGGGAAGCCAGCGCGTCGAAGTCAGCTTGCTCGTGGGTCAATATCAGGTGCATGATCGCTCAATGTGAGCTTTTCGCTCAGTTTTCATACCAGAAAGTCTGGTTTTCAAGATTGTATGCATTATATATGGATTGAGCGAGCCTGGCAAAAATACGGTTGGCATAATCGTAGAGAAACTGGTTTTCTGTATGGGCAAAAACCACCAAAACGTAATCTCCGCCTGGCGTGTAAATGATCGAAGCATCGCTGATCGTGTGGATCAGTCCGTCAGTTTCGTTGGTCCAGCCGTGTTTATGGGCGATGGAAGCCTCGGGCGGCAGGCCTGCTTCGAGCAAGGCCAGGATTTTATTCCCCTTGAGGTAGCCAAGCATGATCTCGCATTCTTCCTGATTGACCTGCCCGTTAAAGAGGCCGGCCTGCGGGGAGCTGGCACAACGATAAAGCTGTGTCAGCAGATCACCGGTTTCGGAAGGCACGGTTTGATTGTAAAGATCAGGGTCGAGATAGACATCTCTGCGCTGGTTGGCGGGTGTATCGACGCGTTCGAGTAGCGGTGAGCCGGGTTCAAAGTAGCCCGCCAGGAAGGTATTTTGATAACCAAGTTCGCGCATATCAGCCGTGACCATGAGCGGCCCGTTCTGATTGTCCATGTAGGCTTTCATCAGGCCGTCCGCGGGCGGGTTGAGCGATTCGCCGATCATTTGCGCCATCCAGTTCAGCGCCTGATTGGGAATGGGCGCCTCAAGCCTTCTCATGGTCGAGACCATGATGGGGATTTTGATCGTGCTGGCGGCTGAATAGGCGACGTCGACCGGTACATCCTGCTGATCCTTGATGGCAAAGTGCATGACCTGGTCGGTTTTCATGTCGCGAAGATAGATCTCAAAAAGGCCGTTGAATCTTTCCAGTTTGACGAGCTGCCGAACCATTGTTTCAAGATTTTGCCAGGAAAGGGCAGGCGCCGGAGTTTTATTCACGGCAAGATCGACGATCCGTTCCGTCGGCGAGGTCAGGGCGCGTTTGACCTGCTCGACCGTCTGGGAGAGCGAGCTCAACTGATAGCCAGGCTGCCCGGGGGTGAGATTCGTGCTGTAAAGGATCGGTGCCGGGGCGACGGCAGGTTGGTCGTAACGCTGGGTGAAGGTTTCGTTGAGAAAGTTTTGCAGATGCGCTTCATCGAGCGTATAGACTAATTCGATATTTTTTGCCTCCTGCCCCATGTTTTTTCCGAAGAACCAGGCTTTGAAGGAAATTGGCCGGGTTGTCCGGGGGATTTGTTCCAGAATTGCCGCCAGATCGAGCTGAAAGCCAAGCTCAGCAGGGGAAAACTGCATGCGGGCGGTTTTGTACTGCAACTCAACGGGCAGGTTGAAAGCCTCTTGGATGCGTTGGCTGGCTTCGTCAAGCGAGAGGCCTCCCAGTGGGATTCCCTCGATTTCGGTCAGGTAGGGAACAATTTCCGGCTGGGCGGCGTATTGGGTATAGGCGCGCAGAGCGATGATCAGGCTGGCAAAGATCAATCCGAGCCCACTGACCAGGAGGATGATCCGCGACATTTGGGCACGCTTTTTTGCACGCGAGCGGTAAGATTTCATAGCATGATTTTACCATCATGGGCAAGGCTGGAAGCAGGGATGATCGGGTATTCTTGTAGTGGACGCATGCCCAGATTAATTCGTCTGTGTTTCCGGTAAGGATTTTGGAACTGGCTGGAAAAGTCAACTATAATTAGGCTATATCCATCCCGGTACCCAAGGAGTAGGCGATGTGTAAAGAAAAATCTGGAGAAAAAGCTGGTTGGAGCCTCTTTGGCATTGCAACCGCACTGGCGGCAGTCAAAGTGGGTTGGATTCTTTATAGCAAACGCTATATTGATCATAACGCAAAGTTAAAGATCATTCTCGACGCGGAGCAAAAGACCTACGCTTCTGAAACCGCTGGAAAGATCAATTATTTCACCAATTCAAAGCGTAAAGGCACACCCATCTTATTGGTACACGGTCTTCATCTTTACGCCGGACTCCATGACATGCTGCCGGTTTTTGAGGCTTTTCGAAACGCTGCTCCGGTTTATGCCATTGACCTGCCGGGGTTTGGGCGTTCTGAAAAGGGGGACCGCCCTTATCGCGTCAGCATGTACGAAGCAGCCATTTTGGATTTCATCAAAAATGAGATCGGCGAGGCTTGCCACGTGGTTTGTTTGGGAAACGCCAGCGAATATGTGGCAATGGCAGCCGCGCAGGATGAGCGATGGTTCAGATCGATCACGATGATCAACCCGACCGGATTTCAGATGCCAGGCACAAGCACCTTGCAGGGAATCGACCGAATGGAACGCATGCGGGACCTGCTGCTGTCGTGGTTGAAAGTGCCTTTGTGGAGCCTGCCGGTTTACGATCTTTTTGCCAGTCGGGCCAGGATCACCAGTTTTTATCATAAAAGATTTGCTTACAGCTCACCCGCTGAGCTGATCGACCTGGCCTACACTTCTTCGCATCAACCAGGTGCTCACTTTGCGCCGATCGTTCTGATGAGCGGAAAACTTAATGTGGACAATGTGCGCGAGCGCTTCTATGAAAAACTGACAGTGCCTGTGCTTGCGGTTTACGATAATGACCCCGTTACCAGCTTTGATATGCTGCCGCAGCTGGTGAACGAACACAAAAACTGGCGCGCCTTTCGCAGCAGGAACACGAAAGGAATGCCCCACTTTGAAAAACCAGGTGTCCTTTTCCGCGAACTGGATCTGTTTTGGGAAAGGAGCAAATGACGGACAGCATGAACGATAAGCAAAATAGTGGGAAGATCCTGTTGATCAGCATTCTTGGCGCGATCCTGTTCGCGCTGGTGCTGATTGGAGCCGCATTCCTCGTTTTCCGGTCGCAGGCCAGGCAGCGTGCGCCAATGGAAACCACGCCGCAATACCTGATCACCATCATTCCCGCGCCAACGGAGACGCCAACGCTGGCCCCCACGATGGTATTGCCAAGCCCGACGCCCGCGGATGTTTCAATCCTGCCGCCAGGTGTGGTGGCGGTTGGGCGCTATGTCAAGGTGAGCGGCACGCAGGGGGTTGGTTTGCGCATGCGCTCTGAAGCCGGTACGTCTGGTGAGCTAAACTTTTTGGCATTGGATGACGAAGCTTTTAAGGTCATTGATGGCCCCATCGTCAAGGACGGTTATACCTGGTGGTATTGTGAGGCGCTTTTGGATAAAAGTCGTGTCGGATGGGCTGCCGAGAATTTCCTTCTTGTTTTGGAAATCAGCACGCCTGAGCCTTAATTAGAAGTGAGAAAGTGGTGAAAGTTTGAAGCTTTTTGGACGAAAAACAAAGTGTGAATGTGCGCTGCCGGCTTCTTTTGAAGATGGAAAACCGATCACGATCTTAGCCGGGCTGGCACAGTCGGTCGGAAAGACCCGCGATCACATGGAAGACGCGGCTGTCAGCCTGGTCGTGCAGCAAGGTTTGCGTGGTCAGGAAAGAAAGGCGGGTCTTTTTGTGGTGGCAGATGGCATGGGTGGGCATTTCAATGGCGAAATGGCCAGCTCCATCGCGGTGCAAAATTTTGTTGAATCATTTGATCTGCTCCAGACTTTGAATCTTGAATCCATCAATGATGATCTCCTGGTGGAAAGGATGGAAAAAGCCGTCCATAAAGCCCAGGAAGCTGTTTTGGAAAACGTCAATGGTGGTGGTTCAACTTTAACTGCCGCATTGGTGATCGATCGCGAGCTTGTATTTGCCCATGTTGGGGATTCCCGCCTTTATTTGATCAGCAATTCCGGCGCGCCTGAGCACCTGACGCGTGATCATTCGCTGGTACAGCGTTTGGTGGATCTGGGCCAGATCAACGCCGCCGAGGCAGAGCTGCACCCGCAGAAAAACGTACTTTATCGCGCCTTGGGTCAAACGGATGGTTTTAAGGTTGATGTCGGACAAAAAGAACTCCGTAAACCAACCCATCTGCTTTTGTGCTCAGACGGCCTGTGGGGTTTGGTCAACGAATCCAGGCTGGTTGAGACGGTGCGAGCCTCATCTTCGGTCGAGAAAAGAGCCCAGGATCTGTGCGATCTGGCAAACGAGGCTGGCGGAAGCGATAATATCACAGTGATCGTTGTGGACCTGTTTTAGGAGAAGCATGGAAGCAAAAAAGAAGATTTTAGTTGTTGATGATGAACGTGGATTGGCAAAGATCATTCGCCTGAATCTGGAGCAGGACGGATTTGAGGTCGTTGAGGCAAACAACGGCACCCAGGCCATGGAAAAACTGCGTACCACACTGCCCGATCTGATCTTGCTGGATGTCATGATGCCGGATATCGATGGATTTACAGTTCTAAAGATGATCCGGGAAATCGGGAACATACCGGTGATCATGTTGACCGCCAAAGGACAGGAAGAGGACAAGGTCAAAGGGCTTGAATTGGGAGCCGATGATTATGTCACCAAACCCTTCAGTCCCCGTGAGCTGACCAGCCGCATTCGGGCTGTATTGAGAAGAGGCAGCTTCAGTAAGGATGAGGAAAGCGGACAGATCGTGGTTGACGATCGCCTGATGATCGACTTTGGCAAACATGAGGTTTGGGTCGATGGGGAATTGGTTCAGCTGAGGCCTACTGAATACCGGCTGCTCTATCATCTGGTGCAGAACGCTGGCTGGGTTCTGACCCACGACCAGATACTGAACAAGGTCTGGGGTTACGAGTATGAAGACGAACCACACTACGTGCGTTTGTACATTAATTATCTAAGGAAAAAGATCGAAGTCGATCCCTCCGATCCGCAGTACATCCTGACCGAGCGGGGGATCGGTTATCGCTTTGTGGATTACAAGCGTAAAAATTTTTAAATTAACGGCCTTTACTTTTTGTTAAAGGTTGTATAATAATGGCATTACCCATCTAAAAAACATTTTCGGAGGCTAAAATGGCTAAGAAAGATCCTAAATTGAATCCTGAACAGTCCGATTCTGACATCGCGGATGATGGTTCGAAACAACCCGCTAAAAAGAAGAAACTTTCAACCAAAGCTTATGATCGGGAGATCGAAAAATTACAAATCGAATTGGTAAAGCTGCAGGGCTGGATCAAGGAAACAGGCGCAAAAGTTGTTGTGATCTTCGAAGGCCGGGATGCCGCCGGCAAGGGCGGCACGATCAAGCGCATCACTGAAAAGTTGAATCCCAGAATTGTGCGTGTCGTCGCGCTGCCTGTCGCTACTGAGAAAGAAAAGACCCAATGGTATTTCCAGCGTTACGTGGCACATTTGCCCGCGGCAGGTGAGATGGTTTTGTTTGACCGTTCCTGGTACAACCGGGCTGGCGTGGAGCGTGTGATGGGCTTTTGCACCCCTGAACAGGTGGAAGAGTTTTTCAGAACTGTGCCGGAATTTGAAAAAATGCTGATCCGTTCTGGTATCATCCTGATCAAATACTGGTTTTCAGTTAGCAATGAAGAACAGGAAAGAAGGTTCCAGGCTCGCATCGACGATATCACCCGCCGTTGGAAGTTGAGCCCGATGGATCTGGAATCGCGCCTGCGCTGGGTCGAATATTCGCGGGCAAAGGATGATATGTTCCGCTATACCGATACCAAATTAAGCCCTTGGTATGTTGTTGAAGCGGATGATAAAAAACGTGCCCGCCTGAACTGCATCAGTCATCTTTTAAGTTTGATCCCCTATGAAGACCTGACACCACAGGTTTTGTCTTTGCCGCCAAGGCAAATTGATGACAATTACGTCAGACCTCCTATTGAAGAACAGACTTTTGTTCCTGATCATCAATTTGACGAAAACTGATCGGGTCAGGCGAATTTCAGGCCAAAAAGTGTGAAGGCGTTTTTTGCTGTTTGAGTTGAGACCTCGGCTAAGCTGAGGTCTTTTAGTTGCGCGATCTTGCTGGCAATATAAGGGATATAAGCCGGTTCGTTGCGCTCGCCGCGATGCGGATGGGGCGTCAGATAGGGGCAATCGGTTTCGAGCAGGATCCGCTCGAGCGGTAATTGCTTGACCAAATTGTGCTTGTCCTGCGCGTTTTTGTAGGTGACCGGTCCGCCAATCCCAAAGTAAAAACCAGCTTCCAGTAAGGGTGGAAGATATTCCAGTGAGGCACCGTAGGAGTGCATAACGCCGGGGTGAGCTTTGATCGGGCTGTTTTCTGGCAGGTTTTTTTGCCATTCGATCAGGATCGGCACCAGCTCGTGAGCCGAGGAACGCTCGTGCAGGATGATGGGCAGGTGCAGGCGGGCTGCCAGGTCGAGCTGAGGGAACAAAGCGCGCCGCTGCTGCTCAGGTGTGGCGTGATCGCGATAATAATCAAGACCGATCTCGCCAATTGCCAGTACTTCCGGTTCGTGAACCAGGCGCTCCAGTTTTTCGAGCATTTTCTCGTTATAATCGCTGGTGTAATTGGGATGGATCCCAACCGCGGTGAAAATAAAATCTGGATTTTGACGAGCAAGCCTGATCGAATTTTGAGCTGTTTCGAGGTCGATGCTGATGTTGATCATGAAACCAAGGCCGGCTTGTTTGGCGCGTTCAATGACCTGATCGCGGTCAGCATCAAAAGCATTGAAATCAATATGGGCGTGTGTGTCTGAGAGCATAACGTTTTTATTGTACCTGAAATGATCCAAAACCAAAGAGAGTGGGGTGAATTATGTTATCATTGATACTGTTTGTTTTGCAAAATCTACGGTGAAGCCAGCCTTTCTATATTGCTTGTGAGGTCTGGTTTGCCATTATGGGAACGATCAAAAAATGAATATATCATCCTATCTGTTTGGATTCATCATCGCGACACTGCTGGGAGCCATTTTTCATATCTGGAGAGATGGAGGAATTGGCCGACTCTTGTTGTATTTGCTGCTGAGCTGGTTCGGTTTTTTTATTGGTCATCTGGCGGCAAACAGCTTTGGGCTTAAATTTATGTCCGTGGGCCCGGTCAATCTGGCAGGCGGGATCGCCGGAAGTGTGGTTTTGCTGTTTTTGGGTCATTGGATCGGTCAGGTTGATCAAAACATCCTTCCGAAGGGGAAACAATGACAGAAAACCCTAATGATATGGTAAACCGGGTGCAAGATGGCGATCTGGTGCAATTGCACGGCAGCTCGCATAAGAGCCATATTTTGATCGTAAAAGAAGGCGAAGTCCTGCAGACCCATCGGGGTGTGATCCATCATGACGACATCATCGGACAGCCCTGGGGCATTCGGCTTGAATCGCATAATGGCCATCCCTTTTTTGTCTTACAGCCTGGCCTGACCGATCTGGTGCAGAGCATCAAGCGAACCACCCAGATCATGTATCCCAAAGATATCGGCTACATTGTTATGCGCCTCGGCATTGGCCCCGGCACGCGGGTTTTGGAATGCGGCGGTGGTTCGGGCGGTCTGACGACCGTGCTGGCTTATCTGACCGGCAAGGAAGGTCGGGTTTATTCCTATGAACGCAATCCTGAAGTCCAAAAACTGGCGATCAAAAATCTGACGCTCTTCGGATTGGAAGACCGGGTCGAGTTTAAAGCCGGGAATGCTGGAGACGGCTTTGAGGAACGCAACCTGGACGCGATCTTCTTGGATCTGCCTAACCCTTATGACTATTTGGAGCAGGTAAAGACCAGCTTGAATGCTGGCGGGGCCTTTGGCACCTTGCTGCCGACCTTCAACCAGGTGGAGATCCTTCTACGGGTGCTCGAGCGAAGCGGTTTCGCGTTTATTGATGTCTGCGAACTCTCCTTGCGCCACTTCAAAACCGATTGGGCCAGGATCCGACCAGTTGACAGAATGGTTGCACATACCGGTTATCTGATCTTCGCTCGCGCTGTTCAATGCGCGGAAGAACTAACAGAGCCGCCGGAAACGGAGCTGGATTGAGCTCGAATCTGGACCTTCCAGCTGATCTACCCCAGCGACTTGAAAGACAATCCCAGGCTGGAATATATCGGGAGGTCAGGAAAAGCCCTTTGGATAAAGACCGTCCGCGGTCAGCCGCGGTGCTGATGCCGCTGATCCGGCGGGATGGGCAATGGCAGCTGATCTACACACTGCGCTCCAGTATGCTGCACGACCACAGCGGACAGGTCTCGTTTCCGGGCGGCTCCTGGGAGCCTGGGGATAAAGACTTGATCGAAACAGCCTTAAGGGAATCCTGGGAAGAAATTGGCTTGACCCCCAAAGCCGTGCGGGTTTTAGGCAAAATGGCAGCCATGGAGATGGTGACGAATTTTATCGTGACGCCTGTGGTCGGGATTAGTGAGTGGCCAACTGACCTGACCGTAAATCCTGATGAAGTTGACCGCGTTTTTTCGATCCCGCTCGACTGGCTGGCGGATGAAAAAAATCGGTACTATCGGGTCCATAATTACCAGGGGGGAGAATTTGAGGTTTTGTACTTTAAACCTTATGACGGTGAGACGGTCTGGGGCGCCACCGCGATGATGACGCTTGATTTCCTGAAGTTGCTATAGAAGCTTGCCCGACTCGATTTGCGAATCATTGTTTACCAAATCGCTAAATATTGACTGCATTTAACATTTTTGATGGATGGTTCACTGATTCACATCAGGGTCAACGCGCCCACGATGAGGAACTGGGCGAGGTGGTAGGTGATAATGATCCAGAACTTATACCTGGGCAGGCGTCTTTCAAGCTTATCAAGCCCGATCATGACATCCGAAACGAAGAAGAGCATCGCGCCAACCCCCGCCATCACCGCCGCCAGGTCGGGCCAGGCTGGTCTGGCGATGCTGGTAATGGCGCTGATTGCCATGGCCAGCACCAGAACTCCATAAATTTTAAAGAAGGGAAGTACCTTCTTGTTAATGTCAACGGTCTTGGCGAAATGGTCAATTACCAGATGCATGATCACTCCCCCCAACACAAGCGCGAAAACAGAAAGAACCAACACTGGCACACTGGTCAGCGACAGATTGAATCCGATCGTGTAGCAGAGTTGGGCGATCGAAAAAGCGCACATCCCCGCGATAAACCAGCGCATGCTGCGTGGAATCAAAAGCACATCTCCCAAAAAGGAAAAAATCAAGCCGATCAGAAAAGGTGTTTTCTGGCTTGTTATCGGACCCTGCAAAACGAAAAAGATGATCAAAAAGATCATGGCGAAAGGCTTGCTGGCATAGTAGAGTTTTGGCCGCCACTGCCAGGCTGCCACCCAATTGATGAGGCTCGAGATCGCGATCAAAGCGATGAGGATCATGCTTAGGCTATTTTGCATTGTCTCCCGCCCCCGCCAGCCCGACCAGCTTTAGAAAAGCCGGGTCATTCTTCCAATCTTTTTGGGTCTTGACCTGCAGATCCAGAAAGACTTTTTGCTGGGTCATTTCCTCGATCGCCAGGCGCGCGTCGGTGCTGACCTTGCGGATCATCATGCCTTTTTTGCCGATGACGATCGCTTTTTGGGCATCTCGTTCGACGAAAATGGTGGCATGGATGTAAATTACGCCATTCTCGCGCTCTTTGTAATCATTCACCAGAACAGCAATGCTGTACGGCAATTCGTCGCTCAGATTCTCCATCGTTTTCGCGCGGATCATCTCAGCGGCAATTTCCCGCTCAAAATCTTCGGTAATTTGATCAGTCGGGTAATATTCAGGCCCCTCAGGCAGGCGCTCCTCGACCAATTCAATCAACTTTGGCAAGCCTTTTCCGCTGCGGGTCGAGATCTCGATCGTTTTGGCTTCCGGCAGCAATGCCTGATAGCCCTGTTTGATCTGCCCTTTATCGCTCAGGTCACTCTTGTTGTAGACCAATATGACCTCGTCCTGAGTGCGCTTTTCTTTAAGGGCATCGCTCAGCTGGCGATCAAGCTCATCAGCCGGGACGCTCACATCAGCAATGTAAAGCAGCAGGTCGGCGTCTTCCAGCGCGAAACGTACTTCATTATTAATGAAGAGGCTCAGTTTGTCTTTGGCGTTATTTAGCCCGGGCGTATCAACAAAGATCATCTGATAACGGTCGGTGCTTAGAATCCCCAGTTGGCGTCTGCGTGTCGTTTGCGGACGGAACGAAACCCCCGCGATGGGCTGCCCGATCAGGGCATTCAGCAGGCTGCTTTTGCCTGCATTTGGTTTTCCGATCAAGGCGATAAAGCCCGATTTGAATGATTTTTCTGTATTTTCCATTATTTCTGCCTTTCAAACCCAAGCGTACGAAATATCGTAGGGGAATCGTAGGTTAAACGTCAAGTATTATTGCAGGGTTTATTGTAATATAAAGTCGTAAGGGCGACTTCTCTTCTTCTTCTCCTCCTTAAAACACTAATGCTGCGTTCGGCGTACGCAGCATTAGATGGTTAAAGGGGAGAATTTTTTTATACCTATGTTCTTTAGCTAAAAAACATTTCAAGGCGTTTTAGTGGTGCGCAAGCTTTTCTTATGACCAACAACGTCATTTCTCTTATTCGGCTTATGGGCGCGTGGTCTGACCTTGTTCTTTGCACTTGTCTTGAGATATCTTCGATTTCAATTTTGATATCTGGATTGCAGTGGTTTATTCGAATCCGCATTGCATGATCAATGATAGCGGCAGGAACAGCAGAAGTGTTGAAAAAATGGAAGTTTGAATTTGCATTAGAATCAAGCCCATGAACAACAAACAAAAAATATTACTTGGCATGATCGCCCTGGTGCTGTTGACCGTAACCGTGCTCGGGCTGGTATTTGGCAAGAAGGTGCTTGCCTATCTGCGTACATGGTCTGAGGGGCGAAACAAGGCTGTAATCGACTACATCCGCGACCCGGAGGCTCATCGGGACTGGGAGCTGCCCGCTCTCTACCAATGCGCGGACGCGCCGTTCGCCCTGCCTACCAGCGGCTTTATTGGCTATTTTTACGGCGATTCCTTTACTCCCCTCAAGCTTCATACCGGGCTGGATATCTTTGGCGGCAATCCGGTTGGGGTTACCCCGATCTACGCGCCTTATGACGGCTTTTTGACCCGTGAAAGCGACTGGAAATCTTCGGTGATCATTCGCATCCCGGAAGACCCGTTTGACCCAGACCGTCAGATCTGGGTTTACATGACCCATCTGGCTGACGTCGATGGAAACCCGCTGATCGATGACGCTTTTCCGGCTGGCACGCAGGAGAAACCGGTCAAAAAAGGCGATCTGATCGGCTATCAGGGCAACTATTCCGGCTACCCCGGCTCGCCGACCGGTATTCACCTGCACATCTCCATTGTTAAGGATGACGGAGATGGTCATTACCTGAATGAGATGCAGATCGGCAACACGATCGATCCAAGCGCCTATTTCGGCATGCAGCTGAATACGGATTGGGTTGATAAAAACGATAAGAAACCAATTTGTTTGCCTTAGGTGAATGACGTTTGTAAAAGACAAGCAAAAGTTGACACTGGAGCCATCCATTGACTATAATTCCCGCATTGTGAAATGGAGGTAAGCATGCAGGAAATTGCTGACAACGTTTTCATCGAACAAAACTCGCTGGGCTTGTACGCGGGGATCATCCACAACGAAGCGGGCACAATTTTGATCGACTCACCCATCCGGACGGACGGAGCCGGAACCTGGCGCGGCGCGACCGCGCGTCTGGTGACCGGACGACCTCGTTATATGGTCGTTCTGGACACGAATTATGACCGTTTTTTGAGCATCAAGGGCAACGATACCACGATCGTGGCTCATTCCGAAACGACCACTCCTTTGCGCGCCCGATATGCCTCGGTCAAAACCGTTGAAGAGGCTTATCAACATGAAGGGAACGAGGCTCATAGCGGCAGCATCCGCATGCAGGCTCCTGAAATTAATTTTGACGGGGAATTAGGACTTCATCTGGGCGACCTGCAGATCCAGCTGGAACACCATCCTGGCTCCAATCTGGCTGGTATCTGGGCGATCATTCCTGAGCGCAAGGTTGTTTTCGTTGGTGACAGTGTGCTTGTTGATGAGCCGCCCTTTTTGGCTTATGCCAATCTTGAGCGATGGGAGCAGGACCTGAAAGAGCTTGGCTCCAAACGATTCAAGGATTTTCAGATCGTTTCGGCTCGCAATGGGCTTGTGAATAAGGATCAGGTCAAGACCATGGCGGGTCATATCGCCTATATTGCCAAAGCCTTTGAGAAACTGGCCGAGGCGAAAGCGCCGGTGGATGAATGGTATGCCAAAATCCCTGCCATCTCAGGGCGTATTATTGAGTTGAATTTGTTTAACAGCGATCTGTTCTACAATCGCTTGCATTGGGGTATCACCACTTATTATGAACTAAATTGTCGGGAAAGAGGATAAAACATGGATGTCTGTGCTGGTTATGAACCGATGGTGGAAGCCACGCGGGGTGGTATTGTTGAAAGCATGCATCTGGGTGCCATGGCGATCGTTGATTCGGACGGGCGTTTGTTGGCATCTTATGGGAATTCGGATCTGGTAACCTTTCCGCGCAGCTCGATGAAGCCTTTTCAGGCGCTGCCTTTTGTGGAAATGGGCGGTGTTGAGCTTTTTGGGCTGAATGATGAAGAACTGGCGATCCTTTGCGCCTCGCATACCGGCACGGATGAGCACGTGCGCGTGCTGAAGGGCCTGCACGAAAAGGTCGGTATTGGCCTGTCCGATCTGCAATGTGGGGTGCATTGGCCCACTGACAAGGAAACAACGCTGGCGATGCGCATGCGCGGCGAAGAGCCCAATTCTTACCGGCACAATTGCTCCGGGAAACACTCCGGCATGCTGGCGCACGCGAAAATGCGCGAGTTGAGCCTGGAAAACTACCTCGAACCAGTGCATCCGGTGCAGCAAAGCATTCGTCAGACCGTCGCGAGCATGTGCGGTCTCCATCGCGATGATATGATCTTCGGGATCGACGGCTGTACCGCTCCTGTGTACGCGATGCCGCTGAGCAGTTTTGCCTGGGCAGCAGCGAAACTGGTCGATCCGAAAGACCTTTCGGAAAACACCCGTACCTCCTGCGAAAAGATCACTCACGCGATGACTTCTTACCCGATCATGGTGGCAGGGCCCGGCCAGGTCGATACCGCTTTGATGCAGGTGATGGAAGGGAAGGTCGTCTCGAAAGGCGGCGCGGAGGGCTTCCAACTGATCGGGATCAAACCCGGCGTGGTGTCTGCCAGATCCAGAGGGATTGGCATCTGTTTCAAGATAGCCGATGGCGACCTGACGCGACGCGCCACGCATCTGCTGGTGGTTGAGCTGATGAAGGCTTTTGGCCTTGGCGAACAGGTCGAATCCGAGGCGTTCCGTGCCTTTAATCAGCCGATCCTGCGCAACTTCCGCGGTATTGAAGTTGGCACGATGCGCCTGGCCAGACCGATCCAGTTTTTTGAGTGAGATGAAACTGAAAAAAGAAGACCGCAGACGAGCAGAAAAATTAGCCGCAGTGCATGCCCGCCTGCTGGAAGCATTCGGAGAGCCGCAATGGCATGAGTATCTCCCGGCGGTGGATGAGCTGGTCTGCACGATCCTTTCCCAAAACACGAACGACATCAACCGCGACAAGGCTTTCAGGGAATTGAAAGAAACTTATCGGAGTTGGGAAGAAGTGCGCGATGCCGACCCGAAGGAATTGCAGGAAGTGATCCGCATTGCCGGACTGGCGGCACAAAAGGGCCCCAATATTCAATCAGCGCTTCAAGCGATCAGCGAGCAAAGAGGCGAGATCAACCTGGACTGGCTCCGAGAGAAAAGCGTTGACGAAGCCCGCGATTGGTTGGTCAGCCTGAAGGGTGTTGGGCCCAAAACAGCCGCGATCGTGCTCGTCTTTGCGTTGGATATGCCTGCCTTTCCGGTTGACACGCATATTTATCGCGTCAGCGGCAGGATCGGATTGCGACCACCCAAGTTGAACGTGGAAAAAACGCATCAATATTTTGAAATGATCGGTGAGCCGACGACTTTCAAGGATCTGCACCTCAATATCATTAGTTTGGGAAGGTCGTACTGCCAGGCACGCAAACCGAAATGCCAGCACTGCCCGGTGCTGGAGCTGTGTGATTTTTCAGAGAAAGTTCTGGAATAAGCTGATTTCTTAGCTCAATTCGCCTTGCAGCGACCAGGGCCCGGTCCAGATGATTTTCACATCCCGTGTTTGACCGTAGAGATTTTCGTCGCTCTCCACAAAAACGAGGCGGTTGGTGGGTGTGCGCCCACGCCATTTTCCACGATATTCGTTTTCAAACAATACCGGTTGCAGCTGACCAAGGAATTTCTGGTTGATCTCTCCAACCACGACCTTTTGCAGGTCTTCCAAAGCGCGGAAGCGCCTCATTTTTTCTTCTTCGCTCACGTCATCGGGCAGGAATTTCATGGAATAGGTGCTCGGTCGAGGGGAATAACGCGCCAGGTGGGCGACGTCGATCCGCAGGTCTTTAAGGAGTTGGTAAGTATTCTCAAAAGCCGCTTCGCTTTCGCCGGGGAAGCCGACGATGATATCGGTTCCGATGGAAACGCCTGGAATTCGCCCGCGAATGCGTTCGACCAGGTCGCGATATTGCTGATTGCTGTAGCCGCGGCGCATGGCTTGCAAGACCTCATCATCGCCTGCCTGAACCGGCACTTCGATATGGGGCATCACTTTGGGTGTCTGCGCGACCGCGTCGATCAGTTCGTCGGTCATCCAGTTAGGATGGGAAGTAAGGAAGCGGATGCGTTCCAGACCCTCGATTTTTGATAATTCGTGCAGCAGTTGCGGGAGGCGCATTTCCCCAGGCAGATCGAGACCGTAGCGATCGACGATCTGTCCAAGCAGCACCAGTTCCTTCGCGCCGTGCTCAACCATGACGCTTGCTTCGCTCAAAATTTTGCGCGATTCGCGGCTGCGTTCTTTGCCGCGTCGGTTGGGGATCACGCAGTAAGCGCAGGCGTGCGAACAGCCCAGGACGATGGGCAGGTTTTCGCTGACGGTGTGTTGAGCGTCCGTGGTGACCCCGAATTCAGCGTCCAGAACCTCGTCCGCGCTGCGGCGCCATGCTTCGGAATCGAGGTGATCCTGGCGCTCGCCCAAAATACGCAGGAAAGGCTCCGGGTCAGATGGGGCGGAAAAGACGTCCACCCAGGGGAAGCGTTTTTCAAGGGCGGCATTGCCTTTGATGCCGACCAGACAACCCATCAGACCGATGATAAGGTCGGGATTGGCTTTTTTGAGCGGTAAAAGCGAGTTGAGCCGCCCAATGGCGCGATCTTCGGCGCTCTGGCGGACAACGCAGGTGTTCAGGACAATTAGTCCCGCTTCGGCCGGGTCATTGGCAGGTAAAATGTCGAGGTTTTCCAAAGCGCGAGCGAGCCGGTCGCTGTCCGCCACGTTCATTTGGCAACCTTCTGTCCAGATGTAGTATTTCATAGGGCGTTATTATACCTGAGAGAAACAAGTTTTTGCCCCTGGAACAGGCAAAGTTTCAGATTGAATAAAACAAAGAATTTGGAACGCAAACATATTTAAAAGGAATGATAAAATAGCTGCATGAAAAAGTTGATCCCATTAATTTTGGTTTTAATGCTCGTATTATCGGCTTGCGGTAATGGCGACCGTAAAAGTGTTGAAAGTTTTAGCGGGGAAACGGTCGCGACGATCAGCAACACGCGGCAAAGCGAACAGCCCGCTACTCAAGTGCCAACTGATGGTTCAACTCCGGTCAGCACAGCGACCGCGACCTTGAAAGCAACCAGGTCGCAAACAGCAACGCCAGTTGGCGCTGAGCCTACCCAAAGCCATACCGCGACCAGGACTGCCACGCGTCTTGTTTCGCCAGTGGTTTCGGAAAGTCCTTACCCGATCGCCAGCCAGGAAACAGCTACGCAAACAAACCCGGCTCCGAGCAAAACCCCGACAAAGACCAACCCACCCAGGGCGACCAGCACGGCAACCCCAACCCTGGCAGCAACGACGCCCTCCCCCAGCAAAACGGCGGCGCCAACCGCAACGGCGACCTTCTCTCCGGATTCCTGGGAAGGCGAATGGCAGGTATCCTTTGAAACTGCGGAAGGCGTTTTTAAAACCGGGACATTGGTCTTTAGCCGCGATCCCGGAGACGCCAGCAGGATGCAGGCATCTGGCAGTATCGATGGTGTAGAATACCAGTTTTATGGGACTCTCTTGTATGATGACATTCACATTAATGGAAGCTGGAAAACGGCTTCATCGTCAGGTGAATTTTGGATCTTCAGAGAAAAATTTACGTTCAGAGGGAGCAATAATAGCGCCCGGGCCTTTTGTGGTGCCAGACGAGAAATGGCACTCCCCTCGCCGTGTTTCGGAAGCGTTCCAAAATAAGCGTGATGATATCAAGCGATACAGAGTATTCTTATAAAAGTGATAATTGTCGCGAGGATGGTGAACTGCTGTGTTCGGATATTGAGCTGGAAGACCTCGCGCGGGAAGTGCTTTCGTATGGGAGCGCTTTCCAGTTCGTCGCCAGGGGCTCCAGCATGCAGCCTTTTATTCAGGATGGCGATGAGCTTGTTTTGTTCGCTGTACCGGCAGGAAAGGTCAAACCAGGAGATGTTCTTTTTGCCAGAACCGGTAAAAACAGGCTGGTTGTGCACCGGGTGATCCGTGTCAGGGAACGGGATGGCGAGCGTTGTTTTCAGCTGCAGGGGGATGATTGCGCCCGAGCGGATGGGTTTATCCCGGAAAGCAATGTGATGGCGAGGGTTGACAGCGTCAGACGCGGACAGCGCGTCCTAAGCTCGACGAAGGCAGGGAGAAGGCTTTTTAGCTGGGCGCAGGTGCTTGTCGTACGGTGGTTTGGCAAACGTCCGGCACTGCCAAAAATTGCCCAAAAGATCCTTAAAAGCCTGGGCATGATCTAACCATGGATGCGGCCGTCAGACCACACGCGAATGGAAAAATTGGCCTTACTGGTGGGTATAACAATCCCGAAATGCAATAAAATGAATGGAATTGGATGCTGAGTACCCGTTTGGAGGTTGGGTCGAGATCGCCCTGCAGACAGGCGTTTCAAAAGCCCTGCAGGCGGCTTGTCCCGACGAAATTATGACATTACAAGTGACCATGTACAGTTGAAGAAATTATCAATTGGGGCAATTTCGTGTGGAAATCTGAGCGAACAGCAATTCTCAGTATAGAAAAATCAAGCACATGGTATAGTCTCCTCAATGGCAGAACACAACCACAAACCAAATTATTACACAGAGTAGAATATTTTGGGTATATGTTTATTAATCGAAGTTATTGACTCTAATTAAGGGGCGGACTGCCACCTGTGCCCGTCATGGTATGTCCGCCCGTTGGTGTGGAAAATTAAACTTATAATTCCTTGATTATAGGGATTCATCATTCTAGTATTCCTTGATATTCCAGTAATATTTTATTCATTCCAGACGACGGGCGGGCGCAGCGGCCCGCCCCTACCACTAAAAACGACCTATTGGTCGATTTCCGATCAAAAATTAGATAATATTCGCTCGAGGAAAAGAGAATCCAAGCTACATAAATTTTATACTGAGAATTGCTGCTGTGCGAAAGTGGTACTTGCACAAAGTGCTGGTCTGGGGTATGATTTTAGCAGGTGGAAAACCAAATTGGATTTCTTAAATGGAGGAAACATGTTGAAAAAGAAATTCTTTGTATTTTTGTTAACAACGATCTTAATTGCCAGCATGGTAAGTGCCGCTCAGGCATTTTCCGTTGGCACAACGGACGGGGTCTGGGGTACTGCAAACCCCGGTGGTACAGCCCCATCTAATGTTTTTTATCACTCAGGTCCAATGCCTTCTTCAAGTACGGAATTTTCCGCAACAAATTGGTATTCAAGCAGCTATATCAATCAAAGTGGTACCGGTATTAGCTGTTACTATCGTGCCTCCGGTACAGGAGCGGGCAGTTGGAAAACTAATCAAACCCTCCCTGCCAATGACTGGAATATGGTCAGTTATGGCAGTGGTGACAATGGGGTCGGTGGAAGCCGTTTAGCCTGGTTTGGTTCAACTACTGCGAGTTCCACTCCCCCCTTGAACACACCATTTTTATTGGGCAAGTTTTGCCATGTCAACAAACCGATCAGTGCGAGCACTACATTGCAGAATGTGGCCCTGAACATGAAGATCAAGGCTGTCAAATGCGATACTGGCTGGCATTTGCAGCCGATCACGGGTGAGCCTGCAAATCCCGCGAGCCGTGACATCACCTTCGTCTATAATTTTGGTCTGGATGAGACTCCAAATGATCAGGGAACTTGCACCCGTACACAGTATAACAACGGGACCAATGATTGCTATTGCAAGTCGGGAATCTTTTACTACAAAAGCTGCACGTACCGTCCTGGCAGCCCCGGTTGGCCTACTTCCGGTGGCGGTGGTTGTATAGCGGGCCAAACCCCATCGACTGCCTCGGGATGGCCCACTCCCATAAGTGCCCATCTAAATTACGACGGATGCGCGGATAAGTTCTCGATGACCGCGAACAGTACCTCTGCCTCGTTTACCTGCGTTAATGATGCGAATCCCACTGTTACGCGGGAATATACCGTTTCCTTGCTGGGAACTGTACCTGCTCCGAGCAATAGTTTGGCAAATGACTGCGCGGCTTCTCTCGGTCAAGGATCTTCGTTGGATTTCAACGTGAAATACACCGCTGAAGACAAAATTACCTGCACCTGTGCTTATGGCGCTGTGACGCTTGGGAATATTACCCCGGTTGAGATCATCAATTTCATGGCACTGGGATCAAGCGATGGCATCAAGCTGAGCTGGGAAACCACGGCTGAGACGGATAACTTAGGCTTCAACATCTATCGTTCCACCTCTTTGGATGGCGAACGCGAATTGGTTAATCCTTCTGTGATCCTTTCCGATGCTCCGGGCGGCGGCATGGGCGCTGCTTATGAATACCTGGACACGAGCGTCCCGGCAGGCGTTACCTATTATTACTGGCTGCGCGATGTTCCGCTGGACAACACGATCGAACCAGTCGACTTTGGGCCACTGGAGGCGCTGAGACCGCTGAAATAGGCGATCATATTTCCACAGATCAATTCCGGTTTATTTCTGATCTGGTCAGGAGTAAACCGGATAGTTCAAGCCGGGGGTTACAGCCTGAACGGACACAGCGAATACTGGGAAAGAAAACCTGCTGATGAACGAAAAAAGAAAGATGATCCATTCAGAGAACTTCATCTACCGCAGTATTGCCGGGGAGAGTCTGTTGATCCCGGCATTTGACCAGGGTGTGTCCATGGAAGAGTTATACTCGCTCAACGAAGTTGGTTCTTTCATCTGGAAGGCGATGGAAAGGCCTGTCACCGTTGGAGAGATAACTCAACTGGTCGCAAATGAATTTGATCAGGATACCGAAACGGTGTTTTCAGATGTTCAGGAATTTCTTTCTTCAATGGAAGAGATCGGAGCGATCCGCGAGGTAAGCGAATGACCTGCCAGTATTCTCCCGAGATCGTTTTTACCGATTGGATGAACGCTATTCAGAATAAGGTTTCGGATCAACGTTTTCCGTTTGGTGGCATTCTTGAACTGACCGCGCGCTGCAACCTGCGCTGTCGGCACTGTTACATCAAGGATGCCGAAACCCAATCGACCAGGGATCTGGGCACGGAAGAGATGAAGTGGGTCATTGATCAGATCGTGGAAGCGGGAACCTTGTTCCTGTTATTCACCGGTGGCGAGATTTTGCTGCGGAAAGACTTCACTGAGCTCTATTTGTATGCCCGTTCCAAAGGCATTCTGGTCACCTTGTTCACCAATGGCACCCTTTTCACCAAAGAGATAGTCGAAGTGCTGAAGCAGGCGCCACCGTACGGTCTTGAGATCACCGCCTATGGCGCCACCAAACAAGGGTATGAATCTGTCACCCAGGTGCCAGGGTCTTTTGATCATTTTATGCGCGGACTGGAATTATTGCATCAGAACGGCATCCAATTCAGTCTCAAAAGCATGGTCATGAAGCAAAATGTGGCTGAACTGGACCAGCTAAAAGCATTGGCAGAACATTATTCAGTTGATTACAAGTATGATACAACGATCTTCCCAAGGCTGGACTGTTCGACAGAAGTTCTTGAATGTTCATTGACGATGGATGAAGTTATCAATCTTGATCTCAACGATAACGAACGCCTGGCTGCCTGGCAAAAAATGTATATGGACACCAAAGGTGTCCGGCAAAAAAACAGGTTGCTCTACGATTGCGGCGCGGGCTATCGCTCGTATCTGATTGACAGCCGCGGCCGAATGAGCATGTGCGTGTTGAGCCGCAAGCCGAATTACAATATTCTTGAAATGGGATTTGACCAGGCCTGGCAGCTTTTGGGAAAAGAGAGGATAGACAATATACGTCCTGAAGACAGTGAGTGTTATAATTGCGAATCGGCAGGTATTTGTCTACATTGCCCGGGATGGGCACAGTTGAGTGGATTTAACAGTAATGATAAAATTAATCCTTATTACTGTAAATTAAATAAACAGAGAGCGGAAATGATCGTCAATTCTCTGGAAAGAAATGAGGGATAAATGGAAAAGAAGAAGTATGTCAAACCACAATTGAAGACAATTAAGATTTTGAGCAAAAACGCTGTGTTGGGAATTTGCCACAGTAGTCCTAATATGTGGCCTTTTGAGTTTGGTTTTTCTTGCAAGCGTCCTCAGGTTGGTTGCCAAGCCAGCCAATAGTAAACCAGAATATTTTTGCCTTTCCTTCAACTGGCAAAAGAGGTCAAAGGCCGATGTACAATGGAAAGCCAGTCTGGTATTAAAAGAATAATTTATCATGATATCCAGTACCTTGTTGCTGGATATCATTTGTTAATCGAAGGCCTGCCCGTTGAAAAAGCTGATTTTCTGCAATGTTATAAGAAGTTCACAGATGGCGCAACGAGTAATCTCGCGCACCAAGGATTTATCCGACAGCTTTCTTTGAAGTATGATGAGGCCCTTTTTACACGCTCTGAAACGCCGGAATTGATTTATGGAACTGAAATCTGGGAGCTTGGTTTGGAGAACGACGGCACCCTAAGGCTGGAGAGCCCACCTCGTTTTCCTAACATCGTATTTGCGGTGCGGCCTGACTTTTCTAATGGCAATTTTGTGTTTAAAGAAACCAGGCTCGATTCACACCCTTACCAGGCGGCGATAATTGTTCTGTTTTCAAACTGGTTTGCGAATTTTGGCGACTTGCTTTTACACGCAGCCACTATCATTTGGCATGGAAATGCTTATGCCTTTATCGGTACATCCGGTGCAGGCAAGTCTACCCTCGTGGAGGGATTCATGGAAGTGCCGGGAATTGAAATCCTTGGTGAAGATCAGGCGGTTCTAAGGAAGATCGACGATGAATACTACGTTTTTGGGACGCCCTGGCATGTGGACGAGCGGAAATGTTCTCCAAACGGTGCGAGATTACGAGGCATGTTCTTTTTGAACCGGTATAATCAGAACGATTTTACCCGAACAGATCCTTTTGACACCTACACGAGATTGGTCGCGACCTCTTTTATTCCTCTGTACCGAGAGCGGGTGGTTGTAGAAAAGATACATGATCGTTTACTCGAAGTTGCTCAGATTGTGCCTGCATGGGAGTACGCCTATCATTTTGATACCGATCCTTTGATGGCGTTTTTATCAATACTTAATAATTAGTTTTGCAATTTAAAGGTAAAAGTGATGGATACAAAGAAAAGATCAATGCATTTATTGTTAATATTGATGGCGTTATTAATGCCAGTTAGCCTGATTTTTCAACCGACGCAAAAGGCGATGGCCGGTAACGGTGTCGGCAATGATTTGCTAAAAATTCTTGCGTCATCAGATGAAGGCATAAGCCTGGAGTTTCGCTTGCCGTCTTTGCCGGAAATAAGGCAAGTGAGCACCGAAACGGGCGAAGAGTTTAGTGAGGTAAGTCTCCCCGGCGCTCTTCTAACAGATAAACCGGGCGAGCCGGCCTTACCTTATTATGCCTTTCAACTGGGCATTCCATTTGGTGTGGAAGTAATGACCGATATTCAGGTCGAAAGTTTTAAAACAATCGAACTGACGTCGCCGGTTTTCCCGGCTCAAAAGCCAGCTCAGGGTAGCAACTTACAAGACACGGAATTCAATGACGAGCTTTTGCCTGTGCAGGAACTGATGTCGCAGGCGGAGCCCGAATTTGTTAAGAACGATGCAATATATTCATCCGCATTGGCTTACCCTGGTCAGCAGGCTACGATTCTCAATGACGGCATCCTGCGGACTCAGCGCATTATCAGTTTGGGAATTTTCCCGATCCAGTATCTGCCGGAGAAACAAGAGCTGTCCGTGGCAGAGAAAATACGTGTCCGGATCCGTTTTGAGGGCGAATTTCAGCCTGAAGCTCAGAACAGCATAAATCCGGGGCCTTTTGATGCCACACTGGCGGCCAATCTGGTCAATTATGAGGACGCAAAGGCCTGGCGCAGTTGGTCGGCTGCTATGAATAATTTAGATGTGCAGTCGATCAATGACAATACCTGGGAACCGCCTGATCCTGCCTGGCGGATTCTGACACAGAAGGAAGGTATCCATCAGCTAACATTTGATCAATTGCAAGCAGCGGGTTTTCCGATCACCGGGGTGGTGCCGGAAAATATAAAAATGTACACTCAGGGTGAAGAGATCGCGATCGAGCTGATTCAGGCTGATCCGACCGAGTTTAAAACCGGAGACTCCATTCGTTTTTATGCTACAGCCATTGATCAAAAGTACACAAATCGAAATGTTTACTGGCTTACGGTTGGAACGACTGCTGGTTTGAGAATCAGCACCTGGGACGCGAGCCCGGAAGCGGCCGCACCGGTGACGAAGTTCCAGATGACGAATAAATTCGCGGAGAAAAAGAGGTTTGATGCTTTGATCCCAGGGGACGGAGACATAGACCGTTTTTGCTGGGGTTCAGCCGAAAGATACCAGGCATCAATAACGCCTTTAAATGTCACTTTTTTGCTTCCTGATTACAGCAATGGGGAGGCTTCTATAAAACTGACGCTGATTGGCAGATCACAGATACTGGAAGTAAACCCTGACCATCACTACAGCGTATCAATCAATGGAAATGTTCTTAACCCTGATCTCTTTTTTGACGGAAAAAAGTGGCAGGAATTTTCTCTGACCATTCCCGCGGGCGTTTTGACGAGAGGAGTAAACTCGCTTCGATTGACTCCTGTTTTTGAGGACAGCTATGAATTAGACAGTATACATTTTTATTCAATTGAAATCGAATACCTTGCTGATTCTATGGCAACGAACAACCGATATGCTTTTGATCATGGTGTCTCTCAAGCGCCATTCATGGTTACAGGGTTTTCCAATAATTCGATCCTTGTTTATGATGTCGCAGACCCAACAGAACCACTAAAAGCGGTCAATGCGCAAATCGAGACGGTTGGGCAGACCTTTTCTGTCACGTTTGGCGATTCAGGGAATACCAATGGCATCTATCGGATGCTAACCATTGCAGAATTGGCGGTTCCAGTATCAATTGAAAAAGATATGCCATCCGACCTGTTGGATCAGACCAATCAAGCTGATTACATAATCATTTCCTATAAGGATTTTGTCGCGGAAGCTGAACGTTTCGCTGCGCATAAACGTTCACTGGGTTATTCTCCAGTGGTGGTTGATGTTCAGGATGTTTATGATCAGTTTTCGTACGGCGTTTTGGACCCTTACGCCATAAAACGATTTCTCGGATACGCATTTGCCAACTGGGCAAATCCAAAACCGGCTTATGTCCTTCTTGTTGGAGATGGTACCCGGGATCCCAAACAGTATCTGGCAGGCAGCCAGGAGAGCAACCTCCCGCCGATGTTGGTAAATGTCGACACTACAATTGGAGAAACACCGGCAGATAATCGTTTTGTCCAGATCGTCGGGGATGATCTTTTGCCCGAAATGATGATTGGCAGGGTTGCAGCAAACAGTGTCGCGGAAGCCTCGGCGGTGTTTGACAAGACCATTGGCTACGAAAATAATCCACCGGAAGGCAGCTGGAAAAACCGCTATGTCGCGATCGCAGATGATATGGAACCAGCAAAAAACTATGCTGGATATGCTGAATACTATATCACCCGGTTCGTGGCGAACAAAAATATGGAAATAAGTAGAATTTACTGGCTTGATACTCACTTCGATCTGGGAGAAACCAGACAAGCCATTCAGAATTCTTTTAGTAATGGGGCGCTTTTGGTCAATTATAATGGGCATGCCTATTATGGCGGTTGGGCGCAGGAGCCATTATTTACTTATAGGGACCATTTACCCCTGGTTCAAGAGACCGATCAATTACCAGTAGTGCTGTCGCTGGCCTGTAATGATGGATTTTTCGTCAGTATGAAAGCGTCTGAATCTGCCATGGGAGAGGTGTTGACGCGCACGCCAGATAAGGGCGCGGTGGCAATGTGGGCTGCCAGTGGGTTCGGAACTTTAGTGGGTCATGATGCATTGGCAAAAGGATTTATGGATTCAATTTTCAATCAGAACGAATTGATCGTTGGAAGATCGGTTTTGTCCGGTTTGTTAACACTTTGGGCAACAGGTCACAACTATGATCAAATGGATAATTATATTTACTTTGGGGACCCTGCCCTGAGGCTGGCCCGAAGCAATTATTCTTTGTATCTGCCCCTGGTGTTGAATCCATAAGCCTCTGTTTATCCATGATGATGTTTGGGGAATTATGCCTGGGAATTATGCCATGAAGAAAGTTGAGATAATACCGCAATTTCTGGCAGGATAAAAAGCTTGGGGTCGCAAGACCCTGAGCGAATGACATTTAAGGACAAGGAAGGATAGCCAGACAGGCTGGCATCCTTTGAAAATGAATTTATAATATAGCTCGTGGTTTCATGACCACGGGCTTTTTTGTTATACTGAGAATTGCCTGGAAATGACGTGGGTACGAAAGGTGACTGGTTGCCGGATAAGATGGAAGAATATCAGGATGGTGAAGTTTCAGCAAAATTTGATAAATGCTGGCATGAAAAGCTCTTACTGATTTGCCAATTAATTGGCAATAAAGATGCGCAATTAGGGGTAGAAGAGCTGTTATCATCCTTCACTGAGCAGGACTGGGCGGATTTTTGGGAAATAAGCAGGAATCACTCTGTAAGCGAACATTTGTTTGCACGCATCAAAGCTTGTAATCTGGAGGCACTGCTGCCCCAAAAGACGCTGGAACGATCCAGGCAGCTTTTATATGAAAGCATTAGCGCAAACTCCTGGTTGTTGCAAACAGGTAACCAGGTGACACAAAAACTATTGGAAAGTGGGATCGAAACCCTGGCGCTTAAAGGTCTGTTTTTACAACAAGCGGTGTATAAGGTGGATGAGATCCGCCCGATGAATGATATTGATCTGCTTGTACGCAGGGAAGATATTCCAAAAGCAATCGACATTCTCAAAAAGAATGGCTTTCGGATGGAAAGCCATTTCGATCCTGCTTTTGAAAATGAGGACATCAAACATGTGCCGCCAATGTGGAACGAATTTGGACAGACTGTTGAACTGCACTGGAATCTGCTTGAGGAAGATGAACCCTTTTCAATAGACATGGGCCAGGTATGGTCTCAAAAACAATGCTTTGAAGAAAATCTTTGGGGGCTGTCTGTCGAGCATCTGATCGTCCATCTGGCCATCCACGGAACGTATCAGCATTATTTGCGGCTGGGATTGCGTTCCTTGCTGGATTTAAGTCGGGTAATTGAGAGGTATGCGGATAGTATTCAATGGGGGTTGGTTGTTGAGACAGCGAGGGCCTGGAAAGCAGAGAAAAGCCTGTGGATCAGCCTGAAATTGGCTGAAAAGTATCTGTCAGTTGCTTTACCAGAGGACGCCATGCTTTCCATCGAACCAAAAAATGGGGCGGAAATGCTGATTAGAGCAAGTTTGTTGACCGAGACCCTCAGACCTGGTCAGACGGTTTTATCACCCGATTTGATCGAACTTTCTAAAGAGAAGGATTTTGCTTCAAGATCTAAACGGATCTTAAAAAGGATATTTATTCCAAAAATACAGCTGGCTCGTTTGTATAATATTGATCCAAAAAGTTTAGGAATATATCCAGCATATATTCGCCGGATCATGGATCTTTTGAAACAGTATCGGAAGACCTATAAAAAAATTGACACACAATCTGATGAGATCAGTAATGAAGTCAATGTTTACGAAGAGCAAATCGCGCTGCACAAATGGCTTGGGCTTAATGACTGAGTTTTTCAGCCAGGGCTACAATTTTGGAAAAATTTTTGTCGATTATTGCTTCGATCTCGGAAGCAATTTCACTGTGTGATTCGCCGGAGACATAGGGGTCGGGGATGCTGAAGGAAAGCCCCATCATTTCACTGAGCAGGAACATTTTATTCTTCAAGAGCGGATAATCAAGCAGAATCGATTCTTTTTGTCCCTCTTCCATGACAAGGAATAAATCGACCAGTTCGCGGTGAATTGCTTCGATGCCTCTCGCGCGATGATCACTGATGTCTAAGCCCCTTTTTTCGGCTTCAATCAGTGCCTCTGGCGTGGGTGGGGCAAGATGCTGAACCCAGGAACCTGCGCTTTCAACCACCCAGGAGGCATCATAACCTTGCTTGGCCAATCGTTTCTGGAGCATGGCAGAGGCCAGGGGCGATCGAAATTGGTTCTTTGTGCAGACAAAAACAATTTTCGGCATTATTCGAACAATTCTGGTCTTCAGGATTTGGGCTCTGCATTCTTGCGCTTGTATTTGTCAAAGAAAGAACCAAGCGGAAGTACTTTTTTGGCTGGAGCCGCGGGAGTTTCATCAGGGACTATTGATTCCTTATGGTATGAATAATGGTTGCTGTAGGGAGAGTAATAGTTGTAACCGCCATAATAGTAATCCCGGTTTCGCGGAATTTTGTTGGCAACTACGCCGATTACTTTTGCTTCGATTCTTTTCAATTCCTCGAGTGGACGTCGGGCGGTGATCGCTCGGGTTTGTCCCGGAATAATGACATAAATGGTGCCATCAACTCTGGAGGAGAGAATTTGCGCGTCAGAGACAACCATGGGCGGACAATCGATCACAATAAAATCAAATTTGGACTCGAGTTCCTCAATGATCCGTTTCATTTTTTCGCTGCCGAGTAATTCAGCAGGATTGGGTGGGATTGTTCCACAAGTAATGATGGAGAGATTGTCAATATTATCACAGCTCTTTGTTACATCCTCGATCATCAATTTTCCAGTGACGACATCGCTCAGACCAATGCGATTCGGTTTATTAAATTGAACGTGAACCTTTGGACGCCGCATGTCTGCATCGAGGATGACAACTTTTTTCCCACTTTGGGCCTCAACAATTGCCAGGTTAGCGGCAATTGTTGATTTACCTTCCGATTCTCCGGAACTGGTGATTAGGACTGTCTTCAGTGGCTCATCAATTGATGAGAACTCAATATTTGTGCGCAAGGAGCGAAAAGCTTCTGCAACCGGAGAGCGAGGGTTGCGTGCCACGTAAGTTCCCAATGATTCCTCACTGCGGTGAGGATTATGTTTTAGTTCTCCGATAAAGCCAATCGTTGGCAGGTCGAGAACCGCCTTGATCTCATCTGGCGTTTTGAGTGTGTCATCGAGAAATTCGATCAGAAAAACAATCGCCGCAGCGAGCAACAAGCCAACAGCCGCGCCAAGCAGAGCGGTCTGAGTTGGTTTTGGAGAAATCGGCACACTTGGCTTGACTGCGGTTTCAACCTGCATTACAGTCGGTGTGCTTTGGGCTTTGGCAAGTTTGAGTGTTTCGAGATTATTAATGCTGGTGATGTAAATTTGTTGGTAAAGATTTAAAGTCGTTTTAAGGCGTTCAAGGTCTGTAGGAGTGGTTTCTGAAGAACTGGGAGTTTGTCCAAGAACCACTAACTGAGTGTAGATATCCTGGTAAAGGCTTAAAATCGGTTGGATTTCAGCCAGTTTTGACTGATAGGCGGCAAGTTGTTCCTGATCCTCGATCAATTCCGAATCAGGATCGATCAACGCGATGTCAGCATTGAGGTTGTTTACCTGAGATTGCACATCTGCCATTTGTTTCTGAACGTTTTCAATCTGTGATTGAAGCACTTCACCGGAGAGTTGGGTGATTTGTTTTTCGAGTATTCTAATCTGCTCTTCGGCCTGGACAACCCGATCCTGCAGGTTTTTCTCCGCTACTTCAAATTGAACTGATTGTAATTTTTCGTTTTGGGCAATCAGGATTTCGACCAAACCATTTGCAATTACTGCGGCTTTGAATGGATCGGTATCTTTTACAGTTAGAATGACAAATTTTGTCTCACCAACCTGCGAAGCGGTGGCCTGGCCTTTGCGAACGGGGAAGCCAAGTTGGTTGGAAGCCTGGTAAAGAAGGTCTTCCGTCGTCAACAACTGCGCGTAGGTACTAATGAGCTGTTGGTTGTTGAGGTAAGAGTAGTAATCGTAGGTGGTTTGGGCCGCTGGGAGGATGACGAAACGGGCCTGCGCCTGGTAAATCGGCGTTTGGCGACTGCTGATGAAGTAGCCAATTCCAGCGCCGATCAGACACCCAAGAATGATCAACCAGAGCCAATGCTTAATTGTCGTGAAAATTTGTTTAATATCCATATTGGTACCTGATCAACTCCAAACCCTGTTTACTCTAAATAATGTCGCTTAAGCTTACCATAAACCGTGATTTTCGGTTTTTTGCGTATTGTTTTCCCATGGAGAAAATTTCAGTTTTACCCATGGTCATGACCTTTCGCCTACAAACAATGTCTTTTCTTTCCTGTTAATCCCTTTTTAGAGAAGTTAATTAAATTCGATCAACATCAGTGAACCGTCTTGTCCGCTTTGGGTGATGTAATAACTTTTCATCTGTCCGCTTTCATCTTCGAATGAGATGCCATAGGAGGGCAGGTCGCCATAAAAGGTCATCGTGACAACCAGGGGCCGATCCGGCATCAGCATATCGATGTGATAAATTGATTCTGTTGTGGTGTTCAGGTTCCCTGTTTCGTCAACGCCATCTATGGTGAGTCTCAAAAAGTTGAAGTTTTTCAACGGATGGCTGTTGGAGATCAAGAGTTTGACCTGGTACTCTGATTCATCAGCGGTAAATGTGTCGTAGCTCGCGAAGTTATGCAGGGCTTCTTCAGCCCATTGAATTTTGACGGCTGGTTCGGTGATGTCAGACGCGGCCTGAGGAGAGGGCGAATAATCGGAAAAAGGCGTGAGCTCAAATTCCTGAACAGGGCCTAATTGATCCTCAATCATTTGTTTGAAGGATTCAAAATCCAGATCGAGCTCTTCATATACGCTCTGGCCTTGCCCACATTTGGGGTCCTGGAAATAGCCTTCTGTTTGCGGATCGTTTTCTTTGGGTTGGGCGATGTAATAATTAAGGCACTCCAGATTTTTACCGTCGACAGACAGCTTATTGATGATATGTACATGATTTGTAGCGCCATTAGAGCCAAAGTGATAGACCTTATTTTGATTAAAATAAAGGTAGTGACTTCTCGACCAGCCCTCAAAAGTCAGAGTAGGCGTGCCGTCGCTGCTGGAGAATAGAGCCAGAATGCTCGCACCTATGGCAGGCGATTCGCCGGGATTGGAGACGTTCACGATCAATAACTCAGGAATTCCATCACCACTGATATCCCGAATGGTATATCCGACGCTGGCAAGAGCTTCATTTTCCGGGTTGTAATTGGCAATTTCCATCAGGCCGACTTCGCCTTTTCCGTAGTCCCAGTTTTCGATCCCATTCTTGAGGATGTTGTAAAAGTAATCCAGTTTTTCGCGATAGATCTCTGAATAATCGGGCGTTGGTTCGGCCTCTGGTGTTGGGCTGCTTTCAGCGATCGGATTTGTTGGACTAAGATTTTCAGGTTCAAGAGAGTTTGACGGCTCCAGGGTTGCAGATCTTTTTACGTCAATGCCGCAACTGGACACGATCAGGCAAATTGTCAGAGTGAGGATGACGATCAAGCGTTTTTCGTATTTCATGGGTCTTCCTTTCGACCAAAAGTCATAAATGTATGTAATCACAGACATGAATAATAACCTCTGTGAGTTGTCTGTGCAAACATTGATCTGTTTACGTATCGATTTACGTACCTATTAAATGCAAAAAAAGGTGTAGGTCGCGCTCATTTGCCTAAAAAATTCAGATGTTTTTTTAATTATCCCTCGGTCAAATGGTCTCTTTTAAGAACGGTCTTTTGATAAACCCGGATGGAGGGATCGTAAAACCATTGCTACCAACTATGTTAAAATAAACCGTATGGATATTAAAGTTGTATCTACGAATAAGAAAGCGCGTTTTGAGTATTTCATCCTCGAAACCTTTGAGGCTGGCCTGGTTCTGAAAGGGACGGAGATCAAATCGGTCAGGAATGGGCAGATCTCCTTGCAGGAAGCCTATGTGCGCACAAATGGCAGCGAAATCTGGCTGGTCGGAGCGCATGTTGCGCCTTATGAACATGCCAGCGCCTATCAACACGACCCGAAACGGGAACGCAAGTTGCTGATGCATAAGAAAGAGATCCGTAAGATCTGGGATGAGGTTCGCATTAAAGGCATGACGATCGTTCCAATTCGGGTTTACCTGAAGGCGGGAAAAGCCAAACTTGAGATCGGGCTTGCCAAAGGCAAGAAACAATACGATAAGCGTGAATCGATCAAGCAAAAGGACATTGAGAGGGAAAATTCGCGAAAAGACCGCGACTGGTAAGCTTTTATCTCCTCTTGAGGCTTACTGCTTCCTTTGTATAATAATGCCATGGACTTAAACAAAAATATTTCCCGACGAGAATTTCTGAAGATCAGCGGCATGTTCGCTGGCGCGATGATGATGCCGCTGGCAAAGGCAAAAGCAGCCAGCCTTACCCAGGAATGGCCGGTTGGCGCTCATCTTGGCCGCGTTTGCGTGGGGGAGTTACGCTCTTTCATTGACCTGAAAACTGAGCCAAACATGAACGCGCCGACGACTACCCGTGTCTGGCGCGACGATGTTTTTGAAATCAAGCAGGAAGTGATCGCCAATGTGCTGGATTTCAACCGCTATAACCAGAGGTGGTATGAAACCGCGGATGGTTTTATCTACGCGCCTTATGTTCAACCGGTAAAGAATCTGCCTAACGAACCCCTGACATCGATGCCGATTGACCCTGATGGCAATCCCGGAATGTGGGTTGAGATCACTGTTCCAAGAGTCGATTTTGAACTTACGCGACCGTGGGATCAGGCTTCTTCTTGGATCCGGGATTCGAATGGCCTGGTAAAGCTTTATTATTCCCAGGTCTTTTGGGCTTCGGATATTCGCCAGAAGGACGGCCGTACGGAATACTTGTTATCTGAAAAGTATGGCGCTTTGCCTGATACTTATTGGGTTGACGCGCGCGCCTGCCGGCCAATTACAGCCGAAGAGGTTTCACAAATTCACCCCGAAGTAGGTGACAAAAAGATCGTGGTTAATTTACAAAAGCAGACCATGCACTGTTTTGAAGGCAGCCATGAGGTCTATTTCTGTGAAGTGTCCACTGGTTATGTGCGGGAAGGAAAATGGCTGACGCCTGTGGAAACCACACCGGTTTGGCGGAAAATGGTCTCCTTACACATGAGCGCTGGCGGTGTGTATCAATATGATTCACCTGGAATTGCCTGGACAGTTCTCTATCATTCAAGCGGGCAAGCCATTCATTCGGTCTACTGGCATAACAACTTCGGTGTGGCGCTCTCACACGGCTGCATCAATTGTCTGCCCCAGGATGCCAAATGGGTCTATCGCTGGGTCAATCCCTTTGTGCCGCTTTATCCGGGTGAGCTGACTGTGCATGACAGCAGTAATTCGACTTTTGTGCAGGTCATTGAAAGTTAAATAACCCGCATGTCATCAATTGAACAAAAGCCTTCACTCAAAGACGGCAGGGATAAAGAATCAACAAAGTCAGATCAAAGCCTTAGCAGCGCTATAACTGCCTGGTTTCGTAAAAATTATTTGTTTGTGATCAATCTATTGCTCGCCATTTACCTTTTTTTGCCCGTGATGGCTCCGATTTTCATGAAAACCGGAGTGAACGGTGCGGGAAACCTGATCTATAGCATCTATCGACCGCTATGCCACCAGTTGGCTTACCGTTCCTTTTTTCTTTTTGGGGAACAAAGCGTTTACCCGCGGGAACTGGCCGGGATTGCAGCGCTCAAAAGCTATGAAGAGGTGACGGGGCTTGACCCCAACGATGTCAAGTCTGCGATGGCGTTTATCGGAAACGAAACCCTTGGCTATAAGATCGCCCTTTGTCAGCGCGATGTGGCCATTTACGGCAGCTTGCTCCTGTTTGGACTTGTTTTTGGGCTTGGCAAAAAGAAAATCAAACCGCTTCCATGGCTGCTTTGGATCCTTTTGGCTTTGGGCCCGATCGGATTGGATGGGTTTTCCCAGCTGTTGAGCCAGACCGATCTGCCCGCGTTAGCCTGGCTTTTGCCGCGCGAAAGCACGCCGTTGTTGCGCGTCTTGACCGGCACGATGTTTGGCTGGTTTACGGCCTGGTTTGGCATTCCTTCCATCGAAGAGATGGTCAATCCACCTGCGAAATTGATCAATTTACCCGCTCAAGGAAACAAACTATGATCCGGCAAGAAAAAAATGGCATTGTAAGCTATCAATTTGAGAGTTTCGATCCAGATTTGGTGGATCATGCCCTTTACACCCGAATTGGCGGCATTTCCGAAGGCCCTTATCGGTCTTTTAACCTCGGTGGTACCTGCGGAGATGATCCGGGACATGTGCGTGAAAACCATCGCAAGCTTTTTGAGCACTTTGGGCGGGATTACGCCACTCGCTTTGATGTCTGGCAGGTTCATGGCGATACGATCCATTTTACAGACGCCCCCAGACCTGACAGCCAAAAACACCAGCCCGGTGATGGCATTTTTACGAAAAACCCTGAGGTCACGTTGGTGATGCGTTTTGCGGATTGCGTTCCGCTCGTTTTCCACGATCCAGTTCAAAAAGCTGTTGGCATTGTGCATGCCGGTTGGCAGGGAACTTTGCTTGAAATCGGCAAGGTTGCTGTTTTTGAGCTTGTTCGGGAATATGGTTCTGATCCGAAAGATCTGATCGTTGGGATTGGACCCTCAATTTGTGGCAATTGTTACCAGATCGGTGAAGATGTGCGGCAGATGTTTTTAAAAAAATGGGGGCAAAAGGCTGAAGATTTTATCAATACCACCGAAAATGGCTACTATTTGGATCTCTGGGCTGCGAATGAGTGGGTTTTACGCGAGGCTGGCGTGAGCAAGATTGAACAATCGCGAATTTGTACGGCGGAAAACCTGCACGAGTGGTATTCTTATCGCAAAGAAAAAGGATTGACAGGCCGTTTTGCGGTCGCGATCGCCTTAAAGTCCGGAGGTTAGGTATGCAGCCAGGTTCACCTGAATGTGAAATCGGGATTAGATTAGAGAAAATTCGATCGGAAATTGAACGGGCCTGTGCCAAAAGAGGCCGTTCGGTGGCAGAAATCCAGATCCTGGCGATCAGCAAAATACAACCTGTGGAAGTGATCCGGGCTGCCTATGCTTTGGGGATTCACAGCTTTGGAGAGAGCTACCTGCAGGAAGCGCTCGTGAAGATGGAATCGCTTGCCGACCTGCCCGAGCTGCATTGGGAAATGGTCGGGCATATTCAAAGCCGTAAAGCCAAAGAAGTGGCTCAAAACTTCGATCGCATTCATTCGCTCGATTCGTTGAAACTGGCTGAATTGCTCGCCAAACATCGCCCTGCCACTTTATCTCCCCTGGAAGCTTATCTTGAGGTAAATTTGGCTGGCGAAGCCAGCAAAGGCGGCTTTTTAGCCAAAGAGAAGCGGGATTGGGAAGCGCTTTTCCCCGTCGTTGAACAAATTTCGGGTTTGAAGGGGCTAAAACTGATCGGGCTTATGGCAATGCCGCCATTGTTTGAAAATCCGGAAGAAGCCAGGCCGTATTTTGTCAAATTACGGAAGCTGCGCGATGCGCTTAATCGTGATTTCCCTGACCTGATGCTCAATAAACTATCTGCGGGCACATCAAGCGATTTTGGGATTGCCATTGAAGAGGGCGCGACGGTGATACGAATTGGGGAGGCCCTGCTCGGACGCAGGAATTATTCGAAATGAGGAACCATGGATTATCTGATTTTATTTACTAATATATTTTTCCGCGCGGCAGTTTTTCTTTTGTTCCTGCATGTTCTGCTTTCGATGCTTTTACCTGGTGACCACACTGTCAGAATCGGGATAGCCCGAATTGTTGAGCCAATTCTGCAACCTTTCCGCAGAATATTAAAACCAGTGAATGGGATCGACTTCAGCCCTGTCCTGGCAATGCTGGTAATTTATCTGATCGAATGGTTACTGACGAGCCTGATACGTTTATTGTTGGGCGCTTGATCAGGACTTGTATAAAATCCGGCCGCAACCTTTGCATTTCATGATCACATCTGGTTTGGCGATCAGCTGCAGGTCTGTTGGTGACAATTCGAAACCGCAGGCTTTACAGCTATCTTCAAAAACTTCGCTTACCGCCAGGCCGGATTTGCTCTTGAAAAGCCGGGAATAATCCTCAAGCAAACCCGCAGGAATCTGCTGTTGAACCACATCGCGTTGCGCGTTGATCTTTGGTAACTGAGCCAACAACTTTTCCCGTTCCCCATAAAGCAGGGAATGTTCGCTCGCCCGGTCGCTCAACAAAGCTTTCATTTCATCGCGGGCCTGGTTTAGGGCTTTTTCGGATTCTTCAGCGATGTGGATGGCTTCAAGTTGCTCTTCTTCCAGCGCCGCAATTGTGCGTGTGAGCGCCTCACTCTCTGCCTGCAAGTCCTGCAGTTCTTTGGTCACGTGAATTTTGCCGCCATAAAGCTTGGCCTGTGTTTGCTTGTATTTAAGCGTTTTCTCTTCGATCTTTTGATGGAAATCGTCCATAACAGCTTCGTTGGCCTGGTGTTTTTTCAAAGCCGCGTCAATTTGTTGCTGACATTTTTGGGCAGCTTTGTCAGAGGCGATGATGGCATCGATCTGTTTGATGCGCTTCAGGCGTTGAAGCCGCTGGGTATCGAGTTGTTGCAGTCGGTAGAGGCTGAAAGTTTTGTTCATAGGTCTCCATTTAGTTGATCGACTTTCCGGAATTGTATCATGGAGAAGAGGGGAAAAGAAATGGAAACTATAATTTCGAATTATTAAAGACGCTCCAAGTTTCCCATAGGGAAATCTGGCTGTGGACGGGTCGGAAAGTTTTGTTTCGAATGGCTGGATGCTGTTATAATAGGAAAAGCACCTGGAAGGTAGAGAAAGAGGCATATGGATTTTACGATTAGTGATTTCAAAAGATGTATTGTTGTTAAAGGTGTTGGGCGCATTGACAGCGCGACGGCACCGGACCTCGAAAAGACGCTGATGGATTTGGTTGCCCAGCGCAAGTCGATCATCCTCGATATGAGCGAGATCAATTTCGTCTCAAGCTCGGGTTGGTGGTCGATCATTCGCGCCTTAAAGGAGATCAAAAAATCGAACGATGGTCAACTGATCCTGGCCGAGTTGAACCAAAATGTAAAGGATTCAATGGAATTGATCGGAATCCTGAACCATTTCCCACATTACGAGAACCTGGTTGAGGCAATCGCAAATCTCTAATAAAAAAAGCGGGCAGAATAATTCGCCCGCTTTTTTTTCATAACAGTTGTTTACCTAAGATCGATCTGGTAGGTCGCTTTTTCAGTGGTAAAAAGGGTTGTGCCGGAGACCAGTAGAATAACGCTTTCGTGCCTGGGATCGTTGATATCGATGGTCAATTGCAGGTTTTCCCCGGCCTCAACAAAATAATGCTCAACAGTTTTTGGGTTGCCGTTGCGGATAACGCTGACTGCAAAGCTTTGGGGCAACAGGTTTTGCACGCGCACAAACCCTTCGGTGATCCAGCCGCCGTCATCAGTTTCGAGATCGCTCTGGTAGCCAATGGCGGGAATCGCGAAATCGTCCAGCGCCATACCACGGCCGTTGACAGCCGCATCGGTGACATAGTCAAATTGCAAGGTGACGCGCTGACCGGCAAATTTGCTCAGATCGACGCTCTCGTCAACCCAGGTGTTGGTTTGGCCGTTCCATCCGCAGCCGTAACTGTTGCCGGAAGGATTTTCACTGGTGCAGCCTTCTGTGTTCAGGATCTCCCAGTTTACGCCATCTGTGCTGGCTGAGAGGTAGGCATAGTCGTAATCGGTTTCGAGGTCGTACCAGGTTTTGAAGGTCAACTCGACCGGGCCAGTGACTCCGGTTAGGTCGAATTCCTGTCTCAGGCGCATGTTGGATTCGTCTCCCTGATTAGACCAGAAAAAGTAATCGCCGGAAGGTGGGTTTTGGATCGGGAGCAATTTGACGGCATCGCTGCCCTGAAAGTCGAGCGTGTAACTGCCTTCGCAGGCAAACTCGATGTAGTCCGCGCCAAACTGGTAAACATCTCTTGTGATCGATATCGGACAACTTTGAAGTGTTTCGGTGGCGTCCATATCGTAAGGAGAATAGGATTGGTAATCGTAGCGCTTTTTATCAAGCCCACTCTTCTGCAGCCAGTTGGCGACGGTCCAGTCGGCAAAGACTTCAATTCCTGTATAAGGTTTGCCGGTGTCTGGGTTGATGATGTTGAGTTCCTTCATGACTTCGTCAATGCCGACAAAACCGTTGGCGTCGTGGCTTACCAGGGCTTTGGTGGCGTCTTCTCCGAAACGATCCAGGAAGTAGACCATGAAGAGGAAGCTGGCGCCGTAATTGGGGCCGTTTTCGCCGGTCTCGCCGCCCCAGTTATTCAGCTGCAGATCCGTGTTTCGCATATAGTCCCAGTCAAAACCACCGGAATCAAGCTCGTTGATGTGTTCAGCCAGCATGGAAAAGCCTTCGTTCACCCAGGTTTCTTCGTTCTTATCCTGGTACCAATGGATCATGTGCTGAAATTCATGCGCGAGTGTGCCGTAGGTGTAGTTTTCATAGAGCGAGGTCGTGTCAGAATTTAACAGGAACATCTCATGGGCGTTGGAATAGGGGTGGGCGTCCGGGTGAAGTTCGTCGGCAGAAGAAAAATAGCCAGCCAGATAGTCACCCAGACCACCGGCGTACAGAACGTGAAAACGGGGGTCGCCGTCAACACCAGGGTTCCATTCTTCGCCGAAAAATTCGCGGTTGGTCGGGACGATCTCCTGATCGAAGGTCGTGGCTAATTTCTGAAGGTCGGAGTCTTTGTATTTTACGCCGTCCTGGATCCAGAAATAGAGGTTATCCCCAACAAATTGCAGAGTCATGCTGACCTTGAAATTCTCATTCGTGTCGGTATTGGATACCCAAAATTCTTTTTTGGCTCCAACCTCGTACGGGGCGTCAGGGTCGATCTGTTGGGAAGGAA
This sequence comes from uncultured Anaerolineaceae bacterium, assembly GCA_964293995.1. Taxonomy (GTDB): domain Bacteria; phylum Chloroflexota; class Anaerolineae; order Anaerolineales; family Anaerolineaceae; genus Mesolinea. The sequence continues at coordinate 49,712 of CAXYYH010000009.1, forward strand.
CGCCGGGTTTGCCTCCCAGACGACCAGCCAGATCGATGGGGTCGTTATTTGGCACGACGGCTTGATCGAGGGTGTCAAGCGTTAGTTGAGTGTCTTTGATCATCTCAGGCTGCAGGTCGCTTTGGTTTGGATCGAGCGTCACAATGGGCGTGGGTTGAAAGAAAGCAGGTGGATCGTTGGTCAATTCCTGCGCTTTGGTCATACCAAAATAGAAGAAAGCAGCAGCCACCAGGCAGCAAAGCACCAGCAGGCAGAGGATCATCACTGCGATGGTCCCAATTAAAATAGGTCCGGTTTTATTTGAGTTCATATCATTTCTCACTTTTTAGTTTTCGCGTGTTTATTATACAACCAATGAAAGGGGCAAAAAAAGAGGCATAACAGCAATTCTCAGTATGGAAAAATCAAGCACATGGTATAGTCTCCTCAATGGCAGAACACACCCACAAACAGTGTTATATTACAAAGAGTATAACATTTAGGGCATATATTTAATATTCAGAGTTAAAGACCACAAATGTAGGGGCGGACTGCCATGTCCGCCCGATGGTGTGGAAAATCAAACGTCACAATTCCTTGATATTCCAGTAATATTTTATTCATTCCAGACGACGGGCGGGCGCAGCGTACCTGGCACTCTGTGCCACGCACAGGTCCCGCCCCTACCAAAAAAACGTCTTACAGGTCGATTACTAATCAAAAATTAGATAATATTCGCTGGAGGAAGAGAGAATCCAAGTTACACAAATTTTATACTTAGAAGTGCTGGAGACATAAGGTGAACGATGAGGATTGGTGTAAAATCCAGAGAGATGGAAAAAATTCGCGCGCGTTTTATCCAATACCTGGTGCTGTTTCTCTTCTTTTTCAGCCTTTCGTTGATGTTGAGCACCTCCGACATTATTTTTGACCAAAGTATAGAATCTTTGGGCAATCTGACCCGTTGGAATCGATTTGATTTTTTCTCCTGGGTAGGCAAGGCTTTGATCGAGCGCAGCGGTTCCGCCGCGGTTGGGATCGAACGCTATTTGTCAGACGAGGAACAGGCTGAAATCGTTTTGAAGTATTTTCAGCAAAGTATCTACACTCAGGAGCTGGAAGACGAACTGCAAAACGCCAGCTCGGATCCGAAATCAACACTTTCAACGGAAGAGCTTGAAGAGATGCAGACTCTGCTGGAAGATGAGACCAGGCGAATGCATGCTTACGCGCGGGTGGCGGAATCGATCGTCCAAAACCAGACCGAAAGAAGTTTACTGAAGCTTGGTTTTGGCGTGGGCGGACAGACCCTTCCACCGGTTTTGTTCAAGATCAGCGACCTGCCTCTGAATCTGATCATTTCCCCGCGTGAGGTCATCGGGACGCTGGAAAGCTATAACCTCAAAGCCGGAATGGACTCGATCGAGAAAGATCGTTTGGAAACGCAGATCATGGATATTTTCAACCTTTCCGCTTTGGTTGAACCGGTCGGCGGGGTTGGGGCTTATCCTACGATGGTGACGCGCACGCACAGCTTCAATTGGTTGACCGAAGTGGTCGCGCATGAGTGGCTGCATAATTACCTGAGCTTTTACCCTCTGGGTGTGCGCTATTTTGAGAGCAACGAAATGCGCTCGATGAACGAGACGCTGGCGAATCTGGCGGGAAAAGAAATTGGTCGGCGTACCATGATCGATTATTACCCGCAGTACTTTAGCTTTTACCGCCTGCCGGGCAGGGAAACCACAACTGTGCTGTTTGAAGGCTACACTCATCCCTTTGATTTTCGGGCTGAGATGCGCAAAACGCGGGTCAATGTTGACGCCATGTTGGAGCAAGGATATGTTGAACAAGCGGAAAGATATATGGAAGCAAGGCGGGAGTATTTTTGGGAAAATGGTTACCACTTGCGCAAGATCAACCAGGCTTATTTTGCTTTTTACGGCTCCTACAATGACACGCCCGGAGGCGGCGCCGCGGGTGATGACCCGATCGGGCCGGCTGTGCAGAACTTGCGCTCACAGAGCTCCAGTCTGAAGGCTTTTGTGGACAAAATGAAGCGCCTGACCAGTTTTGAGGAACTGTTGAGGCAGGTTGAGTGACATATTTTTGCCTAAATTTAGCGATTTTCAGCATAGAGATAATTAGTCACTTGGTAAAGAGTCATTTTCCCATTCCAGATTGCGGGCGGACGAAGCCTGACGAGCAAAAATTCCTCATCCCCCACTTCGTGGGCCCCCTTCTCCTAAAGGAGAAGGCTTTGTGAATAATAAACTTTGTTTAAAAGGAACTAAGAAGAAACGAAAACTGTACCCACAAGCTGATTTTCGATCAATAAATAGACAACATTCGCTTGAGGAAAGGAGAATAACCAAATTTCATCTTGAACATTGCAGGATGGTTAACAGTTTCCACAGCCATTTGGTTATATAATTCTCATTAGCTTGTATTTGGAAAGTTGGTGGATGGATGAATAAAAAATTTCGCATGTATAGGCCCTTGGCTGCAGTCTTATGTATGATCCTGATAATTACAGCTTGTACGCCGATAAGTACTCAATCTAATACTCAGGAGTCACCTACCTCAACCCTTGCCGAAATCACCCCTACCGTCGTTGATACCAAAACGTCCACTCCGACCCAACAAGCCACTGAGACCAATACTCCGACTCCTACCGAAGTGCCTGAAAAATACCCCATTGACTTGGAAAAATTAAGTAATCCTCCTCAAAGCTACGAAGATTTTGTTAATAATCTGGACAAATTTGTCCAGGCTCCCAGTCCCGACGGCAGTGATGAGAATTTTCAGGAATTTGTCACCTGGTACAATGAAACCCTCTTTCAAAAAACTCTGGGCGGTGACCTGGAAAAACTCCCGGTAAATTATGATATAGAAATGATTACTATTAGTAGTACTATGCTCATAGCTTACAACCGTAACTCACAAGAACGCCATTCTTTACCCTATTTCTTCTATTTTAAAGACCGCCACGGTGTTCCTTATCCCTGTTATGTCGTCACCGTGGCCACCCCCGAATACCAACAAACCTTTACTGTGGTGGGACGCGAATCCACTCGACAACGAGGTTTACTCAGAGGTTATCCTGAATTGATTACTGAAGTTCACCAAGGTGTCAACAGTTTTTCTGGTGTAGCTATCGTGTTTGAACAATCTGAGTATCATTCAGACATCGAAAACAGCTTAATCGAGAATGGTTTTGGTAGTTTCCCTAGCACTATTGGTGAAATTCCTATCGGCTTCGGTAATATAGGTTTTAATAACAAATAAATTCTAGTCCATCATGTATACTTAATTCATGAGGTTTAAGTGGTGGTTAATTCCTGTAGCTATCCTTTTACTCTACTTTCTGTTAACTGGCTTTAATAAACACCAATCCAGTTTATCCACTCCACTCTTACCCAATATTCCCGTCAATCAATATCAACAACAAATCGTCCGCGGTCAAGTTACCAGTTGGGACACCACCACCGGTCGGCTGATGCTCTGGGCTAATAATAAGAATTGGGAAGTGAGGGTTGACCCCGCCCAAATGACCGTGTTTACCTCCAGCTATATCAATCCCACTACCATGTTGCGAGTTATCGATAAAAGTGGTTGGTGCTGGCAAACTGCTTTTTGTCCGGGTGATGAGGTGGTCGCCACCTATGAACAAGGTCAATTAGTCATGGTGGACAACGGCGGCCCCCGCCCCTTCGCCGAAAACAAAAAACATGTCCATGGGTAAAATAAGAATTACTGCTGCCTGAACCGACTTCTTAATTTATAATCAGGGCAAACAAGCAAAAGGAAAGACATGAGAGAGAACTTGATGCAGTTTGGAGCGATGCCAACCAACCCCTTATTGATCGTCATCTCGGGACCCTCTGGGATCGGCAAAGACGCGGTGGTTGGTTTGCTGCGAAAAAGCAATGAAAACACCCATTTCGTCATCACGATGAACTCGCGCGCGCCGAGACCGGATGAGGTCGATGGCAGGGACTATTTTTTTGTCACACGAGAAGAATTTGAACAAAAGATCGCCAATGACGAGCTGATCGAATATGCGCGGGTCTATTCGGACTATAAGGGGATCCCAAAATCGCAGGTTCGGGAGGCTTTTGCATCCGGCAAAGACGTGATCATGCGGCTGGACGTTCAGGGCGCGATGACAATCCGCCGATTGTGCCCGCAGGCGGTGCTGATCTTCCTGACTGCCAGTTCAAAAGAGGAATGGATCAATCGCCTCAAGGAGCGCCGCAGTGAGACTCCGGAAGAGCTGGATATCCGCGTGAAATTCGCTGAGACCGAGTATGAGATGATCAAGGATTTTGATTATTTAGTTGTTAATTCGGATCAGCATCTTGAGCAAACCATTGCCGACATTCAGGCGATCATCAAGGCGGAGCATCTGAAAACCTGTCCGCGAAAAGTTGAATTATGAGTGAATTTCAAAGTAATCAAGAGGGCTACACGGCCGCGCCAGGTCCCATGCCGATCATGCGCGGACCCAAACGAACCAAACCTGTTTTGGTGTGGGTTTTGATCGCTGTCACGGTGCTCTTTTATGGCGCGCAAATGTTCAGCAAGCAGCTGCTCGGCTTTGATATGCCTTTTCTCGTTCTGGGGAAGATCAATGAGCAGATCCTGAGGGGGCAGTTGTGGCGGCTGATCACGCCTGTCTTTTTGCATGGCAGCATCATGCATTTGCTGGCGAACATGTATTCGCTCTACATTCTCGGCAGAAACAACGAGATGCTCAACGGGCACCTGCGCTTTGCCTTGCTTTACTTTTTGGGCGCTTTTGGCGGCAATGTGCTATCTTTTGTGCTTGGCAAATATCCTTCTCTGGGGGCTTCCACGGCGGTTTTCGGGCTGCTGATCTCGGAAGCGATATTCATTTGGCAGAACAAGGCGTTTTTTGGCAAGCAGGCTGGCAGAAGCTTGTTGAACATCGCCATGATCCTGGGGCTGAACCTGATGATCGGGCTGACCTCTGGCGGCGTGATCGATAACTGGGGTCATTTGGGCGGCCTGGTCGCGGGATTGTTTTTTACCTTTTTGGCTGGCGTTGTCTGGAAGATCGAGCGTGTGGACGGCTTCCCTGCTTTTGTGGACAAACGCAGCAAGCGCGATATCGTTCTGGCGACGCTGCTGGTGTTTGTCGCTTTTGCAGCCATTGCGGCGATACCATTTTTACGATGAATTTGAACGACCTTGACCGAAAACTGACGCAACATGCCGATTTTGTGGAAGCCCACAAAGGATTGAGGCTTTTTTTGCAGCTGGTTACGCACAGCTGCGATTCCTGGTATTGGTTGGTCGGAATTGTCTTGTTATGGCTGTTGGGTGGGAAGCTGGAGAAATATTATGCTTTCAACCTGGCGGCTGGATTAGGGTTTCTGGCGGTTTTTGTTCTGGGACTGAAGTTTTTAATCCGACGGCCGCGACCTGAGGGGGAATGGGGGCAGGTCTATCGTATCACCGACCCGCATTCTTTTCCGTCGGGGCATGCCGCCCGCGCGATGGCGGTCGCGGCAATGGCGATACTCGACGAACGGCTTCCGATGGGTTTGCGAGGCTTTTTGGTGGTCTGGGCAGTTTTGGTGGGTTATTCACGGATTGCCCTGCGGCTGCATTATCTTAGCGATGTGGTCGTTGGATGGGTGATCGGTGTGGTTTCTGGTTTGTTGACGCCGGTTTTGGTTGATGTTTTTGCGAGGATCTTGCCTGGGATTTATGCCTGGTTTGTGAGATGAGACCTGCTACCCCTCTTTTGGTGGCGCCTGCCTTGCGGTGCCCTTTTCCTGCTCGGGAAAGGCTTAAACCCGGCAACTTTAGGTTAGGATAGGTATTCTATGACAAGTGCAGTGATTCCTGTGCTTTGTCCCCTCATCCGCCCTTCGGGCACCTTCTCCCCGTGGAGAAGGCTTTTGGCTGCGGCCGCCCTTCGGGCACCCTCATTGCTGAGAGGGCAGGCCTTCTCCCTGTCCCCTGGGAAAGCGCCACGGGCAGGTGAGAAGGCTCGGGTATCGATCAGAGGTAGGTCGAGACAAAGTGCCCGCAAGGGTATTGAATAAATCGGGCATTTTGCGCCCGATTTATTCAATCCGACATTTATGTCAAATTGAAATTGAAAACGTATCATGTTAACAATTGTGCGGTCAAGTCTGTTTACCAGGGTCTATGATAGGCGCAGGAAGTTGTTTATTTTGTCCCCTCAACCGCCCTTCGGGCACCTTCTCCCGAGCGGAGAAGGCTTTTGGCAGCGCCCGTCCTGCAGGCACTTTGTCACGACGTTGCCTGGAAACATTAACTTCGTCGGATTGAAAAATTGGGCCGTTGGCCCCAATTTTTCAATCTCGACCTACTATACGATTAATAATTTTCTAAGCCAGGATAAGCGCGGTGTGGGCGGGGAGGGTGAGCTCGCGAATCATGCCATTCTCGATGAGATAAGAAGCATCGCCGAGTTGATCCTGTAATTCAGCCTGGTTGCCAAAAGCAGCGCCAACGTTCAGGTCGAGCGTTTGTTTGCTGACGGAATTGTTCAGCACGACCAAAACGTTATCCAGTTCATGCCTGCGCAGGAAGGCGAGTACGTCGCCCTCAGCATAGATCGGTTCATAGCTGCCTGTGCGCAAGGCGGGCAGGGCATGACGAACCGCTATGACCTCGCGAAGGTAATCATGGAGGTCTTCATTCCAGTGGCTTTTATCCCAGGGGAAGCTCTTGCGGCAGAGTGGGTCGCGCTCACCCTTGAGACCAATTTCATCGCCATAATAAATTGTTGGCGCGCCTGGGTAGGTCAGGACGAAGGTGTAAGCCATCCTGAGACGGTTGACATCGCCTTTGACCAGGCTCAGGAAGCGGGGCATGTCGTGACTGTCAAGCAGGTTCATTTGCGCGTAGGAGAATTCCTTGGGGTAAAGCTCGAGCAGCTGCGCCGTGCGGGATGCGAATTGCTGCGCGTTGATCGTTTCAGGAGCGTGCAGGCCCATCATGCCTTCCGCCAGTTTGTGGTCGATCATTTCGCCGCCAAAAAAGGCCAGGGCAGCGTGCGTGAGCTGATAATTCATGACGGCGTCAAACTGCTTGCCGCTGTTGAGCCAACGTTGGGCTTCGCTGGGGATCTCGCCGACGATATAAGCCTCTGGATTGGCAGTTTTTACGACATCACGGAATTCTTCCCAGAATTCGTCATCATCGATCTCGAAGGGAACGTCCAGCCGCCAGCCATCAATGCCGGCTTCGACCCAGTAGCGCGCGACATCCATGATGTATTTGCGTACCTGAGCGTTTTTGGTATTGAGTTTCGGCAGGGCGGGCAGGTTCCACCAGCAATCGTAGTTGGGTTTACCCTGATAGGCGTTCAGAGGAAAGCCGTGAATGTTGAACCATTCAAAGTAGGGTGAGCTTTTCCCGGTTTCCATGATGTGGTTGAATGGGAAGAAGCCGCGGCTGGCATGATTGAAAACACCATCCAATACAATGCGGATATCGCGCTGGTGGGCGGCTTCAAGCAGTTTGAAAAAGGCTTCGTTGCCGCCCAGCAAGGGATCGACCAGGTAGTAGTCGTGGGTGTGGTAGCGGTGATTGGAGGCGGATTGGAAAATGGGATTGAAGTAGATGGCATTGATGCCGAGGTCTTCGAGATAATCGAGCTTTTCCAAAACGCCCATCAGGTCGCCGCCTTTAAAGCCGTGAACGGTGGGGAGACTTTCCCAGCTTTCAAACTTGCCTGGTTTGGCAACCTGGTTGCTCCAGGCGAAGCGGTCAGGGAAGATCTGATAAAAAACCGCATTTTTAACCCAATCGGGGGTTCGGTTGTGATGTGTAGTCATTCGTTCTTCTGTCCTCACAGTTGCTATAGTTTATGCATCAACTAATTTATCACGAATTAGCGAAAATTTCTACTTAAAAGCTTAATGTAGATGGGAACACAAAAGCATGCTTTGTGTAAGGTTCTTAATCATAACTTTACGAGGGGTTGACAATTATGGCAGGCCTGAATTATTCTTAATTATGGGAATGGTTATGTCCCGGTGGGCGTCCTGGTCTTCAAAATCAGTGTCAGGTCGGAAGAGCTGAGGTGGGTTCGACTCCCATCCATTCCCGCTCTGGTGAACAATGTGTAAAGATTTTAAGAAACGGTTTTACAGTTTCATCTCATTATTTCTGATCTTGATTCTCTTCATCGGCTGCCAGGCGACATCCGAAGAGTTTCCTGTTGTTGGTACTGAAACCAAAGAGCGGGTGAAGGACTCCACGCCGGAACCAAGCCTTGAGACGAAACCGGCGGTCACTCCGACACCGCGCCCAATGATTTCCCTTGATTATAAAACGTTAAGGGGACTGACCATTAACGTCCTGCACCCTTTTACTGAAAACGAAGAACTTTTCAACCAGATGGTGCGGGATTTTAATCTGAACAATATCTGGGGGCTCCACGTTGTGCCGATCGCTTATCCTGGTTATCAGGTATTGTCAGAGTCTTTGCAGTCTGAAACGCTGGAAGCTGACCTGGTGATCGGCATGTCGAAATATCTTCAGGCCGCCGGGGCATCGGAAGATTGGATGTACCTTGGCGATTTCGCCAATGACCCAAAGTATGGCGTTCAGGGTTTGTATGAGCCTGATGGGGTATTTGCCAGTTTGTTGCCAGATTTTGAAAGCGAAAGTCTTAATGAACTGCCTTTGGCTTACAACGCAGGTCTGATCTACTTTAACAAGGCCTGGGCAGAGGCTTTGGGGGAACAAACGATCCCATCAGATCGGGAAAGTTTGCGCGCGATCGCCAATAAGGCAATGGGCTTCAATGCCAATGACGATAATTACTGGAACAACGGCACCGGCGGCTTGTGGCTTTCGCAATCGCCCCTTGCCGCCATCAGTTGGTATGTCAGCTTCGGCGGGGAATTGGGCGACCCGCGCGCTGGATTTCTGCCTGAGCGCGAGGTAATGATGGAGGCATTCAACTTCCTGAAGTCGCTTTACCAGGCTGATGAGAGCTGGATCGGGATCGAAGCGGACGCTTATCGTTATTTCTCCAATCGTTATGCCGTCGCCTACGAGGGTGACCTGAACGATTTCCGTTTCACGAGCGCCTATCAAAATTTGGGCCAATACAAGGACGAATGGACAACCCTGTCGTATTTTGATGCTCAGGGGAAAGACTTTCTTGTTTTAGACCCGTTGTCTTTTGCCATTTCGAGTACGAACGAGAAGAATCAGCTGGCAGCATGGTTGTTCGGACGCTGGTTGCTGGAACCCGACCAGCAGGAACGGCTGGTGGAAATTCATGGTTTTTGGCCAGCGACGGGTGATCCGGCGAAACTGGCGCCTGAATTCGCAAAGGCAAACCCCGCCTGGGTGGCTTCCCTGCAAAATAAATCAGGATTGACGCTGGTGCCATCCTCACCGGTCTGGGCTCAAACTGAACTGGTGTTTCAGGACGCGTTTCAAAGGATTTATAATCTGGATTCCCAATACTTCCCAAGCATATTGGATGTTTTTGAGGAAATGATACGGATCAACCTGGAGCAAGCGCCTTGAGCAAAGCCGTTGAAGTGGAGATCTACACAGATGGCGCGTGCAGCGGCAATCCGGGGCCTGGCGGCTGGGCGGCGATCTTGCGTTCCGGAAAACACGAAAAGGTGATCAGCGGTGGGGAGGTCGAAACTACCAATAACCGCATGGAGGTTCGCGCGGCCTTGGAGGCCTTGCGCTGCCTCAATCGCCCCACGTCTGTTCGCTTTTATACAGATTCATCTTACCTGCTAAAAGGCGCGACGGAATGGCTGCCCGACTGGAAACGCCGCAACTGGAAGCGAAAACAAGGCGCTTTGCAAAACATTGATCTGTGGCAGGAGCTTGACCCAATTTTAGAGCAATACGAAATTGAATGGGTCTGGGTCAAAGGGCACGCGGGCAATCCACTCAACGAGCGCGTTGACGCGCTGGCGCGCAAAGCAATTCCCTGAGTTTACTTCTCCTTTTCAAAATCTTTAAGTCTAAGACTGTTGGTAACCACAAATATGCTGCTCAAGGACATCGCGAAAGCCGCCAGCATGGGGTGAAGCAGGCCGGCTGCCGCGACCGGGATGAGGATCAGGTTGTAAATAAAAGCCCAGAAAAGGTTCTGGCGGATGGTGCGCAAGGTGCGCCTCGCGAGCCTGACCGCCTGGGCAACCGAGAGCGGGTCACCATTGATGACGACCACGGAGGCCGAAGCGATGGCGACATCGGTGCCGGTTCCGATGGCGATGCCGCTGTCGGCCTGGGTCAGGGCCGGTGCGTCGTTGATCCCATCTCCGACCATGGCGACCTTGTGACCTTTGGCCTGAAGGTTTTGAATGATACCAGTTTTGTCGCCCGGCAGGAGGTTGGCATGGATCTGTTCGATCCCAAGCTGCGAAGCGATAGCCTGAGCGGTGGCAAGGTTGTCTCCGGTGAGTATGCCAGGCTGCATGCCAATTTCCTTCAGCTCGCGGATGGCTTGCTTTGAACTCTGTTTTATTCCATCAGTGATCCCAAAAAGGCCTTCCACGATGCCATCGATCGCCATCAAAACCACTGTTTTCGCGCATTGTTCGAGGTTAAGCATTGATGTTTCCACATCATCAGTAATTTCGATTTTTTGACTTTCAAGAAAGCGCGCGTTTCCGACCAAAACCGTTTTATCAGCGATGGCGGCTTTGATGCCTTTGCCGGGATAGCTGCGAAACTTGCCCAGGGGCAGCAGATTGAGGGAGCGTAAGGTTGCTTCGGCGACAATGGCATCGGCCAGGGGGTGCTCGCTACCAGATTCTGCCGAGGCGGCGTATACAAGCAACTCCTCCTCGGTGAAGCTGTTTGAGAGATTGATGACATCGCTTAACTGCGGTCTGCCAATGGTCAATGTGCCGGTTTTATCAAAGAGGATCAGGTTCGTTCCGCCGGTCGCTTCCAGACTTTCACCAGACTTAAATAAAATTCCCAACTCAGAGGCCCGGCCGGTGCCGGTCATCACCGCGGTTGGGGTGGCCAGTCCCATCGCGCAGGGGCAGGCGATCACCAAAACCGCCACGGTGTTGATGAGCGCGTTTGCCAGGGGTGTGATGCTGCCATGCATGGCGGAATGTCCGGGCATGGGCAGGAAGAAGTACCAGATGATGAAGGTGAGCAGCGCGACGCCGATCACGATCGGCACAAAAACGGCGGATATCCGGTCAGCCAGCTGCTGGATGGGGGCTTTGCTGGTCTGAGCGACTTCGACCATTTTGATGATCTGGCTTAAGAAAGTATCTCGACCAACCTTGGTGGCCTTGATCATGAGCCTTCCGTTCCTGTTCATGGTGGCGCCGAAGACCTCAGCGCCGACGGATTTCTTGATCGGGCGTGATTCGCCGGTCAACATGCTCTCGTCCACGCTGGATTCACCTTCGATAACTACGCCATCGGTTGGGATCTTCTCCCCGGGCCGTACGACCACCACATCGCCTGGCAGCAGATCTTCCGTGTTGATCTCGGTTTCCTGACCATCACGCAGAACGCGGGCTTTGCTGGGCTTCAGACTGAGCAGCTTTTTGATCGAGTCTCCCGCGCCGGATTTGGCTTTCGTTTCCAGATACTTGCCCAGACGGACCAGGGTGATGATGCTTGCGGCAGTTTCAAAATAGACCATGCCAGGGAAAATTCCAACCATGACCAGGACTGAGAAGAAATAAGCGACGGAAGTGCCCAGCGCGACCAGCACGTCCATGTTGGCGGCACCATTTTTGAGTGACTTCCAGGCGTTGACGTAATAGGAACGACCAACATAGAACTGAACAGGGGTGGCCAGGGCAAGCAAAACCCAGTTGAGCCAGGGCGCCTGGCTGATGCTGGCAGGGAAGAGCCCGAATTCGCTGCCCATCTGTAGGATGAACAGGGGAATTGTGAATGCAAGTGAGATGATCAGCAAGCGGCGTTGTTCCAGGATTGCCTGTTGACGTGCCTGAGATTCAGGATCGTCAAGGTCTTTGTCTGCCAGCGTGGGCGCGTAGCCTGCTTTGCGGATCAGCTCCTGGATTTCGGTCAGATTGGCCACCGTTGGAACATAAACCAGGCTGAGTTGTTCTGCGGCGGTATTGGCCTGGCTGGCAAGGATGCCAGGTTTATCTGATAAAAGCTTTTCGAGCCGCTGCGCGTTGACCGGGTCTGACAGCTCAGGGATCAAAAAGGTCGCCTTGCCAGTGGCAACCTGATATCCGGCGTCTTGAATGCTTTCGACGATCTGGTTCAGATCGGTCTTATCCGCTTCAAAACTGACAGCGACTCGCTCGGAAGAGAGGTTGACGAGCGCCTCGTCGACGCCATCGGTGTGTTTGAGCGCGCGTTCGACTGCTACCGCGCAATTGGCGCAGGTCATCCCAATTATGGGCAGGGTAAGATGTTCTTTTTCTGTCATCCTTATTTGGCTGGGAAACCGATCGCGATCAGGGTGGCCCGAATCTGCTCGTCGCAGGCCGGAGCCTCAAATTCGACTTCCAATTGCTTGCTGGTGACGTCAGCTTCAGCGAAATCGACACCTTCCAGCGCTGTAATCGCTTTCTGGATCTTGTTAACACAGTGCATACAGCTGATATTTGGGATAGAATATGTTTTACTTTCCATGAGGAGAGCCCTTTCATAAATTAATATAAGATTATTATACAAACGATGAACAGCAATTCAAAGAAAACTGATAAACCTTTTACGATACGGATGCCAAAAGCTGTCGTTCTGGACATGGACGGAACATTCTTTCTGGGAGATCATCTTTTGCCGGGCGCGCTCGAATTGCTAGATCAGTTGAATGAAAAGGGTATTCCGTTCAGCTTTCTGACCAACAATACCTCCAAAGGCAAGGAGGATTATGTGCGGAAGCTGGTGGGCCTGGGCGTAAAACCGGCTGATGCCCGTATTTTCACCGCCGGAGACGCGACGATCAGTTACCTGAAACAAAATTACCCTAAAAAAAGGGTTTTTGTCATGGGAACGATGAGTTTACGGGAAAGCATGGCGGAGGCTGGGATAGCGCTTGATTCTGTTGAGCCAGAGGTTCTGGTGCTGGCTTATGATACCGAACTTTATTATCAGAGGTTGGCCGAATTTTGCTTGTTTTTAAGAAAAGGCCTGCCTTATATTGCCACTCACCCTGATCTGAATTGCCCTTCACCGCGTGGTCCGCTGCCGGATATCGGCGCGATGATGGCGATGATCGAGGTCAGCACAGGTCGGTTGCCGGATGTCATTTTAGGCAAGCCGAATGCGGGCATCATTCTTGAACTGGCGCGGGGCTGGGGGCTTGAGCCGGAGGATATCCTGATGATAGGAGACAGGCTTTATACCGATATCGCGCTGGGCAAAAACGCAGGCGTACAGACGGCATTGGTGCTCTCGGGTGAGACCAGGCGGGAAGACCTCGCGGACAGCGAATTTGTGCCGGATATGGTCTTTGAAGACCTGCTTGATCTGGGTTCTAAAATCTTCTCGGAATAGAAATTCAAATAACTGAAAAACTGAGCATTATGCACGGTTTTTGATCTTTGTTTTATCCTTTGTTATGGAGAATGGCTTAAAAAAAGACCACAACACAGAATCAGGGTCAGAACAACCAGATATTATTTCTATACGGATAATTACTGTCGTTAGTCGCAGTCGCCGGTCGCTGTTTAACTACAGATAGCAATACTCAACGCGTGCGAGAAGCGAGCACGAACGAGATGTATTGGTTGAGGCTGATGCCTTCTGCCTTGGCTTCGGCTTTTAACTGGCTGTGTAAGGATTTGGGTATACGCAGGCTTAAAGTCCCACTTTCCTGCTCCTTGCGAAATTGGGCAATGGCTTCAAGTTCATCTTCTGTGGGCATGTCTTTGGGAACGCCCTTTAATTTTTCCAAAAGCTTTTCAGCGTCGTTCATAATGTTTCTCCTATTTTTTGTAAACATCACCGCGCGGTGCGAATTTGATGATGTTGAGGACGTTGGCGATGGGATCGATGGAAAAGATAATTCTGTATCCATAAAACTTATATCTGTAGGTACCTTCCTGCCCGACAAGTTCAATGATGTCACCTTTACCTGTTTTGATCTCGACAATAGCAGATTCAAATTTTTCCTTGATATTCTTCGGTGCTTTACTCAAGTATTTTATGACCTGCTTGCTGTAATTGACTTCCATTTTCTTTGTCCTTGTTACGTATATAATACCGCTTGCGGTATCAAATGTCAAGGGGTGACCTAAAGGAGTTACCTAAAGAATGGGAAAGTCCGTCGCTGGATGTCATGGAGAAGTGTTAAAGAAAAAGAGGCAACTGGTGGGGATTGCCTGTGCCCACAGTGAAACGGAGGGTAAACCCATGATGAGTAATGCCTTTTAATGGAAGATTTAAAGAAAAAGAGGCAACTGGTGAGGATTGCCTGTGCCCACAGTGAAACGGAGGGTAAACCCATGATGAGGAATGCCTTTTGATGGAAGAGTTAAAGAAAAAGAGGCGACGATGGGAATTGAACCCATGATGAGAGTTTTGCAGACTCCTGCCTTACCACTTGGCCACGTCGCCTAAAAATAAGACTGATAACGTTTGCTATCAGTCCTGTAAAAGCGGGCGATGAGGCTCGAACTCACGACCTTCTCCTTGGCAAGGAGACGTTCTACCAATTGAACTACACCCGCAAGCCACGTCTTTTTCCTTTCTGGTGTTGACGTGAGAGCGATTTTAGCATAAGGATTTTGAATTGTCAAATTTAAAAAGCAAAAAAATGTGAAAAATTTGTGAAGACGCAAATTGGTAACGAATTGTTTTTAAGGGGCGGAAAGTTGATCGCTTGTTTGGAATTTTATGACGCGATCAGACAGGTGTATTAAATAAGATCCCCACCCTGCATGTAAGAGGGTGGGGTTTTTGTCTTTGATATTTCAGCTTTGTTTACTTGCGATAAGTCTCGCAGATTCCATGCTGTTATGGTTTCAGAACCAACGGCAGGTAGAGTTTGAGCACCGGATCTTCACCCGTGTGGTAAGTAACAGTAAACGTGACGGTGATCTCGTGGAAGTTATTTCCATCTCTAACCGTGACGGTACCGGTTTGCACACCGGGCTGGAGGAGGTTCTCATAATAGGTGACCTGAATTGGCGAGCCAACATTACCGGTTTTGGTTCTGACATTTAGCCAGGGAGCGTTGGCTGTGGCAGTCCAGGTTTGACCAGCTTCACCGGAGGTGATGAGCCTTGTGGTTGGAATTGCCGAGCCTTTGTAAATGTTTACTTTAACATCCACTGGATTCACGACAAAGGCTGGTTTGGTGATCTCAACGTTCACTGCGACCGTTCGGGTAAGTTGTCCGGTACCGTCAACCACGGTAATTGTCGCGCTTTGTGTCCCGAGTTGCAGTTTATCCCGATCCAGGGTAACGGTAAAACCGGTATTGATATTGCCGCTGGTCGGACTAAGGGAAAGCCAGTCCTTGTCTTTGCTGGCTGTCCAGGTCTGGCCGGCATCGCCCATTACATGGACTGTGCCAGATGGAGTGTTTGGATCCAGCGCGCCAAAGGTGAAATTCAATTGACTTGGAGAAACCACAAAGCCAGTTGGGATGGCTACGGTTGCCTGAAGCTGATCATAAATGCCGTTGGTTTTGGCAGTTGTTTTATAGTCAACAAGGGCAATAAAATGCAGATTGCTGACATCAACAACACCAGAAACAGGTACGGTGAAAGTGAAGGTTTCAGTCGCTCCGGGTGCCAGATTGGTGATATTGGCTTTGGCAGAGCCACGACCGATGCGATTGGTTTTCCATTCGCGGTAGTCTTCATAAACAAGCCCGTGTACCGCAGCCTTATTGGCTGTGGAAAGGGTGATATTGCTGTTGTTGGTAACCGTTACAGTAAAAGCAACGTTATTTCCATCCATTGCGTATTGAGCCGTAAGCGTTGCCTGTGGCGGTCTTGCCTGTGAGTTATTGATAAAACCGAGATATTCGTTGTAATGATCGTCAGATCCAACCGCATAAAGTCGGGCGCTGTCAACATATACTGTTGGAACATATCCGCCATCGCCGGTTTCTGCTATCTGATAATATCGATTCGGAGGAATACCATTATAGTTTTCCCACTCGATGAATGCGACAGGATCCCCTGCCATTTCATTTGCTAATTGGTCGACTGCCGCCCCGGCAGCCGTGCAGTATCCTCATGACCTGCTCGAGAAAAACTCGAGCACAGTAAAGCGTGGAGCGGGGCTTTGCGCTTCGGTAGCGCGTGGGCTGACAGCGCCAAGCATACCAAAAAGCAGGAACAGAGCTAAAACGATTGAAATTTTCTTCTCTATTTTCACTTATTTCTCCTTCTTAATTTTTTATTTAGATTATTGGGAAGGCGCGCGCCTTCCCAATAATAAAAGCGAAAACCATGGTTTTATTTGATGATCAACGGCAAATACAGATACCGAATTTCACCTGGGTTGCCCAGGAAGATACGGACGTAAATGCTGGTGAAATCGTTGCCATTTTGCGGTATTACTCTCACGATCGCATCCTGCCAACCTGCGGTTAAAGCTGTGCGGTTGATCGAAAGCTTGATCGTATCGCCAACAGTGCCGTTGGTCTTATCCAGCGTGAGCCAGGTTTCGTCCACGGTTGCGGTCCAGTTTGTTCCTGCCGTGCCCAGAATGACGGATTCCAGATCTTCAATGACCGTCTGCTCGGCAGGGATCAGGAGAAGGTACTGGTTGGGTTGGGCGTTGATCGTTCCGGGATCGGCGATCCTGGTGGCGCGGGCTGCCTGCAGCTGATCAAAAATGCCGCCCGGTGCGGTTTCATAGTCTACCATTGTATAGACTTCGATCTCATCCCAGTTTACGTTTTGATCTGAGACAGGAACGCTGACGGTAAATGTACCGGTTTCACCGGGTTCAAGGTATTCGATCGGAGTTGTTGCAGAATACAAGGCTCCGTTATGAGTGGTATGGGCTGGCAGCATGGGCCCAGGCCACTTAACAGTGGCGCTAAAGCCAGCCAGGTTCATTGCGGAGAGGGTCACCGTGCTGTTGTTGGTAACCGTTCCGGTAACATGGATGGTGTTGCCCTCACGCCAGTATTGGGAGGTGATGTTTGCCAAGGCCGGACGCGGCAAGGCGAATTCGATCATGGCCTTATATTTGGCATAGGCCTCTTCGGGGGTTTCAACGCCGCGGCTGTAAGCCTGGCCACTATCTACCATGGCCCATGTGAGCCCAAGGCCTTCTTCAGTTCTTTGAATTACATTCCAACGATTTTTGGGTTGACCGGGGTATTGATAGTCGAGAAAAACGACATTTTGACCGGCAAATTCCTGAGCTAACTTATCGATCTCCGGACCGGAGACCCAACAGTGCCATCAACCAGTCCATCCAAAGGATTCAAACAGAACCAGTTTGGACTGTTGAGCTGTCACCTGGCCTTGGGAAGGGATCGCCAACCCAAGCAAGCCAACCAGGAGGGATAGTACAAACAGAATTGAAATTTTCTTACTTAACTTCATTCGACCTCCATCTGATTTGAGTTATCGTAAATACAAGGCTTTTCGCCCACCTTCATTTTACCCTAATTCTGCAATGGTTGTACAGGAATTTGAGCAATTGTTTCAGTTTCAAATTTATCTGCCTCGGAAAAAATATACATAAACATAGATTTTCAGTTATCTTTGGAATTGCCTAAAAACAACAAGAAGGAATTAAAACAGAGTGTCCTTTTTGTTAAACGGATGAGATGTTGTTATTAACCCTTCTCCACGGGGAAAAGGTGCTCTTAGGGCGGACTGATTACCCTGAGACGTGGGATGGGTACTGCCAAAAGCCTTCTCCGCCCGGGAGAAGGTGCCCGAAGGGCGGATGAGGGGTGCACGCAGGGCAGACTGTCCGCGTTGTCTTTCAGAGCAAAGCGGGTGAAGAATGCTTGTCCAAACCTTAATCGGATGAGGGGCTAAGCCCACAGGGCGTACTGAGATCATCGAAGAAACGGTCAAGGAAAAATCCAGGTGCTAAACTGTGAATCACTTTGATTTCCTCATCCACCACTTCGTGGTCCCCCTTCTCCTCTGCCCTGGGAAAGCCCCAGGGCAGGGAGAAGGCTTAAGACCAAGCCTACGTGATAAACTACATAGCCTTCTCGATCTGCCTTAGGTCACCAAGGTGAGGGAGAAAAAGCCCGATAGGATCGGCATTTTAAGCCTTCGCCACCAGCCATAACGCTTTTGTCAGGGTTGGGAGAAGGTGCCCGCAGGGTATGTACTACCAGTGAAATATGTCTATATCTTTTAAACACTGAAAGTTAAAATGTATGACGCTGGCATTGAATTTGAAGGCGGTTTGCTTGGATAATTATCCAACCACTGTCCCTGTATAGCTGGGTGGAGAATATTTATAACTGAACGTTATTTCACAACATTGCTTGTATGGTTTTCTATTCGATTGTTTCTTGCCTGAATAAAGCCAATCACCCTTTCTTTATATAAAAGATACTGGTTGGCATCGATAAACAACGGGCGCGATTTGAAGCCATCAAAAGGTAAGTAGAAATTGATGCCACTGTTTTTATTAAGCAGATCCTCTAAAAAGAAGAATCGGACATATCCCAGGAAATCGCCGAATAAATCGAAAAAGGAGCGATATCGTGATAATGTGTCGTAAAGTGGACTCTTCTCTCCAGCATAAAAGCGTCGGATACATTCCAAAGTCAAATCAAACCGGTCATCAATCAGACTGTTGATCCCCCTGGCCTGATTGATAGTGTGCTTTCCGTTAATTCTGTTGTTTGGAAAAATGATATATGCTCCAATTGTAGAACCCGTGTTAAAGAGCTCATCTACATCATCAGCTATTTGTTCTGTCAGCCATTTCTTCCTTTTTTGGTTTTTATAGGAGTGTGTTATTGCGTCACTGCCAAAAAAGAACTCTCCAAGCTCTGAAAAGTGGTATAGATAAGCCCCTTTTTTGTCATCACGCAATTCGAGAATCCTGCCATTCGGCAATGGCTTGCTCCATAAAAATTTGTGATAATTTCGGAGCGTCGGGCTGGCACTGTCTGGGTCACCACCCTTTGAATCGGAGTAAAAATTGAAGCTTGTGTCAATTAGCATAAAAGATACCACCTATGATTCTTGATTTTATTCAGCGAATAAGCCTGATTCTCTGATTTTGAAAATTAGTAAACAACTTGGTCTGGAGCATGTGTGTTTAAGTTCAGCTTTACCAGTTTATACAACTTACTACTGGGTTGGCAAGACACAGACTTTCCTGAAACCAACACGTAGTTATTGGGCAAACTAAGTGGAAAAGCAGTTGAAGAATGCCATTACAAAAATGTCTTTTGAGCATGTCTCTGAAATTGAGCTATTGATCTGCTTGGGTTTGTGCGGCACCACAGTGCGAACAAAAAGCACAATCAATCGGAATCAATTTGTTACAAGAAAGACATCTTTTTTCAGCAAGAGTTGAATGACCACAAGAGGGGCAAAATTTATAATCAGCAGATATTTCTTTTCCACATTTTGGACAAGATATGGTTGGGCTTTCTGGTGGTGCATTTTTTTCTTCGTTTTCTTTCTTGTGAACAAAAACTTTTCCGAACACACCCTTGATCTTTTCACCTGCTTCTATGGCAGTGTTTTTAACATCACTGGCAACTTGTCCTGTTACGTTAATTGCTTTTGCAGCTACTGCGCCAGTAATTTCTGCTGTTTTTTCAAAGATGTTTTTCTGGACAATAACCTGATAATCATGAGCTCGTTGTTGAACTTCGGCGGCATCCAAAGGCAAATTCAACTGTTCTGCTGCACTCTTCAAAAACTCAATTTCTTTCTCAGCTAATTCGCCATCATAAATGGTCATTAGTACCAATGCTTCCAGTAAAGCGCGTCGAACATCTTCATCTTCAATTCTGCCTATAGCATCAAGAATATTCTCCTCATTTGCAATCAGCTTTTGAAATTCCTCTTGAGTATGTTCATCGAATGACATACGAGACAGCATTGCTTTGTATAATTCTTTTTCCTTTGCGGAAAAATGACCATCAACCTGGGCGACATACATAACTGCTGCGGGAAAAGCTAAATCATAGTTGTGTTGCCGTGATACCAACGCGCGCAACTCATCAGTCACTTTGCCTCTGTTCTTAAGATGCGCTTTGGCAATTCTACCAACCGATTTTGTTGTTGCATAGTTATAGCTACTGCCTATAGCTGCTGACGCTACGGGCACTACATATTTGATGATAGTACGCTGTAAAATATTGAAACCAAGCCGACGTGCAAAATCTTTAATAGCTTGAAGCGTTCCTTTGCTGATATATTTTTTTATAGCAGCTTTGGTCCCTGCTCCTGTGGCAATTTGTAATCCCTTACCAATCATTTCAGTTGGTGCCACACCTAACGCATAACCAAAAACCATCAAAACGTCTTCAGGGTCTTCTGGGTCAAGTTGGAGGTCATAGATAACGGAAAGGTCGAGAACGAGACGCATTTGAATTTGAGATAAATATAGCATTTCTGCACCAATTGTTCCCAGAAACAAAGCCGTTGTCATACCCGCAGAGCTTAATACTGCAATCTGATTCGCCGTTGCTGCTGCTCCTGCAACGGCTCCGGCAATAGTTGCATATCGAACAGCTAAAGACGTTAAAATATCGGCGATATCATCAGGAGGTAGCCCCGGATACTTTTTCTGAAAATATTCAGCTCTGGCGTTGCGGTTATATGCTCTTACAACTTGCTGCAGCAACTTTATAAACCAGTCCCCACTCTTAACTTCTTCTAAGTTGAGGGTTTTTGCAAAGGATTTAGCATCTTCCAACTCTTTCGAGACCTGTGATTTTATATGTTCATCTTCTGGTGTTGCACTTGTCATTGTTGGGTTCCTTTACAGCCTACAGGCTGATTTTGTGGTATGTGCCTTCTCATATTTATTCCGAATTATTACAATTTTGGGTTGCCCCGAAATCTAATCAATTATATTCCGCCTAATCAAGAAAGCAACAAAAATGCCATATATTAATGTCCTATATCAATACACTCTACTAATAAGGGGTAAATGCGTTTATATTGAAGCAATAAAAATGCATCACGGGCTTGGAATTAAAGCCATAGATAATCCTATTAGGTTCACTAACGTTGGTTAGCCTTATGAAAGCTATTTTGATCCCTTAATGCGGCAAGCTGGGGAGGAGTAGGTTGCCTACAAAGATCGAAACGATGTTGATCAGGAATACATATAAAAAAGCGGTTGTCCCTCGCCTGATCTCATCAACTGTGATCCAGACTATTAATGCTTCCAGGATGGTAAAAGAGGCGTAAAAGAGATATAGAAAAAAGATTGAATATAATCCGATAAACGCGTCTGCCAGATAAACACTCAACCAGGTTTGGGTTATCAGGTTGATGATCAAAAAGATGATCCAGGTTGTTTTGTAACGCAAGCCGAGTAAAAAGAGCAGGATTCCTTTGAGAGCCAAGGCGATCAGAAGGTGGGCGATGACAAAAAGCGGTTTTCTCCAGGCTGGTTCGCCAAAAGTGAGTGTTTCATCCTCGAGGTTGAGGGTCATATAACGTTTGTACATTCTTGATTGCGGATCCCGAGGAATTTTGATCTCGAAATTGTATTTTTCGGATCGAACCACCAGAACAGCCGCATGAAAATCCTCATCGTAGCGGCCTTTCATCTTGCTGTAGTAATAATTGAAATAAGTTTCCCAGCCTCGCGTCGTTTTGGTCATTTCTCTTGGGTCAAGCAGGCTGGGATGATTGAAATTAATTGAAAGCTGCAGATCACGTGGCGGCGCCGCCACAAATATTTTTACTCCCGGAGGGATTGAAGCGCCAAAAACCACCTGACTGTTGGTCAATGAGGTGAGAAGCAAGATGAAAAAGGCAAGCAAACGCAAAGACACTCTGGTTTTCATCTTTACTTCACAGTGAATAATTCCCCGGTAAGCCATCTTTTCTGGTTACGTCCATCACCACGATCTTGGTCGGGTGGTTGAATGGGCTGGGGTCGAGCGGTGGTTGGCCTACTTTTGTTTCCGGGTAGCCGGTGATGTCTTCGGGGATGGGAATGATGCGGTTCAATTTCAGGTAGCCGCTGCTTTGAAGCTTCTCGATGCTTTCCATATGCTGTTTCCCGGAAACATAAAGCGCGTTGTTGATCAGGACGAGTTTTCCACCATGACCAACGAGGGGGCGCACTTTGTTGATCAGTTCAGTCTGTCTTTTTTGCAGGTCAACGCGCCCAAAGCGGGTGGCAGAGAAGAAAGGTGAGTCGAGAATGACGGTATCGAAGAGTGTACCGTTCTTCTTGTATAAAGCGACCGCGCTGAAAAAATCCTTTTCCAACAGAAGCATTTTACTGTTATCAAGTTGGTTAAGCTCAGCTGATCTGCGTGCCAGTTCAAGCGCGGTTCGGTTGATGTCCGTCTGAACCAGAGCACCGGCTCCGCCAGCCAGGGCCGCAATGCCCAGGGTTCCGGTGTAGGCAAAACAATTCAGGATGGATTTTCCCTTATTGTTATTCATTAACCAAAAACGCAGCGACCGCGTGTCCGGGTAGAAGCTGTTATCCTGATTCATTCTCAAATTGAGCGCGTAAGAAATGCCATTTTCAACGCTCTTCTCTTCAGGGCGGTCGCCGAAAACCAGCTTGCCTTTTCTTTCTTCGGGGTCTCTGGCATGTCTTGTTTTGATCAGGATCGATTCGGGCGTTTCGTGCATGGATTTGAGAAAATCGAGCAAAATGAGAATTACCCCGTTCAGAGTTTGCGGCTGTTTGTGGTGATTGCTGACAACGACGGTTTTTCCGAAACGGTCCACCGTCAGTCCGGTGACGCCTTCATAAAAACCGTT
Source organism: uncultured Anaerolineaceae bacterium (assembly GCA_964293995.1). Classification (GTDB taxonomy): domain Bacteria; phylum Chloroflexota; class Anaerolineae; order Anaerolineales; family Anaerolineaceae; genus Mesolinea. The sequence continues at coordinate 72,559 of CAXYYH010000009.1, forward strand.
GAACAAACGAAAGACCTCAGTCGTTTGGAGGGACGCATCCTCCCTGCGGGCGAGGAAACAGCGTTCGAACAAGCGAATCAAACCGACTTCGTCAAGCTCTGTACAATTATTTTCGCTGTTCAGGCTTTTATCCATATAATTCATGAGATAATTTTATCATCTGGAGATATGAATGTTAGCCTGGATTCAAAATTTGAGCGCTTTTATGCAGGCGCTGGTCGCGACTACTTTTACCTGGTGGATGACAGCGCTTGGCGCAGCGGCGGTTTTCTTTGGGAAGGAGGTCAACCGTAAGCTGCTGGACGGCATGCTTGGTTTTGCCTCCGGGGTGATGATCGCGGCGTCTTTTTTCTCGCTGCTCGCGCCGGCTGTGGCCATGGCGGAAGGCGGCCCGACACCAGCCTGGGTGCCAGCGGTGGTTGGCTTCTTGTTGGGCGGCGGCTTTCTTTATTTGGTAGATAAAATTTTGCCTCATCTGCATCCCGGCGAAAGCAAGCCGGAAGGGATGAAGAGCTCCTGGCAGCGCAGCGTTTTGTTGGTTTTGGCCATTACATTGCATAATATTCCCGAAGGTCTGGCCGTTGGGGTCGGGTTTGGCGTGGCGGCAATGGGGGTGGAATCGGCTTCGATCAGCTCAGCGGTCGCGCTGGCTTTGGGTATCGGAATTCAAAACTTCCCGGAAGGTATGGCGGTTTCTTTGCCTCTGCGTGGAGAGAATGTTTCGAAACGCAAAGCTTTTATGCTTGGTCAACTGTCAGGAATCGTTGAGCCAATTTCAGCGTTGATCGGCGTTTGGGCGGTCTCCATCATGAAAGGATTATTGCCTTACGCGCTCGCTTTCGCGGCCGGGGCAATGATCTATGTGGTTGCCGAAGAGCTGATCCCTGAATCCAAACGCTCGGCGGCCGAAGGGCATTCCGATATCCCGACCATTGGCGTGATGCTTGGTTTTGCCCTGATGATGCTGCTGGACGTAGCGCTGGGCTAAGAATCTTTTTGCCAAAGTTGATAAAGGGCCAGGTTGCCCTCTTTTCCGTCTGAATAGAACTGGTCTTTCAGGATGAGGCCTGCGTCTTTACCCGCGTGTTGAAGGGTGGTTTCATCGTAATGGCGGACGTAGCGATAGCGGGGCGGCTGGTTTGGCTCTGCCCGCCAGTCGAGGAGCAGGTCGTTCTCGTCCATGTCGGAGGGGTTCAGACCAACGATGGACCAATCCTGAATGCGGTTTCTGAGGCGCTGGTTGTTCTTTACCTGCCAGCAGGATAGGCAAAACTGGCCTCCTTGCTCGAGATGGGAAGTGGCAAATGTGAAAAATTGTTCCAGATAAGGGGTTTCTGGAAAATGATGTAATACCGCGAAGCTTACAATTGCGTCGAAGGATGATTCGGGAAAAAGTGTGGGCAGCTGATCGGCGAGGTCGGCCTGAAAAAAACTGTATTGGGATGAGTTTTGATCAGGGATCGTGCTGCGGGCGTCATGAAGCAGTCCGAGGCTGTTGTCGGTGCCGATATAGCTTCCTGTGAAAGAGGACTGCGCGAGCGCTTTGGCCAAATTGCCGTTGCCGCAACCAAGGTCAAGGATGGTTTGTTTTTGGAGGAGGAATGGGAGCAATTTTTTGATCCCTGGTTGGATGGTGTAGCGGGTGGAGGAAAAAGACTGCGCGTAGCCAGCGTAGAAGGATTGGTTTAATTTTAGAAGGCGGTCAATGAGCGCGGGATCCATGGGTGTATTGTATCGTAAGATGGAATTTTGCCTTAGTTGGTTTGGTGGCTGAATAAATTCCATTATCGAGAGAAAATGGTCCGGAAAGCAAAAAAATCGCACTAAGGCAGTAGCCCCTCACCTTGGGAACTCCCAAGGCTACAGTCAGCCTTCGCCCATTGGGAGAAGGTGCCCGAAGGGCGGATGAGGGGTATGGCTCTTTGCGCCTGTCAGGGACTTAATGCCTGGCCAAACCTTAATTGGATGAGTGGGCTACCCACAGGGCGTACTGAGATCATCAAGAAAATGGTTGAGGAAAAAGTCCATCCGCTAAACTGTGAATCACTTTGATTTCCTCATCCACCACTTCGTGGTCCCCCTTCTCCAATGCCCTGGAAAAGACCCAGGGCAAGGAGAAGGCTTAATACCAAGTCTACGTCAGAAGGCTTTTGGCAGCACCAATTCCCACGTTTCATACGAAGAATAGAACATTGAATTGGCGTTGTGATCAACATCTGCCAGATATTGATGTAGAATTAAGTTTATGAAAGAAAACGAACGAGAGAACTGGCGGAAGAAGAGGCAATATTCTACCGAAGATATGCTTCTGGCAGAAAATATCCTGACCGAGATCAAAAACGGCGGGGACGCGCGCAAGGCTTTGCGTTCCAATCCTTTGCCTGATGGCCGCGGGTTTTTGGCCAAGCACGCGCTGGTTGCTGCTTATCGCAACAAGATTGCCAGCGAAGAATGGGAGGAAGACCCGGTCCTGCTGGCAAAAATTCGCATGAAGCCTGTTCGCACGCTTTCAGGCGTGACGACGATCACAGTGCTGACCAAACCTCATCCCTGCCCGGGTCATTGCATCTTTTGCCCGACGGAAGAAGGTTTGCCCCAATCTTATCTATCCGATGAACCGGGGGCACGTCGGGGCGTGGAACACGCTTTTGACCCTTATACCCAGGTAAGTTCGCGTCTGAAAGCGCTGCACGATGTTGGTCATCCAACCGATAAAATTGAATTGCTGATCTTAGGTGGCAGTTGGTCTGCCTACCCGGCTAAATATCGGGAGTGGTTTATCAGACGCTGCTTTGAGGCGCTCAATCTTGAGAATCCTGAGGATGACCAGGGCGAGGTTTCGCTTGCCAGCGTGCAGGAGACCAATAGTCGCGGCAAGCATCGCAATGTCGGGTTGGTGGTCGAGACCAGGCCCGATCTGATCACCAGCGAGCACCTGATCGAATTGCGTCGTCAGGGGGTGACCAAGCTTCAATTGGGTGTGCAGAGCATGGATGACCGCATCCTGGAGCTGAACCACCGCGGTCATGACTCACAGGCGACCGAAAAGGCAGTAAGTCTGGTGCGGTCTGCCGGGTACAAGGTGGTCGTGCACTGGATGCCCAACCTTTTGGGGGCTACGATCGATTCTGACCGTCAGGATTTTGCCAGACTCTGGCGTGAAGGCGGTTTGAATCCGGATGAGCTAAAGATCTACCCTTGTCAGCTTTTGCGTAACGCGGAATTGTATCAATACTGGCAGAGAGGGGAGTATAAGCCTTATTCTGAGCAGGAATTGATCGATCTGCTGGCTGATATCAAACCGACTGTGCCGCGGTTTTGCCGGATCAACCGGGTGATCCGCGATATCCCTTCCAATCATGTGGTGGAGGGCAACCGCAATACCAGTTTGCGGCAGGATGTGGCCGAGGAGCTCGATGGCCGGGGAACGAAGTGTGACTGCATCCGCTGTCGGGAGATCAGAAAAAATGAATTGAGCGATGGTGAGCTGATTTTTGACGATCTTGTCTATCAGGCGGGCAGGGCGGAAGAACATTTCCTTTCTTTCAATACGAGGACAGATCATATTGTTGGATTTCTGAGATTGTCTCTTCCTGATAAAGCTCGACAGTTTCCTGTTGAGCATCTGGATGATGCCGCCATTATCCGTGAGGTGCATGTTTACGGTCAGTCAGTTGAGGTGGGCGCTGAGCAGGAAGGCATGGCGCAACACCGCGGTCTGGGCACTCAATTGATCGAAAAAGCAGCCGAGATCGCAAAAACGGGCGGATATTCGAAGCTGGCGGTGATCTCAGCGGTTGGCACCAGAGAGTATTATGCCGGAAGAGGCTTCGTGATGGGGGAGCTCTATATGGTCAGAGACCTGCAAAAATAAAAATGGCCAGGTGTTAAGCCTGACCATTTTGTTATTCACTTAACTACTGATAGATTTAGCCTTTATGTGGCATGAAGCCCATCAGACGGCTGGCAAACGAGGCTGCGTTGAGCGATTGCAGCCAAACCTTGCCGGGGCCTTCGAGAACGCTGAGGAACAAGCCTTCACCACCAAAGAGGATATTGGTAAAGCCCTTGACGGTTTCAACGTCGTATTTGACCTGGGCTTCAAAGAAAGCGATGTTGCCGGTATCGATCTTTAGGCGTTGTCCTGGCTGGAGGTCGAGTTCGACAATTGTGCCGTCCAGTTCGAGGAAGACCATGCCGGTACCGCTGATGCGCTGCATCAAAAAGCCTTCACCGCCAAAGAGACCGGTCTTGAGCTTGTTGACATAGGTTGAAAGCTCAACGCCTTGTTGGGCGCAAAGGAAGGACGATTTCTGCGCGATGTATTGTTGTCTGCCATCCAGCTGCAGGGCGCGAATTTCGCCGGGCATGGAAGTGGTCAGGGTAATTTCTGAACCGGAACTCATGGCAGTATAAGTGGCCATGAAGAGTGATTCTCCGGTCAACATTCTGCCGAGGCCTTTCATCAGGCCGCCGCGAACATTGGTTTCCATCTGGAAACTGTCGGTCATCCAGCTCATACCGCCGGATTGGGTATAAATGCTTTCGCCCGCGTCAAGCTGCAGGGTCAAGCCGGGCATATTATCACCAAAAATTCTGTATCTCATTTTTCTCCTAAGTTACAATTTTATTTTCATTTACAAGAACACTGAATTCTGCATTCAGTTACTGTACGATCTGGTCCTGTTCGGAACCCTCATTTTGCGTTTCCGGTTTTGGGGAATCCTGATGGACGGGCAGGTAGTTGCGCTGTTCGATTCGCGTGATCATATCGACGCGGCGCTGATGGCGTTCGCCTTCAAAGGAAGCATTCAGCCAGCCTTCAGTGATGAGGGTTGCCAGGCCGCCGGCAACAACCCGCGCGCCAAAGCAAAGCACGTTGGCGTTGTTGTGCCGTTTGGCCAGGATGGCGGAATAGGGCTCGCTGCAAACCACCGCGCGAATTCCGGGGAATTTGTTTGCAGTGATCGACATGCCAACGCCGGTGCCGCAGATCAAAATGCCGCGATCGAATTCACCGGAAAGGATGGCTTTTGAGACGAGCTCGGCGATGCGAGGGTAATCGCTGCTTTCTGTCGTGAAGCTGCCAAAGTCTTCAAAAGGGATCATTCGGCTTTCAAGATAACTCTTAATTGTTTCTTTGAGCGCCAAAGCGGAATGGTCACAACCAATTGCAATTTTCATATTCACCTCTTTTTTCTGGCTGTGATTATAACTGAAGCTGAAAGATGGAATAATTAAGGGTTATATTAACAAAAAGCAGCCCGCTTGATCATTTTTTCGTGCGCATGGAATGATTGAAACAGAACTTATTTTGGAATAAAATTATGGGTGACAGCAGGTTGTTATAAGAACACTTCGATCCGAAATTCAGAGGAGGGAACATGATCCTAATCATTGGCGCGGCCGGACATATCGGTAACGTGATAACGAGAAAACTGGTGCAGCAAGGCCATCAGGTGCGCGCGCTGGTTTTGCCGGGGGAAGATGTCAGACCGCTGGAAGATTCCAATCCGGAAATTGTTCAGGGGAATATCCTCGATCATCCTTCGCTGCTCAAGGCAATGCAGGGATGCAGGTTTGTTTACCATCTTGCTTCGCTGGTCGCGATCGTGCCGGAGCAATTCGAGATGATGCGCAAAGTTAACGTCGAAGGGACTGCCAACGTCATCCGCGCCTGCAAAGAATCCGGCGTGAAGCGCCTGATCTATACCAGTTCCATTCACGCCTACGGTCATCCGGATCCGAATTTGGTGATCGATGAGACTTTGCCATTCGATACTGAGGGCAGACAGAGAAGTTATGACCAGACCAAAGCTGAAGCTTCTGTGCTGGTAAAAGAAGCTGCTGATGAGGAGCTTGAAACGATCCTTTTAATGCCTACAGGCGTGATCGGTCCGTATGACTACAAGCGCTCTGAAATGGGTGAAATGACCATGTATTGGATGAAAAACGGGCCAACTGCCACTATTGACGGCGCTTATGATTTTGTTGACGTGCGGGATGTGGCGGACGCTCACATCACAGCCATGGAAAAAGGCCGGTCGGGTGAATCTTACCTTTTAAGTGGCCACCGCATCTCCATTCGGGATTATCGCAAAATGGTTCAGGCTGCCGCAGGGGCAAAGGGATTTGAAATGTACTTCCCTTACAAGCTGGCATATATTTTTACCCCTTTGGCAGAATTCTTTTATCGGCTTCTCAAAAAAAGACCCCAGTTCACCCGTTACGCACTTGAGACGCTGATGAGCAATTCGGTTATTTCTTCCCAAAAAGCAATTGATGAGCTGGATTACAAAATCAGACCGCTCGAGGAAACGGTTCAGGATTGCGTCAATTGGTGGAAAGAGAATCACAAGCGGTTTTTGCCCAGCCTGCGCAATATCGTCAAAGGGAAATAGGAATTTAGTCCAATTTTTGACAACGGGGGCAGAAGTGTGTGCCTCGCTGTCCTACTTTTGATTTTTTGATCAGATTGCCGCAACGAGGGCAGGGTTGATCCTGCTGTTGATAGACCTGAAAATAGTTTTGGAAATCACCACCACGATAGACCCAATCGATGCTGGCGCCTTTCTGGTCAATTCCTTTTGTTAAAACGGCTCGCAGGGCATCCAGCAAACGGGTCGCGTCTTCGAGCGTCAAACAATCACTTTTCCGGAGTGGGTGCAGACCAGCCAGGAAGAGAGCCTCATCTGAGTAAATATTGCCGACCCCGGCAATGAAGCTTTGATCCAGGAGCAGCGGTTTGAGCTGTCGGGATTTTGAGATGAGGTTTTGATAAAAGACTTCGGGAGTTAGAGCGTCATCCAGAGGTTCGGGGCCAATTTGGGCAAAGATCGTATTCAGATCCTTCAGGAGCCACATGCGCCCAAATTTACGAATGTCGTTGAAGACCAAACGCCAACCGGACTCGAAATCAAGCCAGACGCGGTCGTGCTGTTGGTAACGATAGGGGTGGGCTTCAATTTGCCCGACCGGTTCGAGGAAAAGATCACCGCTCATGCGCAGATGGAAAACGAGGTAGGCATCGCTGAGCGTCAGGTACAGGAATTTCGCTCTCCGGTTGACGGAGAGCACCTCCTGGCCTTTTATGAAGCCTTCAAAATAATCGCTCGCTGCATTGGCAAGGGTGCCCGGCCAAAGGAGCCTGGCCTGATGGATGGTTTGATATAAAATGGAGGGACGATCGCCAAAACCTTTGATCAGGCGTTGGCGAATCGTCTCAACTTCGGGTAATTCGGGCAAAAAGTCCTCTTACAAACTACTCATTAAACATGGCGCCAACACTGGTGCCTTCGTTGGCTCGCTTGATCACTTCTCCCAGCATTGGGCCAATGCTCAGGATGGTCAGGCGATTGCCAAAGAGTTTGCGCTTTTCCTCCGGGATGGGGATGGTGTTGGTGGTGATAAAGCTTTTCACCGGCAGCGCGGCAAGTCTGTCCGCCGCATTGACGGAGAGAACCGGATGAATGAAGGCAACGTAAATATCGCGGGCACCATTGGCTTTGGCAACCCAGACAGCCTCACAGATCGAGCCGCCGGTGTCAATTTCATCGTCGATCAGCAGCACGTCACGATCATGGACATCGCCGATCAGATTGAGCGCTTCGGAATGATCTTCGTTGTCAATACGTCGTTTTTCGATGAACGAGAGGGGAATGTTCAAAGCCTGGGCGTAGCGCCGACCGTGTTTGGCAAAACCGAGATCAGCAGTCAACAAAACCGGATTATGCATGCTGCTGATGCGTTCCTTGAGGTAGGGCTTCAGGATGTGATAACCGGAAAGGACGTCCCCGGGGATGGAGAAAAAGCCCTGGATCTGACCGGCATGCAGATCCATGGTGATATAGCGGTCTGCCCCGGCAACCATCATCATATCTGCGACCAGTTTGGCTGTGATGGGAACGCGGGGTTGATCCTTGCGGTCGGAGCGACCGTAGCACATATAGGGGAAGACCAGTGTAATGCGACCGGCTGAATCAAGATACAGGGTTTGAGCCATGATCAGCATTTCCATAAGATTGCGATGAACTGGCATGGAGGTAGTTTGAATAATGTAGCAATCCTGTCCTCTGACAGAAGCGTGCAATTTACAGAACAGATTTTCATTGGTGAACTGGTGAACATCCACTCCGCTAAGTTCCAGCCCAAGATAGTCCGCGACCTCTTTGGCCAGGTCTTCTGAAGCTGAACCGGCAAAGAGTTGGATGCCTCCGTAGAGCGCAGTTGATTGTTTGCGTGCTAAATTCATTTACTTCCCTACTCCTTTGATGATTGTTTCCAGTCTGTTTGAAGAATGCTCATAATATCAACATCCCAGTACCGGCCCTGGTGGAACCGGGCCTGGCGCATTGTTCCTTCATAAACAAAACCAACTTTTCGGTAGGCGTTTTTTCCTCTTTCGTTGCCTTCGAAAACACGTAAAAAGATGCGATGCATGTTGAGCGTGTTGAAACCATAGTCGCACATCAGCCGCAGGGCCTCAGTCCCATAACCCTGATCCCAATATTCTTTCTCGCCGATCATGATGCCGATCTCCGCGGAACGGTTGACCTGGTGAAAGCCCATGAAAGCGGTATTGCCAATCGGAAACCAGCTGTTGGTTTCAGGGATTTTTACCTCGATGACCAGCGGCAATTCAATCGCTGGACCTTTGACGACACTTTCAAACCAGGCTTCTTCCATCTCCCGGTTGAACGCGGTGAAATGCTCGAGGAATTGGCCAACCTCGGGATCATTGACCCAGCGTAAGAATGCCGGGATGTCTTCGCGTTCCGGAGCGCGTAAACGCAGTCTTGCACCGTAAAGAATTGGCATTATGGTTCCAAACGGTTCGGTCCCCTGAAGAGGAAAACGGCTTCACGGATGCTGGGCAGGTTCAGCATGACCATCAACAAGCGGCTCAAACCCATGCCCAAACCACCATGCGGCGGACAGCCATAACGGAAATAGTTCAGATAGGTCTGAATGGGTGGGAGTGTCAAACCCTTGTCAAGCGCCTGTTTGGCAAGCACATCGTAGCGGTGTTCACGCTGGGCGCCGGTCGTGATCTCAAGACCACGGCCCAGAAGGTCGAAGCTTTTGGTCAAACCGGGGTTGTCCTCATGCAGCATGTGGTAGAAAGGACGGACGGTGAAGGGCCAGTCTTTGACAAAGACAAAGTCGTTGCCATATTCCTTTTTCACGTAGTCGCCCAAAGCACGTTCCGCGCCGGGGTCGAGGTCGCCTTTTTTCTCTGGAGGCAGCTTGTAATCGAGGCCTTTCAAAATCTGGTAGGCTTCTGCCATGGTCAGGCGTGGGAATGGGGTGATGGGCACCTCAAGTTCGACGTCGAAATGTTCGACGATCTTGTCGTAATGTTTTTCCCTGACGGCAGCATAGGTGTGGGCAAGCAGGTTTTCAGCCTGGACCATGACGTCCTCGTGGCTGTCGATCCATGAAATTTCAAAATCAATGCCGGTAAACTCAGTCATGTGGCGCGAGGTGAAAGAGGGGTCAGCCCGGAATACGGGCCCGATCTCAAATATCTTTTCAAAACCAGCAGCCTGGGCCATTTGTTTGTAGAATTGGGGTGATTGGGCCAGATAGGCGGTTTGGTCAAAGTATTCAATCTTAAAGAGTTCAGCGCCGCTTTCGCTGGGGGTGCCCATGATCTTGGGGGAATGGACTTCGATGTATCCGTTTTTGAGCCAATATTCGCGCATGGCTTGTTCGAGCGTGGTCTGAATTTCAAAGATCAGGCGGTTGCGCTCGCGTCGCAGATCAAGGTAGCGCCAGTCAAGGCGGTAATCCTGGTCGGGGAGGGTGTCGCTGAAAGGTTCAAAAGGCAGGGGCAGTTCGGCGTTGTTTTCGACTTTTAATGCTTCCAGCTGGATCTCAATGCCGCCCAGTTTGACAACTTCATTTTCGACCACCTTGCCGGTCACGGTCAGCGCCGATTCGGTGCCGAGGGTTGAGATCAGCTCTGCCAGCTCGGGATTGCCTTTTTTCCAGTGGGCAACCTGAGCCAGTCCGGTCTTATCACGCAGAATGATGAATTGCATGCTTTTCTGGTCGCGAAGGGTTTGCAGCCAGCCTTTGAGGGTGACCTGTTCTCCAATGTGGTCTTTCAGGTCTTTGATCAGGGTTCTTTCCATTTTCTTACTCCGATTTATGCAAATTAATACCTTGTTGATTATACGCTAATAATTTTCTGCTTGCCTCTTTCGGGGAAAGTTTCCGATCGTTAACGCCATTAAGAACCTGACTGTAAAGTTGTTGGGATATATTCTGATCAAAATCCTTGATCAGGGAATGAGCGATGATCTTTCGCACGACTTCTTGCAGCATAAAAGCTTCTTTGCGCTCCCAGTTGCCGGTTTCTTTTAGCCAAAGCTGATGGGCTCGGATCTGGTCAACCAGTTCAGGAACGCCAGTGCCATCCGAGGCGGTGGTTTTTAGTACCGGCGGGATCCAAAAACTTGGTTCCTCACTTGTGTCTTCTGCTTCTTCGCTGTCATTAAATTCAAGCAGGTTGTGTTTGCCGGATGAGGAAGCCGGGCTGCCGTGACCCATCTGGATCATGGAACGCAAATAGCGCGCGCTCTGATCGGCACCAGGGCGGTCGGATTTGTTGACCACAAGAATATCGGCGATCTCGAGGATTCCCGCCTTGATCGATTGAATGTCATCGCCCAAACCTGGAATATCGACCACGATGGTCGTATGCGCCAGATTAACGATGTCAACTTCCGATTGACCGGCACCGACGGTTTCGATGAGCACATATTGGTAGCCGGCAGCATCAAAGACCTGGCTCATTGCCTGGGTTTGGGCTGCCAGACCTCCCAAGGCGCCTCTGGATGCCATGGAACGGATGAAGACGTTTGGATCATTCTGCAGGGCGAGCATGCGCACGCGGTCGCCAAGGATGGCGCCGCCGGTAAAGGGGCTGGTGGGGTCGACCGCGATGATGGCAACTTTTGCCTCTGGCTCAGTTTGCCTGATCTGATGGGCGATGGCGTTGACGAGCGTGCTTTTGCCGGAGCCGGGCGGCCCGGTGATGCCGATCTTGTGCGCCTTGCCTGTATAAGCAAAGAGCTCGTCCAGAGCCTGTTCCCCAAGATTGGTTGAGGATTCAACCTGGCTTAAAATACGAGAAAGGGCAAGCCTGCTGCCCTTTCTCAGGTCTTCGATCAAAGTCATTTATTCCGCCGATGCTTTAGCCTGGAACGCGTCGCGAATGTCCTGACAAACGACACGTGTGTCAGTTCCTGGGCCGTAGACCTTGTAAATGCCAGCATCGAGCATGCCGCGGATATCGTCTTCGGGGATGATGCCGCCGAGGAAAACAAGCACATCGGTCTGTCCGTTTTCCTGCAGTTTCTTGATCACCTGGGGAATGAGGGCGTTGTGCGCTCCTGACAAAATGGAAAGGCCGATCACATCAACGTCTTCCTGAAGGGCAGCTTCGCTGATCATCTCAGGGGTTTGGCGTAAGCCGGTATAGATGACTTCCATACCGTCATCCCGCAAAGCACGGGCAATAACTTTGGCGCCACGGTCATGTCCATCCAGACCAGGCTTGGCAATCAGTACTCGTATTTTCTTTTCGGTCATTATCTCTCCTGTCTTGTCATAATTATAACGCCGCGCGGGCATTCTGAGCAGGGTATTTTAAGAGGATTTGTACTCCTTTGTACCCAAAATATGGACGATCTCCCCATAAAAGATGCGGTGATAGTCTTTGCCCGGGTAATTCCGGTCAATTGTGGGGTCGAGGAAACGGGCAGGGTCGAGATCAGAGAAATAGATGTTTTGGCATTCGATGGTCAGTTCCGCCTGTTCGAAGCCAGGGGACTTCACTTTCGCGGAAGCGATCGGGGTCAGCGGGGTTTCTTTTAGTTTATCGGAATCCCGTCCGGAATGCGTCCCGAGGTAGGTCAAAGCCTTGCGGAATTCTGCCGGGAAAGCGCTGACGGTGAAATCGTGGTAGCGTTCGAAAAACTCATAAGTGTAGCGAGTGGGGCGAACCGCAACCATAACGAACGGGCGGTTCCACATCGTACCGATGCTGCCCCAGCCAATGGTCATGGAGTTGAAATCATTGTTGGCAAAATCACCGCAGGTCAGGAGGAGTGTTTTCTTGTCAAAGAGGTGATGAGGTCTCACCAAAAGGTCTTCGGGCTTGATTGCAATTCTTTGCATTTTTGACTCCTATTTTGAATTGCTTTAATTGTATCAAACAGAACGCAGATAGCCTTTATAATTGACGGGATGAATGAGTTAGAGGAACAAGGAAAAGAGAAATCAGGATTGGTGGCAGTTCGTTGGATTGGCACTATTCTTTCTATTGCGGTTATGATTTATTTGCTTTCCAAAGTTGGTTGGCGGGAAGCATTGGAAAGTTTTGGTCAGATCCCCTGGTGGATGTTTTTGGTTTTCATTCTCATTGGCCTTACCTCAAGATTCGCGACCTTCGGCCGCTGGAATAGCCTGTTAAGTGCGAGCGCGGAGAAAATGTCGTGGAAAGACAGTCTTAAGCTGACTTTTGCCGGCCTGTTTGCCTCCAACGTTTTGCCAACCACAATCGGCGGGGATGTCGTCCGGCTGGCTGGCGCAATCAGGCTGGGGGTTTCAGGACCTCTGGCAGCCGCGTCACTGGTGGTCGATCGGCTGATCGGAATGACTGGCATGACTTTGATGCTGCCCTTCGCGGCACGTTTTCTGCCGTTATTGCAAAAAGACGAAGCCAGCTTGCAGGCAATGGTCGGGATCAGCTTATTTGGAAAGATCAAGGCATGGTTTCTCAAAAGCCTTGAAAAAGTCTGGTTTAGTGTTAAAAGATGGATCCATCAGCCACTTAGTTTAGTAAAGGGACTTGGATTTACACTGATCCACCAATTATGTGTTTATCTGGTGATCAAACTGTTTATCAACGCCATGGGCGAAGACCTGCCGATCCTAACGATCGCTGGTATCTGGAGCCTGACCTACTTCATCACCCTCCTGCCGATCTCGATCAACGGCCTGGGCTTGCAGGAGGTGACCGTTACCAACCTCTTCTCTGTCATGGGCGGGATATCGGTCTCAACAAGCATCGCGCTGGCGATCTTTTTACGTATCCTGTGGATGTTGGTCAGTTTGCCAGGCGCCTTTTTTGTGGGAGATCTGTTGGCCGGAAAAAAAGACATGAACCTTGAAGAAAGCAAGCCCGAATGAACAAGAACAAAGAAACAAAGCTGAACGAATATTTGCGCAACAGTCTTGCATTACTGCTTTTTTCCCTGGCATGGTACTTGTTCGATCAGCGGAATTATCAAGACCTTTTGTATTATGCTTTCCTGCTTGTGTTCGTTCTGGTCGGTCTGGCAATTTTGTTCCTTTTGATTCGAAAACCAAAGATAATTACTAAGAACGAAAATAAGAAAGATCTCTCGATCTTAAAAAAACCAGCCTGGACGGCTGTGCTTTTAGTAATTGTTTTTTTTACCATTCCTTTGGGATTACTGGATGCTGGCAGCACCAGATTTGTGCTGATGGTCGGGTGGAGCCTGGTTTGTGGGTTTTTGGCAGCGTGGTTCTGGCCCTCCCGAAACCCTTATTATGTCTTCGTGACCGTTTTGCTGCTGGGTGGGGCTTCCTATCGAGTGGGCGCTTTTGTCAACGAGATCAGCAGTTCGCCTTTTTCCCTGGGTTGGTCTGAGGGAAGCCGCATTTATAACGCCTCGCTCTTTTTTTCTGAAGCGATCTATGGGAAAAAGCTGCCCCTGCCAGTTTTGCACCCAAGTCGTTATCTCATGCAGGCGGTGCCGTTTCTTTTTGGCATCAAGTCGATCCTTTTTCACAGGCTCTGGCAGGTGCTTTTATGGATCGGGATGACAGCCTGGGCAGCCTGGCTGATGGCCAGGAAGCTGGGAAACGGCATAAAAGCGCCTCTGTTTTGGCTGAGCGTGTACTTGTTCCTCTTCTTTTTCCAGGGCGCGGTCTATTACCATCTGATGGTTTGTGTGATCGTGGTCCTGCTTGGTTATCAAAAGGGCAAGCCCTGGCGAAACCTGATCTTTGTCGTCCTCGGATCACTTTGGGCTGGCATCAGCCGCATCAACTGGATTCCGGTGCCTGCCTTGCTGGCGGTATCGCTTTATCTGCTTGATGAACCTATTCAGAAGAAAAACCTGATCGATTATCTGAAATGGCCGGTTATCTGGTCGATCATTGGTATCGCGGCAGCTTTTGGCAGCAAATATTTTTATCAGGCGATTTCCGGTGAAGACCCAGCCGTCTTTGATTCAGCATTTAGTTCACTGCTTATCTGGCAACGTTTGTTGCCGAATGCCACCTTTTCTTTGGGGATATTGGCGGCAATCGGGCTGGTTTCGCTGCCGGTTTTGCTGCAAAGTTTCCTGGTCATGCGCAAACAATATGCCGGGAGACTGCACTGGCTGCGTATTGCTGGATTGATCGGCATTTTACTGGTCTTTTTTGCTGGTGGCGTATTGGTCAGCCTGAAGATCGGCGGCGGCGGCGATCTGCATAACCTGGATGCTTATCTCGTGTTTCTGGCCATGATCTGCCTGGGGATCATTTCTGGTCGCCTTGCGCCTGAAAAATCTGATGGTCCTGTTGAAACGTTCAGTCTGGAAAAAATTCCATCCCTCCTTTTGATCCTGATCTGCTTCATGCCGGTTTGGTTCGCTTTTATGCGCGGCGGCAGGTGGAATTTTCAGCCCAGACAAGGCGAAACGGCGAAACTGGAAGAGATCCAAACCGCGATGGATATCCTTAATAAAGAACCCGGGCCGATCCTCTTTGTGACCGAGCGCCAGCTGCTGACGATGGGCGCGATCGATGGGGTTGAGCTGGTTCCTGAATATGAAAAAGTTTTCCTGATGGAAATGGCGATGGGAAATAACCAGGAATACCTGGAAGAATTCCACCGTTTGTTGAACGAACATTATTTCAAAGCGATTCTGATGGAACCGATCAGCACGAACATACAGCTGGAGTGGAAGAGTTTTGCTGAGGAAAATAATAGTTACGTTCGCAATGTCATTCTGCCAATGCTGATGGATTACCAACTGGCACTTAGCTGGGATCAGGGCGAAACCAATCTGCTCATCCCCAACGGCAGACCAGAATTAATGCAGGAATTGATACAGATTCAGAAAAACCAGCCTTAGCCGTTAATAAATTTGATTTGTCTGGATCAATGCTTCCAGTAATTTATTTTTTAATTTTCCAGTATTTGCATCTTTCAAAACATGGTATTATAATGCTTCATATAATGAACACTAAACGCTATTAGCTTGCTTAGTGTATAATATAGATAACATAAAAGAGGAAAGGAGTGAACCGATGAGTATTGCCACACAGACCAGCACACAACAATTATCTTCAATTGGCTCCAGGTTCAAAGATTATCGGCTTGCAATAAATATGACTCAGGATCAACTGGCTGCTGAAGCCGGTGTTTCGCGAAACGCGGTCATCAGATTTGAGTCGGGACAGGTCATAAATTCAGATACTTTACTTCGAATCCTCTCCGTTTTTGGCTTTGATGCCGGATTGATGAATGTGATCCCCCGCTCAGATGTCAGACCAATTGAAAGGGTCAGGAACCGCGGCCTTGAGCGGCTCAGGGCAAGACCCGCAAAACGCAAGAAACCAACATCGACCTGGAAATGGGGAGATGAGAAATGAAAAGGGTCCAGGATGCCAAAGTCCTGTTATGGGGGACTCAGATAGGCGCTGTTTCCTGGCTTGAAGAAGAAAAATCTGGAGTTTTTCAGTACACACCCGAATTTGTTGACAGCGGCATTCAACCCGCGCCCTTCATGATGCCGTTGAGAATTCCCGCCTATCAATTTCCGGGACTTTCAGATACATTCAAAGGATTGCCGGGGATGCTTTCGGACTCCCTGCCGGATAATTTTGGTACTTCTGTGATCAATGCCTGGTTGAGCCGACAAGGTATGAGCAAAGAAGACTTCAGTTCCGTGGAAAGGCTTTGTATTATCGCCAACCGAGGTATGGGCGCGCTTGAATTTGAGCCCGCAATTCCTTTTGCCACACCGCTCACCGATCTGCTCGTGATAGAAAAACTTGTCGAGCTGACCAACGATATTCTGAATGAAAAAAAGAACGTTTCTGTAAAGTTTGATCATGCTGACAACCGCGAGGCGCTTGTAACATTGGTGCAGGTTGGAATCTCCGCTGGTGGCGCGAGGGCAAAGGCGATTGTTGACTGGAATCCGTTAACAGGCGAGTTTCGATCGGGACAAATTAAAAATCCTGAAGGTTTTGAGCATTGGATCATTAAGTTTGATGGTGTTTCCAAAAAAGAAGACACCTTGATAATCCCTCCCCAGGGCTTTGGCAAGATCGAATTTGTTTACGCGGAAATGGCCAGACTGGCAGGGATCAACATGCCGCAAACGCATCTTTATCATGAAGGTGGACGCTCCCATTTCATGATCAAGCGATTCGATCGCGATGACTCGGGCGATAAGATCCACATGCAATCCCTGGGCGCGATCAGACATGTGGATTTTAATTCTCCAGGGAGCTATTCCTATGAAGAAACTTTGATTTCAATGAAACAACTGGAACTACCCGCGTCTGATCTGGAAGAATTCTTCAGGCGAGCGGTCTTTAATGTTTTTGCGAGGAACAATGACGACCATGTGAAAAATATCGCTTTTCTCATGGACCGGTTGGGGCGTTGGAGACTTTCTCCGGCTTATGACCTTACTTTTGCCTGTGACCCGGAAAGTTACTGGCTGCGCAGACATCAGATGACAATCAACGGAAAAGCTGATAACTTCAGTTTGAAAGATTTGAACCTTTTGGGTGCTCTTGCGGGATTAAAGAAGAAAAAGATCCAAGCAGTCATAGAGCAGGTTCGTCAGGCATTGAAAAACTGGCGCGGCCTGGCGGAGGTTCAGGAAATAGACCCGGAAAGAATCGAATATATTGGAAGATCATTGGATGATGGTTTTGATAGCATCATTACCAAATCGTCCTGATCATTTGAACCAAACTGTAACTGGTATTTTACTTTTGTTTAAACAGTTTTTAGCCTTCCACCAAATCGGGCAGTTTCCTGTGAATGGGTTCGACGAGCTCCCGGACGGTGTAGGTCTTCTTTTTCTGCGACTCGAAGTAGGTTCGCATTAATAATTCCGCGATCAAACCCATCAGAATAGCGATGAAGCCGAGCAGGAACATCATCACCGCGATCTGGAACCAGGGGGAGGTCAATACACCAATTTCGGTAACGATTCGACGGATCGCCAGCCAAAGGAATAAGGCCATGCCGACGATCATCATCCCAAAACCAACCCCACCAAAGAGATAGATCGGTTTTTTGGAGAATTTCATCAGGAATTTAACAGTGATCAGGTCCAAAACCACTTTAAGCGTGCGCTCGAGCCCATAGTTAGCTTTGCCGTGTTTGCGCGGATGGTGCCGCACAACAACTTCGCTGATCTTCGCGCCCGCGTCATCGGCATAGACGGGGATAAAGCGGTGCATCTCGCCGTAAAGGTTGATATTGTTGAGCACGTCGCGTCGATAGGCTTTGAGCGTGCAGCCGTAGTCGTGCAGATGCACGCCGGTTGAACTCGAGATCAGCTGGTTGGCAAGCCGCGAAGGGAGCGTGCGCGTCAGGGCGTTATCCTGGCGGTCTTTGCGCCAACCGCTGACAACGTCGTAACCCTTATCAAGCTCAGCCAATAGAACAGGGATATCAGCCGGATCATTTTGCAGGTCAGCGTCCATCAGAATAACGACATCGCCATCACTGTGATCGATGCCAGCTGAAATGGCGGCTGTCTGCCCGTAATTGCGTCTGAAAACGACAATGCGAACACGGTTTGGCTCATGCGCCTGCAGCTGCTTCAGGACTTCCACGCTCTTATCTTTGCTGCCATCATCCACAAAAGTGACGTCCCAATCGCAGCTGGCGTCCTTGAGCGCTGCCAGGATTTGCTCAAAAAGTTCCGGCAGGTTTTTTTCTTCGTTATATACAGGTACGACGATTGATAGTTTCATGGGTTCAATTATACCTAATGCTACCGTATCTTTGTTTTTTTGCGGGTATAATTTTTTACTATGAAAGCAAAAGACGAAGATAGCATTCTGGCAGCCAAACGCAGCGAAGATACGGTCGATCTGGCTTTGCGGCCTGGCAGTTTGAAGGAACTGATCGGCCAGCAAGGCGTAAAGGATAATCTGCTGATCCAGATACAGGCGGCCAAACAACGCAGCGAAGCGCTTGAGCATGTCCTTTTCCACGGGCCTCCGGGTTTGGGCAAGACCACACTGGCGCATATCCTTGCCGCTGAGATGGGCGTGAACATCAAGGTAACCTCGGGTCCTGCCATTGAACGGGCGGGGGATTTGGCGGCGATCCTCACCAATCTGAGGGCTGGGGATATTCTTTTTATAGATGAAATTCATCGGCTGGGCAAATTGGTTGAAGAGATTTTGTATCCCGCCATGGAGGATTTCGCGCTCGACATCGTCATCGGCAAGGGCCCGGGCGCCAAATCGGTGCGGCTGAAGCTGCCTCGTTTCACTGTAGTTGGCGCGACGACCAGGCTGGCATTGCTTTCCGCGCCCTTGCGGGCACGCTTTGGGGCGGTCTATCGCATGGATTATTATGACGAAGATTCTCTGTCTGACATTATCCGCCGTGGGGCAAAATTAATGAATTTGCCCTTTGAGGAAGCTGGTATCCATGAGATCGCCCGTCGGGCACGGGGCACTCCCCGTATCGCCTTGCGGCTCTTGCGCCGCGTGCGCGATTATGCCGATGTGCGAGCAGAGGGGAAGATCACGCAGGAAGTTGCCAATCAGGGCCTGGGCATGCTTAATATCGATCCGCTCGGGCTGGATGAGATGGATCGGCGCATTCTATTGACCATCATCGATAAATACAACGGCGGCCCTGTTGGTCTCAATACCATCGCCGCTTCTGTCAGCGAAGAGCCAGATACGATCATGGACGTGGTTGAGCCTTATCTTTTACAGCTTGGTTATATTGACCGCACCGCACAGGGTCGCGTTGCAACCGCTTTGGCCTATCAACATCTCGGGCGAGAGTATCGTCAGACGCCAACCCAGGCCAGTTTGTTTGATCCTGTTGATGAGTAGGTGGTCTTGAAAACCGAAGAGTTCAACTACGAGCTGCCTGAGCGTTTCATAGCCCAGGAGCCAGCCAAACAGCGCGACCACTCACGGCTTATGGTTTTGGATCGCCAAAAGGGCGAGCTGGAACATCGCCGTTTTTTCGAGATCATTGATTATCTAAATCCTGGTGATCTCCTGGTCGTCAACGAAACCCGCGTGATCCCGGCGCGGTTTTATGCGAAGAAACAACCCGGCGGCGGCAAGATTGAAGTCTTGCTGTTGAATAAGCTGGATGAATTGCGCTGGGAAGCCCTGGTCGGCGGCAGTGGGATGAAAGCTGGGCGTTGGTTCCTTATCGATCATGGGCCTGATGGTGAAGTTGAGGAAGTTCTGGATGGCTCCCGCCGGATCCTGAAATTCGCTGAAGCGCTTGAGCCTTATTTTGACCAGGCCGGGCACACGCCCTTGCCTCCCTATATTCGAAACTATGTTGGCGACCCTGAACGATATCAGACCGTTTATAACCAAAAGCCGGGTTCGGCTGCCGCGCCGACAGCGGGGCTGCATTTCACCCCTGAATTGTTGGCAAAGATAGAGGTAAAGGGCGTCAGAATAGCCAAAGTTGAACTGCGGGTTGGACTGGATACCTTTGCGCCGGTTACTGAAGATAATATTGAGGATCACCGCATTCACAGGGAATGGTGTCAGCTGAGCGAGACCACCGCGAATGAGATCCGGGAAACAAAATTGCAAGGTGGGCGGGTGGTCGCTGTCGGGACGACGACGGTGCGGACGATTGAAAGCGCTTGTCGGGCTGATGGTGAGGCGCAGGCTTTTTCGGGGGAAACGGAGCTCTTTATTACTCCTGGATATCAATTCCGCTGTGTTGATGCCATTATCACCAATTTTCATTTGCCAAAATCGACTTTGTTGATGTTGGTGAGCGCCTTTGCGAGCCGCGAACAGATATTGCATGCCTATGAAGCGGCGAAGATGGAGGGCTATCGCTTCTTTTCCTTTGGCGATGCCATGTTGTTATTATAGCAGGGGGGACACCTTCGCCCTTTGGGTATGCCACAGTTTCTCACAAAACTTGTTTTCCCCTCATCCGCTCTGCGGGCACCTTCTCCCGCGGGAGAAGGCTTTAAAATATGTAGGCCGGATCGTGTAGTTTGATCCGGCATGTCTGGATCTGCTCTCTCGTGCTACATGGTGCTGCGCTCTATGGATGTGTAATGGTCTCCCGCAAAATGTGCAGCGTGTGGACAGGATGTCGTGTGCGGATCATGCTTTTCCATGCCGGATTTCAAATACAAAATCCGGCCTACGTGTGGTAAGACGGGCGGACTGCTGCGTCCGCCCGAAAGTAAATGTTCATTTATTTTCCTGTAAATGTTAACCAAAAAACAACACTGAATTGTTATTCTTCTATTGGAACATTAGTTGCAACATCTTTACTGTTGCAAAGAAAAGAAATTAGAGGACACATACTATGATGCGTTTTGATAAATTTTCAGAAAGAGCGCAGGACGCTGCCGCGCGCGCGGCTGAGATCATCCAGCGCTATGGGCATAACCAGATCGATTCTGAACATATCCTTCTGGCCTTGATCGAACAGCCGCAAGGCTTTGTCAGTCAGATCATGGAATCCCTTTCGGTCAATCCCGGGGATATCGTTGACCGACTTGACAGCATTTTGCGAACAACGCCCAAGGCCAATATCTTCGGTGGGCCAGCCGGGCAGGTCTTCTTAACCCCTCGGGTCAAGATGGTGGTTGATATGGCCAAGACCGAAGCCAATCGTTTGGGCGATGAATATATTTCCACTGAACACCTTTTTCTGGCAATTTTGGCTGAAAAGAAAACCCAACTTGCCAATATGCTCGAGGAATTTGGCTTCACCCGTGCCAGCGTTTTAGGCGCCATTCAGGACCTGCGCGGTGGCGGGGATCGACCGATTAAAAAAGGGAAGTTTGAAGGCCGATATCGCACGCTCGAAAAGTACTCCCATAATTTAACCCAGGCAGCCCGCGAAGGGAAACTCGACCCTGTTTACGGACGTGAGCTCGAGATCACGCGCCTGATCCAGGTTTTAAGCCGCCGAACCAAAAACAATCCTGTTCTGATCGGTGAGGCAGGTGTTGGAAAAACGGCAATTGTTGAGGGACTGGCGCAAAAAATTGCCAACGATGAGGTGCCCGAAGTCCTTGCCAATAAACTGGTCTATTCGCTCGATCTGGGCGCGATGGTGGCAGGGACTCGCTTTAGAGGTGAATTTGAAGAGCGCCTCAAAACTTCAATTGAAGAAATTCAGGAGTCTGTTGGAGAAGTGATCCTCTTTATCGACGAACTACATACTGTCGTGGGTGCCGGAGCCGCTCAGGGCTCGATGGATGCTTCCAATATGCTCAAACCAGCCCTGGCGCGCGGCGATCTGCAATGTATCGGTGCTACCACAATCGACGAATATCACAAATATATCGAGAAAGATGCCGCGCTTGAACGGCGTTTTGCTCCGATCTATGTTGACGAACCGAGTGTCGAAGATACGGTCAGCATGCTCAGGAGTTTGCGGGATCGCTATGAAGCGCATCACAAGGTCAAGCTTTCGGATGAGGCACTTGAAGCGGCTGCCAGCCTTTCGGCTCGCTATATGACGGATAGAAAGTTGCCTGATAAGGCAATCGACCTGATGGATGAGGCTTCCGCGAAACTGCGCGTAGCATTATATTCCATGCCGGATGATCTTAAAAAAGACCGCAAGGAGATCGATCGTCTGATGGCGGAAGAAGAAAAAGCAAGCCTGGATCGTGAATATGAACGGGCTGTCAAGCTCAAGGCTGAACGGCTGCAGCTGGAAGAGAGATTCAATGAAAAACAAGCACAATGGGAAGCAGAAAACAAGCTTGACGATGTGGTTGACGCGGATGACATCGCTGAGGTGATCCATCAGTGGACTGGCATCCCGGTCACGCAATTGTTGGAATCGGAAACACAAAAGCTGCTGCATATGGAAGAACGCCTGCATGAGCGGGTGATCGGTCAGGACGAGGCGATCAAAGCTGTCTCGGACGCGATCCGAAGGGCGCGTTCCGGTCTGAAAGACCCCAAACGCCCGATTGGTTCCTTTATCTTCATCGGTCCGTCTGGTATTGGCAAGACGCATCTGGCGAAGGCGTTGGCAGAATTTTTGTTTGATGATGAAGACGCGCTTGTGCGAATTGACATGAG
Source organism: uncultured Anaerolineaceae bacterium (assembly GCA_964293995.1). Classification (GTDB taxonomy): domain Bacteria; phylum Chloroflexota; class Anaerolineae; order Anaerolineales; family Anaerolineaceae; genus Mesolinea. The sequence continues at coordinate 94,903 of CAXYYH010000009.1, forward strand.
CGAGTACCGTGAGCAGCACACCGCCTCACGCTTGTTTGGTGCGCCTCCAGGATATGTTGGTTATGAGGAAGGCGGCCAGCTCACGGAAGCTGTGCGCCGTCGTCCCTATCGGGTGATCTTGTTTGATGAGATCGAAAAAGCGCATCCCGAAGTGTGGAACGCCTTGTTGCAGATCCTCGATGACGGTCGTTTGACCGATGGTCAGGGACGGATCGTGGACTTCAAAAACACTGTTTTGATCATGACCAGCAACCTTGGCACGGAATTCGTGCGCAAGGGCGGCACGCTGGGCTTTTTGGCTGAGGGCGATGACGGGGAAGAGGTTAAAGCCTCGCAGGAAAAAATTGAAAAAGCACTTAAGGAAGCTTTCAGACCAGAATTTCTGAACCGAATCGACGATATCATCACCTTCGCGCCCTTGACCAAAGACGATGTTGTCAAGATCGTTGATCTCGAAATGGCGGAGGTGATTGATCGCGTTCGTGAATATGGTGTCAGTATGGTCGTCGATGAAAGCGCGCGATTGTGGCTGGCAGACCAGGGATACGATCCGCTCTTTGGCGCCAGACCGCTCAAGCGCGCCCTGCAGAAATACGTTGAAAGCAAACTTGCCATCAAACTGCTGGAGGGTGAATTCGGACAGGGCGATGAGGTTCATGTTTGTAAGGAAGATGACAAAGCAGAATTGACCTTTTATGCCCAAAAAAATGAAACAGAAACAGATCCCGCGGCGGGGTGACCCGAGGGTGAAGAAATTGTTACCGCGACAGGTGTAGGCTAAAAATGCACATACCAGAGAGTCAGATCCAGTTTTTACGGGAAAGCGCCCTCTTTAGCGCGCTTGATGATCTCGACCTGCCCATCGTTGCCGAAGCGATGGTGCCGGTCGAACTCCCGGCTGGAGAGACTCTCTTTTCTGCTCACGAAGAGCGTGATGGCCTCTTTTTGGTCGAATCCGGCAAGCTGCAAGGCGAATATGGCCGCAGCGATAAGCCGGTTTTCTACCAAAGAGGCGATCTGATCGGCCTGGGAAGCCCGGCTTACCCACAAAGCTGGAACGAAACCGTTTTGGCAAGCACAAAGAGCCACCTTTGGTTTATTTCATCGGATAATCTGGCCGCTTTGAGTGAGCAAAGCCCGGCGTTTGCTGAAACACTGACTGTGCTGGCGAGCAGCCATGAATTGATCCGCACGATCCCCAAACCATGGCTTGAAGCGGATGAAAAGGTTAGTCTGATCACCCGTAAACACCCCATCTTTCTTTTTGGAGCAGTGCTCAGGCCTTTGGTCTTTTTTATCGTTGTCATCGCGGCACTTTCCTTTTTGAAATCAGGTTCGCCCATGGTGACAATACTTGGCATGGGAGCGGGCTTCTTCATTTCTGCTCTCTGGCTGGCATGGAATATCAATAACTGGGCCAACGATTTTTACCTGATCACCTCAAAGCGCATGGTTTGGGTGGAACGGATATCCGGTTATTATGAAAGCCGTCAGGAAGCGCCCCTGGGTACTTTGATCTCAGTCGGCCTGATGACCAGTCAAATGGGGGCTTTGCTTGGCTTTTCGGACGTGATCGTGCGCACTTACATTGGCGATATTCGCTTTGAACGGGTCGCGCATGCCAAAACGATCGGAAAATTAATTGAAAGCTATTGGGCAAGAAGCAAACATGTTGACCTCGAGCTGGACGCGCGCGAAATAAGAAAAGCCCTGCGGCAAAAATTTGGGAAAGAGCCGGAAGAAGTCAGCGCCAAAGAGCTTGAGATGGAATACGGCATTGAAAATGAGCTGCCGCACCATGAGATCAGCTTCTTTGAGTGGCTTTTCAGCGATTTCCTCAAGGTTCGCTATGAAAGCGGAGGCACGATCACTTACCGGAAACATTGGTTTGTGTTACTTAAGAAAGCTTTTCTTCCGCTTGTGGGTATGATCGCTTCGGGAGGCTTTGTTCTGGCAGTGCTAACTCGCCACATCACCTGGCTGGATTATGCGATGGCGCTGACGCTCGGATTCTTCATCATGATCGCCTCGCTGGCAGTATTGATCTACCGTTATGTCGACTGGCGCAATGATATGTTTCAGCTGACACCCAATCAGGTCATTGATCTTGACCGCAAACCGTTTGGCAGGGAATCGCGTCGCGCAGCGCCTCTGGAGAATATTCTCAGCATTGAATATGAACGCAAGGGGATTTTCCCGATGCTCTTTAACTTTGGAACCGTTTATATCACGATTGGGAACAGCCAATTGACTTTCAATAACGTTTATCAGCCTTCGGTCGTTCAGCAGGATATTTTTGCGAGGATGGGCACGCACGCTCAGGAGAAGGAAGAGCGGCATACCGTCCAGGAACGTGAACGCATCGCCCAGTGGTTTAAAGTCTTTCAGGAAGAATATCAGGCCGAAATGGGGGCTCAGGATGCTACCGTTTCTTTGAATCCGCCTTCCGCATAAGGTACAATAGCCTGAAATATGGAGAAAAAATGGCTATTTTAGATATTGTTACATTCCCTGATCCTTTTTTGCGATTGAAGGCAAAAGAGGTGAAGAAGTTTGATAAAGATCTGCAGAATCTGATCGATGATATGTTTGAAACCATGCGGGCTGAACCCGGTGTTGGTCTGGCGGCACCGCAAATTGGACAGTCTTTGAAATTGGTCGTGATCGAGTACGCGGAAGAGCCCGAAGAGGAAGACGCGCCCATGCCGAAGCCCAAACGCTATGTTTTGGTCAATCCTGAAATCGTTGAACGATCTGAGGAGATGGTGGAGGGCATGGAAGGCTGCCTCTCGGTGCCGGGCCTGGTTGGCATGGTCAACCGTCACGAAGCGATCACCGTTAAGGCGTTGACGCGGCACGGAAAACCGCAAAAGGTCAAGGCCGACGGCTGGATGGCGAGGATCATTCAACACGAGATGGATCATTTGGACGGTATTTTATATGTTGACCGAGCCAGCGAAGTTTATGAGCGTGTGCCGGATGACGAGGACGAAGAAGTAGAAGATTAATGCATCTCACCAGCCTTTCCCTGAGCAATTTTCGTATATTTTCCCGTTTGGAGCTTGATTTTCCCAAACGGGTTATTTTGTTTTACGGGGCTAATGCTCAGGGAAAAACCAGTATTTTGGAAGCGGTTGCCTTTCAGGCACTTTTTACCTCCTTTACAGCTGGCAATGATCGACAGATGATAAACTTCAACCTTCCGGAAGATGAAGCGGTTAGGGTTGGACGGATCGTGGCTGATTTTGAGCGAGGTGGAAAGAAGCACATGCTGGAAACGCGACTGATCCTGGAACAGAGCGAGGAAGATCGATCCTTGCGTTTCCGCAAACAGGCCTTGCTCAATGGCGTTTCCAAACGCTTTGCGGATCTGTACGGTCAGTTTAACGCGGTCAGTTTTTTGCCCCAGATGAGCAAAATCGTGGAGGGCAGCCCTTCGGACCGTCGCCGCTATCTGGATGAAGTTTTGTGCCAGATCGAGCCGGGATATTCCCGTCACTTGATCAGATATAACAAACTAAATACGCAGCGCAACGCATTGTTGAAACGCCTGGCGGAAAACAGCGGCAAGCCTGATCAGCTTGAACCATGGGATCAGATGCTGGCGGAAGAGGGCGTTTGGCTTATCCAGGGACGCGTTAAGTTGATCGAAGAAATTCAGTCATTGACCCAGACGCATCATTATCGACTGAGCCAGGAGAAAGAAGTTTTAAGGCTGGACTATCAGCCTTCTTTTGATCCGGCAATGAACGACGATGGGCAGCTCGGTCTGCCAGTTGATCTGGCTGCGGAACGAAGCACTTTTAGTCTGGAAGAAATTCGGGATGGATTTCAGTTGGCTTTGGCAAAGCGTCATCGCAAGGATATACAACGCGGCTCGACCTCGATCGGGCCTCATCGTGACGAAATGCGCTTGCTGGTCAATCAGATCGATCTGGGAGAATACGGCTCCCGCGGGCAGGCGCGTACCGCTTTGCTTTCGCTGAAATTCGCCGAGGTTGACCTGATGAAGGCGCGCACTGGTGAATGGCCGGTTCTACTGCTGGATGAAGTTATGTCAGAACTTGATCCGCTTCGCAGGCAGGCCTTGATGGAGCTGCTCGAAAAAGCGCAGCAGGCCTTTGTCACAACAACCGATCTGGAGATGTTTGACAGCGATTTCCTGAGCAGACATGAGGTCTGGAAGGTTCATCAGGGGATCGTGAGCAAGGGGTGATCCTTTGAGCGCTCAAAAGAAATGGATTTGGATGGCAAGGTTTTTGATCGGGATCGTTCTGATCATTAACCTGATGTGCGCGATTGACTTTATAGCCAGACCCAGGCTATATATGGGTGGGTACGAATTGAGCGGCGAGGTTGGCAAAGCGGTCATTGTTGGCTATGGGATTTTGTTTTCGATGTGGCAGGTGCCGTATTTCTTTGCTGTTTTCGATCCTGTTAAACACAAAACTTCATTGATTTCAGCGGTAATAATGCAGGCGATCGGGCTGGTGGGAGAGAGCTTGCTTTATCGGACCATTGCGCTGGAACACATAGTCCTGCGGGGATCGGTCATGCGATTTATAGTTTTCGACGGCGCAGGCCTGGCCTTTCTGCTTGTGGCCTTTGGACTGTGTATGAGATTTGCTCGATCCGAACAAGGAAGTAAGTAAACGAGGTTATTTTGGATGCCAGCCTGGAAATTGGCGCGAAGAAGGTTTATAGTCAAGCTTTCATCAAGTCCTGGCTGTTTATTAAAGCAAGGGCAAAAAATGCTTAAAGACCAAACAGGAGTGAGAAGCAAGATTGTTATTGTTAGAATGATATTTTTAGGACTAATACTTTCTTATTAGCCCGATTTTCATTGTTTTCAACATTTTCGGATATCTGAAGGTTGGAAAAACCTGGAATAATTCCAAGGTGTTATTGTTTTTCCATTCGATTTCCATAAAATGTAATAGTAGCAAATTTTAGATGGAGGAATAATGAAAAATAAGTTCTTTAGTATCTTACTTGTTCTGGTATTGATTTTGACTGGCCTCGCAGTCAAACCTGTTGAAGCTGGTGCGTACTCCACCCCATTCACCACTTCAATTACCTATCAAAATGTCGGCACTGGACCTGCCTCAATTTCTTTGTCGTTTTTTGCAGAGTCGTCTGCCAACCCCGTCACCATCAATCTTCCCCAGTTGGCAAAATTGGCTGGTACGTCAATTTATGTTGGTTCTGTTTCTAATATTGCCAATGGTTTCAAAGGCTCGGCAGTCATGACCTCCGACCAACCGATTGTTGCCACGTTGGTGCAGGTCGCAGCTGCCAACACTCCAGTAAAGGTTCGTCCACTTTCCAATGGCTTCACTTCAGGCTCCAGCTATGTTTTGGTCCCCACGGTTTTGAAAGCCAAGTATGACTATACCTCATTGGTCTCGGTTCAAAATGTTGATTCCGTAACGCTGAATTATCGTCTGGTATTCGTACCAACTTCCGGTTCATCCATCACGATAACCACCAACTCGATCCCTTCAGGATCGACCAAATTTTACGATCTCGGAAAGCTTTCTGCTATCCCTGCTGGTTTTACCGGCTCATTGCAGATCTATGCCACCAAGGCAGGTGGGTCTGACCCGGGACTGGTAGTCGCGTCTGCAATGGAACTGGCAATTAGCGCCAATACCGCTTACGCGTTTGAAGGTACCAATACATTCGCAACCAAAATCTACATGCCTTCTGCAATGTGTAAATATAAGGGCATACACGATTCTTCCTATGCTGTTCAGAATACAACAAATGGAAATGTTTCTGTTACAGTGAAATACAGCAATGGTTCTTCTGATGGTCCTTATACACTTGCTGCTGGCGCAAAGAGATCGTTTGTGACGTGTAACAAAAATCCAGCAGGTTTTCTCGGTTCAGCCACAATTGAAGCGACTGGCAATATCGTTGCAATGGGTAAGATCTATGGTGGTGGTCTGTCGACAGCCTTCATTGGCTTTACTAAGGGATCGCCCAAGGTCGCTTTGCCTTACATTCGCTGGACAAACGCGCACTGGACTGATGGCACCCGCCAACGCGCTTATATTGCCATCCAGAATGTTGGTGGCGCTCTCGCAGCCAATACTGTTTCCGTGAAATACTATGATAAGAGTGGTAATCTTGTTGGTACCAAGTGGCTGGCTGCTATTCCAGCTGGTGGCAAGGTTAACTCCACTGCCGAAGGCCTGATGGGCGGTGAGTTTGGTTACTATGCTGACAATACCTACGGTGGTTCAGCTATTGTTGAAGGTCCCGCGGGATCTCAACTGGCAGTTGTCGTCCGTATTCAACAGATGGCTGGTCAAATCGGTGTTGGTGAAGACTACAACGGTATCGCCATTCAATAAAATCTAAGTCTTGCTGTTCTTACAGGCTGCCCGAAAAGGGCGGCCTGTTCTTGCTTTTAATGATATGCCAATATGCCGTCATCAGCCAGAATATTGTCCCTGGTCAAGTATTGGGTGGACAAACAAAAGTGCAGACTGGGCGTAGTGCCCGAAAATGGATCGCTTTAGCAAAGAACGGGATGGAGGATGCAACCGATTAGCGTTCTGTTTTAATTAAAAGTTTAAGAGGCTGTACCAAAACTTTGGGACAGCCTCTGTGTTGATAAAAAAAGTGAATTTATTCTTTGATTGCGTTAAAACGTGCCATCAAGCGGGATTTTCTGCGAGCGGCGTTGTTCTTGTGAATGACGCCTTTGGATGCGGCTTTATCCAGAGCGCGAATTGCTTTCAAAACTTCGGCCTCGGCCAGTTCGCTGTTTTCGGCGCGAATGGCAGACTGAGCTTTGCGGATAAAGGTACGTGCAGAACCACGGTAGACGCGATTGCGAAGGCGCGCTGCCTGGTTTTGTTTATTTCGCTTGATTTGAGACTTAATATTAGCCAACTTCTTCCTCCAAACTAATTGCTTTCATGCGTGCAAAAGTCTATTTTACAATATATTGGGAATTTGTCCAGAAACTGCCTGGTTTTTCCCGGGAATTGAACTGAAATTGCTCGCATTCTTTGAAATTCGGGTATAGTTTTACCATGAAAACGATAAAAAAGATACTTCTGACTGCTTTTGATCCTTTTGGGGATGACAAAATTAATTCCGCGCTCGAGACGATGAAGCAATTACCAGTCGAACACGCGGGCGCAGTGATCATTAAACTTCAAATCCCGACGGTTTTTGGCAAGGCGAGTCAATGTGTAATTGACGCGATCGAAATTGACGCGATCGAAAAGGAAGAACCTGATGCGGTGGTTTTGCTTGGCATGGCAGGCGGTCGGACAGCGATCACCCCTGAACGAGTTGCCATCAATCTTGAAGACGCACGTATTGAAGATAATGAGGGTAATAAGCCGGTCGAGCAGGCGATCGCGAAGGAGGGCCCGGTCGCTTATTTTTCTTCGCTTCCAATTCAGGAGATGGTCGCGGCAATGCAGGAAAGTGGAATTCCCGCCTACATTTCGAATTCTGCCGGTACCTTCGTCTGTAACCACTTGATGTATTCAGTACTGCATTACCTGTCTATGAACCAGCGAAGCATCCCGGCTGGGTTTATTCATTTGCCATATCTGCCTGAACAGGTGGTATACCGCCCAACTTTGGCTTCCATGAGTATGGAAACGCTGGTTGCTGGTGTGGAAATTTGTCTGGATGTGCTGATGAGCAGCCTGGAATGAGGTATGTTCCCGCGTATCCTGCTTTACCTGGGCGAGCAGAACGATTATTTTCGGCTTAAATATCCAAAGAAGGGCAGCAACGGAACTTGATCTCGAATGAGTCGATGGACTCGTATTGCCTCATAATAAAACGTCACTGAACTGGGTATGGTTGCCTCATAATTG
>CAXYYH010000010.1:0-86716 GCA_964293995.1 uncultured Anaerolineaceae bacterium
CTTAGCCCCGTCCGTACAGGTCGATTTCCGATCAAAAAATAAATGATATTCGATTTAGGAAAAGAGGATCCGAGCTATATTTATTTCATACTGAGAATTGCTGGTTCAAGTGGCTGGCACTATTCTTTAGCCAAGGTATCAGGTGTATTGGGCCTCAATCCGGTTTAGGTCTTTGAACTGGGGAAAAGTAGATTTGATGGTGGCGATCAGTTCCTGATGGGTGAACCAGGTTTGAGGGACTGGAAGAATATTTCCGCTTTTTTCACCTGCTCTTGCCTGAACCAAAGAGGCGGTCCTGATCCCATTGGAGAAGCAAGTCTTTTACTTCGCGAGGCACTTTAGTCAGGGCCGCTCTAAACCCCGTTTGAAGTTTTGCAAGGACTTTATCGTTAACGGTTCCAAGACAGGTAAACATATTGAGATCCATTTCAGATAATATCTTTGCATTTCGATATTTGACCCAGGAGAAACGCGTAATAAAAAAGTCCTCGTTGGGTTGGAAGGTGGTTGTCAGGTCTGGAAGGGTTTGGCTTGAAGAGAGGTAACAGGCTATGAGGCGCTTATCCTGATTCAGGGGGTCTCCAAACACGATGATATGGTAATGGGGTCGATCTTCTGAGCCCTTGAGATAAAAGACACTCCCTTCCTGGATCATTAATAGTTGTTCTCTAACTTTGTGCGGAGTTGAATTTCGTAAGCAATTTCCTGCATGAGTTCTGTGATTTGTTCGTTGGAAAAGCCGTTTTTTTCAAAGACAAATTGATAGGGCATTCGACGGCGGCGTTCGTTTTCGAGGAGGTCGATATGCTCAGGCAGGTTTTGGATATCTGATTCGAGAACACCTTTGGGAGCAGAACGGTATTTTTGGATCAGGGCAGTCAGGCGATCTGTTTCCTCTTCACTCAGTAAGCCTTCAAACAGTTGGGCATCAGGGTTTTTTTGGGAAATTGTGTGCGTTGACACTTTTAGGGTGAAGTAGGAGCTCCAGTCATAGGGGGCTTCCGGAGTGGTTTCGCTGCAAGAGCTGATGCCATTGTTCACCTCACTAATAATGGGTCCTCTGGGAAGTGCGTAATAGGTGCCGAAAAATGCGGGTTCACCAGTTTCGAGGAGAACTTCACGGTCAAAAAGGTAAAGAAGTTTTGCAGCAGTATAGTGATTGAGTTTATTTTTGGTTAAACGACAAAGAAAAGATAGTGCCGCGATGGCTTTATCTTCTTTAAAAGCACAATTTGAATACTGGAAGTCGGTGACGTGACCACTAAAGAGACTGTTGGCAGTCATTTGCTCTCCTTTTTCTTTGTTTTGATTATACGATATATCCTATAAGTGGTGAAAGGGTTTTAAATCATTCTTCTGAGAATTCATCTGAATTTAGCAGGTAATTGATGCCTTTTTGAGTTCTTTCGATAGAAATGTTGGGTAAATGACGTAGATTTGAAAAGGCAATGCTAAGGGCGCGTTGGCCTGGAAGAGGTTGGTGGGTTTCGAGGCCGGTGATCAGGTCCTGGCGGGTGAACCAGGTGTTGGGGTTTTCCTGCAGGATCTGAAGGAGACCCTGGAGGGCGATCTCTTCGACGCCTTTGGGTTCGGGAGGCGTGTAAGGGAGTATCTGATAGTCGAGACGGACGGAGCTGCCATCCTGAACGATCCGGAAGGCAGGCTGATCGACGGGTTCGGCACAAAGGCGGTTTTTAATGGGCGTGAGGATGCGGTTTTCGCCAGAACGGTGGAGACCCCAGACCAGGTCAACATTGGCGACGATGTCGCTGGAGCCGCGGACCCTGTTTGGGTCGATCGTGCCAGGATTGAGCGAGTCGGAATCGGCAAAAAGGCTGGGCGATTTGGCAGCAGAGCGTTTGTTGAGGTGGTGCAGAACAAGAATGCTGAGGCGGTGATCTGCGACCTCAATTTCGACCATTTCCTTGAAGAAGGTCAGGATGGGGCCAATGACGGTGACGCTGGTATCGGACATTTTGGGCAGGTAACGGGTGAGAACATCGAGGACGATCAGGTGGGATACGTTGTTTTTGTAATGCTCCAGAAGGATCCCCATCCTGCTGAGACTGCCAAGTGAGAAGCTGCTGAAGTTGAAGGCGAGGTTTGTGTTGAGGAGCTGTTTTTCTTCTTCGGAGAGGTGGGCGGTGAGGCTTTGGACGCGTTTGCCGAGTTGAAAACGGCTGGAATCCTGACAAAAATAGAGGACGCGCGCTGGTGGGCAGGTGCCTGGGTGCCAGGCGGCGCGCCCGGTGGCAAGGGCGATGGAAAGATCGAGGGCGAGGAAGGATTTACCGGAGCCAGCTTCGCCAGCCAGGAGGGTGACAGCGCCTTCGGGCAGGAAGCCGGGGACGTACCACTTCAGGTCGTCGCGGGCTTTTTCGAGGAGGTCGTTATAAGAAAAGACGAATTTAGCCATAGAACATCAGTTCTATTTTAGCAGGGTGTGTTTTGTTTGGCAAGCGGCAGTCGGCGGTTTTGGATCATTGCGTGAACAGGAGGCCGCGCGTGAACCATGGGCTGGTAAAATTAAAGGTACTATGGATTTGGAGACCGCGGGTAATTTGGAGGTTGTATGAAAGGTCGTTGGCTGGAATTCAGGCCCAAAGAGGATGGGGTTGGGGGCAAAGTGACGCATCTGGCGATCGCGGCGCATATGGATGATATCGAGATCATGGCGGTCGATGGCATTTTGAAGGCGCAGGCGAACCCGGAGCTTCGCTTTGCTGGTGTAGTGGTGACCGACAGCAGGGGAGCGCCGCGAAAAGGGGAATTCGCGGAGGTCACGGACGAAGAGATGGCGGAGATCCGGAGCGGGGAGCAGGCCCGGGCTGCAGCGCTGGGGAATTATGCCGCCTGCGTGCTGATGGGGTATGCAAGCGCGGCTGTGAAGAAGCCAAACAACGAAGAGCTGATCAGGGATCTGGTCGAGGTGATCGAACATTTTGGGCCGGAGGTGGTCTACACACACAGTCTGGCGGATAAGCATCCGACGCACGCGGCAGTGTGTTTACGTGTGATCGAGGCGCTGCGGCGGATTCCGAAGAAGAAAGTGAAAGAATTTATCGGATGTGAGGTCTGGCGGGGGCTGGATTGGCTGCCGGATGATGAGAAGGTTTTGATGGATGTTTCTGGGAATCCGGACTTGCAGAAGGAGCTGCTGCAGGCGCATCGATCGCAGACGGTTGGGGGTAAGAATTATCTCGAGGCGGTGATGGGCAGAAGAGCGGCGAACGCGACCTTTTTGAACCCGCACGATACGGATCGGGCAAGCGGTTTGGTGTACGGCATGGACCTGATGCCTCTTTTGGAGGATGTGCGGTTGGACCCGCTGGAGTATATGCGGGCGTTGACAAGCCGATTTCAGGATGAGGTTTTGGAGATGATCAGAGGGCTGCGATAGGCTGAGATTGGGGGATAATGAAAGCAAGGTTTGTTTCATGCTTGCCCTGCGGGCAACCCCTCATCCGGCCTTCGGCCAATAACAGCCCCTCATCCGCCAGGGTAAACAGTCCAGGGTGACGGGCACCCTTTCCTTGTGAGAGCAGGTCTTCTCCCATTGGCAAAGGCTTGTTCGCTTGTAGTCAGGCAAACACGAGCTAAACAAATTTCATCCTTTGAATTGCTGAATATGATCAGGACAGCTTGATGGAAGAGTTAAATTAGATTAAGGTTTACGGGCGGGGTTCGTGAACCCCACCCGTACAGAAAATTCATCGATTTTCAGGCATTAGCCTTTGACGGAGCCCTGGGTAAGGCCTCCGACAATCTGATCCTGGAGGATCAGGTAGATGATCATGATCGGCAAGGCGGCGATGAGCGCGCCAGCCGCAAAGACACCCCAGTTTTTGGTGTATTGCCCGGAGGTGAAGATCTGCAAACCAACCATAACGGTCTGCATTTCACGCTGAGTCAGCAGGGTTCGGGCGATAATGAATTCGCCGTACGTGCCGATAAAGCTCAAAATCGAGATGACGACCAGGATCGGGCGCAACAAGGGCAGGATCAGCTTGTAGAAGACCTGCCAGTCGGTGGCGCCATCAACATGGGCTGATTCATCGATATCGCGCGGGATGGTATCCATATAGCCTTTCATGAGCCAGATATTCATGCCCATGGCACCGCCGGAATAGACCAGGATCAGGCCGGCATGGGTATTGAGGCCCATCCAGGGGATGACATCACCAATTTGCTTGGCAATGGTGAAAAGCGCGACAATTGCCAAAAGGTTGGGGAAGCTTTGAATCAACAAAATCGCCTTCAACATTCCCTGTCTGCCTTTAAAGCGAAAACGCGAGAAGGCAAAAGCTGCCAGCGTAGTCAGGGAAAGGGTCAGAAGCGTCGAGACCGTGGAAATGATGATCGAGTTCTTAAACCAGGTGAAGAAGGGGAAAATCGGGTTGGTGACCAGCTGCTCGAAGTTTTGGAAACCCCAGTTATTGGGAATGAGCTTTTGGCTTGCAAGGTCGTTGACCGGATTGATGGACGCGGAGACAATCCAAAGCACCGGGAAGATGCTAAAAACAATCAGAACCGCTGCCAGCGCCCAACGCCAGATCAGGCCGATGGTATGAGCTCGTTTGATGGATGATGGATGGTTTTTAGACATTTTCGCCAACCTCCTCCCACATGTTTGTGAATTTGAACTGCAACAGAGACATCACGGCAATCAGAACAAAGAGGACAAGGGAGATCGCAGAGGCGTAGCCATAGCGAACGCCACGTCCACTGGCAAAAGCCAGGTTGTAAACATAACTGATGATGATGTCGGTATAGCCTGCCTGGGTGGTCGCGGTAGGAATTGGCGGGCCACCATTAATAAAGGCATAGATAAGATTGAAGTTGTTGAAGTTGAAGATGAATGATGAGATCATCAATGGTCCAACACTGACCAGCAGAAGCGGTAAAGTGATATTCCAAAACTTTTGCCAGCCAGAGGCACCGTCAATCTCTGCCGCCTCGTAGATATCGCCAGGAATACTCTGAAGGGCTCCACTGGTGACGAGCATCCAGTAGGGATAGCCCAACCAGGTATTGACAACCAACAGGGCCGCACGGGCGAGGGTTGGCACAGTGAACCAACGTGGAGAAATATTAAAGGCTGTTTCCAGCAGGCGATTGATGATTCCAAGGTCGGGGTTGAACATACCGCGCCAGATCAAGATGGTAATCAGGCTGGGAATGGTATAGGGAATCAGCAGGAGTGAGCGCAGGAGCTTTTTGCCTTTAAATTTGGGATCACCATAAATAATGGAAATCAACAAACCAAGTGAGAAGGTCAGCAGAAGGCTGAAGGTGGCAAAAAGGAAGTTCCAGATCACAATCGTCACCAGGGGACCGCGCAAGCCGGGGCTGTTGATAAACTCAACGAAGTTGGCCATGCCAACCGTGGCTGTGTAACCTGGAATCAGACGGTCACCGTTTTTGGCAGTATAAGTGCCTTCGATATCTTCGTAAACGGTACCGTTAATCTGATGGGTGAAGGTATTGGTAACCGGATCGTAAGCATAGAGCGGAAGCAGTTCAGCAGCTTCCTGTGGGGTACGGATCTGGATCGTGTGTTCTGGATCGCCAAATTTAATATTGGTCAGGGTCTTGTCAGTTGAGGCAAGGATGCTGTTGAGGCGGGTGAAACCTTCGATTGTTTTTGGAGCTCCATCGGCATCGAGCTCGCCAATGCCGTTTTGTCCGCTAACAACCTCAATTTCAGGGGCACGTTGTTCACTATCAACCATGCTGACGAGTTTGGTATTTCCTTCGGCATCTTTGAGCCAAAGAACGTATTCCTGATTTGGCGAGCGATAGGCAATCCATTTGTAGGCACGGCCTGTTTCAGGCATGTAAGATTGGGCCTCGATTTGTTGGATCGCCTGGGACTGGGTGATGAGATGACCATCACCGTAATTGGTAAACGCGTTGTAAACGGTGTAAATGATGGGGAAAATGGAAAAGAGCAACCAGGCGGAAAGCCCAACTGCCATCCATTTGAACATGTGGGCTTTCGGAACAAGGAAAGCGACACTGATCATAATGATAATGAGAACGAAGCAAATCCCCAATGGGATATACCCTAAACTAAAGAGTTTAAACGCAAAAAATCCCAGCGCGATATCGACAATGAGAACGATCAGAATGGTCAGCAGATTGCCTGCGCCAAAAATGGTTTTTTTGGCAAATTCAGAGGTGTCTGGCATTTTGTTTGCAGCCATCACATAATTCTCCTTTCCTGGTGTTAAAAGGAGGCTTGCGTACGCAAGCCTCCTGTCAGACTAAAAATTAGGGCAGTTGAATGTCCAGAATATGGGTTTCAGGATCCCAGACGAAGGTTACATCGCCATCGGCAGCAACGGTGAATTTGATGTTATCGCCACCAGCGACGCCATCAACACCGTAGTTGGTATCCCAACCACCATCGAGGGCAACTTTGACTTCGTAGTCACCAGCAGGGATTTTGAAGGTGGCGGTGTATTTGCCGTCGTCACCGAGGGTCATGACGGTATCCGCACATCCGGGGTCCCATTCACAATCAAAACCAGCAGCTTTTTGCCATGAACCGGGCAGGTTGACCATGCCTTCGGTGTTGGTAGCAATGGCAGCCACGATGGCTTCCTGAGCAAAGGTATAGGCTTCTTCGGGGGTCTTGGAACCATCGAAGATGAAGGTCAGGGCATTGCCCCAGTCGCCCCAGACTTTCGCCATGGCGGGGATTGCGGGCATTGGGAGGGCATTTTCGCCAGCTTCAGCAATGGCCTTGAGGTAGGGATCGTCAATTTTGTCAACGATCGGGAGATAAGCAGGACCGCGGGGATCAGCTTCGTAGAGAGCCATCATGGCTTCATCGGTGGCGATGAAATCGGTCAGGAAGGTCTGAGCAAGCAAAACGTTCTCGGACATGGCATTGACTGCGAAGCCCTGAACGCCCATGAAGGGATAACCACCATCGGGGAATTTGGCGATGCCAAAATTCAGACCGGCGTTTTTGAGGTTGTTAATTTCCCAGGGACCGTTCATGAAGAAGGCAACATCGCCATTCAGGAACATGGATTTGGCAGTGGTGGTATCGAGGTTGTCAGACAGAATTCCGTCATTCTTCCATTTGAGAGCCATTTCGCCAAATTTGATCATACCTTCGGAACCAACACCAACATCAGAGGGGTCGTAGTCGCCATTGGCATTCACACCAAAGACATAACCACCCTGTGAGGTCATCCAGGGATAGGCATCGTAGGAAGTGCCACCCAGAACGATACCGTACTGAACCTTTTTGGCGTCGATGAGTTCTTTGGAGAGGTCATAGACACCCTGCCAGGTGGTGGGGACTTCTTTGACCAGGTCGGCATTGTAGAAGAAGCCAAGGTTCTCGCGGGCATAGGGCATGCCATAGAGTTTGCCATCATAGGTATAGGCTTTGAGGGTTTCGGGGTCGAAATCGGCGGCTTTGTCGCCAAGGTCAAGCGCTGCGAGAAGGCCGGATTCGGTCAGGGCAGGAACCTGGTCGTGAGCGAGGACAATGATATCGGGACCTTCGCCAGCGGGGGCTGCCACGAGGAATTGGTCGCGAATACCAGAGATGTTCTCAACAACGACGTCGATGTTGTATTGTTCCTTGAATTTGGCGCCAAGTTCGGTCAGAACGGGGGCGCGTTGTTCGTCAGCCCAGATACGGAGGGTACCGGCTACTTCGCCATCAGCGGTAACAGGGGCATCGACATCGGCAGGAACGTCAACAACGGGGGTATCTGATTTGGTGCCACAGGCGCCCAAAATCAGAGTCGCAATCAGGGCGATTGCAATCAACAGATAACTTTTCTTCATTGGTTTCTCCTTTTGAAACTATTAATCTTTTTGACGTACTCGTCAGGTATAACTCTACTCATCCTTATCTCGCAACTCCTGAATGTCAAGCCCCAGCACCTGAGTATTCATCAGGTTGACAGCGGGATTGGGAGAAAGGGTGCTTTCGATATGTTGAAGTACCTTTAAATATTTTTCAATCTCATCTTCAGTGAAAGGGGCCATGACCTGGTTAACCCGGTTGACAAACCCCGGATAAACACGATCAAGAATTTCCATTCCTTTATCGGTCAGATAGAGCTGAAAGCTGCGTCCGTCTTTGGGGTCGTTTTTTCTTGTGATGAGCTCATCCCTGAGCATACCCTGCATAATGCGGGTGGTATTACTCTTGGTACACAAAAGACGGTCGCTAAGATCGATGTAGTTCATGCCAGGGTTGAGCCCGACGTGAACCAAAACATAGAAACGCGGGATATTAAGCCCAAAGCGGGCTAAGTAGGCTTTTTCGTGATTGTCGATATGCAGAAAAGAAGCCTTCAGTGATTCGTATAGTTTGATGCGTTCCTGTGACATAATCCCATAACATGTTAACCAAGTTTAGTTAACTTGTCAACTAAATTTTAACGATATTAATGAATTTGTCAAGTAAATCGATGTGAATGTCAGCAAAGTGCAAGGCAGATGCGTCTCAAGGATGGATAACAAAAAGGCAATGTCAAGGTGGATTCGGAATTTGATGCATTGTTTGTCGGTAGATGCGTCTTTTTGCCCTCACCCTGGGAATCCAGGGTAAACAGTCCGGCCTTCGGGCACCTTCTCCCAGGGTGAGAAGGCTTAAGGTATAAGGCACCCGCCCTGCGGGCACCCCTCACCCCGGCTTCGCCGACCCTCTCCCACGGGCGAGGGCTTAAGCCGATTCCGGCCTTCGGGCACCAATTTATCCTAACCAGCCCTGCGGGCAGCCCCTCATCCGGCCTTCGGCCACCTTCTCCCAATGGGCGAAGGCTTAAAGAATTATCATGCAAGCGGTTCGCCTCTTGATTTTTCGAAAATGTTCCAACAGGGTGATTTTCGGTCAGGGAATTAATCACGTTCGCTTGTAGTCAGGCAAACACGAGCTAAACAAATTCCACACTGAGAATTGTTGAAGTGAAGGTAATTTTTTAACAATCTATAGCAAAAGAGTCGGGTTGAACCTGAAAATGGCAGGATCGCAACCCGACTTTGTATCTTGTTTCCACAAATTAGTAAATTCTTACCGGCCTCAATTAAAGATCGCGTACCACCAATCCGGGACGGCAAACAGGCGCATGTTGTAGCGGAAGGCGAGCAAGTAGACCACAATAAGCATGAGAACTGAGAAAACAATGATGGCCCAGTCCCACCAATGGAATTTGAGCTCATAGAGCCAGGTGCGTTTCTGCTGACCAAAACCACGTAGGTCCATGGCGTTGGCGATATCTTCGGATGAGACAATGGCATTCATGGTCACGGGGATGAGCAAAGGCGCGATGCGCTGAATTTTCTTGATCAGGTTGCCTTTGCCAGCATCCAGTTCAAAGCCACGCGCCCGTTGCGCGTCAAGGGTGACCTGAAGGTTTCGGGCCAGGGTGGGAATGAAGCGGAAGGAAAGTTCCATGGTGTAGGCCAAACGGTCGGGCATGCCAAGTTTGCTGAAAGTGACGCCATAAGCGCGGGAATCCATCGTGTAAGGAATCATGATGAATACCAGGGAGATGGAAAGGATGCGCATCAGTTGAGCGACCGCGAACCAAAGCCTTTCAACGGTCAATCCAAAAGTGAAATGCTTGCCGAAGATCGTGAAGCCTTCGGACCAAACCAGTTGACCGCCGGGGGGGACAACACCCCCGGCTCCACCACCCGTGATGATGGTGTTGACCACGATCATTGTAAAGAGCATGACTGAGATCATCAGCCAGGCAAATTTTGTATCTTTCCAGGTGAGTTTGCCCATGGCATACCAGATCAAGGCGATCACAAAGATGACAAACAGAATGGTGGGATCCCAGCTGGCAGTTGCCGCAAAGAGCAAGGCAAAAGAAAAGATAAAACGTGCCCGCGGATCGATATGATCCATGGGACTGTTACGGTAGCGATAATTCCAGGTAACCAGCATTTCGAATCAGGATGAGGGCGGCCGGTTGGCCGCCCTCAAACATTTTTTAGCGGCCGCTGCGTTGTACGATGGCAGCGTAGGCGATCATCAGGACGGGGAGCAAAATGAGACCCCAGACGAGATTGGTCAGGAAAGCCGGAATGAAATTACCAAAAATGACGGTGTTCATGTCGGCACCGGAAACCCAGCGTTCTGAGAGCGCAGCCACACCCATGCCAATACCACTACCCAATAAGACGGATAATTCGCCAAGGATGATGGATTTGGTCTCGTTGTACTTAAAGATCATGGCTGAGAAGAGGCCGGGGATCAGACCAATAATGCCGTTGCCGAGGTCCCACCAGATCCAGAAACCATAACCACTGAGCATGTCAGCAAGAATGTTGCCAACAAAGCCGGTGATGAAACCAACAATGGGACCAAAAGCAATACCGAAGAACATGGGGATGACAATGGCCGGGCGAATGCCGACATTGCCGGCGCCGGGGATCTGCCACATGTTGAATGCCTAGGTTACGACCGCGTACAAGGCAGCGCCAATGGCGGCATAGACGACCTGGTTGGTTCCGAAGTTCCAAATGCTCTTTTTCGTACCAGTTGTGTATGTATTTTCCATAAAAACCTCCAAAAATTATGAAATAAATTGACTTAGCGCTTCCGCGCGCATATATTGGCCGGTTTGAGGCCATAATTGCTGATTCAATTTTAACAAAGAAGTTGGCAATAAGCGCCATTTCTTTAAATTCTCTTCATCGAGAAGAATATCCTGGGGATGTCCGTCGGCAACAATCTCACCACCATACAGAACAATAACCCGATTGGCATAAATGAGCGCCAGGTCGAGGTCATGCGTGATGAAGATGATCGCGTCAAAGCCTGGGGTTTGCAGAATGGTATCCATGAAGGATTGGTAATTCCAGTAATCCTGCCCAGCGGTCGGTTCGTCCATCATGAGAACGCGCGAGCGCATGGAGAGCACCGAGGCGATCGAGACGCGTTTTTGCTGACCAAAGGACAGCGCCAGAGGTGGCGTTGGCAATTCGGCTTCAAGATGGACGGTTTCGATGGCCCAATCGACATTTGCCGCAACTTCTTCCTTGGAAAACCCGAGGTTTTCGGGGCCGTAGGATAATTCTTCCCGCACGGTAGAAGCAAAGAGCATTTGGGTCGGGCTCTGGAAGACATAACCAATGGTTTTGGCAGCCTGGGCGATGGTGTTCTTCTTTGAATCCTTACCCCCGAGCAAAACCTTTCCGGTGGTGGGTTTGAGCAAGCCAAGCGCGTGTTTGACGGTGGTCGTTTTACCTGATCCGTTGTGACCGAGGATAGCGATGACCTCGCCGGCGCGAACTTCCATGTTGATGCCATGGAGGACTTCGGGCGTGTCTTCCTTATACTGGAAGCGAACATCCTGAAAGGAAACGAGAGGCTCGCTGTTTGGATCCAGTTGAGGAACGGTAGGCTTGAAGACCGGGAAGGGTTTGCCTTTTGCCCGCCGGGCAATGACATTAGCTGGCAATTTGATGCGGGAATAATCCACTGCCTCGAGGAGACCGGCAACATCACCGGAATAAGTGATTTCGCCGTCGTCCATATAGACAACTTTTTCCGGATTGATGGAAAGGACATCTTCGACACGGTGCTCGACGATCATGATCGAAAGTCCCTCATCTGCCAGTTCACGAAAAGCCTGCAGGGCTTCGTGAGCGGAAGCCGGGTCAAGACTGGCCAGCGGTTCATCCAGGAGCAGGATATTGGGTTCCATCGCGAGGACACCAGCCAGGGCAACTTTTTGCTTCTCACCACCGGAGGTGAAGAAAGTTTCTTTATCTTTGAGGTGTGAGATATGAAGTCGTTCAAGGGCACGATGAGCGATGGGGAGCATTTCTTCGCGCGACATGCCCAGTGACTCAAGCCCAAAACAAACTTCGTTGAGCACATAGGTTCCCAGAATCTGGCGTTCGGGGTCCTGAAGCAAAGTGCCAACGTTTCTTGAGATTTGTGAGAGGCTCATGCCGCGAACGGATTGCCCGTGGATGAGAACTTCCCCGGACATTTCACCGCGATAGGAATGAGGGATGAGTCCGTTGATACAACGCATCAGCGTTGTTTTGCCACAACCCGAAGAACCGGCCAGAAGCATGATCTGACCGGGTTCAAGGGAGAGATTGATGTTGCGAATTGCAGGAACAGTACGTGAGTGATACCGAAAGCTCAGGTTTTGTAAGACCAGGGGCAACGGCTCAGTATTATTCATGGAATATAACCTCTACAGGATCGTCTAATTTGATGCCATAGGTTCGGGCAGCGCTGCCGTTCACTACAGCAACTTCAACAAAACCTTCGCTGTCAGTGACAGCGACCAAATCGCCGACCTTGCGATGACCATAGGAAGGAACGATGCCTTCGATGGTCTGACCGGCAATTTTCAGGGTGGTTTTAGTGAGGTCGGGGACATCTTTGACGCGCAAATTGGTGGAACAATTGCCAAAAACGTCAATTACAACAATGTTCGCCTGGTAGCCCTGAGCAGTTTTCTGAGGTTTGGGCAAAGGCGTGCGAACGGGATCGTTAATGATGGTACCCATTTTTTCAAGAGGCACGCCAGCCGCCAGGTGGGCACCACAGGGGGCGAAGATGTCGCGCCCGTGGAAGGTGGTGTAAACATTTTCGAGCCAGTATTCGGGTTTGTCGAGGTGAACGATGAGCACCTCTTTCCCCGCGGCTTCGGCATCTTCGAGCATGGGAGTGATAAGGCCGTTATCAGGCAAGACAAAGTATTGATCACCCAGTCTGGCGCCAATCGCGCGACGAGCGGTGCCGACGCCAGGGTCAACAACAGCAACGTGCACCGTATTGGGTGGGAAGTATGCCGCAGCACGCCAAAGGGCAATCGCGCCGGTGCGAATGTCCTGAGCTGGGATTTCGTGGGTGATGTCAGCAATTTTAACGTCAGGCGCAATACCGTAGATGACACCTTTCATCGTGCCGGTAAAACCATTCAAATTTCCAAAGTCAGTTGTGATTGTTAAGATAGTCATACTATTAGTTTACTTCGAGGAATTCTCTCGTCAAGGTATAAAGATCATTTTCATCGCAAATTGCTTTTTCTTAACGAAGATTGGATGAACCTGGAATCGGTTTTGAGTATTTCTGAATAATTTTAATAGAAGTGAAGTCCCGTTCTGGTATGATTTTAAATGAAATGAGGTTGCCATGAAATCAAAAATTTATGGAGCAATTGAAGGTGGGGGAACGAAGTTTTTGTGCGCGGTGATCGACCAGGATAATACAATTCTGGCTCAGGAACGCATCGCGACGACCAAGCCTGAAGAGACTCTGGCGGCATGCTTGAGTTTTTTCAGAGACTCAGGATACGCTGAACGCCTGAACGCGCTTGGAATCGCTTGTTTTGGGCCATTGGACCCTAACCGAACTTCTGTGAATTATGGAAAAATTCTGGCAACGCCAAAACCAGGCTGGGAAAACACAAATGTGGTCGGTTTTTTTGAGGAGGGACTGGGGATTCCGATTGGATTCGATACCGACGTAAACGCTGCCGTGCTGGCTGAGGCAAAATGGGGGGCTGGCACGGGTTTGAGCGATGTTGTCTATTACACGATCGGGACCGGAATCGGCGCTGGCGCGATGGTGAACGGGGAATTGCTGCACGGCATGACACACGCAGAGATGGGACACGTGCGATTGCCTCACGATCAGATCAAAGATCCTTACGCGGGTGGGTGCCCATTTCACGGCGATTGTTTTGAAGGGCTGGCAAGCGGCCCGGCCATTGAAGGGCGATGGGGAATCCCGGCGACGGAATTGCCGTCTGACCATCCTGCCTGGGAGCTGGAGGCGGATTATATCGCGCTGGCATTGCAAGGGATTATCTGCACGCTTTCGCCTGAACGGATTATTTTAGGCGGCGGTGTGATGACGCAAGAACAGCTATTCCCCATGATCCGGGAAAAAACGCTTTGTTATTTGAATGGCTATATTCAGACCAGACAGATATTAGAGGGGATTGATGAGTATATCGTGCCACCCGGATTGGGTACCCAATCCGGGATCTTAGGCGCAAAGGCATTGGCAGAAGACAGGTTTATCGATTTCTGAGCTGATAGAGTTCCTCGACCGCCAGGGCGATCTTAGTAACTGAAGATTCATCCGCCAGAGGGTAGACAAAATAGCTATCGTCCGTGGTGCTGATATCGACGCAGTCGCGCTTTTTATCGATATAGTTGTATTCCACGTGTATAGAATAAAGCGACTGAACGGATTTATAGACTTCAAAGTCTTCTCCGGCGTGACTACCGCGCAAGGTCATGCCATTCATATCATGTCTGAGCCAACCCTTTCCCATGGGAATAAAACCACGGGAGTCTGGTAAGGAGTCGATCAGGACTTCGGATTCGAAAGCGTAGGTGCCTGCCAGAACTTCCTGACGCACATTTTTGCGCTGCCATTCGTACCAATCGGTCGGGAATTCAAATTCGGTTTTCCCTTCCAACGCCTTTAATTGACCAAATTCGGTCAATTGCCAGGTTTTGCCACAAGCCTGACAGCTCAGTTGATCAGCGCCGGAAGTCATTTTATATTCTGTATGACAGTTGGGGCACTGGTAGAGAACGCGATGAATGCCACGGGCACGCTCAGGAAAGTCGTTGCGGATTTTGTTTTCGAATTGCCAGCGATAGTCATCAAAACGCAAAGCCTGACTGATTTTTTCATGAATGGTCTCGGGAGCAAGCTGCCGGGTATCCTCGCTGGATAAAACAAGCTGCATTTCTGCCTGCACGGGGGTGTTGCGGTTGACCTGATCCCAAACCGGTTCGGTGATGTGATGACCGTGCAACAAAAGGGTAACGACGGGAACCTGCAGGTATTTGATCATCTTGCCAAGAGATTCCGGCAAAACCGACTCGCTGCCCACATGGGAATAGCGGGCTTCAGGGTAATAGACCACGATCTGGCCTTGCTTGAGCAAACGGGAGGTTTGACGAATGAGTTCAATGTCGGTGACGAACTTGCGTTTGGCAATGCAGCCAACCTGGCGCATGATCCATTCGCGCCCGATGAAGCCATCCAGAGCGACGACATAATTGGCGCGCCTGGGGAAGATGGCAGACGTCATGACCTTGAAATCGAGAAAACTGTTATGGTTGCAAAGCAACAGATAAGGAGGTTTGACGCCTTTCAGGTCGCGGGTGGTGGTGGATTTGTGCTTCCAGACATCCGGAAAGCTAAGCGCCCAGGTGATGGGGCGTAAATAATGCGCCTGAGGTTTGACCGGTTTGGCAAAATCATAACGCGGTAACTTTTCGATTGGAGTATTTTCCTCCTTTAGGTTGTAGAGCCCCATTACATTGTTGCTAAATATGCCCATGAATATTTCCTTATAACTGATTTTTGTTCAAGTAAAACTGCCTATGACTTTAACGCAATTATTAACAATAAGTTGCAAAACTCTTAAAAGATATCCTGATCATTCCACTGGATAACGGGATTCTGGCAAACACATTCCAAACACATTCTCTCTGCCTTGCAAGTCGGTTTTCGGTCATGAATTAATTAACATTCGCCTGAGGAAAGGGGAATCCAGGCTGTACAGATTTCATGCTGATAATTGCTGTGGGTTCTGGAGTGAGAAGTCGCTTCTACACACCCTCGAAAGAGGCGAGAGGGCAAGTCGTGCAAGGCCGTACGGGACCCCAGGCTGGTGCGATTCTTTACCAGAGGTCAAGGCCAGCTTTTTTTGCCCCTCCAGAAAGCCGCAGTTATCGTTTCACATTTGCCGCAAAACTATTTGCAATTTGAATTAATTGTTCAATAAAGGATATAATTCAGGCATTGCTGTAAGACAAGCGAAAAGGAGCTAATATGAAAGGCAAAAAAGAAATCATTGATAGTTTGAACTTTTTGTTGGCAGATGAATTAACTGCCATCAATCAGTATATTGTTCACGCCGAAATGTGCGGTGACTGGGGTTACGAAGCCCTGCATGAGACCATCGAGAAGCGTGCGATCACCGAAATGACCCACGCTGAGAAACTGATCGGCAGAATTCTCTTCCTGGAAGGTGAACCGATCGTCAACAAGCTGAATAATATCCACATCGGTGAAGAAGTGGCAAAGATGTTCGAGAACGATCACAAGGCTGAATTGGGCGCGATCGCTGAGTATAACAAAGCCATTCGCCTGGCAGCCGAGAATCTGGATCACGGCACCAAGAAGCTGCTGGATTCCATTCTGAAGGACGAAGAAGACCATCTCGATTACATCGAGGAACAGCTTGACCAGATCGACCAGATGGGTCTTAAGAATTACCTCATGACCATTACGAAAGAATAGGTGAAAAGATGGAAACCAATCAGAAAGTAATCGATACATTGAACAAATTGCTGCGGGAGGAACTGACCGCGATCAACGAGTATATTGTCCACGCTGAAATGGCCGAGGACTGGGGATACAGTGCCTTCCATGAAGATCTGGAACATGCCGCGATTGAAGAGATGAAGCACGCTGAAGAACTGATCGAGCGGATTCTGTTTTTGGGCGGCAGACCGATCGTCAGCGAACTGGACAAGATCACCATCGGCAAGGATATTCCGGGCATGCTCAAGAACGATCATGTTATGGAGAGCGGCGCTGTGGTCAGCTACAACGCGGCAATCAAGGTGATGGTGGAAGAAAAAGACAACGGCACCAAGCAGTTATTGGAAAAGATCCTGGAACAGGAAGAAGGCCATCTGGACTGGTTTGAAGAGCAGATCGGCCAGATCGAGCAGATGGGTCTGTCGTATTATCTGACCACGATCAAGTAAAGATTTGTTTCAAACCGAAAAGAGGCTGTTCCCATAATATCGGGACAGCCTCTTCTTTTTAAGAACAGGAATTGGCTAAAAAAGCGTTACTTTCCAAAATCGACGTCAGCGGGCATACCGGGTTTGAGGCGCAGGTTGGGGTTGGGAACCAAAATCCTGATCGCGTAGACCGTGGTTGCGCGGCCATCGGCTGACTGAACATTTCTGGGGGTGTATTCCGCCTTGTCGGCAATACGCACGACTTCCCCCTTAAAAGTTTCTGACGGGAAGGAATCAACACTGATATCAACCTTATCACCCAGGGAGATCTGCCCATACCAGGTTTCGGGGATATAGACAAAGAGCTCAAGTTCATCAAGCTGAGCAATGGTCATGACCGTACCACCAGCAATTGCCATATCGCCAACCTCAACATTGGTGAAGATAACCGTGCCGCTGATCGGAGCCTTGATCTGGGTTCGATCCAGTTGGAGGTTAGCCAGATTTAAGGCTGCATCGGCCTGAGCGAGATTGCCCTCAGCCTGGCTTAGCGCGGCTTCGGCTTGTTTGACAGCCGCATCGGCTACGCGCACCTGCAAGGCGTCCTCTCCAGTCTGGAGCGACATCAAATAGTCAAGAGCATAATCGTAACTGGATTGAGCAGCCGCAAGTTGCGCACGAGCCTCGAGGATCGTCTCTGCCGCGCTGGTGGTGAGGGCATCGTTATATTTTTTGAGAGTTGTGTCAAACTCAGATTGGGCCAGGTCTTCGGCGCTCTCGGCAGCATCGATGAGGGCCGCGTCATTGTTGGTTTTTGCTTTGGCAAGGGTAGCCTGAGCGATGTTCAATCGGGTCTGGGCTTCAGCAAGTTTCTGTTCAATTTCAATGAAATCTTCGTTGGCCTTGGCGTTTAGTTCCTTTTCGAGGTTGGCTTTGCGGGTTTCAAGATTTTTCAACGTGGACTCGATAACAGCATTGGCCGCTGTGATCAGTTCCTCTTTTTCGAAATACCAGTTAGGCCGGAAGTCATCGGCGACGGGGGCAGCCCAAGCCTGATCGCGTTGGTCTGCGGTCTGGTATCGGGAAGCCTGAACGGCGACATCATACTGCGCCCTGGCATAAGCGAGCTGCTGGTTGGCAGCCTCGAGGGTTGCTTCTGCAGCTTGTTTGGCGGCTACCGCCTGGCTGACCTGAGCAGCGATGAATTCATCGTTTAATTTGATCAAGACATCACCCTCATTGACCTGCTGCCCTTCCTGAACCTCAATGGATAGAATTTTCCCATTGACTTCAGGAATGACATTTACCTGAACGGCTGAAAGCGTGCCGGATCCGATCATTTCGTCCTTATTATTGGTCTGACAAGCTGAAAGCAAGAGTCCAAAGACCATGATGATTGAAATTGTAAGAAGGAGTGATTTTTTCATGTTTTCTCTTTCGTCTAAATATGTTTTTTGAAGCTAATTACTGAGGCGATGAAATATCCAACGCTCAGGACAACCAAGGGAAGGGTCGATGTATACAGCAAGGTGGCCGCATCAACACCACGAACGATAATGCCCCTTGTGATTTCAAGATAATGGGTCACAGGCAGGAGTTCGCTGTACCAGTAGGTGAAGACAGGCATGTTCTCACGTGAGAACATGAGACCGGTCAGGATGATGGCCGGGATGATCACGATGAAAACCGAGATATAAACAGCCTGCATCTGCGATTTTGAGATGTTGGAGATCAGGACGCCCATACCCAGTGAGCCAAGCGTGAAGATGATGCTCAGCCAAATGAGTTCAAACAGGTTCCCCTGCACCTTGACGCCAAACATAAAATCGCCCATCCAGAGCATGACTACCAGGTTCAGGCTGCAAACAATGAGATAAGGGATGATCTTGCCAAGCATTAATTCCCAGGCCTTGATGGGCGTGACGATCAGTTGCTCCATGGTGCCCTGCTCGCGTTCACGCACGATCGAAAGGGCAGCCAGAAGAATGGTTTGCACCTGCAAAATGATCGGGATCAGGCCAGGAATCATGTATTTTTTCATGTTGCCGGTCGGGTTATACAGTGTTTGCACCGTGGTCTCGATCGGGAAGGTGATCTGCCCGGCCATGCCGCTGGTGGTAATGCGCTCAAAAAGCAATTCCTGAGAAGCGATTTCACTAATGGAGGCGAGTTTAAGCTGAGCGGTACTGACATCGGAAGGGTTGGTGGAACCATCGACCAGGATCATGACCCGTGAAGGTTGGTTGCCACTAATGTTTCGCCCAAAATCGGGAGGAATGATGATGCCAACATCGACCTCGTCAAGGTCGATCTTGAGTTTGAGGTCAGCCTCATTTTGAATGGATTGAGTCAGGCGGAAGTCTTCTGAGGCAGTAAAGCGCTCGATATAGGCCCGACTGGCATCCGACTTGCTCAAATCGACAATCGCCAGGGTCATCCCCTTGGATTCGCCGGTGATACCATAGCCAAGCAGGATCAACAAAGCCGCTGGCAGGGCAATGATCAAGGCCAGCGTGAGTGGATCGCGCAGGATGTGGCGAATCTCCTTTTTCATAATAGTCCATAATCTATGCATATATGCTCCAAATTATGCGGACAAGTTTTGTCCAGTCGTTACCGGATTCGAATATCGAACCCGGCCTATCGTTTTTCCTTGCGTTCTTTGTTGACCATCGCGGTGAAGGCGTCTTCCAGCGATGGCTGAATAATTTCCAGGGAGCGCACCTGAAACCCAGCCTGGATCAAACGGTTTTCCAAAGCTGGAATTGCATTCTGGTCCGGCACGGTCACGTGCAGCTGGACACCCTGAACAGAACTATTGAGGATGTTATTGCCTTTGGCCAGGAACTCCTGCGCCTCCATGGGCTGATCGACATCGATCTGAACCAGCACGCCAGGCAATTGATCCTTGATCTCGTCAGGACCAGCCTGGGCAACAATTTCGCCCTGATACATCATGGCGATGATGTTGCAATAATCCGCTTCATCCATATAGTGGGTAGTAGCCAAAACGCTGATGCCTTGCCCGGCCAGCCGATAAATGAGATCCCAGAAATTACGCCTTGCCAGCGGATCAACCCCGGCAGTGGCTTCGTCCAAAAAAAGCATTTTCGGGCTGTGAATGATGGCGCAAGCCAACGCGAGACGCTGCCGCCAGGCCCCGGATAGGTTTTTGGTCAACTCTTTGCGTCGGTCTTTCAGGTCTGCCAGCTCGAGCAATTCGTCAACTTTTTTGCGCCGTTCGCCCAACTGGTTAATTCCATAAACCGCGGCGTAGAAATCGAGATTTTCATCGAGCCGCAGATCATTGTAGAGGGAGAATTTTTGCGACATGTACCCGATCCGTTTTTTGATCTCCTCGGGATGTTTAGCGACATCGTAACCCAAAACCACGGCTGAACCGCCATCTGGTCTAAGCAAGCCGCACAACATACGGATGGTGGTCGTTTTTCCGGCACCGTTGGGGCCAAGCAAACCAAAAATTTCACCCTGTGGGATATCAAAGCTAACCCGATCCACCGCGGTAAATTTGCCGAATTTTTTAGTCAGTTGCTTTACTGAAACGGCGTTACTGGTCATGAGGACTGCGCCTCCTTCTGGTTGGAAACCATATCAATGAAGGCGTCGTCCATCGTTTTTCGCACCGGCCGCAAAACGCGCACGGGCATGGCTTCGGCATCAAACTGGTTTCTGAGCGTTTCCATTACCCTGTCCTGCTCACCCGGGTTTATGGCTATGCGCAAACGATCCCCCACCGGGTTCCAGTTGAGAATCTCGGGCGTTTGATCGACAATTTCCCGCATGCGTTTGCGAGGGGTGGCTTTTACCTCCAGCGTTTCAAAGGGAAGGCTCTGGGTGATCTCTTCAGGGGTACCCGCGCGAAGCAAACGGCCTTCATAAAGCATTCCGACCTCGTTGCAACGATCAGCCTCATCCATGTACGGTGTGGAGATCAGGACAGTCACGCCATCTTTGACAATATTGGCCAGGATATTCCAAAACTCTCCGCGGCTGACCGGGTCGACGCCGGTGGACGGCTCATCCAAAATGAGCACCTGCGGATTGTGCACCATGGCACAAGCCAGGGCAAGTTTCTTTTTCATGCCACCGGAAAGCTTGCCTGCCGCACGGTCGCGGAACTTCGCCAGATGGGTAAATTCGAGCATCCGGTCTATGCGTTCCTTCTTTAGGTTGGCAGGAACCTGCTGGATGTCGGCAAAAAAATTCAGGTTTTCCTGAAGGCTCAGATCCGGGTATTGACTAAATTCCTGCGGCATATAGCCCAGGATCTTGCGGATATCTTCGGGCTGTTTGCGAACATCCAGACCCGCCAGGAAAGCAGAGCCGGAACTCGCCTGAAGAACAGTGGATAAGATGCGCAACAGTGTGGTTTTGCCGGCTCCATCCGAGCCAATGATCCCAAACAGAGAGCCTTTTTTTACGCTCAGGTTAAGATCAGTCAGAGCCGCGCGGCCATTCTGATTGCGGTATTTTTTATTGATCCCCTTGGTCTGAATTGCTATTTCCATAAAATCCTCGGCAGCATGATAGCGGATTCGCCCGACTTTTGACACCTGCCAACAAACATCAAAAACATGAGCTTTTTCACGTTTTTCGTGACAATCGTCATAAAACCGAAGGGATAGAAGCTGAATGGATGAGCCAAATCGACTTCTGATTCGTTAATACTGCTTTTTTGCGCATGATTTCCATTTTTTTTCATTTTTGGGGTGGTTTTTTGTTGTTCCAGGAAGGAAAGAAAGCTCAAAATGTGGAAAGGAAGACTTTTTGGAGCTGAACCCAGAGCGGAACAGACCGGACAGAATCATTTTGACTTTTCTTGGTCCGATACAGGGCCTGGTTTTCTAAATCTTCCCTTCAAAAAGTGGTAATATCACTCTATGAAGAAGCCGCTCGAACCAGGATTACTAAAACTTTTTCGCTATTTTGCCCTGATCGGTCTGGTCTATTTTTCCGCCCGTTGGGTGTACGACGACGTCAGCGTGATTCGAACTGAAATCATGACCTTCCAATCCGTGTATTACGTGATCGTGCATGGAATCTTGTTTCTGCTGCTCTCTTTTCAATGGCTGGAAAGAAAACTCAGGGAACGCTACTTTCCTTTCATTCTTTTCTTATACACGCTCGCGATGGTGGGTGGAAGCTGGATGTACCTGCTTGAGCCCGGCCGCGGCCTGACCCACTTTATCTCACAATCCTATTCTCTGGTGCCCATCCTGCTCGTGCCGGTGGTCTTTATCGCCTGGCAGTACGATTTCAGGGCGGTGGTGGTCTATACTGTAATCACCAACCTTTCCGATCTGATCATCAGTTTTTTGATCGTCGGGCATTTTACGCTGGACACGCTGCCCGTATTTAGCCTGCCGGTCATTCGTTCCTTTGCTTTTGGTTTGGTTGGTTTTTTGGTTTGTCAGCTCAATGAACGTCAAAAAGAGCAAAAACACAAACTGATCCTTGCCAATATTCAGCTGGGCCAATACGCCAACACGCTTGAGAGCCTCGCGACCAGCCGTGAACGCAACCGCCTGGCACGCGAGCTGCATGACACGCTGGCCCATACGCTGAGCGGAATCTCGGTTAACTTAGAAGCGCTGAAAACTTATGTTCCAGAAGGCAATGATGAAGTTCATCGAATGCTTGACGCTTCCCTGCAGGCTGCCCGCACTGGTCTGGACGGAACCCGACGTGCTCTCAAAGATCTGCGTGCTCAACCTTTGGAGGATCTGGGACTGGAGCTGGCGCTAAAAACTTTGCTCGAAAACCTGGCTGAGCGCCAGGAGATCAAAGTTGAGGCCTCGATCGCGCCGCTTACGCATATTTTGCCGCCCAACGTCGAACAAGCTTTTTATCGCATCGGTCAAGAAGCAATTGAAAATGTGGCTCTGCACGCGGATGCTGATACGATCTTTTTCAACTTTGGAGAAGTTGATGGCATTGTTGAGATGGAAATACGGGACAACGGTATTGGTTTCAACCCGGAAAGCACCCATTCGTCAGACCGTTATGGTTTGAAAGGCATGCGGGAACGGGCTGGCACCATTGGGGCTGATCTAACGGTGAACAGCCAACCGGGAGTGGGAACAAAGATCCTGTTGCAATGGGAGAGAATATTATGATCAAAGTACTGATTGCGGATGACCAGGAAATCGTCTGTGAGGGCCTGAAGCGCATACTCGAATCGGACCCCGAAATTCACGTGAGCGGCATCGCCAATGACGGGCAGGAAGCCCTGAATCTGGTCGAGGAGGAAGTGCCGGACCTGATCTTGATGGATCTGCAGATGCCGCGCATGAACGGCGTTCAGGCCATCCGCAGACTGCGCCTCAGCCACCCCAATCTGCCGATTTTGGTTTTGACCACGTACATGGATGATAAATGGCTTTTTGACGCGATCCGCAGCGGCGCATCAGGTTATCTGATGAAAGACCGTCCCCGCCAGGAGCTTCTGGAGGCGATCAAGGGCACCATCGCCGGCGATGCTTATATTGACCCGAGCGTCGCAGCCAAGGTTTTGAGCAATGTGGCCAGCTCTCCCGCCAGGTACGATGATACCTCCTACAATTTGACCGAACGGGAACAGGATATTCTCAATTTGCTGGCGCAAGGGCTGAACAACGCTGATATTTCTCAACGGCTGTATCTCTCGGAGGGCACCGTTCGCAACTATACCAGCACGCTGTTCGCAAAATTAGGCGTCTCAGACCGCACTCAGGCTGTTATTCTGGCCTTGAAGCATGGTTTGGTAACGGGTAACGAAAAATAGCCTTTTTTGCTGCCACAAACAATTTTGTTCTGGCCCTTTGGCTAACTTTGGGCTGAGTGCTTTTCTTGCTGACGGTTTTCCACCATTTGATTGACACGCTCTGAGCTGAAGAACATCAGGAGCAGCAAAAATAATAGGGCGAAAGGGAAGATTGCCAGGCTGCTGCGGGTGGCGATCAGACCGAGCAAGGGCGGCATAAGCGTTAGCCCAAGATAAGCGGATGCCATCTGAATGCCCATCAGGCGGGATGAGTTTTCCTGACCAAAGCGGGTGGGCGTCTCGTGGAGCATGGAGGGATAGATCGGAGCGCAGCCCATGCCGACCATAAGCAAAGCGATCAGGCTGATGATCTGACCGGGTAAAAACAGCAGAAGAATCCCCATCAGGATGGAAGCCTGACCGGCACGGATCAGCGTTTTGCTGCTGAAGCGTGCGGTAAGAAAACCGTTGATGACCCGCCCAAGCATTATGCCGAAATAGTAGCTGGCAGCCCAGGCGCTGGCAGTCTGGGGTGTGACTTTGCGGATCTGAACCAGATAGCTGGCAAACCAAAGTCCGGCGCTTAGTTCCAGAGCACAATAGGCAAAGAAGGCGAGCAGGTTGGGCAAAATCCCAGGGATTTGAAAGAGAGGTGTTTGGTAGTGCTGTTCCTGACTGTCATTTTGTTGTATCGGTTCCGATTTTTTCCAGAGTGACAAAGTGAGAGCAAGCAAGGCTACCAAAAAGAATTGAACGAACGAAACCAGACTGTAGCCGTTTTGCCAGTGATTGCTTAAAGCGATCATCCAGGCCATCAGCAGCGGGCCGGAGGTGGCGCCAATGCCCCAAAAGGCATGCAGCCAGCTCATGTGACGCGAAGAATAATGGCGGGCAACGAAATCGTTTAGGGCCGCATCGACCGCGCCCGCACCCAGGCCAAGCGGCAGGGCGAAAAAGCAGAGCCAGAGATAGTTTTGAGTAAAAGAATACGCCAGCAAGGCCAATGCAGTGACGGCAACGCTAAGAAGGGTCAGGAGGCCAGTCCCCAGTTTTTTGATCAATTTGCCAGTTAGCAGGCTGGAAATAATGGTGCCGCTGGTCACAATAAGAGAAACCAACCCTGCCCCGGAAAGCGGTAAGCCAAGCTCGTTTTGCATCAGCGGCCAGGCAGCCCCCAACATTGAATCGGGCAAACCCAGGCTGATAAAGGCCAGGTAAATGATCAGCAGGAGCGCGGTCATGCTTTTTGAGTGGCTTGTGTTGGTTTAGACCAGATCCGTCCGACCTTGTTCTTTGAGAAGATTGACAAGCTTGCCGACTTTTCCGGATTCTTCCAAAGTGGAGATCAATAATGCGTCAGGCGTGTCGATAACGATCAGGTCTTTTAGCCCAAGCCCGGTGATGATGCGCGTGCTGCCCATCACAAGCGTGTTTTGTGAATCCTGCAAAAGAACGTCGCCGCGGGTGGCATTGCCCTTCTCGTCGGTTGGTAAAAGGCTCTTGAGGCTGGTCCAGGTGCCGACATCCAGCCAATCCATGTCCGCTGGAATTACCAAAATGTTCTTCGCGTTTTCCATGATGCCGTAGTCGATGGTCTGCTTGACAATCGAGAACCAGTTTTCATTGAGAACCCGCTCATAGTCCGGCGTATTAATCGCTGTTGCTATGCGCATTAATGCTTCGTGAAGAGCAGGCATTTGCTCGCGGAACTCGTTCATGATGACCGATACTTTCCAGATGAACATGCCGCTGTTCCAGGTGTAATTGCCCAGGGCAAGCATCGTTTGAGCGTTATCAAGGTTGGGTTTTTCGACAAAGCGTTTGGCGTGATAGGCTTTGAACCCATTGTATTCACCAACCGCGCCAGCTTGCTCGATATAGCCATATTGGGTTGAAGGCCAGGTGGGGGTGATGCCGAGCGTGACGAGATAATCTTCCTGCGCCAGATCGAGCGCCGCTTGAACGACGCCGCGGAAGGTCTCCGTCCTGCCGATATGATGATCAGCGGTAAGGACAGCCATGGTGGCTTCCGGATCGCGTTTGAGCAGGTGAATGGCGGCCAGGCCGATCGCGCTGGCAGTGCCGCGGCCTTCTGGTTCAATAATATAGTTTTCCTGGGGAATATCAGGCACCTGTTGGGCCAGGTCCGGAATATGCTTTTGGCTGGCAACCACCAGGATCTGCTCTGGAGTGAAGAGGGGATACAGCCTTTCGACCGCGATCTGAAACATGCTTTGATCACTGTAAAGTTGAAGGGCAGGCTTGGAATGCCCGTCCCTGCTGAGCGGCCAGAGTCTGGTCCCTGCCCCACCTGCCATAATCAAAGCGTAATTCATACCTGCCTCCGAAATCGTTGTGATGAGGGAATTATACACGGTGTAACAAAGTATCTCTCGTTTTGTCTTCCAGTTGTTATCAATGCCTTTACTAAATAGCCAAAACACCAAGAACTCGTTCAAAATTTACTGTTCTAAAAAATAACCCAGCAAATTTATAAAATATTGAATATGTCATTTTGAGACTTTGGAATAAAGACGCCATTCACTCCGCTCCAGACACATTCTGGATTAAATTTTATTAGCTTTAGCTAAAGGAATACCTACGCGCATATAAGGGGGAAAGGAGCGATTAGTGTTCTTAGTGTGCCCATGGACACAGGCTCTTGCGGCACAAATGAGCGGATGTCTATCTGTTTCAATTGATCCAAAGCAGATTTCTTCCACTGCACAGCTGGGCCTTTTTATCACCAGGTGCATCACCATGCCAGCCTTTTAGGTGCTGTTGACGGTTTTCACAACCTTTTCTGCGAAAAACGCAGCCGGGGGGATTGATGCCCCCGTATTTGTGCTATTCCTCCCAGCACGCGCCAAGCGATTCCCTAAGATGCTGCAAACAACAACGATTCCCGATTTGCCCGCCTCGGTGCTTTGCCTGCCTCGGCCATTCATATTCTGATAAGCACAGCAGAAGCAGGAAAAATGGAATATATAGACGTATTGCCAGCTTTTCTTGTTTTCGCGTCCTGGCTTTTGATGTCAGGCGCAACCGCGATCTGGAAATTCCAAAAATAGGATTTATAAGCGCAAAAAAGGAGTCCATCTTACGCCCTTTGTGTATTGGCACACCGCATCTTCAGAAAACAACACCTCTCTAATGTGAGAGAGGAATAAAGGGGCAGACTGTCAAAGGTGCACTTGGATATGCATGCCCCTCTCTCGCAAGGTCTGGTTCCAAACCAAAGCTTAGCTATCAATGGTCTCTGATTTAGATGATTTTAGCCCTGTCTGCTGCTGGCGCAGATTCTTGACGTGGTATCTTGATTAAGCCTTAACAACCATGACGCCATGGACGCCCTGCCTGTGTCCACGTTTTCCAACAAAAAGCAATTTCTGGAACGGTTTACTTCAACGAGTGCAAGCGCAGCTGAATGGCCTTGTGCAGCGCCTCGACCTTATCCGCCAGTTGCTGCGCTTCTTTTTTGTCGCTGTCACCCAAGAGCGCGTCTGCCAGCGAACCGGGTTTATCCTCCTGGATCAGATCATCCATGCCCATCAAAACGCGCTTGAGACTGCGCGCGGATTTGGTAAGCGGATCGGTCGGAATACGCGGTTGGCGGGGCTGTGTTTTGCCTGATTCGCGCTCCAAAAAGGCCATAACATCAAGATAGCTGCGGTTATCAAATTCAGCAAAATACGCGACAGCGGCGGGCCAAAACTTAGCGTCGTAACGGATGATCTCACGTAAAACACGTTCTGGCATCTCAGAGCGATCAGCCAGTTCCAGTGAAGCGTCTGGAAGGTCAAAAAAGCGCATCAATCGCCCAAAATAGGTGCGTTCCATTTGAAGTGTTTTTTGCAAAAGATCGCGGGTTTCATCATTCAGGCGCATCTCACTGATCTGGCGGAAATACTGTTTTTCGCTTTCACCAGGTTTGGGCAATATCTTATTGGCTTCGAGTACCAATCGCGCAGCGGCACGGGCCTTCCCAACTGGCGTGAGGGCTTTGTAAGCCATGTTCTCCGCGATCTGCTTTTCAAGCGTGGGTTGGTTATCGATCAACGCGAGTACATAGGGTTCATCTTCAGAACCATCGCTTACCGCCTTGATGGCAGTCGCCCAAAAGCGCCGTTCACCGGTGAGCATGTTAAAAATGTCCACCCCATCAACATTGACCACCTGCCCGGTGATCGGTTTGATCTGCCCGGTGTCATGCAATGAATCGCCCAGCACAATCAAGTCATCGAGCTCACGCCGCACAAGGCGGTCGGTTTTTGCCAGATCGAGCCAGGAAAAGACCGTCTCTCTCCAGGTTTTCGCGCCAGAATAGAAGTCATCCCGCAGCGTTAAAGGCAAAAGCAAACGCGCCTGAAAACGATCTGGACGAATCATGCTCAACGGCACACGATAAACGCTCTGTCGGTTGTTGATCATTTTAAGTGTATCCTGGGCTGGCTGCACCTCCCCACTTTGACTGGCCTCAAAGGCTTCAGTGGTCACATTGATCAGGTTACCAAAACTTCTTTTAGCTTCTCTCGCCATATCGCTCCTAAATCTTCATCAAAACTGTGCCCATGGGCACACTAAACCGCGCCCAATTTGCCAAGAACCGCGTCAACTAAATTGGAAACGCAGCGATAAGCCTGTGATTTTTCAGGACAAAAAGAAAAAACGTCATAACCAGCGGTCGTAGCCGCAGAAATATCAGCCAGGTCTTTAATGTATGGCAACAAAAGATGCCCATAGATCCGTTCCATGTCTTCAATTACATCCTGCGACTGTCGCCGAACCATGCGGAATCGCGAGGGGATGATGCCAAGCACCTCCAGGTCGGGATTGGTAGTTTTGCGGACATTTTCGATCATGCGCAAAATATCCGCCAAACCGATCAGACTTAAGCCGTCCGGTTCGATGGGAATGAGCACGTGGGTGCTGGCAACAAGCGAATTCATCGGCAACATACCAGCGGAAGGCGGATTGTCGATGATGATGTAAGAATACTCATCCTGAATTGGTTCAAGGAAATAGGTCAGTTGAAAGTCTGCTTCTTCGTGTTGTTTTAATGCCGATTCCAGGCCCTCCATGCGGGCTTTATTAGTTCGAAAGAGTTTGACTTTTTGTTCGCGTTTTCGTGGGATGAGCGAATCAATAATCAGCGATTCGCTGGCGCCATAGCCATTTTCGAGAGCCTGCGGGTAGTTATTTTCAGCACTGATTACGGGTACAAAATCACCTGAGAACCCTCCGCCCATGGCAGTGATTGTCGCGGAAAGCTGATCATCCATATCTATCAACAAGACAGGCTTGCTATTCTTTTTACGCGATTCATGGATCGCTAATCCGGCAGCCAGGTTAATACTAATGGTGGATTTCCCCACCCCGCCTTTTCGGTTGATCAAGGATATAATTGCCATTGCATGGTCCTCTTTTATATTCACTTCTCGACTTGCTTTTATTTTACTTTAGTTTATCATATTATCAAGTCAGAATCATGTTTTGAAGATTATTGTTGTTCAGTTGTATCAACTCTTTAATTATTTTTAAGCACTTGACTTAACTTATCGTTTTTGCTAATCTGTTGCTATAATATGAATGGTGGTGAGATATGGCCAATAGCGCAGACTTTATAAAATCCAATTTTTTCGAGCACCCTTTTCAGCGTTATGGTGACACGCGCTACTTTTATCCAGGCGTTGCCGAACAGCGCAAGGTGCTGAACGTCGCCAGGGATTTTGTTTTTGAGAATAACGATCCCGCCAAAAATCTTGGTGTTTTTGCCGGCCCTTCCGGCGGCGGCAAAAGTATGCTGGCAATGAAGATCGCTCAGACCTCTTATCAACCGTCGGACAACGGCCATGTGTTTGGCTTGTATATGAATACCAACACCCTCACCGAACCACGTCACTTCCTGATGGCGCTGATTGAAACTTTATCGTTGCCCTCTTCGCGCTCGAACGCGGATCGTTTTGAATCGATCTTCGACCGTTTGCAGAACAGTAATGATCAGCTTTTGATCGTACTTGACGGTCCCCCTGTGGATGAAGAACATCTGACACAATTATTGGATTGGTCGAAAGAGAATAAAAAGAAGATCAAGACTCTGATCTTTTTGCAAAACATCAACAACATTACCAGCAATATCGGAAGTTTGAGTCAGTTTTTAGGGCTTTATCTCCCCTTCCGTCAACCCAACCCACAGGAGATGATCAATCTTTTGTATTATCGCATGTTTGCGGCCGGGAATCCAAACCCCAGAGCTTTGATCGACATAGAGGAAATGAGGCAACTGATTGCAGACCAAAGCTCGATCTCCGAATGTCTTAGCCTGGCCAGTGAACACTTACAGGCACGTACGGATCTCAACGAAAGAGATTCAGACGGCCTCATTTTTGCCTGATCGAGAGGCTTGTTTTTAGACTAAATGAGCATGTAATGGAAGCCCAAGAAAACGCCTGGAACGTAATAACAGCCAGTCTGGAAAACCTGGAAGACGCTTCGCTATTAACGCTTCTTTCTGAAAGCCAGCTGCGTTATGACGGCAACTATATTATCGATGCCAAACCAAGTGCTTATTCCCAGTTGTGTGCTTATTATCCTCTGATAGAAACCGTCGTTCAGGATCAAACAGGCAAGCATTTTCGTCTCAACCTTGATCAAAGTGTGCCCATGGGCACAGATTCGGACCATCTTCGGGTCCAGATCGACGCGTCGAACCTGACCGATGCGATCATTAATCCGGAGTCTATTGTTGCTGTTCCTTCCTATTTGCTGCGCTTCGTGCCATATGTGGGATCCGCTCCGGTTTTGATCGCAACCGCGCTTCGACAGGCATTTTATTTCGCCTCTCGCGAGACCGGTGCCAGCCAACTATATCCAGTTGAAGGAAATGAAGTTACTATTGATGTGCGTTCGATCCTGAACATGCTTGGAAACAGTATCAGCCGGGCCAAGTTCTTCCGTATTTTTAAGAGCGGCAAAATGGATTGGTTCGTCATAAGAGGAGACGCCGCGCATCAATTTGTTGATGGACAGATTCGGAGATTGCCAAACACCTATTATTATCAGGGACAGGTGCTTTGCCCGGGTGACGCAAATGATCTGGCGGTTTGGCTTGACGAAAATGGTTTAGATGAAGATCCGATTGCGGTCCTCAACAAGGCTTTGCAAATTCCGCGTAATCAAATTCTACAATTCCCCTATCGTTTGCCCGATAAAAAGGAGGTTTCTGGCTCTCCCTTGAGCGTACGCCAGGTAGTTGCCAGGAAACTTAATCGAACCCGCCTCGACCCTGCACTAAGCGGCTTGTGTGACCGCCTTTCCAGCCATCTCATCCGCCCGCAAAGTTTTTTGGCTATGCCCTGGTATTGGTTCAAAAATGTTTTACCTGAACTTGGGGAGGATCTGGGAATGCTCTATCTGATGGCCAAGAATTGCTGCTACATTGACTGGGCGCGCGGGAATGACCGAAACCATTTCTGGGTGCAGGACGGACTTTCCAGTCTTCAGTCATGGATCAACTCTGAAAATCTGCCCAAGCGCATTCCGCACAAAACCAAAAGCAATCGCGGCCGACCGCGTAACGAAGAGATTGCCCCCGATTCGCAGTACACGCGCGACTGGCGGCAGGCAAACCGTGAACTTGCCAGCAATTACATTCTGAGAAGCGCGACCCGTAAACGCGGTTCCATGACAGACTGGCAGCTGCAGGTCTTTGACACCAGTCTGACCGCCCGTGATGAAACCCTGCGTCAGGCCATAGGCGCCTTCTTACACAGTCTCCCCGATCCTGTGAGTGAAGAAACACTTGCAGTTTTTGCCGGGAATTCAAGCTTCCAAAGCCTCATGTTGGAGCAAAAAAAATTCTTCCCCAATCGATTATGTCATTTTGAGACTTTAGTAAAAGAGGGTATTTGTCAGAATGAGACTTTGGATGAGACGATAAAATGTCATTTTGACACTCTGGTTGACAGCTTAAATTGTTATTTTGAGACCCTCATTGAGGCTGAAATATGTCAATTTGACACTATTATTAAGATACTTATAAAGATTAAAAACTCTTTTCTTTTACCTGAAACTATCCAACTGCCTGAAATAGCTTCTTCAACAGCCGAAAATCGAATGACAGAAGATCAAAGTATGACTGAACACGAATCGGGTGGTTGGGACTTTGATCACTTGTTAAGAGAAATAAATCCGGTTCTAAAGAAAAGGATCTTAAGTCAGAACTTAGAGTTGGTCTTTTTATCCTGGCTGATTCAGGCAAGCTTGAGCCCCACAGTGCATAGCCCACTCAGTCTGGCCGTCAGTAAAAGCCTGGAAGCAGGTTTACCGGCCTCAAAACCAAGCCAACGACTGGTAGAAATGCCTGTGGGAAAGTTGATCGATTTACTTTCCTCCACGCTTAGGCGTCTTAATAGCGGTCAGTCTGGTCGCTTCGCCTTTGTGGGGGAGGGCGCAGAAGACCTGGCACAATTGTTGATCGGTGTAGAGGATCTGGCGACACAAAAGCAACTTCTTCAGCGGTTATTGGATTTTATCTCATAGTTAAACAATGAAATTTTGTGATCCTTGTGTGATTCTTGAAAGATCAGATTTGTTTTAGATTATTGGTATTAAGCACAGACTGCTCAACTAAGACTCTAAAATACATAGCTGAAAAAATAGACCTATCATGAACAAGTGCAGCCAATGATTGTTTTGATAAAGTCATTTCCTATGGCTATTAAATCAAGCAGACTACTTATTTAAAAATCCACATAAAATTTATAGGCTCTGCCTTGCTGGTTCTTACCCAGAGAAAAGTACGATTACCCAAGACCTGTATGTGCTTGTCATACCGTATTCCTAATGGCGATCATTACAACAGCCAGGCTAATCATTAAATGGAGAAAAAAGAAAATTGCCACTCATGATCGAAAAAATGTTGAAGGTGTGTTGGTCGACAGAAAATTTATTTATTTCATTCACGTTTCGGCATTCTTGTAGATTTTTAGAAGCTGATTTTGATTAATGAAATATCCGATTTTGAATATAGAGCAGGTTAGGTGTGGGGCTGACCAGGCTTTACAAAACTATGAAATCAAGTTTGTGGAATTGACATAGTTCTATATTAAATATTGTTAATGCGCGTAGCCAGTTTTCAATGATGCGACTGGGTATATTTCCCCTTAGCATGCAACGGAGCTGTCCTCAAAATCTGTGCCGTAAGGTGAGAACCCGAAATGCCTCATAATTTGCTGCGATGATAGGGCTTGAAAGGATTTTGGTTTTACTTTAATGGCGATCAAGCATCTTTCAGAGGTGAGCTTATGAAATATGACAGATATGAGATTCTTGAACAGATTGGAGCGGGTTGATTTGGCACGGTCTACAAAGCCCAGGATGAGGTTTTGGAACGGATTATCGCTCTCAAAGGGCTTCATCAAAGTTTGTTGGTCGATAAAAAATGCGTTTCCCGCCTTCGCAACAAAGCTCGCCTGGCTGTACAAATTGAGCATCCTAATCTTATGCTGGTTCATGACCAGGGACAGGAAGACGGACGCTACTACATCAGTATGGCATACATGGCGGGCGGCTCGCTTAAGGATAAGATCAAAGAAAGCGCGCTGCCTGAAGAACTCCTTCGTCTGGTTTTCCCTCGGATTCTCCCTTAATTGCTAAAATTTTCATAAATAATGTTACACTTTTAATAAATTACTTTGAAAGTGTGGGCCCCGGTGGTCATTACCAATATTTCTGTTCTGTAAACAGGATAACAACAGTTGGTTTTATGTCTAATCAGTTACTACTGAAAAATTGATAAAGCCTAAAGAAATGGATATAAATATGATTAATCAAAGATTTTATAAAACCAGGAATGTTATGGTATTGTTTACGTTGCTGGCATTGATGATCATTAGCTACGGATGTAATTCAATTCAAACCCAAGAACCAACTGAAGATAAGAATAAAACATTAGTTTCCACAAATTCATTAGGTACCTCCATTCCTGTACTTTCAAATGCCTCTACCGATGAGGAATATGCATTTCAGGAAACCTTAACTCCTACCTATATAATGGAAACTCAAACACCAACTCAAGAACCAACACCTACACCAACACCACAACCAGAGATAGATCCACAAGAGTTTGATTATAGTCAGATAGACTTAATGAATTGGGAGGGAGATTTAACAGTAGAAAGTAAAGAGGAATTAGAGAAGGGTTATATTGTTAAAGTTAGAGAAGGGTATAAGACTTTGTTATATACCACACCTCTGTTCTCTGAAGATAGAGATGATGATTTTCTTCAGTATGGTATAGTCAATATAGATATTCCAGAAGGTTTTAAATTTGAGCTTCAGGAAATTAAGAAAATAGTTGGAGAGGATGGGCAATCTGTAACAGTAGGGGTATTAAGAAATGGTACAGGTTCGATGGCGAATAGAGGAGTTCAGTCAATAGTTCTAAGTGCAGAAGATGAAGAGGGGGGCATGATTAACTTTACAGAAAAAACAGAAGAAGATAAATCTATGTTTTCCTATGTAGATTTTCATGGATATACACACTTGAAAGATCATCAAGCAGGAGCACTGTTGTTGAGGAATCTTTTGGAGTATCAAAAAGAGAATGGACCATTTGTTTCAGGTCAGCAATACTCTCTTAAAGAAGTTGCAGATATGTACTCAGAAGAATTTGATAGACTTTTTCACTATCCAGATGGTTCTAATTTAGGACTAAGTAAAGTAATGTCAGGGTTGACATGGTTTCTTACAGAGGAGAATAATGTGGCTACTAGAACTCCAAGCAAGGTCTCAACAACTATTGTTCCAGTGATGAATATAAATACAAAATATATATGGGGAGAGAGGTATGGTGTTTATGCAATGCGTTCTGATAATCCAGAAAACGATTCTATTCTTACATTTAAAAAAGGACCGAACGGAAAGGAAGAGTACCATATCGGAGGAGATGTTCTTGCTGTCAACCAACATCTATATATCTCTTTCTATCTTACAGATAATATAGATGATATAGATACAAGTATAGCAGAAGCAAATGAAGTATACGAAGATTTGGTAAATTGGGATAGAACGAATCATGTATTTACCGAAGAAGAAGAGAATGAAACAAGAAGATATCTTTTAGGTATATCAGATGAAGATGAAATAAAGAAAATAGATGCAATAATAGAAGCTATTTATCCTGCAAGAAATAAATCATTCTTTTTTAGAGGTAGATAGATTGAAACTAAAGCATTGGTGTGGTATGTTGATACGGGGCGATTGCATCTAAATCCTCTAAATAAAGCTTTTAATAATCTTTCAGGCATGGATAGATGCCCATTTCCCTGCGGTAAATATGGTATCAGTGTTACTGATGCCTGGT
Organism: uncultured Anaerolineaceae bacterium; assembly: GCA_964293995.1. Lineage (GTDB taxonomy): Bacteria > Chloroflexota > Anaerolineae > Anaerolineales > Anaerolineaceae > Mesolinea. The sequence goes on from CAXYYH010000010.1 coordinate 34,863, forward strand.
TGTCATCGCGAGGAGCCCTTTAGGGCGACGCATGTGCCCATAAAGGTATGCGGAATCGGCCTTAAAGTTTTTATTACAAAAAAATAGATTTGAAAAATGATTACCTGCAGATTGCAGCAATTCTCAGTATGAAATTAATATAGCTCGGATCCTCTTTTCCTCAATCGAATATCATTTATTTTTTGATCGGAAATCGACCTGTACGGACGGGGCTTAACCCCGTCCGCTACTTTTGCAGATTAAATGAATAGAAAATTGATGCTAAATATCCAACCTTTGCAACATTGGCTTCTAAACCATGACTTATTTTTTCCATACTGAGAATTGCTGTGCAGATTGCCACGCCCTTGACAGGGCTCGCAATACCCTACGGGCACAAGTACCCAAAGGGCACGATGTGACAATTTGCTTAATGGAGTTTTGAATTTTAGTGCCATTGTTTCTATACTCTGTTAAAAAATTGAGCTGTTTTCGTCTAAATGTTTAATGTTATTAAAAATTTCCTTTATTTAGATGCATTTGCCTTATATTCAGCAATGCTCAGTATGGAAAAAATGATTCTGGGTTAGGAGTTAAAGTAGATAGTGTTGATAATTTAGAATCAATGATGTGGTCATTTAATCTGAAAAAGTAGCGGATGGCGACAATACCATGCTGTATTACGCGGGCACGGGTCCCCATTCATACAAGCCGATTTCCGATCAAAAATTAAATAATATATGATTGTGGAAATGAGAATTCGAGCTAAACAAATTTCATAATGAGAATTGCTGCTGTAAGGCTGAAGTCTGGAATTTCGTAAAGCCAGCTTTAGTCAGGTATAGGAATCGAATAGATGTTGGATTCAGAAATACCTAAATTTATCCATTTTTGAATAGAGCTTTTTCGAAAATAAACGAAGCAAAACCGACGGAAGTTAAATAAAACATCGTTTTAGGGTTTGTTAATTCCCATCCTTATTAAATATAAAAAAGCGACTAATATGGACATCAGTCGCTTAAATGATTGGCGAATAGCTTTTCTTTATAAAGGTTGAATCAAATTACCTGCTCATAAACAGATTTACATCAGTATCTGGGTCACTGATGCCCGCTATGCCAAACTTTTCGATAAGAACTTTCGCGACATTTGGAGACAGAAATCCAGGTAATGTCGGGCCAAGATGAATGTTTTTAACGCCAAGGAATAAGAGAGCCAACAGTACAATTACCGCCTTTTGTTCATACCATGCGATATTAAACGCAATTGGCAGTTTATTGATATCATCCAGTTCAAAAACTTCTTTAAGTTTTAATGCTATTACTGCTAAAGAATAAGAGTCATTACATTGTCCCGCATCCAACACTCTCGGAATGCCGTTGATATCCCCTAAATTCAGTTTGTTGTAACGATACTTAGCGCAGCCCGCTGTCAGGATCACGGTATCTTTTGGTAATTTTTGAGCGAATTCCGTGTAGTATTCTCTTGATTTCATTCTCCCATCACATCCGGCCATTACGATAAATTTTCTGATAGCTCCCGTTTTTACTGCTTCGACAACCTTGTCTGCCAATGCGATGACCTGGTCGTGAGCGAATCCGCCAACAATACTGCCGGTTTCTATTTCCTTAGGCGCAGGCAGCGTTTTGGCGAGCGCAATTATTTCAGAAAAATCTTTCTTTCCGTTTTCATCGGGAACGATATGTTTGCACCCCGGATACCCGGTAGAACCGGTAGTAAAGATCCTGGCTCTTACAGCTTCGTTCCTTGGCGGCACAATGCAGTTCGTCGTAAACAGGATTGGCCCACTGAATGATTCGAATTCTTCCAATTGTTTCCACCACGCATTGCCATAATTACCCACAAAGTGATCATATATTTTAAATTTCGGATAATAATGAGCCGGCAGCATTTCGCCGTGGGTGTATACATCAACACCGGTATCTTTGGTCTGTTCAAGCAACTGCTCCAAATCTGTCAGATCGTGGCCGGATATCAATATTGCGGGGTTTGATCGAACGCCAATATCGACCTTCGTAATTTCAGGAACGCCAAATTTACTGGTGTTTGCCTCGTCAAGCAGTGCCATGGCTTTTACACCAAAAGCTCCGGTCTTCAAGGTTAAAGCAACCAGCTCATCGGCAGAAAGCGAGTCATCCAGAGTTGACGCCAGGGCTTCATAAATAAACGAGAGAATTTCCGGATCCTTCCTGCCGATATTCCAGGCATGTTCCGTATACGCTGCCATTCCCTTTAACCCATAGACGATCATCTCTCTGAGTGACCTTATGTCTTCATTTTCTGTCGATAGCACACCCACGGACGCAGCCTTTTCCAATATTTTCTCTTTGGAATCCACGACAAAAACTGCTGAATCGTGTAAATTCACCGGGGTGGTGATCTTTCCGAAACGATCGCGGAGAGCGATCATTCTTTTGATTTGGCTCTCAATGGAATCCTCGTCAAAATTGGCATTTGTGATGGTCATAAAAAGGCTACTGAGCACCTGGTAATTTAGCTCATCCATTTTATCGGTGTCAAATTCGCCTTTGACGACAATTTCTGAAATTCCTTTTAAGGTGTATAGCAGTAGATCCTGCAGCTTTGCGACATTTTCATTTTTTCCGCAGACACCTTTTATCGTACAGCCAGTTCCTTTGGCCGTTTCCTGACATTGATAACAAAACATACTCATTTGTTTATTCTCCTTACAAATAAATTTCTTTTCACTATTTTGAAGGTGCTGGTGCTTTGACAACAATTAGCTCCAGCACACTGTCTGATAAATTCCTTACATTCATTTTTACCTTATACGGAATCTTTAAAAGCGTTCCTTTGCCATATTGGTGAACGGTTTGATCATTAAGACCGATCGATAAGGTGCCCCTTATTACCGTCATGTAAACATTCGAATTGGAAAGATGTTCCGGCAGTCCTTCATCCTTCTTAAAAACCATGTGAATATAATGGATGTTTTCATCCTGAACTACTTTTTCAATTGCTTTCTCATCTCCAGTTGACATTTCAAATATCTGTTCGATCATTGCATACCTCCGCATTAGAATTTATTTTCTAAAGAAATCATTCGACAACTTTTCCGTCCGTTGAGATGGTAACAACTTGCCAGGGGATCATCTTTCCAGAGTTTCTTAATGCTGTTATTACCGCCTTCTCTATGCCGCCACAGCAAGGCACTTCCATTCGAACGACTTTTATGCTTTTAATATCATTATTTTTGATGATCTCCGTCAACTTCTCACTGTAATCTCCCATGTCGAGTTTCGGGCAACCGATCAATGTGATGTGATCTTTGATAAATTCATTATGAAAGTTGCCGTAAGCAAAAGCAGTGCAGTCAGCCGCAATTAAGAGTTTTGCGTTGGCGAAGAAAGTTGCATTTGTAGGCGCAAGTTTAATTTGAACAGGCCACTGCATCAGTCTGCTGCGGTTATCAAAGATTTCTGCCTGAATCTTTACAGTTTCTGATGCCCTGGATAGAGATTTAACATTACTTCCCGGGCATCCGCACGGCATCATTTCTTGTTTTTCAATGATCTTTTTTTCATTAACTGCCACTTCATCATACGCGTCGGCTTCCCGTTCCACCATTTCGATGGCACCTACCGGACAAGCCGGGAGGCAATTGCCAAGACCATCACAATAATCATCCCTGATCAACCTGGCTTTCCCGTTTACCATCGCGATCGCGCCTTCCTGGCAGGCTTGTGCGCAAAGACCACAGCCGATACATTTTTCTTCATCAATTTTTATAATTTTTCTTATCATTCCATTCAATTCCGTCTTTATGGTCCTTTAAAACAGGTTGAACCCCAGCACTTTCGAGATTTATAATAGTTTCAAGCTTCCAATTAGACATTTCATAGTTTTTCTCGTTTATAATCGAATGATAATGTAAGAGAATAAATTAGTATGTTGTAAAAACAACAAATAGGAGCTTTCTGTGAATTATTTCTTTTTATCCAGAACCGAACTTTTTTACGGAATCATAGAAGATGAGATAAAAACCGTATTAAATTGTCTTAATTCTCATGAGAGAAAATATAAAAGTAAAGTGATCATACATAGAGCAGGAACTTATATTAAAGAAATTGGCCTTGTAGAAGAAGGCAGTGTTAATATTGTTGAATATCAGTATTGGGGAAATAAATCCATCCTTGGGAATATTAAGAAAGGAGATATTTTTGGTCTATCTTATGCGGCCATACCAGGCAAGCAAATGCAAGCTGACGTGGTTGCCAACGAGAATTGCACGATCTTATTCTTAAATATAGAGTCGCTGCTAACCCTTTGTCCGAAGGGTTGTTCTTTCCATACCAGGATCATTCACAATCTCTTCAGAATATCTGCAAGAAAAACATTAATTCTTCATCAACGAATGAAGCACATTTCCGGCAAAACGATACGGGAAAAGTTGATTTCTTATCTTTCAGACCAAGCCTTCGAGCAAGGGAGACCGGATTTCACGCTTACATTTAATCGGCAACAACTTTCTGAATACCTTGGAGTGGATCGAAGCGCATTATCCAATGAACTTTCAAAAATGCAAAAAGACGGACTGATTGTTTATGAGAAAAATAAATTTACACTAAAAGAAAGTCTGTCTAAATGGTCCTAATAAGCGGATTTGATCGCGTTAGATCCATGTTTTGGCAACACAAAATAAATGCAGCGGTTGGTTTGTAAATACGTTTGTTTGAGAATAAAGAATTTATTAAAAATTGAAAAACTTTGGAAGGGTTGCCCGGATGTTTCAGGGCAACCCTTTATTGCTTATTTATGGAGAAGCGGATCAGCGGGACGCCGCCTGATCAGGGCATGCATTCCCCGGTGATGGGGTCGGCATCGCCGATCACGATCCCAGCGCCAAATTCAGAGTTGAAAAGTGGGCTAAGATCGCCTAAATTGAGCCCAAAGGCTTTATCGATCACATTGACGCCGCCCTCAAAGATACTGATCTGAGGCAGCTCCCGTAATTCGCCAACATTCACTGAAGTATTGATCACGCCTTTGTTCCAGCACAGTTTCAAGCCATTGATATTGGCTGCTTTCAGGATCGCCAGCATTTCCGGGGTCAGGGCATATCCGGTTGGGATGCCTTCAACCCGTATGGAGCCACTATCATAAACTTTTACCTGTAGAAGTGTGGCAAGTTCGATCAACAGCGGGTCGCTCAATTCCTTGGTGTTCCGCAGGCTGATTTCGATGTTGGAGTTATCCAGCCAGGCCTCAGCGCGTTCCATATCAACCTTGCCGATCTCAACATAGGCGTTGATAATGGCAAAGAGCAATTGACGGGAATTCGCGTCCCAGGCCATGTTGGCAAGCTGCTCTTCATTGAGAATGATATTCAGCTCTTCGCCTTCGAGCCGGAGGTTGATCTTATCGAGATTGGATAAGATCTGCCAGAGTTCGGGGGTAAATTCAGGCGCGCCAAATTTTGACAATTCTGCTGAAGAAAAACCGCCCAGGCTGTAGGTTTGGGTGCCGGGATCATAGGTTACGTCGATAAATATTTTATTGGTCGGTTCGCTGCCTTCTGAGCGAAGGTCGGCAATGGCAGAGCGGCTGTGTTGCAGCATAGTGATGCCCAAAACGAGAATGATCGCGATGATCAGTTTGATGATGTTTTTCTTATTTTTCATTGCTTATCCTTTTTCTCCTGAATGTTTGAATAGTTCATTGAATAGTTCCATGGATCGTAAATTGCTAATGGGCTGTCAGGATGACAGAAAGTCTGAATGGCAAAACGTGAAAAAACAGTTTGCCGGTGTAACGCAAAAGGAAGGGGTAAACCGGGAATTTTTCGATGAAGTCTTCATAGGCGTTTCGCGCGCTGCGTGGGCTTAACTTCAGCGCAATACCGAGGGTTGTTTCCAGGCTTTCAGGGGTAAAGTCGAGCCGAAGCAGGTCTTCCTCCGCGCTGGTCAAATGGAGCGTTCCTTTGGTGTTTAGCACGAGTTTAAGCTCGTCCGATTCTGTTGCCGCAATAAAATCATGCAGGCTCTGACCCTCTGGAACAGGGACACGAATTGTTGGAAGTGGGATCGCTGGTCTACCAAAATAAAAATAGACGCCATAAAAAAGAAGGATCACTCCCAGGGTTATAAACGTGGTACGAAGGGATCTTGACATGGTATCAAGCCTTACCCCAAGCGACTCTTGGATTTCTTCTCAATTTCCTCTGCCTATATTGTAGCTGATTTTACAGATCTTGTGGAATGGATTGTAATGGGTTTAAGATTGGAGTATTTACAACTGATCAAAACACGGGCTTTCTTAATGTTTATCAGTAGTTGGATAAAATCTCAATGGCAGATGGGGAAAAGCATCATTTCTCTGTGTATCGGCATGTGCGGCTTATTATCGGCGGTGCCATATTCATGGATAAGATTAGCATTGACCTTGATTACCTGAACAATTTAGAAAGGGTTCAGGTAAAATGTTCGTGGGTAATAAAATTATGAAAATTGCGATCATATACAGCAGTAAAACTGGCAATACGAAAGCTCTGGCAGAAGCATTAAAGCTATATCTGGTAAAATTAGATCCCATTCTTTGTGAAGTGAGGCAAGCAGATAAAGTTGACGCCGATCTTTATTTTGTGGGTTTCTGGACCTGCCAGGGAGAATGTGATCGTGATACCAGACTTTTCCTGGAAAAATTGCAAAAGAAAGAGCTCTTCCTGTTTGGCACATGCGGCTTCGGAGAAAACCCGAATTACTATAAGAAGATCCTGAAAAAAACCCGAAACTACATCAACACAAATGTAAATTTAGTCGGCAGCTTTTTGTGCCAGGGGCAGATGCCTGTTCGAACTAGAGAAAAGTATGAAAAAATGCTTTCTTCCTTTTTCTATCGCTTTTATGCAAAACACATGATAAAGAATTATGACAATGCACTGGGCCACCCTGACGACCAGGACATTAATCATTTATTCATTGAAGTACGAAGCGTATTGTTAGGTCTGGATTTAGCATTTTGATGTCTGACAACGGTTGGACCAAGACAGGCTTCAATGTGAATTGAAATTTATTAGAGCACCTTTAATAATAAACAAGTAAGTACCTGAAAAGTGATCATACAGGCTTTTACATCTTGCTTGTGACGGAAACAACGAAATTAATTACCCTGGTTTTCAATCCGTATGGCCAATCAGCATCCTAAACAATAGATTTCCGATCTCTGTTGAGCGAATACAAGGAATTATATTATCTGGATGATCATTTCCAGCGATTTCATGGAGTTCAATCACATGCAGATTACTCAAGGGGATTAGGCCTTCATAAATCAATATGTCGAATAATTCGCTTACTTTGCTTTTATCACCATCAAAAACTTCATATAGCTTCCTGAAATCCAGATTTGCTTTCAAAAATTGAAAAACATCGATTAACCTTTCAGGACCTGCATTTATCAAACTTTCTACCAGTTCAATGGCGATATCATGCTCGTCAGAATCAGGCGAGGTAATGGCTTTCATGACGGATTGCCAGACACCACCATGCCAATAGGACTTAAACATATGCCATATCTGTTGGGCTGGTTTGACTTTTAAAAAGACCTCGCCCAAAGGGCTTAGTTGCCATTGGCGTCGCTCACCGCCCGTGATCAGACCGGCTTCATGGGCAAGACGGTGATAAAAATAAAGTAATGATATATCTTCCTCGCTTTGTATCCTCATAAATCGATGACCAAAGAGTTTTTCCACCTCAATTGGGATAACAAATTTTCTGGCGATTGCCGCGCTATCTTTCAATGGAAAGTTCCCCTTGGTCGCTGTTCCAACCACCTTGTTTTTCTGAATATATTTAAGCAAGGTAAGCATATCTTTACGCGGGGCGTGATCCCGGGTTTCAGCTTTCAAATCCATTAAATTTTTGGACAAGGCGTTATCGGGCAGTGGGTAAAGTTCTGTTGTCGCATACAGGTCATGCTGATACCAATTGCTTTGACTTTCGATACTGTAACCTTTGCCCATTTTATTTAAACGGTCATTTACAAATTGAAGATCAAAGGCTTCCGGATCGTAACCCTCACCAAGCCAGTTCTTTATTTTTTTATGTTCTGTATGTTTTGGATTCCCAAGTACCTCCAGTAATTTTTTATAAGCAAATACCCCGTCAATATTCTCAGGAGGGCATGCCCGCTCACCACCAAGACAAATGGCAGTCTCGGGACGGCTGGTGAGCTCTTCAATGGCTTCCAGCTCAAGAGTGTGAACCCATACCGCCTCAAGATCGTAGTAATAATCTATTTCCTGACCAACTTCACTGATGAGCTGGTCAATGTTGTATTCTTCTTCGTTCTCAAAAGAGCCATATTCATCGTCTTCAGAAACATATCGTCGGTACTCCTGATCATATAAGACAAATGCATGCGGATGGATGTCTTCCCATCCCATGACAATCTGGATAACATCATGCAGGAAAAGCAGGTTTTTACTGCCCAAAATCTTAAACCTACGCCAGACCGGAGGCTCAACCCAATCCAACGTAATCTTGAATTGATAATAATTATTTTTGTTTGTTGTCATGGTTCCCTCGTATTTCATGCTTTAAGATGTTCTGATGAAACGGCGATCAGTGGTCAAAACAAACACTGACGGGTTTTCAATAAATTGCATAGATAGTTAGTTATTGATGCTTGCTATCCTGACTTATTCTAATCGGAATGTTGAAATTTTTTTAACATTATTTCTTTTTGCAGCCAACAACTAATGGGGGGCTTGTAAGACAAGGTGCGAACAATTATAATTATCGAAAATGAGGGTATCTGACCTGATTCTTTCAGGTCAATAGGAGCGTGTGTGGTAAGTTTTTGCAGGTTCATCTACGCGGTTTCATCAGTTTATTAGCCATGCCTGGTTGCGTGGCTTTTTTTATTTTTGATCAAGGGAAGGATTCGTGTTTCAATGAAAAGAACAAAATTTTGGCGTTTAGTTTTTAGCCTGATCCTGATATTTGGGATCTTGATCTCTTCAATCAATCCCAGACCGGTTATCGCGCAGGATGCAGCTCAGGCCGATACCGGCATCAATGGCAGCCCTTTTGTGCTCTTTGAGAATGGGCTTTACCACATGTGGTACAGTGTCGGTGAAGAGCTCTATTATGCCAGCTCAAATGTACCAGATAACTTTAGTAATGGAACGCCCGTTGTGATCACCGGAAATCAGCCAGGTTCGAAGGCCAATCCTGCAATTATTCGTGAGGGAGCCAGCCTGTATATGTTTTTATTCCGAGACGGAAGCAACAAACAAGCTCTGATCTATTCCTCCACGGATGGAATCAACTGGGAATACGTTGCCATCGCCTATCGGCATGTTCATTCTGAGAACGTTGTTTCTATTGGGGGCTTTGAAATCAAGAAGGTTGGTGGACAATACCTCTTGTATTTTGAAGCTTTGTTAAAAAATGCTCATGGAAAGAGTATTTACCTGGCCAGTTATTCCGGTAGCCTGGCCGGTCCCTGGGATCAAAATGAATCGTCCATGCGCTTTAACTTAGACCAACCAGAACCGATCCTCACGCCTGACACCAGCAAGGGCTGGGATTCAAACGGTGTCTATGCTCCCTCGGTCGAAATTGTGGGTGAGCAATACTATTTATGGTACACCGCGATGGACAGTAATCATATGGAAAAAATCGGATTAGCTACCTCGACTGATGGTGTTAACTGGACAAGATCGGCTGCCAATCCGGTCGCGGAAGGCAGCAACCCGATGGTCCTACAGCATCAGGGCCGTTGGGATATCTGGTATCAGGGAACAAGCAATGCTCATTATCAATCCGCTGGTGTTCCATTTGGCTATGCCTCTCCGGGCATTGCTCTGACTGGTCTGGACGCAACTATGGATGTAGACGTGCCTGTAACACTTTCCGCTACTCTCACCAATCCAGCAGAAGGTATCACGATCAGCAATCCTCAACTGAAATTTACCATTAGCAATAGCGATGGGACACCTCTGGAAGCTGCAGTGTCAGATTCCTTCCTGGTGGGTGACCCCAGCGACGCGAACGCAGAACCAGGCCAGGTTGACCCAGTGATTGTGGACGGCAAACTCGAATATATTGTCCCAGCTGCGAATGAATGGAACTTCCCAGCCTCCGGAAGCCTAACTCTTGATGCTGTCGCGACGTTTGGTGAGGCGGGCGATTTTATGGTGCGCTTATCACTACTGGATCAGTCTGCAAGTCCAGCGATTGAGGCTGGTTTCGCAGGTGAGGTCTTGACCGTTCAGGGTGTTCAAAATGAGCCGCCTTTTATTTATCCGATTGAAGACCAAACGATCGAGGAGATGCAAACCCTGATCTTCACACCAGCGGTTGATGACCCCGATCTGCCGGACCAAACCCTGACTTTCTCTTTGAACCCGACCAATCTGGGCGCGACAGTTGATTCAGTAAGCGGTGAGTTCACCTGGCGGCCTCAAATCGGTCAGGCCAAAGAAGAAGCTTATGTCTTCACTTACACGGTTTGTGATGATGCCAACCCGGTTGAATGTTACAACCGTGACTTTAATGTTTTTGTTACGGAAGCTGCCAATACTCCGCCTTCTTTTACCTATCCGATTCAGGATAAAGTTATCGATGAATTAAAACCGCTCGCATTCTTTCTCCCGGTCACAGATCCGGAAGTTCCTCCACAAACGCTCATCTATCATTTAATACCTGATGATATCGGCGCGGAGGTTTCAGTCACAGGACGTTTTACCTGGACCCCAACAGAAGCTCATGGGCCATCTGAACAAATATTTAATATTGAAATCTGTGACAACTTCTATCAACCAGCTTGTGTCAGCGATACTTTCAACGTAACCGTAAATGAAGTGAACCTGCCTCCAACGCTCGATCCGGTTGCTGACGCTATCATACCACCTGAAGTGGAATATAGCTTTTCGGCAACTGGCAGCGATCCTGACCTGCCAGCTCAGACTCTCGTCTTTTCACTGGGCGCGACTGCGCCGCTGGGAGCTGTAATTGACCCCGCGAGTGGGGTTTTTACCTGGACACCAACGTTTGAACAGGGAGATGCCATCTATACCTTTAATGTTTGTATCAGCGATGGGGAGTTGGAGGCTTGCCTTCCTTTGCAATTAACAGTTTCAGAAGGAAATCTGCCGCCATCGCTGTATCCCATCGAGGATGCCACAATCCCGGAGATGGTTGAATACAGTTTTACTGCTGAGGCCAGTGACCCCGAGGATGGTGTCCTGACCTTTAGTTTAGAGGAAGCTCCCGAAGGAGCTGTGATTGATGGGGCGACCGGTGTGTTCACCTGGACACCGACCGAAGCGCAGGGGCCCGGGGAGTATACCTTTACCGTAAAGGTTTGTGATGATGGTGTCCCTGTCAAATGTGATGATCAAAGCCTGACATTGACGGTGCTTGAAGTCAATCTGCCGCCCACGCTCGATCCTATCGAAGATGCCACAATTAATGAGATGGTGGAATATACCTTTAGCGCTGTGGCAAACGATCCGGAGAGTGACGCACTCACATTTAGTCTTGATGGGGCGCCTGAAGGCGCTGTGATCGATGCTGCGACAGGCGTGTTTACCTGGACACCGACGGAAGCGCAGGGACCTGGTGTTTATACCTTCAAAGTAAAGGTCTGTGATGATTATGAAGAGCGCGCCTGTGTTGAAGATGAAGTAACTTTGACCGTGCTTGAGGTGAACCTGCCGCCTGAATTGTATCCGATCGAGGATGCCACCATTGACGAGATGGTGGAATATACCTTTACAGCAGTCGCCAGTGATTCTGAGGAGGGTGTGCTCACATTTAGCCTCGTTGGCGCGCCGGAAGGGGCGGTGATCGATGCGAGTACGGGCGTGTTTACCTGGACACCGACCGAAGAACAGGGGCCGGGGGTTTATACTTTCACTGTCAAGGTTTGTGATGATTATGAAGAGCCCGCCTGTGATGAAGATGAAGTGACTTTGACCGTGCGCGAGGTCAATCTGCCGCCTGAATTGTATCCAATAGCAGACGCGACGATCGATGAGATGGCGGAATACACTTTTACGGCTACTGCGAGTGACCCTGAGAATAATACTCTGACATTTAGCCTCGAAGAAGCGCCTGAGGGAGCGTTGATCGACGCAGGCACAGGCGTATTCACCTGGACGCCGACGGAAGCGCAAGGCCCGGGTGACTACACCTTCACTGTGAAAGTGTGTGATGATGGAGACCCATCGGCTTGTGATAACCAGGCGCTAACTTTAACAGTCAACGAGATCAATCTTGCTCCTGTTTTGGATGCGATCCCCGATCAGGAAGTGTGGGAAACGAACCTGCTAAGCTTCACAGCAACGGCAAGCGATCTGGACCTGCCGACACAGACCTTAACCTTCAGTTTGGGGGCAAGTGCGCCAACGGGCGCAGGCATCAACCCACTGACAGGCGCTTTCACCTGGACGCCGACAGCCGATCAGGGCCCTCAGGTTTATAACTTTGATGTCTGTGTCAGTGATGGGGCTCTGGAAGATTGCCAATCAGTTAAAGTGGAAGTTTTGGAAGGCAACCTGCCTCCGGTGCTTGAGCCGATCGCGAATGCGAGTATTGACGAATTGGTGGAATACACGTTCACTGCGCAAGCGAGCGACCCAAATACTGTTCCTCAAACCCTGAACTTCAGCCTGGTCAACGCACCAACCGGGGCTGCGATCAACCCGGAAACAGGTGTTTTTACCTGGACGCCGACCGAAGCACAAGGGCCTCAAACTTACACATTTACAGTGAAAGTCTGCGATGATGAAACGCCGCCTCTTTGCGATAGCCAGGAAGTGACGATAACGGTCAATGAGGTCAATGTTGCCCCGGTATTAGCGGGAATTGGTAACAAAAGTACGCCTGAATTGGTCGCTCTGACCTTTACAGCCACTGCCAGCGATGCGGATATTCCGGTTCAGACCCTGACGTTTAGTCTAAGCGGCGCGCCGGAAGGGGCCGTGATAAATTCGACCAGCGGAGTTTTCACCTGGACGCCAACCGAAGCGCAGGGGCCGGGCAGCTATAACTTTGATGTTTGCGTCAGCGATGGCGCACTGAACGACTGCGAAACCATTACGGTTACGGTCAGTGAGGTCAATCAGACCCCTGTCCTGGGTGAAATTGCCAATGCGACCATTCCGGAATTAGTGCCTTACAGCTTCACAGCTACGGCAAGCGATGGGGATATTCCTGTCCAAACGCTGAGCTTCAGTCTGCTGAACCCACCTGCGGGTGCAAGCATAAATTCAAGCACCGGTGTATTTAGCTGGACGCCAACTGAAGCTCAGGGGCCAGGCAGTTATACCTTTACGGTTCAGGTTTGTGATAACTTTGACCCGGCGGCCTGTGACAGCCAGGAAGTGACGCTCACGGTCAGCGAAGTGAACAGCGCTCCGGTCATTCCTCCGATTGGCAACCTCTCTGTGCTTGAAATGGAGTTGTTGAATCACCAGATCGAGGTCAATGATGTGGATCTGCCAGCCAACGATCTGACTTATGAGCTTATAAATGGGCCGGAGGGATTGACCCTTGATGAGGCCACTGGGGTCATTACCTGGACACCGACCGAAGCGCAGGGGTTTGGCCTTTACAGCGTGACGATCAGGGCCTGCGACCAGGAACCACTTTGTGATGAAGAAACGTTTACCATTACTGTTTATGAAGTCAACCTGGCGCCTGTCATTGAACCGATCGAGGATGTAACCATTCCTGAAGAAGTGCGCTTTAGCTATCAGGTGATGGGTTCTGACCCGGATCTGCCAGCTCAGGTGCTGACCTACAGCCTGATAAAAGCACCTCAGGGAGCAACAATTGGCAATTTGACTGGTGCATTCCAGTGGACGCCGACCGAAGCACAGGGGCCAGGTGTGTATACGGTGATTATCAGTGTTTGCGATAACTATACTCAGCCGCTCTGTACATTGGAAAGTTTCGTCATCACCGTTGAAGAGGTTCCGGTTGCGCCCGTTGCAGTGGACGATGCCTATAGCATGGACGAGAATACGACCCTGAAGGTTGGGGTGCCGGGCGTTCTGGAGAACGATTTTGACCCTGACAGCACGATCCTGGTGGTATTGCTGCAGGGTGAGGTTTCGACTGGCGAGCTGGTCTTGCATGATGATGGCAGTTTCGAATACACGCCGCCGGCCAACTACTACGGCAAAGTCACTTTCCGATATAAGTTAATGGATAACAGTGGTTTGTCTTCTAATATTGCCACGGTAACGATCACCGTGGTAAATACAGGTGGAGAAATCTATCTGCCCTTGATCTTTAGATAGAAAAATGCATTTTTGAGGATCAACAGAAATACCGCGCTTTTGCGCGGTATTTCTGTTTTATCGATTGGTTAGAGGTCCCTGTTATTGACGTTTTGGGATATCTAAGGTTTTATGGTTTTATGCTCAGATGGGGATAGCTCTATCGAGGTAGGGCTTTCTGAAAGATGCTGGGTAATGAGTTTTTTGTAACCTATTCTCGCTTTGTTGAGGTTATAATCAGAATATGAAAATCGCGGTGATTGGTGCAGGCGCGGCAGGCCTTATGGCTGCTTTAAGCCTTGCGCGCGTGGATGCTCAAGTCACAATCTTTGAGCAAAACCCCAGCATTGGCAAAAAAATTCTTGTCACTGGCAGCGGACGCTGCAACCTCAGCAACGAGGCTGTTTGTGCGGCGGCCTATCATTGCGAAGACCCCGATTGGATGGGAAAACTTCTGGAAAACTATGGGATCCCTGAACTCAAGGACTGTTTTGAGAAGCTTGGCATTCCCTTGATCAAAACCGAGGATGGTTGGTACTATCCACTTTCACAATCGGCTCAATCTGTAGTTGCGATCATGGAAGAGCGCTTGCAGGAATCGTCCGTAAAACTGCGCGTAGCCACAAAAGTGGAGTGGTTTAGTCAGGAGGAAGGTGGCTTCAAGCTAAAACTCGATCAAAACGGTGAGTCATATACGCAATCCTTTGATCGTCTTATTGTTGCCGCTGGTGGAAAAGCCTATCCTGATCTGGGTTCAAAAGGGGAGCTTTTTCCCGCGTTGGCTGCGATTGGGCATCAGGTGCGGCCTAAACAACCGGCTTTAGGCCCGATCTATGTTGATCTTCAGGGGTTTAAGCAGCTAAAAGGACAACGATTTGACGCTATTTGTTCGCTTTATGCCGACGGAGAGCGACTTCACAGCACTTTTGGCAACCTGATCGTTACAGAAAAAGGATTTAACGGCCCAGGTGTCATGAATCTCAGCCACCTGGTAGCCCTTAATCCGGAAAAACATCTTGAATTACAGGTCAACTTTCTGGGTCCCTATTGGGAGGGCATGGCGGAACAATTTGTCGATCCGATCAAGGCTCGTCGAAGTCTGCGCGGACTTTTGCTGCAGGCTTTCAATCCAAAAGCCGGTGAGTTTTTTATGCAGCAGGCAAAAATTCCGCCTCAGACTGCGATCGAGGCGTTGGATGAAGCGCAACTCACCAAATTATTGCGCGTAGCCACAGATAATCGATTCAAAGTTACTGGTGCAGGGGACTTTACCAATAGTCAGGTAAGCGTGGGCGGTGTGCCCGTTAGTGAAATTGACCCACAAAGCTGTCAATCGTTATTAATCCCCGGTCTTTATCTGGTGGGGGAGACGAATGACGTGATCGGGCCCTGTGGTGGATATAATTTGCATTATGCATTTGGAAGTGGATTCCTGGCGGGGAAACACCTTGCCAGTCAAATAAGATCTGAAAAGGAGAGACTATGACCATTCCATTTATTGAACCGTTCCGTATTAAGGTTGTCGAAAAAGTAAAGATGACGACCCCAGAAGAACGAAAGCTTGCGCTTGAGAAAGCTGCTTACAATTTATTTAGTATTCCTGGCGAAGATGTCTTCATTGATCTGTTGACCGACAGCGGCACCAATGCGATGAGTGACGCGCAGTGGTCGGGCATGATGATCGGTGACGAAGCTTATGCCGGCGCCAAAAGCTATTATCACTTTGAGCGTGCCATCCAGGATATCCTTGGCTTTGAGTATGTGTTGCCCACTCACCAGGGTCGGGCTGCCGAAGGCATGCTCTTCGCTGCAACCGTCAAAGCTGGTCAATCGGTGCCGAATAATCGTCACTTTGATACGACCATGGCGAATTTACTTGTGCTGGGCGCTCATCCGGTCGATCTGACCGTTGCGGAAGCCGAAGATTCCAGCCTCGAAGCCCCCTTCAAAGGCAATATGGATCTGGAAAAATTAAAAAACTTTATCGAGGAAACCGGCGTTGAAAACATCCCTTTGGGAATGATCACCATCACCAACAACTCCGCAGCCGGACAACCTGTCTCGATGGACAATATCCGCCAGACCGGTGAGCTTTATCACAGCTATGGTATTCCCTTCTTCATTGATGCCTGCCGGTTTGCAGAGAACGCCTGGTTCATCAAGATCCGCGACCCCAAATACGCTGATGTGCCCATTAAAGATATCGTTCGTGAGATGTTCTCTTATGCCGACGGCTGCACCATGAGCGCCAAGAAGGACGCCATCGTTAATATTGGCGGCTTTGTCGCTTTCCGCGACCCTGAACTGAAGCAAAAGATAGGGCAGCACCTGATCGTCCATGAAGGATTTCTGACCTATGGTGGCCTGAGCGGCCGCGATCTGGAAGCCCTGGCGGTTGGACTGTATGAAGGTACTGACGAGGATTATTTGAACTATCGCGAATCGCACACCCGCTATTTGGGTAAAGTTTTGCGGGAAGCTGGCTTGCCGGTCTATATGCCTACGGGCGGGCATGCTGTTTATGTTGATGCGGGGAAAGCTTTGCCTCACATTCCAAAGGCCCAGTTCCCGGCTGTTGCGCTTGGTAACGCTCTTTATCTGGCAGGCGGTGTACGTACAGTGGAGATCGGTTCACTGATGTTCGAACATGTTGATGCCAAGACCGGTGAGCAGGTATTGGCACCGTTGGAACTGCTGCGCTTTACCATTCCACGGAGGGTTTATACCCGAAGCCATCTTGATTACATTGGAGAAGCAGCCATGCAGTCTATGAAAGGCGCGGAATCCCTGCGCGGCTTGCGCGTGACCTGGGCGCCACCAGTCCTGCGGCACTTCATGGCGAAACTGGAAGAGGTCAAGTAGAAAAGCCACCAGCAGATTGCTGAGGCTGCAATTGAATAAATCTGGACCCTTTCTGTTAATTCTTGGTTGAATGGAAGGGGAACAACGCGACCAAACAGATGTTGGAAAAGGAGGCTGTTTCGTAGGGACAGCCTCCTGCATTTTCACTAAGTTTTTTGGCAGAATGGGAGAACTTTAGGTGCATTTTTTTGGATCGCTTGTTAATACATCAATCATTAACGACAAGGCTGTTGTTGAGTAAATGCAAATCCTCAATACGACAACCCTTCTGGCATATATTGTTGCAACCATGCGCGAATGATCGCGGATACTTTCCAGAATTAAACTGAGAAGGGTCAGAACCGCAGTCAGGGTAGTTTTGGACAGAACTTCGATAGCATGTATAATTGGCTGGGAAAATTGAACTAAGGACGAAAACTATGCGCGTACTAATTATCGGCACTGGCTATGTTGGCATTAATACAGGAGTTGTTTTAGCCTACCTCGGCAATCAGGTGGTCTGCCTCGACACCAATCAGGAAAAAATCGATCTCTACAAACAAGGCAGGACACCAATGTGGGAACCGCACCTCGAAGAGATCCTTAACCAGGCCAGAGAAAATTTAACTTTTACGACCAGCTACGATGAAGCCAATATTCCCGAAATCGATGTGATCTTCATTACGGTTGGGACACCTTCTCTTCCCGATGGCAATGCCGACCTAAGCTATGTTCGCCATGCCGCTGAATCCATTTCAGAACGCCTCGGTGGCGGCTTTACCGTCATTGTGAACAAATCGACTGTGCCGATCGGCTCTGGTAATTGGGTCGAGACCATCATTCATGAACACTTCAGAGAAACCCATTCCAATGGTGAGATCGATGATTTTAATGTAATATCGAGCCCTGAGTTTTTGGCGCAAGGCTCTGCCATGCACGACTCGTTTTATCCTGATCGCATCGTTATTGGTTCGCAGTGCGAACGCAGCATCGCCCGTCTCAAGCAGCTTTTCTCTCCTCTGACGGAACAAAGTTTTGAGCCCCCTGTTGGATTGCCCCGACCGGATGGGCTCAAGGAAGTGCCATTGGTGGTTTGTGATCTGACCTCGGCGGAGATGATTAAATACGCTGCCAACGCTTTTTTGGCATTGAAGATCTCTTATGTCAATGAAGTTGGCCGCCTGGCAGGCAAACTGGGTGCCGATATCAACGCCGTAGCCAAAGGAATTGGTCTGGACAAGCGTATTGGGAATCGTTTTCTGAATGCTGGGATTGGTTGGGGTGGCTCCTGCTTTGGCAAGGATACCGCCGCGTTGGTGGCAACGGCCCGCGATTATAAGCTGGATATGCCAATCATTGAGGCCGCGCGCGAGATCAATTACAGCCAACGCGCTTTGGTAGTGGATATACTTCAGGATAAACTTAAAATCCTGAAAGGAAAGCATATTACATTGCTTGGCTTTAGCTTCAAGCCTAACACCGATGACCTGCGTGATGCACCTTCGATCAATATCAGTGAGTTGCTGGTTCAGAGAGGCGCTTTGGTGCGAGCGCACGATCCGGTCGCGCTCGATAATGCGCGTAGCCAATACAGTAAGTTAGGTGTGATCTATTGTGATACAGTCGAAGATGCGCTTAAGGATGCAGAGGCGATTGTTCTCGTGACGGAATGGCCTCAATACCGTGATCTGGATTGGGGAAATATTCCCCCGGTGCCGGTTGTTGATGGGCGCAACTTCCTTGATCGCAATTATCTTGAAGAACTCGGTTTCACCGTCATTGGAATTGGTCGATAATTTGCAGATAATCTCCAGTGGGGGAGGGTATCTTTATAAACAAAATAGCCAGGAAACAGAATTTATGCTATCTTCTGTTTCCTTTTTGTTTTCTGTTGGATGAATGGTATTCCAGCAATTTGGTCATTCGGCAAAACGAGGATGGCCTTCAGATCTTATGACGGATCAGGAATTGGTGAACGTCGGATTGAATAATTGGCACCAATGACCTAATTATTCAATACCCTTACGGGCACTTTGTCCTGACCTACTAAATTCATTCATCGAACGTCAAATTTTTTATGGGAACTTCACAGTATCGATTGGTAGATTTATGATCCTTTCGAGGATAAGGTCAATAGGGATTGTCTCATCCTTTAATGGCATTGTAGGCAGGCAAAAGGTATAATTTCTCCAGAAAAATGAGGAGATATCATGCTATTTGTTGAAAACGAACCAAATAAAGACCCACGAGTAAACCTGGCTATCGAGGAGTACCTGATCAAAAACATTGCCCCCAGTGAAGAAATTCTCCTTTTTTACATCAATAAACCCTCAATTATTATCGGGCGCAACCAAATTACTGTTCAGGAGATCAATGTTGACTATGTGCAGGAGCACGATATCATCGTTGTTCGGCGCCTTTCCGGTGGTGGGGCTGTTTATCACGACCTTGGCAACCTCAACTTTTCGTTCATTGCTCCCAACTCGCCTGATAATTTCCATAATTTTCGCAAATTCACCCAACCAGTGGTCGATGTTTTGAACAATATGGGAGTGGCAGCTGAACTTTCCGGGCGAAATGATATTGTGGTGGAAGGTAAAAAGATCTCTGGCAATGCCCAGTATGTTTCTGGCCCCCGCATGGTCAGCCATGGCACCCTGCTTTGGAATACCGACCTCAGCAGGGTCGGGAATGCCCTCAGGGTAAAACCCTCCAAATTCGAATCCAAAGGCATCCAGTCAGTGCGCTCGAGAGTGGCAAATATCACCGAATTTCTGCCTGCAAACCCGCCCGATATCATGGAATTCCGCCAGATGATCATTAACAGTGTTTTTGGAAATAGTAAAGTTGAAGAATACCGATTGACCGAAGAGGATTGGCAAAATATTCATCAACTATCCCAGGAGCGTTACCATAATTGGGATTGGAATTACGGCAAGTCGCCCGCCTTCGCCATCAGGCGCGAAACACGTTATGTAGGCGGTACGATCGAAGCTTGGATCGATATCGGTAGGGGCGGGATCATTGAAAATATCTGCTTTTATGGCGACTTTTTCGGTCAACGTGATGTCGCTGAGCTTGAAAATGCACTCAAAAACGTTCCGTATGAATCTCAGGCGCTGCGTCAGGTGTTATCTGAGATCAATATCAACGATTATTTTGTTAATATTACGCTTGATGACTTGCTGTATTTGCTGTACTAAGATATCCCTTTGAAAGGAAAAGACCATGGACCAATTCAAACAAGATCAAGACCCTTTGAAAAACCCGAAGACAGGGGATGAGTGGACCGAAATAGGTTCAGGGTTCAGGCAAAAACCAGAGAGTGATACAGAAACACATGCCCAGGACAGCGGCGCTTCATCACAGGCCGGAAACAGTGCTTATGACAGTGATTGGACTGAAAGCAGCCTGGAAGAGATCAAAGCTGGTTTGAAACAAATATCCTCTGCCCTGAAACATGCTGTTGACCACGGAAAAGAAGACCCACGCCTGAAGAAATTTGGGGAGGACGTCAAAGATTCCTTAAATAATATCAGCGAAGAGATCAGCGATTTCTTCAAGAAGCTGTAAAAACGACCCCCTTTTTGATCCTGGCTGGGTTACATTTCATTGTCTTTTAGTGTCGGGCGCAAACGCTCGACCGCGTTGCGTTTGCTATCCTCGCTCCTGCGGTCGTAACGGCGCGTGGTATCGCTGCTGTTGTGCCCTGCGATGGCGGAAACCGTCAACACGTCTACATCTGCTGACAAAAGGTCGGTAATGGTTGTGCGTCTCAGATCATGGGGGGTGAAAGAGGCCAGACCCGCCTTTTTCTGGCGGTTTTTTAGGATGTAATAGATCGCCTGCGGGCTTAAGCGGGCCATTTTGACCTTGCCGCCTTTGCTAACACGCGTAAAAAGCGGCCCAAGCCCGTGTCCACGTATCTCCAACCAATTATTTAAGACCTGCATTGTCTCTTCTGTTAGAAATACTTCTCGTTGTTTACTGCCCTTGCCAAGGATCCTGAGCTTGTTTTCACTTTCGATCAGGTCTGAGAGGTTCAGGTCAACCACCTCCTGGCGGCGGATGCCGGTTATGTACATGAGGGAGATCAGTGCCAGATCCCGCTTTCGAAGCGTAGGGTTTTCTGGATCGTCCTGACATGCCTGCAAAAGATCCTGTAATTCGCCATGTTCAAGTGTGCGGCCGCGTAGAATGGTCTCTTGTCGCAGCGATCTTACGCCCGCAGCGCGATAATAATCATTGTGATCAGTATAAAGGCCCAGGCGGTAGGCCTCTTCGAGAACACGCCTTAGCGCTACAAGATGTTTGTTGATCGTCGCTTTCGCGTATCCGATCCTGATCATCTCGTTGCTTAGCTGACTGGTATGTTCATAACGCAAATGATGCCAGGGAAATTTTTCTGCCTGCATCACTTTGCCATCAGAGAAAATACTTGCCAGGTTGTTGAGAGCAGTCGCTTGCGTGCGCCTGCCGTTGGGGCTAAGACTGTTGAGGTAAGCCTGAACAGGGGAGGGCAGGGTGGGGTCAGGATCAAGCAGATCTTCGTTCAAGGCTGTAATTCTCTTTTTCGATTCTTTTGCCATACTTCATCCTTTAAGGAGATAATTATTCCCAAAAGTAATTATAACCCTGGTACAACTTAGATATACCAACCAAAATAAAATGTCATCCAAACAAGGTTGTGTGACGTTATACTTAACTTGAAATGAAAAAGATCATTATCGCAATGGATTCTTTCAAAGGCACGCTCTCGGCCCGTCAGGCTTGCCAGATCATCGCTGAAGAGTGTGTGCAATGCTTTCCCAAAGCTGAAGTAGTTCAGGTTCCCATAGCTGATGGCGGTGAAGGTTTGGTAGATGCCTTGCTCGGCACCTTAAATGGTGAGCTGGTTTGGGTTGAAACAGTCGATCCTCTTGGCAGACCAATGCGAGCCAGTTATGCCGTGCTCGCTGACGGATCCGCGCTTGTCGAAATGGCTGCGGCTGGCGGGCTGACCCTTGTAGAAGAAAACAATCGGAATCCTGAAAAGACCAGCACCTATGGGGTAGGGCTGATGATCTTAGACGCTGTCCATCGCGGGGCCGATCCGATCCTGATCGGGCTGGGTGGCAGCGCTACAGTCGATGGAGGCATTGGCGTGGCAACTGCTTTGGGTATGCGTTTTGAAAATGGGGTGGGGGAGCCCATCAGTACCGCTTCATGGCTTGCCGAAATTGAGAAAATTGAGCATAGAGCTTTTGACGATCTTGCCCTGAATGGGAAAATATTTTTTCTGTCGGATGTAAACAATCCCCTTTGCGGCCCAAACGGTGCCGCAGCAGTTTTTGGGCCCCAAAAAGGAGCCACACAGGAGCAGGTTCGGAGATTGGATCAGGGTTTGCTGCATCTGGCCAGTCTATTTGAGGAGAAAAACGGTCTGGACTTGGTCGAATTTAATGGAATTGGCGCTGCGGGAGGGTTTGCTTTACCCTTTGTCGCTTTCGCAAAGGCAAAGATCGTGAGCGGTATCAATTTTGTGCTCGATACTATAAAATTCGACGAACTTTTGGTCGGAACAGACCTGGTAATTACAGGAGAAGGCCGTACAGACGCTCAAAGCGCGATGGGAAAAGCAATATCGGCGGTGGCACGCAGAGCCAGCCAGGCTGGAGTGTGCGTAGCAGTGATTTCTGGGTTATTAGGGGAAGGCGCTGAGAAAATGTTTTCATTAGGCGTGAATGACATGGTGCAGGCAGCGCCGCCAGACCAGGAACTCGCGGACGCACTTGTAAACGCAGAAAGCAATTTGCGCAATGCGGCGAAAGCATTTTTTGCAAGAATCAAGTAAGCCAGAAGAAAGTAAGAAATTTCAACAATAAATGCCTAAAAAAGGTTATATTACTATCGAGAAGTGATATTCTCATAAGCAATAAAAAATAATGCTAAGTCTACCCCATCAAGGAAGATAAAAAGATCAGAATTGCACCTACTGAGTTGTATAGTGGATATAGGTACCAATTCAATTTTAAGACAAAGCCGGATACAACTTCAGTATCCGGCCTACATTTAGAAATAATCTAACTTGTGTTTTAGTACGAGGGGTTTGAGTGCGAGATCTCAATTCCCTTTATACAAATAAACCTTGGCACCAGAAGTGCCATGGGATTGCGGCGGCCGTAACTGCTCGAAACGTTATAAGCCACCTGCTTTTTGCTAAGCCACTGGACGCGTTCGCCAAAGAAATCGGTAAATTTCTGCGTCAGGCGCACGTTAAATGGCACCTGCACTCCCCCACCCTTCTGAAGGTACAAAGCACCAAAGCGACTCGAACCAGTCACCATGCCTTGGGATGGGTTGACGACGTTCATGTAGTGAATATAGGGAATGTAGAGGATGTCTTCATCCCGCTCCATCTCCAGCAACTCCTTGAGCGTGGAAATCTCGTTATCACCGCCACTCATTGCAACGCTGACATTGTCCACACTATGCCCGGTGGGAGTTTGCCCAAATTCATCAGCTGTGTCCTGATCCCACATAAAGGAGCCAAACTTACCATCTTCGATCAGGGCAAATTTCTTTCGTTCCAGGCCATATTGGTCGTGCGATTTTGCGTAAAGTTCCACCGCATCCGGGTCGTCTGCCAGGCTGATCTTATCTGAAAAGATCAATTTACCCTGGTCTTCTTCCTTTAAGAAGGAATAACCTTGTTTGTAAGCCTGCCCCATCATACCGTAGTATCCCATCATCATGCCAAGCTCGCCAGTCGCGGCGGGGCCCAACACAACGGTATACTTACCGACGGGCAATTGAACTGCCTGATCTTCCTGATAATGCTTGACCAGGAGAGCCAAGTCCTCATGCAAGCCCTCGGGATCAAGATCACTCTTCTTTTGGGCCGATTGTTCGGCGTTGACTTCCCATTTCAGGCTCTCAGAAGACAAGACCGCTGTAATTTGGGCATCGGTTGAGCAGAAATACTGGCAATGCTCGTTGGCAGTGCTAATTTGGGCGGTCGTGGTGGTGCCATTGCTAAAAATGCCGCTCAGCTTGACATCATCACTTTCAAGCCCCTCGGCCAGGATGTTGAAATAATCGAGGCGTTCCTGGTTGCTCAAAGCAGCCAGAGCTGGGTCAAAAGCGCGCTCATCGAGCACATCTTTCCTAAAAACAGGGAATGTTGGCAGATAGCTCAAGGGTTCAGCGTGCGGAAGCATCTCAACCAGGCGATCCAGGCCCTGTTCCATGGTCGCGAAATCAGCTGGGTCAACGATCAGGCTGAAGCTGACCTGCTTTTTCTCGTCAAAAGCGACCATATCCAGACGGACAAGGTGTTCATTTGTATTCAATGAGATTGCCGAGTTGGCAAAACGCATCAGGTAGCTGTCTTCTTCATGATATTGCAATAAAGCTTTTAATCCACGATCAATGGCTGCCTGGCGCAGCTTTTTTAATAAAGCGATCACTTTTTGGCGCATCTTACTCTCCTACCTGAACATCATCAAAGCGGCAAACAGGAATTCCATGCCCCAGCTGCATGATCTGATTGGGCGCTCCCTTGCCGCAGTTTTCGACGTAGTGAACATGCCAGGTGCTTTCGTCACCTACCGCACTAAGCGAGTTGTAGAACGGCAAAGTCTCACCACGATAAGTCGGGTTTTTCACGACTTGCTTCTTCTGTCCGTCCTGGACCAGCCAGCCAATATCACAGGCGAAATGGAATTGTTCGCGGTTCGAGCCGATCGACCAGCTCTTGTCACCATCCAAAACCAGACCGTACTCTGTATTGGCGATGATATCTTCCAGACTTCCATCGGTTCCCGGGTCGATATTGATATTGGTCATGCGTTCGATCGGGACGCGATAGAAGGAGGTCGCGCGATTCGCGCCGCTGGAGCCATCAAATATCTGTCGTTTGGCTTTGGCGTTGGCTTCTTCGACCATCTGACGGCCGGTGATCGCCCCGACCAAAATGCCCTTATCGATCAAAAGATTGTCCTGAGCAGGCACGCCGTCATCATCAAAGCCAAAACTGCCTGGAGAATTAGGTTCCAGCGCATTGGCTCGGGCAGTCAGTTTTTCAGAGCCGTAACGTAAGTTGCCAAAATCTTCCAGTCGAACAAAGGAACCACCCGCAAAGCTGAGTTCATAGCCCAGGATGCGGTCAAGCTCAAGCGCGTGCCCAATGGTTTCGTGTGTTTGCAGGAACATGATGCCTGGCAGGAGGATGACGGACATTTTGCCGGCAGGTGCATCTTCAGCGACCAGCAGTTGATTGAGCTCGCTGACCATGCGTTCAGCATTTTTGAGGAAGTCAACTTCATCGATGCTTTCCCAACCGCGTGTGGGACCTGTGCGCCCAGGCATGTAGCTTAGGCTCTGCATACCGCCATCTTTATCAAAGCCGGTCACACCAATCCTTGGGAAGACCTCGATAATGTTTTTCTCGATCTCAGAACCCTCGCTGTCCATGAAAACGATCTGCTTGCGCACGAATTCAACCATACTGGTACGCTGTGCCACGCCAGACTGGTTTAGCGCCTCATCCATCTTTTTCAGGAAGGCAACCTTTTCATCCAGTCCAACGGTGAAGGGGTCAATTTCATTAGGACTATTGAAGCTGCCGGTAATGGCGTCTTTTTCTGCCAGGCGCACCGGGAAGGTCACTCGTTCGGAAGCGATGCGGGCGTTATCGAAAGCTTTTTCATAAATGGCTTCTGGGTTGGCCAGGTCAGAAGAAGCGGAAAAGCCCCAGGCACCGTTATACAAGACACGCACACCCAAACCACTCTGGCTGGAAGCGTTGTTGGCTTTCAGGTTGCCGTTCCACATATAGAGGAAGTTTGAATCCTCATAGGGGTACCAGCGCGTGTCGACGTAATGCGCGCCGCGGGCACGCAGACGATCAATCTGTTTACGAATTGTATCTTTCACTATTTGTCTCCTTATCATCAGACATGACTTGATTATATTGAATTTATGGAGAGTGGGGGAAATTTGGTCATAAATCCCTATAAGAATGGTAATGTCTGCGCCACCCATGGCGAAAATTTCCACTTCCATGCGTCCAATGAGCTGAAATGTTTCTTACAAAATTGTCATCATTCCCGTCACCGGTTTGACACAAATAAGCGATACACTATTGATATGAACTGTAATGTCAAAAATAGATTGATTCAGGAATCCGGGGAACTTTTACTGCCTTTAAGCGTCTTAGTTATAGTCTGTCACCAACAGATTATTTGAGGTTGCCAATGACACGAGAAAAGAAAGCAGATAAAGAAAAAACACCCCGCATAAAAACGATCAGCTGGTTGCCACTGATGTTCATCAAACCACGCGCGACGATGGAAAAAGTTGCCGCTGCAGACGAACCGATCAAGCGTACACCGATGCTCTTTATTATCATTATCATGATCGTGGCAATATTGTTCGCAGCCCCTGTCAAGCGGGCTCAGCTCCAGCAAGGAGCAACGATACCGGAAGACTTTCAATATTGGTCTGAGCAGCAACAAAACCAATATTTCGAAGCTCAAAAGAACCAGGCCTCCCCGGTCTTCATGTATCTTTTCCCGATCGTGCTTGGATCTGTAGGCTATTTTATCTTTAGCCTCATTATGGCAAGCATCCTATACCTTGCCTTGACGTTGGCAGGCAGTCGTGCTCCAAGGCTGAAAATTGGCAATGTGGTCGCCTGGGCAATGATCCCCTTCGGCTTACGGGAACTGATCAGGTTTATTGTTTCCGTCACCTCAAAACAGCTGATCACCCAACCCGGGTTTTCCAACCTGATCGATGCTGAAGCCAAAGGTTTTTCAGCTTATTTACGCAGCATTCTTTCAAATATTGACCTGTATTGGCTGATCTTTGTTATTTTTCTTGTGATCGGAGCGATCGTGGTTTCGGGACTGAAAAAACGCAATGCCATCATCACGACGATCATTGCGGTGCTGATCATGCTCCTGCTCCAGGGTGTTCCTGGCTTGATCAGCAGTTTATTGAGTGGGCTTTCCACTGGTGGAGCAGGATTTTACATCTAAAGGCGCAGGCTCTATGAACCCAAACTACATTCACACTCTTGATCTCAAAAAAACCTACCTGATGGGTGAAACCGAAGTTCACGCTCTGGCCGGGCTCAATGTGAGCATACCCGAATCGTCTTTTACGGTCATTATGGGGCCGAGCGGCTCTGGTAAAAGCACCCTGCTCTACCTGGTTGGCGGGCTCGACTGGCCCAGCTCCGGCAGCATTGTAGTTGATGGTGAAGAGATCGAAAAGATGGATGAAAACTCCCTGGCAGATTACCGTCGCAATAAGATCGGTTTCATCTTCCAGAGTTTTAACCTGGTCGCCAATATGACGGCTGAAGCCAATGTTGCCTTTCCGCTTCGCTTTTCAGGGGTCAAAAAGAAGATCCGCATGGAAAGAGCCAAAGCGCTGATGGAAAGAGTTGGCCTGGCCAGCAGAATCGGTCACAAGCCGACCGAACTCTCCGGCGGCCAGCAACAACGCGTCGCGGTCGCCCGGGCGCTCATCAATGACCCACCCATGATCCTGGCCGATGAACCCACCGGCAATCTCGATTCGACCAGTGGTCTGGCGATCATGAACATGCTCGACGAACTAAGCAAAGCTGGCAAGACCATTGTGGTTGCCACTCACGATCCGCGCATGCTCACTTACGCAACCAATAAGATATTCCTTTTGGATGGTCAATTGGTTGACGAAAAACAGTATCTTGATTCAATTTCACTAAGCTCTTTAGAGGTATGAGATGAAAAAACACACACAACACGCAATGATTCTAATTTTGCTGCTCATTTTGATGGCTTCGCCAGTCCTGACGCATGCGGCTTCCAGTCAATGGGTGGATCCTCCGGTTGAGAACCAACCCACCCCACAACCCTGGAACTATTCGCCGTATGATCCGAACGATGATGCGCAGGAAACGCCTGTTCCTGGCGGTGAACCCTCCCGACCGCTTCTTTATATTGTTGAGTATCATACCGATCTGGGCGGCAAAAGCGTCAATCCGTATGGAACCTTCGGTTTGACCTTCACAGTAGGCAACAATGCCAAAGGGACTATGCATGCCCGTAACATCGTCATGACCTTCAGCAGTCAGGATTTTGACCCCCTGGATGGCAGTGTGATCACTTTTTATGAGGTCGATTCCGAGAATGCGGCCAATGAAACCCATACCCACACCTTCAAGGTCAATGATCTTTCCACCTGGAAATATTCCGGCCAGATACAGGCTGTCACCACCTATACCGACCCAAGTGGTACGCCTTATTCAGACACCTTCATTTTCACGATCATCATCAACCAAACACCTGGTTCAGGAACTGGCTCGGCAACGGCAACCCCAGCTGCTGTCAAACGCCCCCAGATCGTGATCAATAAATACGAAACAAATGTCGATCCGCTCCAACCTGGCACGAACTTTAAACTCAAACTGGACATCAGCAATGCTGGCAGCGCGGACGCGCGCACCGTTTCGATGGTTTTTGGTGGAGCAACCATGTCTGTCAATCATGAAGGCACACCGGAGGTTGGCAGCCTGGCGGGTAGTGATTCTTCCGTTTTCGCACCCATAGGAAAATCGAATGTGATCCTGTTGGGCGATATACCCATGGGCGGAACTATGAGCCCCGAACAGGAGTTTATCGTCAATGTCACTGCCACCCCCGGCGCTTATCCGCTCAAAGTTTCTTTCGTTTACATTGATCCCAAAGGCAACCGCGTGGTGGACGATCAGGTCATTACCCTCCTGATCTATTCCCTGCCGCAGCTCGAATTATCGTTCTATCAGCCTGTGGACGGCATGATGAGCGTTGACATGCCCGCCCCGCTCCCGATCCAGATCACCAACCTTGCGCGCAAAAGCGTCGTGCTTGGTAACGTTGTTGTCACAGCCGAAAATGGAACAATGAGCAACAACTCTGTTTTGGTTGGCACACTCGAACCGGGTGGTTACTTCACGCTGGATCCCATGTTCACTCCTGAAAAGGAAGGTCCGACAAAAATTAAGCTCGAGATCCATTATACAGACGATTTTAACCAACTCAGAACCTACAATGGGGAACTGACCCTCGACGTAATGGGTGCCATGCCCACCATGGCTCCCTTCCCAATGACTGATGAACAGGGCAACCCGATGCTTGATGACCAGGGGAATCCGATCATGATCGACCCCAATGATCCAGGTTCTTTCCCGACGGAACCAGTGAAAAAACCTGGCTTCTTTGCCCGGATCTGGAACGCGATCAAAGGCTTTTTTGGCTTTGGTACCAGCAACAACCCTTCGGATGCGCCGATGTACGAGGACGGCGGGAATATGGAAGGCAGCAACGGCACTTACTTTCAGACTGAAAATGGCGGCGGCGTGATCATGCCCTAAAGGGCCCCGATCGCTTCGAATGGAACAATTATGCGCTTTACAGATCTAATTAGTCTGATCATCGACAACCTCAAACGCCGCAAAGGGCGTGTCATCCTGACTGCTATCGGCGTCATCATTGGCACGGCGGCGGTTGTGACGCTTGTTTCGCTTGGGGATGGCTTAAAGAAGAATGCCACCAGCCAGCTATGGGGCATCAACGACCTGAGCTCTGTCCAGGTACACCCCGGTTATCCCCAAACGATGGGGAACATGGGCGCTTTTGATGAGAAAGACATCAAAAAGTTGACCCCGGATGCCATTAAAAGTTTTGAGGCCCTTCCAGGCGTGACCAAAGTGATTATCCAGCAATACATCAATAGCGGTGTGGAAGTGAGCCTTGATCAAATGGAGGGTTGGACCAGCATCATTGGCGTAAACCTGAACGATCTGGCAGAAATGGGTGTCAAAGCCCGTCAGGGCAGCACCGACCTGACTCAAAAGAACACCATTGTTGTGGGTTCTGCGATCAAAAATAACTTCTATAATCCCAACCAACGCCCAGGGGATCCACCCCCGGAATTGCCAGACCTGATGGGCAAAACGCTCAAGGTTGAGATCATTAAGTGGACCAGTGACGGTCAGGAAACCCGCAAGACCTACCGCCTCGAGGTAGTTGGCGTGTTGGAAGAAACCCGTGGTGAAGCAGACTATAGCATGTATATGTCCCTCGATGAGGTTATCAAGATCAATGATTGGGTGGCGGGCAAACGCGTTGAT
The DNA here is from genome assembly GCA_964293995.1 of uncultured Anaerolineaceae bacterium. Taxonomy (GTDB): domain Bacteria; phylum Chloroflexota; class Anaerolineae; order Anaerolineales; family Anaerolineaceae; genus Mesolinea. The sequence continues at coordinate 65,099 of CAXYYH010000010.1, forward strand.
TACAAGAAACAGGGATACAACAACGTCACCCTGAAAGCCGCCAGCCCGGATGTGGTGATCGAACTCGCCAAACAGATCACCGATATGGGCTACCAGGCCTATACCCCGCAGGAAGCTGTCCAGGGCATCAACTCTTTCTTCACCATCATGCAGGTGGTCTTTGGTGGCGTTGGCGCGATCGCGCTGCTGGTGGCGGCAATTGGCATTGCCAACACTATGGCAATGGCGATCCTGGAGCGAACCCGTGAGATCGGCATCATGAAAGCCATTGGCGCGACCAACAACAACATCCTCAGTATTTTTTTGGGCGAAGCAGCCGGGATTGGCTTTTTGGGCGGTATTGGTGGATTTATCCTTGGCTGGGCGATTTGCGGCATTATCAATATCTTTGCGGGCTCCTATCTGGCCAGCCAAAGCGCTGGTGGGACAACTATCGCGACCTCGATCCCGATCTGGCTGCCGCTCTTCAGCATCGTTTTCGCGACGCTGGTGGGCCTGATCTCCGGGCTCTACCCCGCCCTTAGCGCAGCAACACTGGTGCCAGTCAACGCACTGAAATATGAGTAATGTTCTTATATTTGTTGAAGATTAGGTGAAGTCTTATCGGTAGATTGTGGGATAATAAAGGTAACCTTGCGCAAGAAGTGCACAAGACCAGGAGGAAACTATGAAAAAAGGACCGACCTTCGGTAAGATTTTCTTCTTTATCGTCACAGCCTGGCTGCTGATCGGCCTTGTATACGCCGCTGGCGATTACATCCCGAAGTATTTGGCGGGAGAGACGTCTGTTTTTCACCCACTGATTGGCGTACCGCTGTTATTGGTTGGTTGGCCCTGGAACCTGTATGCCGATTTTATCCACGGCTTTTACGATCTGTCCTTCTTTATGGCTCTTGGCGCAGTTCTGATTGCTTTGATCCTCTTTCTGTGTATGCTTTTTGTCAGACCAAAACTTAAGCCTTGATCGTAATAAACCTACACTTACCTGGAAATTCAGATAGCGGTAATCGAAAGCATAAATTAGTTAGAAAAGTGATCGGTCTAAAAAGATCTTTCCAGAGAAACCACCGGTCCGTCATGGCAGGCTAACCATCCGCCTGGCAGGCCTACGCGCTCGCAAAGGTCTTCGGCTAATTCGCAGGAACCGCAAAGACCTACCCCACAGCGCATCAAACCTTCAAACGAAAGTTGACAGGGCAAATTGTGCTGCTTACACAGCTCAGCCAGGGCAAGCAGCATTCCAGTCGGCCCACAGGCATACAGGCAATCGGGTTTATCTTCCAAAATCGCCTTTTCTACTTGTTTTGTTACCAGTCCTTTATGTCCTTTTGATCCATCATTAGAGGCTACGCGCATTAAACAGCCCAATCCGCTTAGCTTTGATTCCATCAACAGGTCTTCTTCAGTTTTTGCCCCTAGGCAAACGCTGACCTGATGCCCTTGATTTAGCGCCTCCTCAGCCAGAAATGCCAGAGGCGCGGCCCCATAGCCCCCACCTACCAGCAAATGTCTTATTCCGACCAATCGATATCCCTGACCAAACGGCCCGCGGATCCACACTTTTTCCCCGACTCCGATCTCATTCAAGGCATGGCTGACAGGCCCAACATCGCTAATCGTCAAAGCCAGAGGCCTCGCAGCGGCAATACTAAACGGCTTTTCTCCAACCCCCGGCAGCCAGACCATTACGAATTGCCCCGGCATTGCCCCTTCCAAACCGCCGTTAAATCGTAATGTCTTGGTATGGGAGTTTTCGACAGTTTTCGCTTCAACTTGAAAGACCTGCATCAGGCCCGTACTTTTCCGATCACACATTTAAGCTCCCTTTTCCTGGCAAAGCGATGCCGCGCATGGATTCAAGAGAGCGATAGCCCTGCTCAAGCATAAATTCTTCCAATTCTTCAGCGATCCTGGCAAAAACCCCGGCACCGGCTCCAACGACCGCCGAACCAACCCCTACCAGGCTCGCGCCAGCCATGATCATCTCAGCCGCGTCCAGCCCACTTGTTATCCCGCCGGTTCCAATGATCGGAACATCCACCATCTGCGCGATCTCCCAGACAGCCCGCAACGCGACTGGCTTGACCGCCTGGCCGCTCAATCCACCGGTTTTATTGGTCAGGATCGGTTTGCCTGCATACGGGTCGATCAACATCGCCGGCACTGTATTGATCGCTGTGATCGCGTCCGCCCCTTCTGCCACCACAGCCTGGGCGATCCGACCGATATCCGGCACATTCGGCGCCAGTTTGATCGTGATCGGCAAGCTGACCGCTTTACGGACGTATCGGGTCACCTCCGCCGCGCTCTCTGCTCTTGCTGAAAAAGGCGTGCCAAAATCGCTGGCGACATTGGGGCAGGAAATATTTACCTCGATCAGATCCGGCTCAGCCTGGGCGATCACCCTGGCAACCTCACCAAATTCCTCGGCCCTGCCGGCAAACAAGGACGCGATCAGAGGCACCCCCTGCGCTTTGAGTCTTTTCTTCGTCTCGATCAGCAGGGGTAATTCTTCTTCACAACCGGGGTTGGTCAGCCCAACCGCGTTGATGACACTATTGTTCCAGGCCAGGCAGACCGGATTGGCATGCCCGGCACGCGGTACCGGCCCGGCGCTCTTGCTCGTCACCCCTCCAGCGCCCTCTCGAGCCACTCGCTCCATCAAGCTTGGCGAAGTTCCCAGAATACCGGAGGCCAAAACAAGCGGATTTCGGAAGGGGATTCCCAGCACGGTTGTTTTCAGGAGCTCACCCATCGTTATCCTTTCAGATAATCGCTTACCATGGTATAGGTTGCGTCGTCGATCTTGCCTTCCTGATGCAATGTCGCCAGGATATCGCTGAATTTGATCACCGGGTAAACCTGTAGTCCCTGCTGCGCCAGCGCGTTCACACCGCCTTGCTCGCGATCCACCAGAACGACTGCCTGATCAGCCACCAGTCCGACGCCCTGCAAAGCATCGCGGGTGGTCAAAAGGCTTCCGCCGCTGGTGATGACATCTTCCACCATCACTGCCCGCTGCCCTTGCTCGAACACGCCTTCGACCAGTTGACCGGTGCCGTGTTGTTTGGCTTCCTTGCGCGGATAAACCATCGGCCGACACAATTTTGACGCGGCGATGGAGGCTATTGGCAAGGCGGCATAAGGCACGCCAGCCAAAAAGTCGTAATCCAGTTTGATCAAGGTATCAATATAGGCCTCAACTGCCAGATCCAGCACTTCGGGATAGGAAACCAGGCGTCTCAGGTCTAAATAAACCGGCGATTGTTTCCCACTTGCCAGGGTGAAATTGCCAAATTTGACACAACCCACCTCGAACAGTCCCTTAATTAAGCTATTAAAACGCTTGTCGTCTTCTCTGTCTTGTTCTTGCGCATTTGCGACCACTTCAGCCCGGATCTGGTTGATCTCATCCCGAAGCGCTGCCGCTGCCGCGCGGGGGTCTTCGGCATTCATGACCGAACGCGAAACCGGAACGATCATACCCAGGCCATCCGCTCGTAAACCAGCAGTCAGAGCCAGTTTCAGGTTGCCGCCCTGCGCCCCGATTCCCGGCGCCAGGATCCACGCCTCCGGATTGATCTGCCGCACCTTTTTCAACGCTTCTGGTTTCGTCGCCCCTACGACCAGGCCAATTTGCCCGGGTTTGCCCCAGTTTCTGCTCACCTGGGCGACATGCAGATAGAGCTCCGGGTTGCCATGCGCCTGAATTTCAGATGCGCTTGGATTGGAAGTCTGACAAAGCAAAAAGACAGTTTTTTCTTCATCTTCCACAAAAGGTTTCACCGCGTCCTGCCCCAGATAAGGAGAAAGCGTGACCGCGTCGGCTTTGAACCACTGATAGCAGGCAGTGGCGTAAGCTTCGGCTGTCGAGCCAATATCGCCGCGTTTGGCATCCAAAATGAAAGGGATATCTTCCGGGATCATTGGGATGATCTCATAGAGCGCGCGCACGCCTTTGGGACCAAATTGCTCAAAAAAAGCGATATTAGGTTTGTAACAGCAAACCAGATCCTTGGTCTGCTCGATCAGCGCCTCAGCCCAGCTCAACAGTCGCGCGAAGGTATCTTCTCCAGGAGGGAGTACCTGTCTGGTCGGATCCATCCCTACGCAAAGTAATGAGTTATTTTTTTCAATTGCCTTGTTTAGTTTTTCTATGAAGCCCATCTCTCCTCCTGGATATTTATGTTTTTATTAATGAAAATATGAATACGCCGCGGTTTGCTTTCCCAGCCAAACCGCGGTAAGCCTCCATGTCTTTTATTTCTTAGGCCGCTAAGCCTGGCCCAACACCGCAGCCAACAAAGCCATACGGATGTACAAACCGTTCTGAACCTGTCTGAAATAAGCTGCCCGTGGGTCTTTATCAACATTATATTCAATCTCACCCACCCTGGGGAGAGGATGCATGACGATCATCTTTTCCTTGGCGCGGCTCATCAGGTCGTTACTGATATGGAAGTAATTCTTGACTTCTTCATATTGAGCCAGATCAGTGAACCTTTCCTTTTGAATTCGGGTCACATACAAAACATCCACATCAGCGATGACATCTTCCACCTTACTAAATTCCCGGACGTCAATTTTCTTGTCGATCAGCTCATTCATCAGATCCAACGGCAAACGAAGAGTATCAGGGGAAACATATCGCAAAGAAACATCATAACGGGAAAGCAGTTTGGTCAAGGAATGAACCGTACGTCCATATCGCAGATCTCCAACCATGGCTACACGCAACCCATTGAGTGTGCCCAGCTCCCTTTTGATCGTGAACAGGTCAAGTAATGCCTGGGTTGGATGCTCCCCTGCCCCATCACCTGCATTAATGATCGGCACCTTTACATATTTTGCCGCTGCTGTACTCGAACCGATCTCCGGGTGACGCAACACGATCACATCACAATATTGCTCCAACGTGATCATACTGTCGATCAGGCTCTCGCCTTTTGAAACTGACGAATACTGAATACCCTCTGTGATTGGGATCACTTTGCCGCCAAGTCGCTCCATGGCAGCGATGAAAGAGGAGCTTGTACGCGTGGAAGGTTCATAAAACACACAGGCCAGCGTATAGCCTTTGAGCAGATCGCAGGTGCCCCAGCGTTGGCTCATCTCCAGCATTTCATTGGCCCTGAGGAAGATGTAATCGAGGTCTTCCTTGCTAAACTGATTGACCGATAAGATATCGTGGTTGTAAAAACCATTCGTAAAACGAGGCTTTCTTTCAAAAGCTTCCAGATTGAAGAGAGGTGCCAAACCTGTGTTTTCCATACATTCTCCTGTAAATTGATTAACTTGAACACGAGCTGGCTAAAACCAGCCCATCTTGATATACACTTTTTCCGCGCAGGACCACCTGCCGCAGCCGTCCGGTCATCCGCATGCACACAAAAGGCGACCAGCCGCATTTTGTATACAATGGGTGATCGGGGAAGTCATAAGAGGCGTTCTGATCGATCTCGATCCAGGTTTCCGGCTGGATTGGCAGGTTAAAAATTTTTCGCGGGTTCTCATCCAACAATCTTGGGATCAGATCGTAAGAGATCCGTCCCTCTGAAGCCGCAGTCAGCAATAAGGGCAGAGTTGATTCCAAACCTGGGATGCCAGGGGGATAGTTATCAGCAGATTGTTCCGGCATTGGCTCAGGTTGCTGCTGTTTCGCGAGCACACCATATTGATCAGCCCGACCACCTTTTTCAGCAATGGTATGGGGAGCATGATCCGAAGCGACGCAATCGATCGTTGTGCCCAGATGCCGCCAGAGCGCGTTCACATCGCTTTGCGCCTGCAAAACCGGCCGCATATCGCCATAAGGGCCCAGCCGTTTGGCGTCATTTTCGTTCAAAAAGAGATGGTGCGGGGTCACTTCACAAGTCACCCGGATCCCTTCAGCCTTGGCTCTGGCGATCAATTCCACCTCTGACTTGCGCGAGACATGGCTGATGTGAACTGCGCGCTTATAAATGGAAGCCAGCCCGAGCACGACCGCCACCGATTCCTTTTCAGCATGGCAAACGATCAGCTTGTCTTTCGGCCATTCCTCAAAAATTCTTTCCAAACTTGCAAGGCCTTGCAGACGCAAAGGGCCGTAAGTTTGGTCTAAATAAAGTTTGATCGCGGGAGCGACCTGTCCCAAATCAGGCAGCTCATCAAGATGCTCGCTTGAACCGCCTGCGTATAAAAAAACATCGCACAGACTCTGGTTACTTGCCAAATTCTGGGCGATATTCCAATCCTTTAAGGTCACTAAAGGAGGTTTTGTGTTAGGCATTGCCAAAAGCCGTGTAAAACCGCCAGCTAAGGCAGCCTGGGTGCCGGTCAGGAAATCTTCTTTCTGTTCTCCTCCTGGCACGCGCAAATGGACGTGGACGTCGGTTAAGCCTGGTAGTTTCAATTTGCCTCTTTTTTGAAAAAGTTATCCCACCGTCGGCGGGAATCCCGCCTACCGGCGGATACTTAAATCGTCCAATTATAGCGCCGTTATCCTTTAGCCGTCAAGCAAATTCTCCGCAAATTCTCCGCGATTTCTATCCAATTTCCATGATTTTGACTTAGAAAATACTTGAATGTGAAGAGAAAAATTCTGAGAATTCTTGCTTTCACCTCCATTAATTCTGAGTGTGGAAAAATCAAGCTCGTGGTATAGTCCCTTTAATGTAAAAAAGACCACATCCATACAGCAGGATATTTTGGGTATTTTTATATTATTCAGAGATTCGGGCGCCAATTGTAGGGGCGGGCCGCTGTGCCCGCCCGTTGATGTGGAAAATTAAGCGTCACATTTCCTTGATTATTTGGGTTCATCATTCTGGTATTCCTTGATATTCCGTTATATTTTATCCATTCCAGAGGACGGGCGGGCACAGCGGCCCGCCCCTACCACAAAAAAGATTACCAATCAAAAATTAGAAAATATTCGCTTGAGGAAAAGAGAATCCAAGTTATACAAATTTTATACTGGGAATGCCTGTTTCACCTCCAACAAATAAGAGAAAATCAAGTATTATTATGCCCATGAGTGATAAGATGCCTGATGGAAAACAGATCCGTCTGACCTCGCTGTCCAGTTGTGCTGGTTGAGCTTCAAAACTCAACGCGGAAACGCTGGCGCAGGTACTGACGCCAATCAAAGAAACTTTTGACCAAAAAGACTTTCCGGATCTGCTGATCGGACTGGAATCCGCCGACGATGCTGCCGTCTGGCGTTTTGACGATCAACGCGCTCTTGTGGTCACGACCGACTTTTTTACGCCCGTGGTTGATGACCCATACGATTACGGCGCCATTGCGGCTGCAAACAGCATGTCGGACGTCTATGCCATGGGCGGAACGCCGATCCTGGCCCTAAATGTTGCCGCCCTCCCTCCCAATTTGCCGGTTGAAATAATGCAGGCGATCATACGCGGTGGTGCTGAAAAAGCCCGCGAAGCTGGCGTCGTTATCGCAGGCGGGCATACCGTCACCGATAAAGAACCAAAATTTGGTCTGGTTGTTATTGGTATAGTCGATAGCAATAAAATGCTTACCAAGGGTGGCGCCCGGGTCGGAGATCACCTCTTTCTAAGCAAACCGCTCGGTTTTGGAGTTACAACCACCGCATTCAAACGTGGACTCACAACGGATGAGGAAATAGTAGAAGTCACAGATTGGATGAAAAAGCTCAATCGCGACGCGGCCCAATTAGCCCGGGATTTTGGATTAAAAGCCGGAACAGATATCACGGGTTTCAGCCTGCTCGGACATGCCAGCGAGATGGCGCAGGCCAGTCAGGTCGGTTTTGATCTCCATTTCGGACAAATTCCGCTTGTGTCCTGCGCGTTCAAATACGCCGAAGCTTATACCTTCCCTGGTGGTGCGATCAATAATGAACTTTGGTTTGGCAAACAGGTCTGGCGCGACCCTGCTTTGGAAGAGCACCTGAGCATGTTGTTATTTGATCCTCAAACCAGCGGCGGCTTGCTTTTAAGTGTGCCGGATGAAAAAGCGTCCGCCTTCCAGGAAGAAGCCAAAAAAAGAGCAATTGATTGCTGGGAAATCGGGCGTGTCAGCGAACAAACCGGGATTCGCGTTCACCCCTGATCCATAAACATCTCATTAATAGCTGCTCTACAAACGTCGACGGGGACGGTCCTTCACGGTTGCCATCAACGTTGTTGCCAAAAGCATGAAAGCCAGCGCCGCAAGGAACATCGTATTGTAATTAAAACGCTTCACCAGCCAACCTGCCAACACCGGTGCCAGGAGAAGGAATATCCCAGTTAGCGTGCGAGCCATACCCAGATAACTGGGGCGCAGGTGATCTTCACCCAATTCCATCACCAACATCGAATCGCCCACATTTAAACCCGCCGAATAGACGCTAAAGAGGGCAAAGACAAGGTAGTAAACCCAGATCGAAGGTGCCGCAACCGCCAGGATCAAGCCCCCAGCCCAGAGTAAAAAGGACAGGATCACTATTTTTTGCGGGCCGATGCGATCACCCAGATATCCCCACATACCATGCGAAAGAATACCGGTCACCAGGATGACCGTTGTGAAAACAGCGGCATACTCATCACTGAGCCTGAAACGCTGGATGGCATAGACCGCCAGAAATGCGCTTGCCATGTTGCCTAAAAAACAAAGTGAACGCGCGGTCAGATAGTGGCGGAAATTGGGATCATTTCTCCAGATGCGCGCGATCATATGCCAGGTGGTTTCTGGGATATTAACCGTATTCTCATTTTGTGCGTCTTCGCTGGAGAATTCAGGTTCCGGTTCACGATTTTGACTGTAAATAAACCACGATATCCATACCGCCGCAGTGGCGATAATAAAACCGATCGCATAGTTTTTTGGGTACAGGAAATTAGCCAGGACCAAACCGGAGATCAACGAACCGATTACGGCAAAGGTCTGCGCAACAACGCGGGAAAACCCGATATAACGAGCACGGTGACTGATGGGGAATATCCGCGCGTTCAGCTCCTGCCAGGGAAGCGCAGAAAAACCCCCGGCAACCCCACGCCAGGCTGACATGATTAAAAGGATCCAGAACACCGTCTGATTGCTAATCTTTCCAATCAAAAAGGGCAGGAAGATCAACAAGGTGAGCGGAATGCGTTCAAGCAGGCCCATCTTTTTGGAAAGCGGCAGAACTTTGGGCAAATGACTGGTGCGTTTGACAAGAAATAACTGTGGCAAAAACCAACCGGCGTTTACAATCGCAGGGATCAGGCCGATGAGAAAAGGCTCCTCGGTCAGGCTTGCCGCAAAGACCGGCAAAATAGTATTAATCGACCAAAAGCTATCGGCAAAGAAATAAAAACTCAGCTCAATTGTGTTGACCAGGACGTTGTGCCTGAAATTAACAGCAACCGCTTCCGGCACCCCATCTTCGGGCTTAATGAGAAAAGTATGTAGAAAGAAATTTTTCAGCCAGTTCATCGTCCACCTGCGAAAGGCTATTATAGCAGTGATGTGGCCTGAAATGGGTGTTTGAGAACATAAATACACCATTGCTTCAGGGTCTTACCCTTTTGGTTTTTCTCTGCCTTCAGGCAAATATTGTGAAATTTCAGGTCCATCTCTAAGGATTGGTTAAAATTTTTGATAACCAATTCGCAGCAAGCATCTTGCTTAAGTTACAATTAGGTCTGATCGCTTCATTTCATATTCGTGATTCTGATCACATAACATTCAGATTCACACCAGGAAAGGCAAACCATGGCACTCATACGCATCGATCACCGGCCTACAACCACTAAGGTCAATACCTCATTGCACCTTATCATGCCAGACAATTTCGAGCAGAACAGCCCGTCTCTGACTGATTATGAAGTGCTTTTGCTCTTGCATGGCATTGCGGACGACTCTTCCGGCTGGGCACGCTACACCAATGTTGAGATGCTCGTGCGTGATAAGCCCCTTGTCGTTGTCATGCCCTCTGCCGCGCGCAGTTTTTACACCAATATGGACAATGGCCAGGCTTATTACAGTTATATAATGGAAGAAATGCCTTCCTACCTCGAATCACTTTTCCACCTCGACCTGAGCCGTAGAAAGATGCTCATCGCTGGCAACTCAATGGGCGGATTTGGCGCTTTCAAACTGGCTTTCCTCAACCCTCAACGCTTTCGCGCGGCTTTATGCCTTTCAGGCGTGCTATCTTTACAGGTTTTCAACCTTCCAAACCCGACTCCCGAGCAAAAAAGCCTTCATCACGAATTTGATCTCCTTTTTGGAGGTCTCGACACCCTTCCAGGTTCCGATAACGATCCTGCCGCTTGGCTCGAAAAAGCCCGTCTCAGCCAGGAAGTCCTCCCCGATCTTTCCCTGGCTTGCGGGACGGAAGACGTTCTCCTGTCCTCCAGCCGCTGGTTCTACCAACAAGCCGTGAATCAGGGCTTGCCCATCACCTACCGCGAATCCAGTGGTGGTCACGACTGGCTCTTCTGGGGCAAACAGCTTGAGCTTTGGCTTGACACCGTCCTGACTTCAGAATAATCTTTTTACTACCATGTTGGAATTCACTGTCAACGGCACCCATTATTCGCTCGAAGAGATCCCTGGTGAGAAACTGAGCGACCTCCTGCGCAATCGCCTGCGCCTGACTGGCACGAAAGTTGGTTGTGGCGAAGGGATTTGCGGTATTTGCACTGTTCTCATTGATGGCGTCCCCACCCGTTCCTGCATCACCATGGCCAGCAAAGTCCATGGGAGATCCATCCTGACCATCGAAGGCTTACGCGCGCTTCGCCCTGTCCATCAGCAGGATCAACATGAGGATCTCAAAGCCCTCCACCCCCTTCAGGAGGCCTTCATCACTCATGGTGCCATCCAGTGCGGTTTTTGTACGCCTGGACAGCTCCTCAGAGCCCATGCCCTGCTTCAGGCCAACCCTGACCCCAGTTTTGACGAAATTCGCGAGGCCATGAACGATGTGATCTGCCGTTGCGGCAGCTACGAAGCCATCCTCTCAGCGATCCAGGCCGCAGCGAAAGCTTTGCGCACCAACACACATGTCGAAGCCCGTCAGGTACCCCTTGGCTCCCAGGACCTCAACCATGTTGGGAAGCCCATCCATCGTCCCGACGCGATCGCCAAAGCCATTGGCAACGCCAAATTTACCGATGACCTGCAATTTGAGGGCATGCTTTACGCGCGCGTCCTGCGCGCTGGCGTACCCTCGGCAATTTTGCGCGGGCTCGATCTTTCCGCCGCGCAGAACCTCCCTGGCGTTGTCCTGATCCTCACCGAAGCCGACCTCCGGCACGGACGTTTCCACGGCATCTATTTAAAAGATTGGCCCATCCTTGTCGGGCTCGGTCAGCGCGTTCGCTATCAGGGCGACGCCCTCGCCATTCTGGCAGCTGAAAGTCAAACCATCGCCGACCAGGCTGTCAAATTGATCCAACCAGACTTCGAACTCCGCCCCGTCATCGCCAACCCCCAACAGGCGCACCACCCCGAGGCTGAACAGATCCACGCTCAGGGCAACCTGCTGAAACATATCCATGTAAACAAAGGCGATCCGGCTGTCGGTTTTGCGGAATCGGACGCGATCGTCGAGCACACCTTCTCCACCCCCTTTATGGATCACATCTTTATGGAGCCGGAATGCTCCATCGCCGTCCCACGTGAAGACGGCGGTCTGGATATCTACGTTGGCTCCCAGATCCCCTTTGAAGACCGCCGACAAGTCGCCGAAGCCCTCGGTTTACCCCCTGAATTGGTACGTGTTCGCGGCCAAAAAACAGGGGGAGCCTTCGGAGGCAAAGAAGACATCGCCGGTCAAATCCATGCCGCCCTGCTCGCTCAAGCCACCAAAAGACCCGTAAAATTATTGTTTACACGCCGCGAAAGCCTGCTCGTCCACCCCAAACGCCACGCCACGACCATCCGTGTCAAACTTGGCGCAAAAAAAGATGGTTCCTTCACCGCTGTTGAAACGGAACTCTACGGCGATACCGGCGCCTACGCCTCCCTTGGCATCCCCGTCATGACCCGCGCCACCACCCACTCCTGCGGCCCCTATGTCATCCCGCACGCCCAAAGCAACTGCTACGCCATGTATACCAACAACCCGCCTGCTGGCGCTTTTCGCGGATTTGGCGTCGTCCAGGCTGCCTTCGGGATCGAAAATGTCATCGACATGCTCGCCGAAAAGCTCGACCTCGATCCCATGGCTATGCGCATCAAAAACAGCCTCACAATTGGCAGCACCACCAATACCGGTCATTACCTGACCGATTCCGTCGGCTTGCCCGAATGCCTTCGGGCGATCCAAAACTGGTGGGCCGAAAACGACATCACAAATCCTTTCACCCCTCTCCGCGAGAACATCAACGGTCAGGAGCTTATCACCTCCTGGGGACTTGCCTGCGGCTACAAAAACACCGGCCTCGGCACAGGTGCAGACGATTCCAGCGGCATCATCCTGAAATTGCTCCCGGCCGGGCGGCTTCAGATCAAAAGCGGCGCTTCCGAGGTCGGTCAGGGCATGGTCACCACCCTGCAGCTCATCGCCGCAGAAATCTTAGGCATTTTGCCTGACAACATCAATGTTTTCCTCATGGATACCGCCCTCACGCTCGACGGCGGCCCGACCACTGCCTCTCGCCAAACTTATGTCACCGGCAATGCCGTCCGCGAAGCTGCTTTCATGCTGAAAGAACGCATCTTCAACCTGCTCACACGAAAAAACCATGTCGACCCCGCCCAAATTGTCCTGAACGAACATGGCGCCTTGCTTCCCGACCGGCTCATCCCCTGGCAGGAAATTCACGACCAGCTCAAAACCACCCCTGAAGGGCTCGAAACCACCGCCATCTACCACGCACCCGAAACCTTCCCGCTTGAAATTGGCGGACGCATCCACATCGCCTACAGTTTTAGCGCCCAGGCTGTCAGGATCGCCATCAACGAAGCCACCGGCGAGGTCAAAGTCCTCAAAGTCGTCGCCGCCAATGATGCCGGTCGCGTCATCAACCCCCTCGGCTTCCATGCCCAGGTTGAAGGCGGCATCATCATGGGTATCGGTCACGGCCTGATGGAAGACTTCAAAGTCGAAAATGGCGTCATCCTGAGCGACCGCATCGCCCGTTACAAGGTTCCGCGCATGCAGGACAGCCCTGAGATCATCTCCATCATTGTTGAATCCAAAACCTCCGAAGGCCCCTTTGGCGCCAAAGGTGTTGGCGAGCTTGTCTGCGTTCCCACACCGCCTGCCATCACCAACGCGGTCTACAATGCCATCGGCTTGCGCGTCGACGCCTTACCCGTCACCAAAGACAAGATCAAAGCCTGGTTGAACCGCAAATAATCGTTCTTTATTCGTCCTTTCATTCTACTCATCAATCAAGAGAGAAAGCTTACCTTTCTTGTTTGCACGAGATCACCTTTCAAACGCAATCCGTCCCTCAACTGCACATCCACCTCTGGCACACTTATTGCTACCTTAATCCTGACGATTCCCTCGTCCAACTTTTTTGAAAAACTGGTTCTCAGAAACCAGGAGGATCTATGAGCAGAGCATTTGGCATTGATATTAGCAAATATCAGGCAAGCGCCGACGGCAAAAAAAGGATGAATTTCGAAGCCGTCGGCAACCACAGTGAAAAGGTCACTTTCATCGCCACACGGGCTGGCGTTTCCTGGGGCTACAAGGACCCACAGTTCAACTACCATTGGGAGCAGTCCGGGCTCCTTGGCCTTGGCCGCATCGCCTACCACGTCGTTTATTTTGGCGAAAGCGCCCTTGCTCAAATGGATTCTCTCTTCAAAATGCTCGAAAAACGCAGCAATTTCAAGCACGACCGCATCGCTCTTGACCTCGAAGTAGCCGGCATCAACACCAGATCACGCATCACCTCCACCACCCTCAACTGTCTCGAGATCTGCAAAGCCCGTACCGGACGTTACCCCATTGTCTACTCGCGCGCCAACTGGGTCAACACCTATCTCTCCGTCCAGGACCTCCCCAAACTGGACTGGTGGTTAGCCACCTACCGCAAGACCGCGCCCGCCCCCTTCTACACGAGCGAGCACCCCGGCCCACCCTATCTGCCCAAAGGCGTCGACACTTACCTCATCCACCAAACCGGCGACAAATGCAGGTCTATCGGCGCCCAAAGCCGCTACATGGACTACAACCGCTGGAATGGCGACGTGAAAGCTGTCCTCTCCTATTTCAGCAACCCCAGCGCCATGCCCGACGTTCCGCCAACCGATCCGGTGCTTTACAAAGTTAAAGTTTTGGTAAACGCGCTGCGCAAGCGCACCGGTCCTGGTTCATCCCACAAAGTAATTGGTCATCTTAACCTTGGCGAGATCGTTCCCGTCTACCAGGAAAGCAGCGGCTGGTTGAAGATCGATAAAAACTCCGAAGTATGGTGCAGCGGGGCTGCCAATTATGTTCAGCGCGTCAGCGGCGAACAGCCCAACCCCAACGACCCCAAACAAGCCAGATGCATCGTCTCCGCGCTTTACAAACGCGAAGGCCCTGGCCCAAAATACAAGATCGTCGGGAATCTGATCCGCAACCAGATCGTCACCGTCTATGAACAGCGCAATAACTGGTTCCGCATCTCAAAAGATGAAAACATTTGGGTATCCGGCGCCCCTCAATATATGCAGCTCATTTAACCAAACCTCCATTGGTTAAAACAAAAAAGTTGGCGTCGAAATGCCAACTTTTTTGAATCTGGGTAACTGTCAATGAGGCTATCTAAAGTGCTGTGGTGCATTTAAGTTGGTTAGACAAGATGCCCGCAGGGCAGGTGAAAAATAGCGAAGTGGTGGATGAGGTGGTGCCATGTAGCTGGGTTGCGTAGGGGCGGGCCGCTGTGCCCGCCCGCGTTTTTCCATGCGCCCTTGGTAAGCCCGTAGGGCGTGTAATGGCCATAGCCTTCTCACCTGCCCGTGGTGCTTTCCCAGGGGGCGGGAGAAGGTGGCCGAAGGCCGGATGAGGGGTGGCCAAAGGCCGGACTGTTTACCCTGGTAAACCAGTGTGAGAGTTAGCCCATAGGGCAGACGAAAAATCGCGAAGTGGTGGATGAGGTGGTACCATGTAGCTGGGTCGCATAGGGGCGGGCCGCTGTGCCCGCCCGCGTTTTTACATGCGCCCTTGGTGCCCGCAGGGCGGGTAAGGGTCATGGCCTTCTCCCGCGGGAGAAGGTGGCCGAAGGCCGGATGAGGGATGGCCGAAGGCCATACTGTTTACCCTGGTAAACCAGTGTGAGTGTTAGCCCGTAGGGCAGATGAAAAATAACGAAGTGGTGGATGAGGTGGTACCATGTAGCTGGGTCGCGTAGGGGCGGGCCGCTGTGCCCGCGAAGCAGGAAATTGACCTCGTCCGCTGGTTTCGCCCATTATTTGAATCAAATTTCAAAAAAAGAAATCTAAATTTTTTACCATAAGCTTGTATTTCCTTACTGAGAATAGTTGGACTACATCCAACCAATCCTGACCGTCTCCTGAAAATCGGGGTAAGATAAAAGAAAACAAAAGAATGGATCCTTACCCTATGCAATTACCGACCATCCCGCCAATTAATCCCGAAGCCGCCAAAGCCGCAGCTGATCGACAAAGCATGCTCACCAAACCGCTCGGCGCTCTCGGTTACCTTGAAGAACTTTCCATCAAACTTGCTGGCATGACTGGCAATCCCCGCCCGCGATTCACCAGGAAAGGTGTCATCGTCATGGCTGCCGATCACGGCATCACCATGAGCGGTGTTAGCGCCTATCCTGCCGAAGTCACCACCCAAATGGTATTCAATATTCTGAACGGCGGCGCGGCGATCAATGTCCTTTCCCGCCAGGCTAACGCCAGGGTAACCGTTGTTGACATAGGCGTTGCCCACGATTTCCAAAACATCCCTGGTTTGCTCCACCGCAAAGTCGCTTTTGGCACCCAAAACATGCTCCATGGCCCCGCCATGACCCGCGCCCAGGCCGAAGAGGCCATCCAGGTTGGCCTCGATGTTGTCTTCGACGAAATCGATCAAGGCCTCGACATGGTAGCCACTGGAGAAATGGGCATTGGCAACACCACCGCCTCTTCCGCCATCACTGCCATATTCACCAAAACACCCGTTCAACAGGTCGTTGGCCGTGGAACCGGACTGGATGACAAGGGACTCGCCAACAAGATCCAGGCAATTCAGGACGCCATCCAGCTCAACCAGCCCGATCCAGACGATCCCATCGATGTTCTTGCCAAAGTCGGTGGTCTCGAAATTGCGGGCCTCTGCGGCGTCATTCTCGGTGCCGCCTCTCGGCGTGTTCCAGTGGTGGTGGATGGCTTCATCTCCGGTGCTGCGGCGCTGGTCGCTGCCCATCTCCAGCCCGCGGTCAAACCCTATCTGATCGCCTCCCATCAGTCGGTTGAGATCGGTCATGCCGTCATCTGGAAACACCTTGGCCTTCGTCCTGTTCTAAACCTTGACCTCCGTCTCGGTGAAGGAACCGGTGCTGTGCTCGCTTTCCACATTCTCGAGGCTGCTGCGCGTACCCTCGATGAAATGGCTACTTTTTCCGAAGCCGGGGTCTCTGACAAGTGATCAACAATTTCCTCAATGCGGTTGGATTCCTCACAGTCATCCCTCTAAGAAGTAAAAAGCCCTGGCAGCCGGGCGATTTGGGCCGTTCCGCCCTTTTCTATCCCCTGGTAGGTGCCCTGATGGGCGCGCTCACTGCAGGAGTCAATTATCTGCTCTCGCTCCTCTTTCCGCCCATGCTGACAGCTGCCCTGACGCTTTGTTTTTGGATTTTTATCTCGGGTGGATTGCATCTTGACGGTGTCGCCGATTGCTTTGACGGCATGTTCAACGCCTCTCCGCCCGAGCGCCGCCTCGAAATCATGAAAGATTCCCGTCTTGGCACTTTTGGCGGTCTGGGTTTGATCCTTCTGATTTTGCTCAAATTCTCTTGCCTCTACACACTTCCAGCTCCGAAGATCTGGCTTCTATTACCCTTCGCGATGGCATCATCCCGCTGGCTTTTGCTCCTGGCTGGCAAACAACCCAACGCCCGGCCTGGCGGTCTGGGCGCGGAATTCTCCAGCAGCCTAAAACTGCTCCATTTCATCGTTGCTGGATTAACAATCCTCATCCTTGCTGGCGCGGCCACCTGGCAGCTTGGTTGGATGGCCCCCGTTGCCCTTCTGGCAGACCACCTTCTCGCCTTCTTCATCTTCTTCATCGCAAAATCTCGTCTGGGCGGCCTCACTGGCGACGTTTTTGGCCTGATTGTCGAATTCAGTGAATTGCTCGTGCTGCTCGTTTTTACTATTTCAACAGGAGTCGCATGAAAAAACAATATCCTTTCCGACTCGGCACAACCTCTTACATCATTCCTGACGACATCCTTCCAAATGCCCGCTACCTTGCGCCGCTGGTTGATGATATCGAATTGGTACTATTCGAGGTTGACGACGGCTACAATAACTTACCCGACCGATCTGTCATCAACGAACTGAATTCCATCGCTCAGGATGCCAACTTAACCTACACCGTTCACATGCCCATAGACCTGAACTTTCTTGGCGACCAAAACTCTCTCAATGAAACCCTCGCCAAAGCCAAACGCACCATCGACCACACCTTGCCGCTCAATGCCTGGGCTTATGTTCTTCACCTCGACGGCGATGAGCTTCGCTCGCCTTCTCCCACGCTTTCCAAACAGCAATGGCAGGAAAAAGCGCTCTACTTCGTTGCCCAACTTAGCCACTGTCTCAGCGATTCAACCCTTTTAGCCGTTGAAAACCTTGAGAACTACCCCCTCGATTTTTGGGACGATGTCATCCGTCTTGCCAACACCCGTCGTTGTATTGATATCGGCCATCTCTGGCTCAACGTGCATCCTCCCGTACCCTATCTTGAACAACGCCTGGCTGAAACCCGCGTCATCCACATTCACGGCATCGACGAGCGCGACCACAGCTCCCTTCGCCATGTACCCAAAGCGCAGCTTGAAGCGGTCTTTGATGAACTAATCCGTCAAAATTATCAGGGCGTGGTCACGATCGAAGTGTTTAACCAGGAGGATTTCCTTTCTTCCAGGAATATTTTTCAGGAATTCTTCGCCAATCATAGGAGATAAGATGGAAAAGCAGCTTATTTTCATTCTCGGAGGCGCCCGCAGCGGCAAATCCACCTTCGCCCAAAAATTTATCGAAGCCAAAAATTGCCCTGCCCTCTTCGTTGCCACCGCTGAAGCGCGCGATGACGAAATGAAAGCCCGTATCGCTGCCCATCAGGCCAGCCGTTCCGCGAATTGGCAAACGCTGGAAACCCCTTTAAACCTTGCCGAAAACATCCAAAAAACGTCGCCAACTCCCTGGCTTTTGCTTGACTGCCTTACCCTTTTGGTCAGCAACATCCTTCTTTCCTGCCACGAACCGGTTCAGGAAACCCAGTTCCGCCAAAAACTGGAAGGGGAGATCGAAAATCTCATCCAGTCATACCATGCCTACCCCGGTTCCTGGGCGATTGTCAGCAATGAAGTCGGCCTGGGCCTGGTGCCGCCTTATTCCCTCGGGCGTTTTTACCGTGACGGGCTCGGCTGGGCCAACCAGCGCCTTGCCCAGGAAGCGGACAAAGTCATCTTCATGGTCGCTGGCCTGCCGCTTATCGTCAAACCCTCGCCAATGCTTGCCCACGATCTCTTATGATAGGCCCAGTCTTATTCTGCCCATACACACTTGCTCGTCTATTTTGAAAAAAATGGCTTTCAAAACCAATTCTTTAACAAAAACGGGCGAAAATTAGAACTAAATGCAGGAATCTTAGTTAAATCGCTTGTTTTTTCATGATTTTCCTTACTACTTTTCTATAATAGGGTAAAATTCAATGTTGTCTAACCCAAGTTAAGGAGAATAAGGTAAAACCAATATGCTCCCCACAACCAAATCAGCCCTAAGGAGAAAAATGAGAAGAAATCTATTGTTGTTTGTCAGTTTATTCATGGTACTGGCCATGGCCCTATCCGCCTGCCAGACCGCTGCCCCCGCCGATGATGCTGCACCTACAGTAGACTGTCGGGGTGAATCCACCACAGAAGCCGAAGGTAATTATCAGGTCCCGGCTCCAATTGAAGGTTGTTTCAACGTTGCTTTTGTCTATGTTGGCCCCCACGATGATGGTGGCTGGACGCAGTCACACGATGTTGGCCGTCTCTACGCTCAGGAACACCTTGAGGGCGTACACACTGCTTACGTCGAAAACGTCGCTGAAGGCGTCGATTCCGAGCAGGTGACCCGTTCCCTGGCTCGCAAGGGTTTCGACATGGTCTTCACCACCTCCTTTGGTTTCATGGATGCCACCGAAACCGTTGCCGGTGAGTTCCCCGAAAAAGATTTTGTCCACGTTTCCGGTTACAAGCACAACGGCACGAACTTTGGCAACCTCATGGGTGCCATGGAAGATATCAAATATCTCGCTGGCATTCTGGCTGGCTCCCGCGCCAAAAAAGATGGCAGCACCAAGATCGGCTATATGGCCACTTTCCCCATCCCCGAAGAATTGCGTCTCGGTAATGCCTTTGCTCTCGGTGTTCAAAAAACCTGTCCCGAATGCACCATCGATGTCCGCTTCATCTTCACCTGGCACGATCCCACCATTGAACAGGAAGCTGCGAAGTCCCTGTTCGACGCTGGCGCGCAGGTCGTCATGACCGGTGCCGACACTCCTGCCCCTGCCATTGCCGCTCCCGCGGGCAAATGGGGCATCACCTATGACTATATTAATAACTGTACCCTCGAAACCTGTCTCACCACCATGTACTGGAACTGGGGTCCCATCTATGTCCAGGAAATCCAGAAATCCATGAATGACACCTTCGCTGGCGAAGCCATCTACTTTGATGCTGATGCTGGCGGCTTGGGGCTTTATGGCTTTTTGGAAGGTCAGGAACTCATGCCTGGCGCCAGTGACCTGCCCGAAGAAGACCTTCAGCTCGTCCGTGATGAACTGGCCGCCTTCCTGTCCGGCAAGAAGACTCGTTTCGATCTCTTCACCGGTCCTATCACCGACAATCAGGGCAACCTTGTCCTTGCCGAAGGTGAGCAACTTCGCCAGGTCGATCTCGACTGCTTTGCTCAGGCAGAAGGTGCCATTTGCGCGGATGGCGTAGGCATGTACTGGTGGAATCAGAACATCACCGCCGAACTACCTGATCTTTAAACCGCTAACAAATAAATAATCTGAGAGATGGCTCAACCGAGCCATCTCTCCATAAAAAGATAATCCATGACCTTTCCTGACCAAAACTACGTAGTTCCCGCCGTGGAAATGAAGGATATCGTCCTGCAATTTCCCGGCGTCTTAGCCAACGATCATGTCAACTTCACCCTCATGCCCGGTGAGATCCACGCTCTCCTCGGAGAAAACGGCGCCGGCAAGAGCAGCCTGATGAATGTCCTCATTGGTCTCTACAAGCCGCAGTCCGGCGAAATCCGCATCCATGGCGAAAAAGTCAGCTTCAACTCTCCCAAAGATGCGATTGCCAGGGGTATTGGCATGGTCCACCAGCACTTCATGCTGGTTGAAAATCAAACCGTGACCGAAAACGTCCTCATCGGTCTCGACAATCCTCGTTTTCGCCTCAACCTCAAAAAATACGACCAGGAAATTTACGACCTGGCCGAACAATATGGCATCCATATCGACCCCACTGCCAGGATTTGGCAGCTCTCGGTTGGCGAACAACAGCGCGTCGAAATTCTGAAGATCCTCTATCGTGGTGCCGATATCCTCATCATGGACGAGCCCACCGCGGTTCTGGCCCCTCAGGAAGCGGACGAGTTGATCGAGACCCTGAAGCAAATGTCAGCTCAAGGGAAATCGATCGCCTTCATCAGTCATAAACTCCATGAAGTCAAAAAGATTGCTTCCAAACTTTCAGTTTTACGTCGTGGCAAAATGACTGCCGAACGCGTCGATACCAGTGAGATGACCCGCGAAAGCCTGGCCTCTCTCATGGTCGGTCGCGAAGTGATTTTCAATCTGCATAAATGTCAGCAGGATGCCGGGCGCGAAGTTTTGCGCCTCCAGAACGTCTCTGCTGTCAACAACAAAAACCTGCCTGCCTTGCGCGATGTGAATCTTGATCTTCATGAGGGTGAGATTCTCGGCATCGCTGGCGTTGCCGGAAATGGCCAGTCCGAGCTGGTCGAGGTCATCACCGGCCTGCGGGCTTGTAGCGGAAACATCTGGTTTGAGGGCAAAGACATTGCCAACAAACCCCCTTCGATCTCGATTAATCAGGGGCTGGCTCATATCCCCGAAGACCGCATCGGTGTCGGTTCCGCGCCCAACCTCTCGCTCACCAGCAACGTCATCATGAAGCGCTACAACGAGGAGCCCATCAGCAAAAAATGGCAGCTCAATTATCTGGCTGCCGATGAACTTGCTGCCAGGCTTAAAGACGAATACGATATCCAGGCGCCTAACATTAAAACCCAAGTGCGCAAACTTTCCGGCGGCAATCTCCAGAAACTAATTCTGGCTCGTGAGCTTTCCAGCACCCCGCGGCTTTTGGTTGCCATGCAGCCTACCCGTGGTCTTGATGTTGGTGCCATCGAAGGCGTCCAGCAGCTCTTGCTTCAGCAGCGCGAACAAGGTTGCGCCATTCTGCT
>CAXYYH010000011.1:0-78283 GCA_964293995.1 uncultured Anaerolineaceae bacterium
AATTATGAGGCAACCATACCCAGTTCAGTGACGTTTTATTATGAGGCAATACGTGGCCCTTTATATGATATTGGTACCCTTGCTTTCCTGAGAGGGGATTATAATTAGGCGCGAAATAAAGAAAGAATGACAAGGTTCGGTATAGCGCAAGCCCATATGCCGAACCTTTATGCTTTAGAGGAAAAGCAAAAATGGAAAAGAAAAGAACTCTTAAAAGACAACTTAGCCTTTTGCAGGTCATCATGCTGGGCACCGCTGGAACACTTGGTTCCGGCGTCTTCGTCCTGACTGGCCATGCCGCTGCGGTTGCCGGCCCGGCTGCCATTTGGGCCGTTTTGATCGCTGGCATCCTCAGCTTCAGCATCGCCCTCAACTATTGTGAACTTGCCACAACCTACCCCGAAACCGGCGGCGCGATGACCTACGTGCGTGAAGCCTGGGGCAAAGGCCTGCTGGCCTTTCTGGTTGGCTCGATGGACTGCATCTCGAGCACTTTTTATACGGCACTAAGCGCGGTTGGCTTCGCTTATTCGGTCTCGGTTTTCTTCCCGGCCGTCGCCTCCAGCACCCTCAACATTGCCCTGGTTGCCATTGCGGCAATCATGCTCTTCGTCATCCTCAACATCCTGGGCGTCACAAAAGTTGGCAACATCCAGGTGGTCATGGGCGGCGCGCTTTTGATCGCTTTTGCCATTTATCTGGTCGCCGGCTTCACCATGCCCCATGGTTTTAGCCCTGAGATACTTCTGCCCGATGGGAAATGGTTCCCGACCAACAATATCGGCGCCAATATCGGCATCATCCTCAAAACTATCGCCCTGATCTACGCCATGTACGTCGGTTTTGAAGTCATCGCCGACGACGCTGAAGAGGTCAAAAACCCAACCAAAAACATTCCCATTGCGATCATGGTCAGCCTCTTCCTCATCCTGATCGTCTACACCCTGGTCGTTACCGTCGCCATGGGAACCTCCAGCAATATCGCTGGTTCCGAAACTGCCATTTCCGATACCATTCGTATGTTCCTGGGCGCCCCCGGCGCGACCATGATCGGTATCGCCGGTATTGTCGGCTCCCTGACCTCGGTCAATTCGTCCATGCTTTCTGCCACCCGTGAGAGCTTCACGCTCAGTCGCGATGGCGCCTGGCCTGCTTTTCTCTCGCGTCTCAACCAATCCCGCGTCCCATATTTTGCCATTATTATGATCGGAGCCGTTTCGATGCTGGTCACGCTGATCGGCGCGGTCGATTTTCTCAGCTACATCACCTCCGGCGGCTACCTTTTTGTGCTCCTGCTCTCCAACCTGTCCATGATCACCCTTCGCAAGAAGTATCCTTTCATCCATCGACCGTTCAAAGTTCCGTTCTTCCCGCTTACGCCAATCGTTGCTTCGATCGTCTGTCTGATCGTTCTGCGCTATTCCGAACTGAAGGCACTGGCCTTCATGGCTGGCATTCTGGCGATCTTTTCTGCTTATTACTTTATCCGCATGGGCCTCGAATCCTGGCAGGCCGAGCATAAACGCAGCCTCAACCCCGGCCGCTACCGCCTGTTGATCCCCATCCAACATCAACATGGCTTCGAAAACGTGATCCGCATTGGCGCCCGCATTGCCAATGCCCAGAACGACGTTAACATGTGCCTGCTCCAGGTGCTCGACAGATCCGTTGTTGAAGATGAGAGTGCAAGAGTACGGATCGAAGAATCACGTCAATACTTACTCGAAAAGTTTGTAAGATATGCAGTCGAACGCAATGTTCCCATGTATTCCAAAACGATCAGCGATGAATCTGCAGCGGTTGGCATCCTTAACGAAGTCAAAACTGATAACAACGTCCGCCTGATGCTCTTTAAATGGCCTGAAAAGGTGGAAGAGCAGGCCCACTTCAAAGCCTCCCTCGAAGAGCTCATTCACGCCGGTGTGGCCAATATTGGCGTTCTGATCGACCGTGGCATTGACAAACTCGAAAACATCCTCGTTCCGGTTGGCGGTGGCTACCACTCCAGGCTCGCCATTCAAATGGCCGACAGCCTTTCCAAAGCCGATAACGGCAGTGTTGACCTGGTTCGTGTCGTCGATGAAGGTATGGATGAGGAGCTTTACGAAGACCAGATGTCCTTCCTTCAGGAAGTCGCCATTACCCAACTGAACAACATCCCCGGCAATATGAACCTGCAGATCCTGCGTGGGCAGGATGCCGCTTCGGCGATCGTCAAAGAAGCGCAGGATTTTGATTATGACCTGATCATCCTCGGCTCCTACGACGGCGAAACCAATGTCGAAGTGCCTTTTGGCCAACTGGTCGAAAAAGTGCGCAAAGGCACCAGCACCTCGATCCTCGTTTTACGTCAACACGAAAGCCCGGCCGCTTCCTGGTTGCGCAGACAGTTCAAGCCAAACAAGGATCGTTAATCAACCATTTACCCAACCCTATGGAAGCCTTAACCCAGGCATCCATAGGGTTTATTGAAGTGGTATTAAAATGGATTAAGCACATTTTTACAGGAGTTTTTGAAGATGAAAAACAATACCAGAGTATTTTTGTTTTTAATGGCCCTGCTGCTCGTCGGCACGGCTTGTTTCCCGCTGAAGAAAAAGGACGCACCGGTCACTACTGAATCAAATGAAACTCAAATAAGAGTGTTTGAAAAGCTGACTGAATTCACGAAAATTGACATAGAAAGTGCCGGAAAGATCAATTTGATCCAGGGCGACGACCATAACATCGTGATCGAAGGCCCCGAGAGCATGGTAGAAAAGATCAACTATTCGGTCAGCAATGGTATTCTAAAAGTTACTTTGGATAGATCTCTTTGGCAATGGTTCACCGAACAATCCCTGCCGGTCATGACGATCACTTTTAAACAACTCGAAAGCCTCGAATTCAAAGGAGGCAGCAAACTGACCATGAACGATCTGACCGCCCAGGACCTCGCTCTCGATATCCAGGGCGGCGCGGAAGTCGTCATGAATAATCTCAGCGCGAAATCGCTCAACTTTACCATCCAGGGCGGTACTGATGTGGAGATCACAGGTACTGTTGACCTTCAGAAGGTTCGCATCGAAGGCGGAGCCAATTATCAGGCCGGAGACCTCAAAAGCCTGACCGTTGATCTGAAAGCCGAAGGCGCGGTTGATGCCAAAGTCTGGGCAGTCAATGAACTGACCCTCAAACTTTCAGGCGCATACAACGTAAAATATTATGGCGACCCATCCATCAAACAGGAAGTGGAAGGCGTTGGCTCAGTCGAAGGTCTGGGCAACAAGTAAGTTTTACTGATCAGACAACCAGCCCTTTGGATAGAGTGTTATCCCAAAGGGCTTATTTTTTTAACTTTCTTGCCCTCTCAGCAGGAGCGGGTCAGCGAAACCGGCCTGAGTATACAGCTTTAAGCCTTCTCCGCGGGGAGAAGGTGCCCGAAGGGCGGCTGAGGGGTAAAATCTTCTCAACATGGAATCGCAAGGCGAACTGTGTAGCAACATGATTGCTAAGGATAAAAACACCAGGATCATACTTCTTATAATGATTCTCCAATTAACTGGTTTGCTGTTTTTCATTTCGATCTGTTGCTCTAACACATTTGCCTTTAGCGTATTTATATTAACGTAGCTTGCTTGTTTAGATCATCTTTGAATAGCCTTTTTGAATTAAATCTTGGTTATTCCAAACGTTCAAAGATCAAATAACAAAGATATGATAAATAAGGAGACAGTACTTTCTTTTGTCCAAAATCCCAGTCCTTGAGTTTCAGGTATACCGATTCAGGAGTGAAAAGACCATCCTCATCTTGTTTGCTTTTTATGTGACCGGTCATTTCAAGAAAATGTGGATATTTTCGCGCAAATTCGTACTTACTCAAAACTCCAGCTACGCTGACAATGTCATACCAGCAAGAAGGCGCTTTCAACTTGCGGAAGTCCGTACCCATGAAGAACATGTATGGGTGCTGATCCAGGCTGTTTTCCCACAGGCTCAACAAGACTTCTACAGAAGTGGCTGCGACCTGGGAATCCCGATATTCTGGGATATGTGACAGCAGATCAGTCATGATCAGCGTCGCGTATGGGCAGCAGTCGTCCTTTCTCCCAGGTCCGCGAAACTTGCCAAGCTCAGGTGACACGGCGCAAGGAAATCCGTTATCACGGAATAAGGAGACCAGATGGTCAACGCCAGGTTTGATGTATACGCGATAGTCCACACCCGCCTTTAGCAGAGCGAGCAAAAGCAAAGGCGCGTCGCACAAACACCAGCTAAATACGTCTACACCAGTGCCTCCAAAATGCTTTGGCACATTGGTCATGGATTGGTAAATGCCGTGCTCGTCCCGATGTTGAAGGATTTCATCAATGGCGGTTTGAATTTCAGGCACTTCCGTGTCAAATCCGAGGTCAAGCAGAAAGAGTAATTTTTGGATGGGCAGATCGGGGTTTTTATGATTTGTTACCAGTGTTCCATGAAAATTGACAATATCCGCCAGGTATCTTTGTATGCGGACGTCAGCCAAGGCTGCATTGCGTATTTCGACAAGATCGTCCTTGGGTTCATGCCCCAGGTTAAAACGGATCGCGTATTTCAGCCAGTTATCGCTAATTTCCATCAGCTTTTGATAAACCATTCTCTCCATCAGACTCCTTTCTCCTTGATGTTCTGACAACAAACAACAGTAATTTACTTTGTCGCCGTAAGAAATATGCCCAAACCTTTTTTATAGCTTTCCACCTTTATAAACCTGGCCTTGGTAAAGAATTCTTTCAATTCCTCTTCACTATACACTTTAACATCCCCTTTTTTTGTGAGCCTAAACATGATCGTATTGGCGAGAAATCTGACCAGGGGGCTGTAATTTGGGTCCGCGATGTAGACTCTGCCGTTCTTTTTCAAGACCCGCTTACATTCGTCAATAAAATTCTGAGGGTTTTCAAAATGATGAAACGCGCAACACACGGTTATCACATCAATGCTTTCGTCTTCGAACTGAAGTGGATAGCAAGGTTGAGCCTTGAAAGTAATCCTGGGGTACTTTTGCCTTGCGACATCGATCATCTTTTCTGATATATCAATCCCGCAGGCGTGGATCTTTTTGATATTATTTAACTTTCCTAATAAGGTTCCAGTGCCTGTGGCGGAGTCGTGAATAAAACGCTCTTTTCGACTGTTTTTACACTTATAAAACCCGGTAAAATCAACCTTTTCAATATGTAGCATTTGTTTGACATCAGGGCTGTGGTGGATTCATGTTTTTAACTATTGCCAAAATCACATATACTACAAAGTACCGAAGATTTTTAATTCCATACTCAACAATAAAATAAATTAGAATTTGTATCTATCCGACAAACTGGTATTTGTACTCTTTTAGATATGGCTTCTATCTGATATTATGCCATACAGTTCCGGACGACGGTTTTTGCGATTCCATATTTCACGGCGACGATAATCCCGCAGCAAATCTACATCCAGCTCTGTCACGTACACGCCTTCTCCCTCGTCAGCCTCAAACACACATGTATCTCGCGAGCCTGAAAGCCCCTGAAGATATACGACACCATCGAACAGGGTAGAATGTCCGTTGCAATCCAGATGAGTGGCTGGGTAATTACAAGTGGCGATGGCTAACATATTTTCGTATGCCCTGCCCCGTAGTTGTGCGAGACGGTTCAATTCCATTGGACAGGCATTGGGAACCAGAAGGAGCTCTGCTCCTTTAAGCATCAGGACTCGAGCACTTTCCGGGAATTCCCGGTCATAGCAGATTATTGAACCGACATTTATGATACCGCCCTTCGTATCCAGTTCTGCCACAAAAAAATCATCACCTGCATCCAGAACTCCTTCGTCATCTATTTCCCCGAAATCACAAATATGGACTTTGGAATAACGATACTGCATTGTGCCGTGACGGTCGAAAAGGCAAACCGTATTTCTCGGTTTCGGCTCATGCTGTTCCAGAAGAGTGATAGCTATAGCCATATCCAACTCTGCAGATAGCTCTGAAAACTGCTTCACAAAAGAGCCATAGCAAGGAATGGCACATTCCCGTAGGCTTGCCTCTTCATGTGGAAAGACGTATCCACAGCTCCACATTTCTGGAAAGATTGCAATATCTGCACTCTTTTCTTTTGCCTGATAGCAGGCTTTAATTCCCTTTTCCAAGTTTCCTTTCAGGCTTCCATCTGGAAGAAGCTGTAAGAACGCAATTGAAAGTTTCATATAATCCTCCATACCATTATTAGTGCTTGATAAATGCTCTACAAATTATAATTTATACGACTACTTTTCGCTCTCTTTTTCCTGTTGTTGGAGATAAAACAAGGTTTTCTGTGTTTCTATTTCAGCTCGAAGTTCTTCTTCGGTAGGGAGATAGAGTTTGTATTTTACTGCAAACAGCTGCTCATTCCCATGCATCACCGAATATCGTGCAATATCTTCATCCGTATCGTAACATAGGACAATACCGATAGTCGGATTATCTCCCTCGCTTCGCTTCAGTTCATCGTACATTCGGACATACATATCCATTTGACCGACATCCTGATGCGTAATTTTCCCTGTTTTCAAATCGAATAAAACAAAACACTTCAGGATATAATTGTAAAAGACCAAGTCAATGAAGTAATCCTCCTTCTCAGTTTTAATATGTTGCTGCCTTCCGACAAAAGCATAGCCTTTCCCGAGTTCCATAATAAACTTCTGTAAATTGTCTATGATAAACTGCTCCAAATCAGATTCAAGATAGCTGGTGTCTTTAGAAATACCTAGAAATTCAGCAATAACAGGATTTTTGATGAACTCCAACTTATCCTGTTGGTACTTTGAGGTCAGAGAAAGCATTTCCTCCTTTACCGGACGCTTATCCTGTGATTTGAGAAGACGATAATAATACTGGGTAGAGATGTTCCGTTGCAATGTTCTGGAACTCCATGTTTCGCTGAGAGCTTCCTTTTCATACCAATCCCGCGCTTCTTTATCCGGAACTTGCAACAAACAGCGATAATGCGTCCAGGAGAGCATCGGAGATTTTGAACTCACTGCGTTCAAAATTTGAGGAAAGTAAATCATAAAAACGAACATAGTAGTAAAGATTTCTTTGATTAAGTCCTTTTCCATAAGATTTTTCCATTTCTTTAGCAAGGGTTTTTAACAATTCTGCACCATACTCGGCTCGCATTTCTCCCTGCATTTCTTCTTCCGCTATCCGTTTCCCGATTAGCCAATTTCGAAATACCAAAGCAATATTTACAGAACTATAGGCGTAGCTTTGGGCGGAATCAATAATTTCCTTTAAATCTTGAACAATATTATCACTTTTTCTATATTGAACATGTGAATTCAAATCTTTGGGAATCATATCAAAGCCTGCCATTTAAATGTCTCTCCTTTCTTTCCGGTGCTTTCAAATTTTCGCCTCGGTGGGCGAAAATCAACTCTACATCAAATCTTACATATAAAACATCGATAGCTAAACTCATTTTTCACAATCCCGCAGTAAAAAATTTCCATTGACAGTATACTAAACATCACCGAACATTTCGACAACATTCAGAAAAATTTCGCTGACATTACCCGACATCTATTAGGCTTAACCCGACACTAATAATGTCGGGTTATTGGTCTTTGACAATAATTTTCGAATTTCATACTTTGTGGAAGCTCTGAAACCCTTTTGATTACTGCATTTTCACCCTTTAGCATTATTATGACATACTCCCCGCAAGCCACATCGAGAACCACATCGTTTTCTTTTAGTTCAATTGTATTTACGAGTTCTGCTATATGAAAGGCTGTGTAGCGTGCCTCCTCTGAGGTATCATACTCAAACGCTATTTGGTTGTATGAATCTCTCGATTCCTCAGACTTTTTTCCCATGCTGATACCTCTACAAATTCACAGTATCTTCAACTATTAGTATGCTATTCGTTTGTTACTATAGCTAATCATATCGCAATCTAAAGCGTTCCTTGAAAAAGTTGATACCTGCAATAAACTGAACCCCCATCGATCATCTTTTCTGATATATCAATTCCGCAGGCGTGGATCTTTTCTGCGTCATAGCCGTTGGCCTCGCAGATAAACCGGACGGTATCCGGCAGCAGGACGTGACCCTTCGCTTTCTCCGCTTTGTATTTCTGCCACTCTTCGTATTCCTTATTTGTGATTTGCTTCATGGGTGGTTACCTCGTCAAATCGGGATTTGTATGATTTCGATTTATCGTTCCTTCATCGTACCAAACAAATAATAATATTCAACAAGATCAGGGTGTGCTGAGCGATATGATATAAGTCAGGAACGAGCCTTGTTTCACTCATAGGGAAAATACGAATTGTATTACGAAAACAATCATTGTAGCCCTTTAATTTCCGTTCGGTCACACCAAAGATCGTGAAATACCAGTGGCAGAAAAACTCCACAACGAACCACAGGATCAGCACAGCCAGCAGAATCCATTTTCCCGCAGGAAGAAGGTAATAAATAAGCAGCCCAAAGCTGTATAGGCAAAGTGTGACAAATTCAGCGCTTTTGATTCCCATTCCTTCGACAAGTATATATTTCCCAAATCGATAGGTTATTGTGCAACCAAGAAACCATATCCACAACGCTGCTTGTAATAAGATTGCGGCAACCATATTCCTTGCCTCCCTTTCGTCGTTTTTTAGATGTCATTCTCCCTACGATAAATACCGATTTCTCGCCGTCTATTATACCGACGATGTATGAACATTTCTACCGATAAAAACAGCAATTCTCAGTATGGAAAAATCAAGCACATGGTATAGTCTTCTCAATGGCAGAAGACACCCACAAACCGTGTTATTACACAGAGTAGAATATTTAGGGTATATGTTTAATATCGGTGTTAAGGACTCCTAATGTAGCAAGGGGCGGACTGCCACCTGTGCCCGTCAGGGTATGTCCGCCCGATGGTGTGGAAAATTAAACTTCACAATTCCTTGATATTCCAGTAATTTTTTATTTATTCCAGACGACGGGCGGGCGCAGCGGCCCGCCCCTACCACAAAATGTCCTTATAGGCCGACTTCTGATCAAAAACTAAATAACATTCGCTTGAGAAAAGGAGAATCCGGTTACAAAAAATTCATACTGAGAATTGCTGGATAAAAACAGCCGGGACACCCCGACTTCCACAAATTACCCCTCAAACGCCAACTTACCCCTCAAGCGGCAAAATCGGCGGAGGAATAATTAAACTGTATCGATCCCGGTGTTTTTATATCAAGGACCACATCGTTCTCTTTTAGTTCAATTGAATTTACGAGTTCATCTATATAAAATGCGGTGTAGCGAACCTCGTCTGATGTATCATACTCTAACGCCATTTGGTTGTATGATTCTCTTGATTCCTCGGTTTTCTTCCTCATAATGACTTCTCTACCAATTCTTAACTTGTTTTTTCTGCGACCAAATCTTTAGTGAATCCAATATATCTGGTATTCAATGATGATCTTTTTAACAGTGGCTTGATGTTGAATCAGCAATTCTCAGTATGAAAAATAATTGGTACTGGGTTGAGAGTCAATGTCGCTAATAACTGTTAAAATACATTAATATATCTGGTCAGTTAATCTGCAATAGTAGCGGACGGGGCTAAACCCCGTCCTTACAGGTCGATTTCCGATCACAAAATAAATAATATTCGATTGAAACCGAGCTATACAAATTTCATACTAAGAATTGCTGATGTTGAAGTGTTATTAATGATCAGATAAAATACTCTACACACCAGTAAATTTGAGCAAAAGGTTTTGCAAAAGCTAATGACCAACACAAGTGCTAAACCCTGCAACTTATTTGAACTGGTTTGAGAGCAGAAACATTATGAGTAACGAAATCATTTCAGAGTGGGATAATGCCGCCAGCGAGTACATGTCCGCGCAGGAACAGTCAAAGTATGTGGCAGTCAATAAAAAAATAGTGTCTGACAGATTTAAAGATCTGAGAAATAAAACCGTTTTGGATCTTGGCTGTGGATATGGTTGGTACGCAAATTACTTTTCCTCTATTGGCAGTATCGTGACGGGCTGTGATGGTTCTTCTGAGATGATAGCGCTGGCGAGAAAGAACTATCCCGATATCGCTTTTGAAATTGTCGATATTCAGCAAGTTTTCCCATACGCGGATCGCAGTTTTGATCTTGTCTTTTGTAATCAGGAATTGATGGATATTGAAAACCTGGATATCGTCATTAAAGAAGCGCATCGGGTCTTGAAACAGGATGGCATTTTTTATTTCGTAATTGTTCATCCCGCATTTTATAGCGGCGAGTGGGTACGGGATGAGAACGGATTTGGTAAATCCAAAATAATATCCAGATATTTATCCAACTATAGTTTTCAAAACGAGTTTTGGGGCAAAACGACCCACTTTCATCGTCCAATAAGTTCGTATTTTAATTCGGTGATCAAACAAGGCTTTGTGTTAACCGATATTCAGGAACCTGTCACATACGATGGGATCTCCAAATCAAAAGAACTCCCTTTGTTCTTATTTGCCGAATTCATCAAGAAGATATAACGACTATAAGGTAAAGTCCCAATTTATTGTCCTTTAGCTTTTATCATTTTTAACGAAAAAGAGACTGCTTTTAGACAGTCTCTCTGTTAATCGTTCTATTGATTAGATCGTTTCGGTTTTTCGTTCTTTACCAAGATAAAGTGATGCCAGGTAGAAGGCAACGCCGAAGGCTGTGATGATCAGCAATTCACTGCCAATATTGAAATTGCTTTCAGAGATTTTCGTGATCCCTCTGTTGTAGTAGAACAGTGGACTAAATTTGGCGATGTTTTGAATAATATCCGGCATAAACTCAACAGGAAGCACAGATCCTGATAAGAACATCAGCAGCACTGGAAATGAATTGCCGATGACATCATTGAGCGATTTGGTTTTGGATATTTGGTTGATCAGACCTGAGAACAAGGCTACAACGATCGTCCAGACGAAGAGGATCAGCAAATAGAAGCCCAGACTTTGCGATTTAAACATCTGCGGGAATTGCGCGAACAGGAAAAAGCTTGTCACAAGAAGAAAAGCAAGCACAGCGATGATGATCTGAGCCAGACTAATTTCTCCTTTGATGTGCAAGTTGCTCTTGGGAGAAATCCGGTTGCGAATTTGAATGTTTTTCATATTGAAACTGATGCTCAGGTCACCCAATAGTTTCAGCAGGATCATCATGATCACAAAACCGTAAACAATCGCGAAACCAGCAAATTTCTTTTCAGAAATGTTTTGATTGGTGGAGAAGATAACCTCCGCTTTCTCATCCAAAGCTGTTGAGAGCTTTTGCATATCCAATTGGCCGACATTTACCATTGCTTTGTAATACAGCGCGAATTTATTGACAATTCTTTCTAAAAATATGCTTTGACTATTTGTAATATCTGTAGATATTCTTAAGGCAGGATCATCTGTTTCCAGGAGGTTTTTTTCTGAATCAACCGGGATTTCGACAATTCCATCAATGAATCGGGTGTAAAGGTCCAGTTCTGCCGCTTCGTGAGTGTCATAATAATAGATATTGTTTTCTCTATCCAGATACTCGATCAACGAATTCCCAAACTGACTTTCTTCATATTTAATGAGCCCAATATTTAATGCTCTTTTTGAATACCTATCTTCATAAGCGCCACTTATTAAGGTTGTTAGAATAAGCAGGATGGCGAAATATGAGATAAGCATAACCTTGTTTTTTCTGGCTATTTTCATAAAGTAATAAAGCGTGTTCATGCTCTTTTTCTCCTGATCTGAAGAATAGAAATGCCGATAAGAACAATGCTGTAAGCAAGCAATTGCAGAACTGATGTGTTCAGTGTTGAATAGTTCCCAAGCATATTCACTTTAATTAATTCCGTGCTGATCAACGAAACAGGATTCAATTTTATGATAAGCGGAAAGTGTCGTTGGATCAAAAGTGGAATGTCATTATTGAATAAGCCACTAAGCCCAGACAAAATAAGCAGGGAACTAATGGTGGCTGCTGTTTGCATCGATTCCTTTTTGATCATTACTCCCAGAAAGAGCCCCCATGCGATTCCAAACAATATCGCTGATAGTACGAGAGGTACATTCTTGAAATCCATTGCGAAGAAATCCTGTTTTAATATCAACTCGGTGTAGATCACTATTATTAAGATCAAAAACAATGACCATAAAAGACTGGCGGCGACACTGATCATCACCTGCCAGGCCTTGGGTGTCGATGATGTAGTGTTTCGTAATGAAACAGCTTTTCCCCTTACGATCAGCCGATTGCCGATAACGTTTGAAAGATATGCGCCATAGAGGGTGATCATTGCAAAGAGTGAATAGAAGACGACATCAATCGGGCTGTACTTTTCGTCATTGTTTTTGACATAACTTCTGTCAAAATCATAAGCGGTCAATGGTAAATTCAATGACGTAATTTGTTTGGTTGTAGTTAAAACTTCGTCCATGATCATTTGGTTGATGCCGTTCTTACTGATCACCAGACGCAGGTCTTTGTCTACATATGCCTCTATTTGACCTTCCTGGAGCGCTTCGAGGGCCTGATCTTTTGTCATCGCCTGACCTGTAAATAACGAGTTTTCAATCCTTGATCTGTCAAGTGTTGCCATGTCTGGCATCTCTTTTGGCGGCTCCGTAAAATAGAGTGACATGAAGGCTTCTTCATCGTAAGCGATGGATGCTTTTTCCAGGTCGAGATCCCGAAATCTGATATTCGAGAAGGCGATCGTAAAGACGGTCAGGAGTAAAAGGGGAAAGCCTATCATCCAAAACGCGTTGGCGAAGCTTCCCAGGAAGATCTTCAATTCATATTTGATGTAAGTGAGTGTTCGTGCCATTAGTCCCTCAGCTCCTTACCGGTCAATTCCAGGAAGACGTCGTTCAAACTCGGCACCTCGGTATAGAGTTTCAGGTAGGTCAGGCCTTTGTCTTTGATAAATTGGACGATCGTGCCAATGTTGCTGTTGGGATTGTCGAATTTTACGGTGTATTCGGAATCCTTGATGGTGACATCAATGACATGAGAGAGATTCCTCAGGTCTTTCAGGATATCCGCGTTTTCTTCCAGAAGCGTAAATTTGATGATCTCTGTCGTGATGATCGAATCCCGCAGCTCTTCATTGGTTCCAGTGATAATGTTCCGTCCCTGGTCGATGATGGCGATGCGGTCACAAAGGTCTTCGACTTCTTCAAGATAGTGCGATGTGTAAATGATCGAAGCTCCCTGTCGGTTGAGTTCTTTGATGCCTTCCAGGATGAAGCTTCTGCTTTGCGCGTCGACAGCAACCGTTGGCTCATCCAAAAAGATCAGTTTTGGTTCATGCGCGATGCCACAGGCAATGTTGAGCCTTCGGGCAAGACCACCAGAGAGTTTGGATGGAACGAATTTCTCGAATTTTTCCAGGCCGACAAACTCAATGGCTTTTTTGACCAGTTCTTTTCTTTTCTTTCCATCGCGAACGTACAGGCCGCAGAAGTAGTCAATGTTTTCATAAACGGTCAATTCTTCAAACAAGGCCAGGTCCTGGGGAATGTAACCGATCTTGCGCTTGATGTCGTAGGAATTGGGTTTGAGTTCCTGACCAAAGACTTTGATGTCACCTTTGTCATAGGAATAGATCCCAAGGATGCTCAGCAAGAGGGTCGTTTTGCCTGAGCCGTTGGGGCCGATCAGGCCGAGAATTTCACCTTCTCTCAATTCGAGATTGAAAGAGTCTAACGCCCGTATTTCTTTAAATTCTTTTACTAAATTTTCAACTTTTATTATCATGTTTTCACCTCCAAAAATATAATACAATGAGTCCAGAGATTAATTCAGTGTATCCGTTCATGATTTGGGATGATAAAAGTCACAGGTGAACCATGATTAAAATTATTCTTCACATCATTGTCGCGTTATTTGTGAGTTTATTTGAATTTGAGCAAGGTCACATCGCGACCGAATTCATTGTTCTTGAAGTTCTCCTGGGCTTTAGTTATTCCATGCTCATAAATGTTGTTCGGAATCAAAAAGTAAAAACAGCATTGTTTGTTTCTGGGATTTTGTTCTTATTAATATTTCCAAAGTATATCTATTTGTTACCCTTGTTAGCGCCAAGCGCTTTTCTAAATTTTGGTAAGCTTTCCTTCTTGATTCTTGTTCCTTTTTTTAGCAATTTTCATGTTCTCTATCTGCTGTTGGTTGGCTTCACACTTTTATGGGATATCCTTTTGGCAGGTAAGGAAAAAGAGATCGTGGAGCTGAAGAAGGATAAATATGATCTGGTCGATGATGTGAATCGTTTGTCAAGGTCGATCGACATTCTGAAGGTTGAAAAAGAGCGGGATGAAACCTTGACCTTGCAGGATGAGAGAAATCGTATTTCACGAGAGATCCATGATTCGGCGGGTCATACATTCTCGGCTGCTATTTTGAATTTGAAAGCCCTGGCAATGACAAGCAAAGATCCAGAGATAAAAGAGGATCTTATCGTCTTAAAAGATACGCTGGAAAAAGGTCTGCAGGATATCCGCAGGGTTATGTATAATTTAAGGGAGAGTTCTTTTGATCTGGAAAACAAGGTCATGGAGCTTTTGGAGCCCGTTGAGAATTCAAATTTGACCTATCGGGTTGAATCGAATTTGAGCTACGGGGATAAATATGACATTTTTGCGATCGTCAGAGAAGCTTTGACCAATTATTTAAAGCATTCCAATGGCGAACATTTCAAGGTCTATTTGGTTGAGAGTGAACAATTTCTGGTTTTGAAAATCGAAGATGATGGTTCAATACAGGGCAAGGAAATTCAGGAAGGGCTTGGTTTGTATTCCATCAAAAAGAAGTGTGAAGAAAGAAACTGGAAATTTAATCTTATGACCGAGCGAGGTTTTGCTATTCATGTGTTGATCGGGAAGGAAAAATGAAAATACTATTAGTGGATGATGACGCGCTTGTTCTAAAATCACTGGAAATGATCTTAAAAGCCGAGGGTGTTGATGAGGTTTTTGCCTCGAAAAACGGCAAAGAGGCTTTTGAGCTTTATAAGAAGCACGCGATCGACCTGGTCTTACAGGATATCCGCCTGGAGAATGAGAACGGGATCGACATCGCAGGCAAATTATTGGAGTATGACAAAGAAGCCAGGATCATTCTTTTGACGACTTTTAAGGATGAAGAATATATCAACAAGGCGATCAAGATAGGGGTGAAGGGCTATATATTAAAGGATAATGTTGATTCTTTGTTTCAGTCGATTCAGACGGTGATGGCAGGGAATATGGTTTTGGATTCTGAGGTGATCAAGGATATCAGAATATCGAACCCGGTAAAAAAATCCATCGAGGATTTTGATATCACCGAGAGAGAGTTTGATGTTATAAAATTGCTTGCTGAGGGAATGAACAATAAGGAGATCGCTCAGACGCTTTATCTGAGCGAGGGCACGGTGCGAAATTACGTTTCGAACCTGCTTGAAAAATTATATCTTCGCGACCGTTCCCAGATCGTGGCGTTTTATTACAAGAACTTGCACAAGGGATAGTCATCGATTCCTTGCTCATCAAAACAGCGGGGATTATCGGTAATATAACAAAGTGGAAGGGTAGATTCAGGGCATTAAAAAGAACCATGGGATGATCTGGCTTAGTCCACCAGGTCTTCTCCCATCAACCACTTGTTCTCGTGGTTGGTGTGGATCAGTTTCAGATAATAATCGTTTGATGTGAAAACAGAATAATTATTGCCAGGCGCACAGGGGTCATACTCGCTGATCGCGATCGCTGAAAATAAGCTCTGGTAGGTTTCCGGGCAAGCTGCCAGAATTTGCGGGTTCCTTTGAATCTCGAAGGCGCTTTTTGGAGTGCGATTATAAAATTGATATCCGTAAATAAAGTCCACAACGCCATATCGGCCTTCGTAAAAAGCCTCGCCGACGACATGACCGTTGTAGGCCTTGCCCGGATTTGCCAGGTAAAGCATGCGACAGGGGATGTCAAGGCACTGCAGCAGGACTGCTCCGACGCGAGCCATATCCGAGCACCAGTCTGTTCCTCGCTCGAGGATCTGCTTTTCGGTTCCGCCAAACAGCATATTGTCAAAGTCAGTGTCAAATGCGGCGGCAATATTATGCGTGTATTGCAGCACATTTTGTATGGTTTCTTTTTCTGTGGAGGCATTAAACTGTTGGGCAAACTGATAAAGTTCGTGCTCTTTACGGTCGTGACGAACAACCCGTGAATAGAGAAACGCCGCGGACTGATCGTCAAGCAAGACCATATTTCTCATTAGTTCATGATCAATTGATGTTGGGTCGTGCAAATCATTTTTGAACATGACCTCATAAGCCCTGCCAAACACTCCATAGCCGGTTTTCATTGCTTCACATACCGCTGATTTTTGCTTTTGGGTTTGTCGGGCAATGTCATTCGGACAAGACCCAGATCAATGGCAGGGTTTAAATAATTTTTCCGCAAGGTTTCTTTTGACTTTAAATTAAGCCGGGTCATGATCTCATTCGATGTATAAGGCACGTTGTATTCCATCAAATCCAACATGCGTTTTACGTATTCGCTTGTCTCTGCGTTGGCCTTATTAACCTGAAGGATAACCTCGTCCAGAATCTGGTCGATCATTTCGAGCATGAATTCAATAAAAACATCCGAGTTGCCATTGACGTGGCTTTGGGCGATGGCATCGTAATAGTTGGTCTGAAATCGCTCGATCTGGCTTTCCAGAGGAATATAGGCAAAGACGCTTCTCCATTTGTGTGAGATGGCGGTGTGCCAGAGCCTTGCCATGCGACCATTTCCGTCAGCAAAAGGATGTATAAAAACAAATTCATAGTGGAATACTGCTGCCATGATGAGCGGATGTACTTTTCCTTCGCTTTTTTTCATCCATGAAAACAAGTCTTTGATTAGACCGTGTACCCTTTCAGGTGGGGGAGCAATGAAAATGCATTTATCACCAGAAAACACACCTTCGTCACCTCGCCTGAATACGCCTGACTCTTCAACGATCCCATAGGTCATAATGCCATGGATACTCTTTAGATCAGCCATGCTTAAAGGGTTTATCTCTGTGATCTTTTCATAAGCAACGTAGGCATTTTTAACTTCCTGGATTTCTTTTTGGTTCCCCAAAACGAGGCGACCATTGATGACGTCCCGAACCTCATTCAAGGACAATGAATTCGCTTCGATCTTCAGGGATGAATGAATGGATCGAATCCTGTTATTTCTCCTCAGATGCGGTTTGGATTCCAGCTCTTGGTGGATCGTGATTCCTCCGAGCTTTTCGGAGATCGATGAAACCAATTCAAGCATGCGATCAGAAATCGTATACGGTGGAATATATTCACTCATTGCAACGCCTCATCTTGCTTACTATCTTGCTTATTATCTTACCTGTTTTTTTGTTGAAAATCAATTGATCAGGCAAGTTGAAAAGTATTTACTACCTTTTGAAACCAATTGCCGCTTCGATTTTTTCGCATATTTGTTGTCAGAGTTGAGCTAAGAATTCGTCGGCTTCACCGCGATCCTTAAAGATAAAGACGTCTTTATCAGGATATTGTCCAAGAAGCTTAATGACATCTGGCCTGATTTGCTGGCGGTAATTCTTAACAAAATCGATGAAGTCTTCATCGACACCATCTTTTGGTTCCACCCAGGGCATGTCGCTTCTCTTCTTCCCTTTACGAGAATTTATTCCATCCAGGCAAACCTCCAAAGGATAATCCAAAAAAATCGCTGTATCGCAAGCCTGTATTCTCAGCTCCAGGGTTGAGGCATAATTCCCATCGATGATCCATTCATTCAATAAA
Organism: uncultured Anaerolineaceae bacterium; assembly: GCA_964293995.1. Lineage (GTDB taxonomy): Bacteria > Chloroflexota > Anaerolineae > Anaerolineales > Anaerolineaceae > Mesolinea. Next base: position 17,812 of record CAXYYH010000011.1, read on the forward strand.
ATGGTATTGGTTAGTTTCTCCATAAAAGCGCTTTCTTCGATGCAGGTTCCGTCAGCATTCCAGTAAAGCATGTCCAGATGGAATAACTGAATTCCAGTCGCGTCATGCAAAGCTCTGGAAAATGTGCTTTTTCCGCTTCCAGGGCATCCGATCACTATGATTTTTTTCATGTTTCAGGCTTGTCTTCCATTATTTAGGTGCTTGGAAATCTGCTTCGTCTTTTCCTTTGTGTCGCTTTTGTGGAAACTCTATTTGGTATCTATCGTGGGAAGACGCCATTGATTAATTGAACCGTACCCAGTGGTCACCACCATAAGTGATAAGCGCAATTCCAGAACGCACAGGAACCCGTTCTGCAGCTGTCTCCAAGTCCATCGCCCAGGCGTATCAAACTGCCATTTAGCGTTTGATCTCCCGGATCATGGAGTATTCATTCAGCAACGTCCCGTCTTTCAGGCGAATCGCGTTTGGTTTCACGCCTGTGATCCTAAAGCCCAGTTTTTCGTACAAGGCTCGGGCGCGGGTATTCCCTTCTATAAAGTCAAGTTCTATTTGAAGAATGTCTGGATTACTCTCAGCTATCCGCAACAACTCCTGAAACAATCTTGTCCCGATTCCCTGATCCCAGAATTCACGCAGCAAGACTATGGCAACGCTGGCGCGGTGTTTTGTTTTTATGCTGGTACTCCAGCTGATGTTACAGTTCCCAGCGATTTTTCCATCAACAAAACATACGAGCATGGCTTCGTTTTCTGATCTGTTGATTCTGTCGAACAGGGCTTTTTCGTTTTCGATTGTGTACCTGCCGCATTCTTCTGGATATCTCACAATAAATTCAGTCTCACCGGCTGATTGGTAAAGATAATCCAGCATGCCTTGGCTGTCCTCTTCCCTGGGGCAGCGAATTGTGGCTTTTCTTCCGTCTTTTAGTTTAAATTCAATCGGTTCAATGATCATCATGTCCTCGAATAAGACCAATTTCCTGGCCAATCTTCGTCTGATTTATTTTCGGTCTTTTTGGCTACATCTTCAATTAAACCTGAAAAATCAAGCGCGTTCTTTTGTGTGATGACAGGTTTCCCTGTTCTGGATTCAATATCTTTGCGGGTGTTTCCCGCGACGGTGCCGCCCTCTTTTGCGACTGCTTTGTTTTCTTCCAATCCCTGGGGATTCATCGTTTGAGTCAATTCTGTGGTCGTAGCCTCCGCAAGCATGTTGAGCACCAGTTCAAGGGTAGACATGTTATCGCGAAGGTTTTCCTTTTTTAGCTGCTTGAAGTCCTTGTATTGCCTTGTGGTCATGCCGCTCCAGGCTTTTGAGATCTCATTGGTGAGGATGGCAAACTCGCGGCCATCTTCAATGCCGTGATCCTGCCAGACGTCGGTCAGTTCTTTTCTCACCTGAATGGCCTGCAGGCGCTGATTGATCCATTCCCGCGAGTAACCTTTTTGAAGATAAGTTTGCAGTGCCCGATCAATCGTAAGCTCGGGATCAATGATCTCATCAATACGCTCTTTGCCCACTTCTGCCAGCCACATTTTGAAGGGTTCAGCCCTGGGGGATGGGATGGACTGGATGATGCGGAAAACGCCCTGCATGTCAGCGGCATCGGTTTCCCTCATTTTCCCATCTGGCGCTTTCATTTTCAACTGTCGACAAATTGTCGACAGTTCACTTTGCTCTTCCTCAGACATTCTCTTTTTTACTCGATACCAATAATCTCTTGGATTGGCGCTTTCAGTTAAAACACCAACTACATCAACAACTGAAAAGTACCACTCTTCCTTTTCGTTGTCCCAGACGGAGCGAATGGCTTTATTTCCATATAGTTTTATCTCGTTCATCCTAAAGCTTCTTTCTCTTCATACCCTGATTCTAAAAAGTGTTACCTATGTCCCCGAACGGTTGTTACCCATCGGTCCGGTCTATACTTTCTTAAAGTTCGTCTGCCTGAAGCTCGCCGTCCTCCGGCGTTTCCTCTTCTACCGCAACCTTGCGCATTGGGCGGGTTGGCAGGGGGGATTCCAGCTCACGGATGGCGCGCTCTTCTTCATCCAATTCTTTCTCATCCAGGTCATCTTCAATTTCATCCTCGTAATCTTCGATGGAGTCGGTTTCAAGATTTGCCGTTCGTTCGATCAGCTCGATCATGAATCCAACGATCCGGGCAGCATTTTCAAAGGAAAGCCTCTCGTTGATGCCATGGACGGTATCAACCTCTTCTTTCGTGAGCACAAAAGGTGAAAAGCGGAAAACGCGATTGGAGATTGTGAGATAGTGTCTCGCATCGGTCGCGCCAGTCATCAGGAAAGGAGCCGCCAGCGAGCCAGGAACGGTCGCCTTGATCAGATTGAGCAGAAGGTGAAACTGAGGAGAATCGACATCTGAAATTTCGGTCGGATCCCAGCTGTGTTCGCCGTGAAGTTGTTCGTTGTGCGCGGGCAAAACCTGAATGGTATCGTCGCCAACCAACTCGTTGATGTGTTTAAAGACGTCCACCAGCGTATCGCCTGACATCAGACGCAGGTTGATGGTGGCCTCAGCCAGCGCGGGCAGGACATTTTCGGTGTGTCCGCCATGAATGATGGTCGGCGCGATGGTGGTGCGTGTCACCGCGTTGGCAGCGGGATAAGCAGCATAGCGTTTCTTGATCAAATTTCCGAAAAGCCAGGTATTGGCAAAAGCCATTTTGTCCCTGAACGACAATTCGTCAGCCAGGAAGCTCATCATGAATTCCGCCATTTCCAGGTCCTGCGGAAATTGGTTGTTTTCAAGCGTGGCAATGGCTAGCGCGAGCGCACCGATGGAAGTGATCTCACCAGGCGCGGAAGCATGCCCTGGGGCGGTTTTTGCGCGAAGTTCGAGGGAAAGATGGCCTTTTTCTGCCACACCAACCAGCCCTACGGGCTTCTCGATGCCGGGCACGGTGTTTTCCATGATCGTACCGCCTTCATCGAGGAGGAAGGAAAGTCGGATCTTGCGATCTTTGAGCGTTTGAGCGATCTGAGCCGCGCCTCTGACGCCCGAAACTTCCTCATCCTCACCAAAAGCAAGATAAACGGTGCGTTTGGGCTGAAAACCGATCTTGAGCAGGTAATTGACGGCTTCAAGGATGCCGATCATAACGCCTTTACAGTCGATGGCGCCGCGCCCCCAAACGTAGCCGTCGGCGACCGTGCCGCTGAAGGGTGGATATTCCCAGCCCGAATCGGGCTCTTCATTGGCGGGGACGACGTCCATGTGCGCGGTCAGCATGATCGGGTCAAGATGCGGGTCACTGCCTTCCCAGGTGTAGAGCAGGGAGTAATTGCCGATCACTTCGCGCTTGAGGTGCTCTTCAACCTCGGGGTAAAGCGTGCTGATCAGCTTATGCAGCCCCTTGAATGGGATCGGATCAACCTTGTCTGGGTCAACATTATTGATCGTCTTCATCTGGATCGCCAGACCGATGTGTTGGGCGACCTCTTCTCCATCGATCTTGGTCAAGGGGTAGGGCTCAGGGTCTTGGGTACCGATCGGGTATTGGGCAGTGCGCACCAATATGATCGCGATGAATGCCACGATGATGAATAGCAAAAGGATCAAAATCAAGCTTAATGGGGTCATAGGTTCCTCCCAGAGTTAACAAATGTTTATTGTTATTGTAATGGAAAACTGCGAAAGTGATTTCTCTTCATCAAATCTGAATACCTATTTAGTAAGCTAATGTTCTATAATGAGGTGAGGATGACCGATACAATATTAGTAATTGACGACCAGGAAAATGTGCGCGGCTTGCTTAAGGATTATTTGACCTCGCAAGGCTATCGCGTTGTGTTGGCTGCGGACGGCCAGGCCGGGCTTTTTACGGCTCGCTATGAGCACCCCGATCTGGTTTTGCTGGATGTGATGATGCCAGGTATGGATGGCTATCAGTTTTTGACCGCTTTTCGCAAGGAAAGCCAGACTCCTGTCATTATCATTACCGCCAAAGATGATGAGACCGACGCCGTTCTGGGCCTGGAACTGGGCGCGGATGATTATGTGATCAAACCTTTCCGCATGCGCGAATTGCTGGCGCGGATCCGGGCATCTTTGCGGCGAAAAGACGGTCCGCAGGAGGAATCGGTCTTTTATCGCGTCGGTGAGCTTTTGCTCGATAAAGGTTCTCATCTCGTCACGGTAGCTGGTAAGGCGGTCAACCTTACCCCTTTGGAATTTGGCCTGTTGGAAACGCTCATGCGCAGTCCCGGCAGGGTCTATACCCGCACGGAATTGGTGGATAAGTTGTATGAGAGCGGGTTTACCGGTCTGGAAAGCACGCTCAATGTCCATGTCCGCAACCTGCGCAGAAAGATCGAAAAAGATACAGCCCGTCCCGAGTATCTTGAAACCGTTTTCGGTGTGGGCTACCGTATGGCTCAAAAGGTTGTTTCGTGAAACGTTCCATCAGCTCCAAACTCGCGCTTGCCTTTATTTTGGTGGCGATCCTGACTGGCACGCTGTTGACATTGGTCTTTTTCTCTTCCACCGCCAACCGGTTTCAACAGTACGTATTTGACCAACAGTTTTACGCGAAATTAGCAGAAGTCGAAGCATTTTACTCGACCAATAAAAGCTGGGAAGGCGTTGAAGAGCTTTTGAACAAACAGGCAGGCGCGATGCGCGGGCCTGGTGGCAGTGCCAGGGGAGGCCAGGGTCAGGGAGGGGCCGGTGGGCAAGGTCAGGGTCAGGGAGCTGGCGGCATGCGTCAGACCGAACAGGCAGCAACTGAGGTTCGGGCAAGCCCTCTCTCACCGATTGGAAGCCGTCAATACGCGTTGGCGGATCAGGATGGCGTCGTTTTGGTTGGGATCGAGGGGCTTTACCCACAGGGCGCAAAGCTGACCCACGAGCAGCTGAATGAGGGCGTTCCTGTGCACGACGGCACAAGGCATGTCGGCACGCTGTTGGCACAAAAACGCAATATCGTTTACACCCAGGCCGAGCAGCACTTTTTGGAGCGAACTGGCAAAGGCTTGCTTTGGGCACTGTTGATCACTATCATTTTGGCTGCTTTGTTTGGCTTTTTGCTCTCAAGAAATCTTACCAGGCCTGTTGTCGAGTTGACCAAGGCTGCTCAAAACCTGGCCGGAGGAGCACTCGGGCAGACTGTTGATGTGCGTTCGTCCGACGAACTGGGTGAGCTGAGCACGGTTTTCAATAAGATGAGCGCAGAACTTGAACAAAGCGACCGATTGCGCAAGCAGATGACCGCTGATATCGCCCATGACCTGCGCACGCCTCTGACGGTCATTGGCGGCTATGTTGAATCAATGCGCGACGGCGACCTGGAGCCAACTCCTGAAAGGCTGAGTTTGATCTATTCTGAAATTATGCGCCTCAATCGCCTGGTGGATGACCTGCGCTTTTTGAGCCAGTCTGATTCAGGCAATCTGCCGATGAACATTGCCCCGCTGGACGCGAATGAGCTTTTGGAACAGACTCGGGAAATCTTTGACCTGAAGGTTCAGGATAAAGGAATAAGCCTGGAGCTGGACCTGCAGGAAAACCTGCCATTCATATTGGGGGATGAATCGCGCCTGATGCAGGTGCTGGAAAATCTGGTTGGGAACGCCATCCGCCATTCTCAACGAGGTGGCACGATCCGTTTGCACACGCGGCTCATGGACACGGAGCCAGGCAAACAAGCATGCGTTAAGTTTACTGTTGCTGATGATGGAGAAGGTATTCCATCAGAGAGTCTTCCTTATGTCTTTGAACGCTTCCACCGGGCAGATAAAAGCCGACATGCCGATGAGAGCCAGAGCGGTCTGGGCCTGGCGATCGTCAAGGCGATCGTTCTTGCTCATGGCGGTGAGGTTTGGGTCGAGTCAGAGGTGGGTAAAGGAAGTAATTTCTACTTTTGTATTCCAACAAAAAAGTAAAGATAAGAAAAAAGCTTGTTGCGTGACGGTTGCTGAACCCGTTGCCTGCTTAATCATTACAGGGTTCTGTGTAAAGGTACTTTGCCATGTTAGGGAGAGCGCGCCAAAAATGGTTATTTTCTATCCGTACAAGGACAAAAGCATTTTTACTAAATTTAAGACGATTTCTTCATCTTCAAAAACACAATCTAAACAAGAATTTGCTGTAATTGCAAAAATTGACTGTAAAAACCCTATATATTACTGTTAAATAAGTACAAAAAGCAAAAAAGCATGATAAAATAATCACAATGTATTGCGTTTTTCATTAAGGTTTTTAAAAGAGAATATTTCTTCTTAGTTCTGGCCTGGTTGTTTGCCTGTCTTTATAAAAATGAGAATCACACATTTCAGAATTCTTGAAATTTTAAAATGTGTATAAAACATTCAAAGAAAAAAAGGAGCAAGAATGAATCAAATGTACGAAAAATTGTTGTCACCAGGGAAAATAGGGAGTCTGGAGTTAAAGAACCGAGCTGTTTTTCCGCCAATGGGTACAAACTATTGTAACGAGGGCGTCGTTAACGATAGGATCATCCATTATCACGCTGCAAGGGCCAAAGGTGGCTGTGGGCTGAATATCGTTGAGATCTGTCCGGTCCACTACACCTCCCAAACAGGTTTAAACCCCAATATTTACAGTGATGACGCCATCCCCGCCTTCGCAAAGCTGGCAAAAGCCATCCACGATAACGGCGGCAAGGCTTGTTTGCAGCTTTGGCACGGCGGAAGGCAAACCTCAGGAAAGCCTTTCAACGGCAAACCCTGGGCACCCAGCGCGACCACCTGCGCGTTCATTGGTGAAGAAGCCCACGCCATGACCGTAGAAGAAGTATGGGAAGTTATCCATGCCTACGGCGATGCGGCTCTCAGAGCCAAGAAGGCAGGTTTTGATTGCGTGGAACTACACGGCGCGCATGGCTACTTAATCGACTCCTTCGTAAACCGCCATACCAATCTGCGTACGGACGAGTTTGGCGGCAGCCTGGAGAACAGGACCCGCTTTGGCAGTGAGATCATCAAAGACATCAAGAAAAAATGCGGTGACGACTTCCCGGTCATGATCCGTTTGTCGGCAGATGAGCATTCTCCCTGCGAAGGCAGCCTAAAGATCGAAGAGAGCATTGAAGCGGCTAAATTCTACAAGGCAGCCGGCGTTGACGCGCTGGATATCTCCCAGGGCTCTTACGATACGATCTCCTACACCGTTCCACCTTTCTTCTTCCCGCATAAAGTCAATGTGGAAAATGCGGGTAGATTCCGCAAAGAAGTGGGTTTACCGGTGATCGTCGCGGGTCGTATCAATACACCGGATATGGCAGAAGAGGTTTTGGAGGAAGGCAAGGCTGACTTTATCTCCTTTGGTAGAGTTCAGATGACCGATCCTGAATTCATGAACAAGGTCATGAATGATCGTGTTGATGATATTGTGCATTGTATCTCCTGTAACCAGGGCTGCGTCGAAAGACTCTTCATGACCTCCGAAGGCGCAAGCTGTATCTTCAACCCAGCTTGTGGGTACGAGCAATCTGTTATCATTGAAGAAGCGCAGGATAAGAAAAAGGTTCTGGTTGTTGGCGCGGGCCCTGCCGGGTTGGAAGCGGCCAGAGTGGCTGCAACACGAGGTCACGACGTTACCCTGATGGAAAAGACTGGAAAGGTTGGTGGACAATATCTGCTGGCTGCTGTCGCTCCGCACAAGCAGATGCTGGGTGAGGCGATGAACCAAATGGGCGTCAGAGCCGCTAAAGCTGGGGTGGATATTCGCCTCTTTACAGAAGCGAATGAAGTCAGAATCAGGAAGTTGAACCCCGATTTCGTTGTCCTGGCAACCGGAGCAAAGTTTGCTTACGCGCCGATCAAGGGAGCTGAGAAGACCATTAATGCCTGGGAATTCCTGGAAACAGAAGACTTCGTTGCCTGTGACAAGGTTGCTGTCATTGGCGGTGGTTTAACCGCGATGGAAGTGATGGAAATCCTTGCCAAAGAAGGCCGCCAGGTGACTGTGATCGAAATGGAAGATCAGATCGCAAGAGGTATTGAATTCTACGTCAGACCCTATTTTGAACAGATCATTCAGGATTACAAGGTCGAAGTTTTGACCAACACAAAATGTATCGAGATAGGCGATGACTACATTCTGGTCGAAAAAGATGGAAAGCAAGAAAAACTCGCCTTTACCTGCGCTGTCATGGCGACCGGATCAAAGGCCTACAACCCGTTGGAAGAGGTCGTCAAGGACCTGGGTATTCCATACGCTGTGGTTGGCGATGCCATACAACCCGGTAAAGTCATGCCTGCTTTGTGGGGCGGCAATAAGATCGCCAGAGAAATTTAGTCAGGCAGGTTTTCTGACGGCTGATTTTGCTGGATAACGTCAAACGTGCAGGGTGCTTTCTCTGCACGTTTTTCTGTTATTGTATCAGACCTTCGGAGAATCCAGACTCATTTTTTTATGTCAGACCGTGACCGGATAAAACGAAAATTACCGGCATTTACAATTGCTGGCCAAAAAACATTGACACTGGCCAAAAATTGCTGGTCAAAATTGCAGGTCAAAAATTGCTGACACAGGTCAAAAATGGCTTGACAGGTCAGGAGTGTGCGGTTAGAATTTCTGTTCACGCCGAGTTAGCTCAGTTGGTAGAGCATGCGACTGAAAATCGCAGGGTCCACAGTTCAAGTCTGTGACTCGGCATAAACAACCTCTGAAAAGGGGTTGTTTTTTTAGGTTTAAGAAGCCCTTGATTGAATGACGAGCTAGTGGATCACTAATTGCTGATTGTTTTAAGAGAGTAATACTCCTTATAAAGTGAGTAATATTCCGTGTAAAGTGAGTAGCATTCTGTATAAAGCGATGGGGCAGCGCTTATTACAAAATAAGAAAACCTGGATAGAAAATTGCTTTGCAGCTTCAACTTAAAAACAGAGATTAGCGATGAAGCTAACCTCACGACCCTGCTGCCAAAGCTTCAGGGGAAGGTAACAATAATAATAACTAATCCAATGAATTAGTCTAAAAACAAAAAAATAGCAAAAAGTATTGAACGATTATTCTTCGTTTTCTTCTTCCTCTTCCTCTTCTTCCTGCTCAAATTCATTCCCGTCGAGGTCTTCATAATCCTCATCTTCGAGACCGGTTAAAAGTTCTTCGAGAAAAGAATCATCTTCCTCTTCAAAAACCATTGCATCCAGGCTCACATCGATGCTCTCAAGGGCGTCGGCGATGCGTTCGGCTGCTTTTCGCAGAAGACTTAGTTCTTTGATCAATCGTTTCTTTTTGTCCATTTTTTCTCCTTTTTGGTCACCATTGTTGCCTTAATGATACCCATAATCCTATCGAAATAAACAAATATAAAAGCTTTTGTCCACCTGTTTTTCCAAACTCATCGCGACCCAGCTATAATTGATTCATCAAGAAAATTTGGAGTGTGCGCGATGAGAATTGGTTTACTAACTGCAGGCAGTGACAGCCCCGGCGTGAATGCCGCCATCAGGGGTTTTGGCAAGGCGGTTTCGAACTTCAGCGATCTGGAATTGATCGGCTTTCGGGACGGGTTTTCAGGCCTCCTTGGAAATAATACGATCGATCTGCTGAAGGACGGCAGGCTCTCGGGCATCCTGACCGAAGGAGGGACGATCCTCGGCACCAGTCGGGTGAAACCCGAAGCGGTTTACGAGAATGAGCAGTTTGTGGACAAAACCCAGCAGGTGGTGGACGTTTATCGCCAAAACGATCTGGACGCGCTGGTTTGCATCGGGGATAAACCAACCCAAAGCAGTGCCTACCAGCTTAGTCAGGCTGGGTTGAACATTGTCACGATCCCGCGCTCCGCTGAAAATGACATTCCCCTCACCGATAAATGCATCGGTTTCGACAGCGCCCGTGAGATCGCGACCCAGGCGATCGATCGCCTGCACACCAACGCCTCGGCCACGCATCGCATCATGATCGTGGAGCTGATCGGCAACACCTCGGGCTGGCTAACGCTTGGCGCAGGCCTGGCATCAGGCGCGGATGTGGTTTTGATCCCGGAAATTCCTTACAACTTTGAGGTCATTATTGAAGCGATCGAGAAACGAAAGAAAGCCGGGCGCAACTTCTCGTTGGTGACCGTGGCGGAAAAAGCGCGACCGCGGGAACTGGTCGATTTTATGGAAATGGCTGCCAGGAAAAAGAGCGGCACGTCTGAAGAAAGAGAGCGAGCCATTGAAAGAATTGAGAATAACTACTCAGCTCAAACGCTTTTGCTGGCCAACCGCCTGGAAAACGCGACCAATCTGGAGACGCATATCACCATTCTGGGGTCGCTGGTTCGGGGCGGCACGCCCACCGCGGCTGACCGTTTGCTGGCAACCCAGCTGGCAGAGTGGAGCCTGAAGATGGTGATGGACGGCAATTTTGGTCAGATGGCCTGCCGTCAGGATGGCGCGATGAGCAGTGTGCCCCTGGCTCAGGTAGCTGGTAAAAACAAGCCTGTGCCGATGGACCACGGCTGGCTGCGCGGCGCAGTTCAGGTCGGCACCTGTTTGGGCGTTGGCTGTGAGGCATTGAACGCCTGACCACTACGATAAGATAATTTGATCGACAAGGCATTCAGCAAATGAGTGCCTTGTTTTTATTCATATCGCAAAGCTTCGACAGGCTCCAGTTCGGCAGCGCGTTTGGCAGGATACCAACCAAAGAACAAGCCAACCAGTGTGGAGAAAAGCGTTGAAAGCAGGACTGCCTGAGGTTGAACGACCGGTGATAATGGCGTACCAGAACGGCTGGCAATGATGCCGACGATCATCCCCAGCCCCCAACCCAGACCGATGCCGATGATCCCGCCGATCAGGCTCAGGAGCGCGGATTCGGTCAAAAACTGGAGCATGATGTCCGCTTTGCGCGCGCCCAGTGCCTTGCGCAAGCCAATTTCGCGGGTTCGTTCCGTCACGGTTACCAGCATGATGTTCATGATGCCAATGCCCCCAACCAATAGCGAGATGCCTGCGATCCCAGCAAGAAAAATGGTCAAAATATTAGTGACCGAGTTGGCGATACCAACAATTTCTTCCTGATTGGTGAGGAGAAAATCGTCTTCCTGGCGGGTGTTCAGGCGGTGCGATTCGCGTAGGATCAGTTTGGCTTCATCCATGGCAGCCTGGATCGATTGGGCGTCCTGGGCCTGCATGATAATAAACTGGACATTGCCCGCGCTTTGACGGCTGACGCGCAGCTGCATGGTGGTGATGGGCATGTAAGCCAGGATATCAGGGTTGTTAAACTGCGTTGAACCTTTGCCTTTGGTAACTCCGACAACACGGTAAGGGAAATCATTGATGCGCACCATGGTGCCAACCACTCCGCTTGTGCGTCCAGTCAGACGTTCGGCCAGTTCGGGCCCAATGACGATGACCGCAGCGCGGGATCCCATTTCAGAAGTGCTGAAAAAGTTGCCCTCTTCCAGTTCTATGGCGGAGATCGTGGCGTATTCAGGATAGCTGCCAATTATTTGTGTGTTGACCGTCGAATCCGCAAGTGAAAAATTGACCTGATCCATGAGCACAGGGGCGATCCTCAGTATGTGAGGTGCGCGGTTTCGGTTGGCGAGCGCTTCAGAATCTGAAATCGTAAGTGGTTTGCTGGCGCTTAGATCGTTCCGATTCTGATTGCCAGGCATGATGTAGACCACATTGGTGCCGATCGATTCAATTTGACCAAGGATGCTCGATTGGGCTCCAGCGCCGATCGAGAGCATGCCGATGACAGCTCCCACTCCGATGACAATGCCGAGCACAGTCAGAAAAGAGCGGGTCTTGTTGGCAAGTATGCTGCCAAGGGCTTCTTTAATGACGCGAATGAAGGGCATCAGGCAGCCTCCTCAAGGATCTTGCCGTCAAACAAACGGATGGTGCGTTGGGCTTGCGCGGCGACTTCAGCATCATGGGTCACGATGACAATGGTCGTGCCTTGTTCCGCGTTGAGTTTATGCAAAAGATCCATAATTTCTTTTCCAGAGGTGGAATCGAGGTTGCCGGTTGGTTCGTCTGCCAGGATGATCGCGGGTCGGTTCACCAGGGCGCGGGCGATGGCAACCCTTTGCTGCTGCCCACCGGAAAGCTCATTGGGTTTATGTTCCATGCGGTCTCCCAGGCCTACCGAAATGAGCATTTCTTTGGCTCTGGCGGTCATGTCCGCGGTATTATCGCTGTAGCGCAGGGGTAATTCCACGTTCTCGATCGCGTTTGCCCTTGGGAGCAGATTATATTTCTGGAAAACAAAACCGATCTTTTTGTTGCGGACTGCTGCCAACGCGTCATCTTCCAATTGGGAGACTTCTTCCCCGTCCAGATAATATTCGCCGGAAGTTGGTGAGTCAAGGCAGCCGATCATATTCATTAAGGTTGATTTACCCGAGCCGCTCGGGCCCATGATCGCAACCATTTCGCCTGGGTAGATATCCAGGCTGACTTCCCTCAGGGCATGGACGCTGATCTCACCCAGCTCATAAACCTTGCTGAGGTCGCGCACTTTGATCACAGCTTCGCTCATGATCTTGCCTACCGTCCGTGATTACCAGGACCAAATCTATCAAAAAAGCTCATTGGTGGGTTGAGGACGATCAACTCCCCTTCCGCGATGTCCGCTTCAATGAGTTCGACCATACGGTTGGAATAAGCACCCACTTTTACGGGCACACTGACCAAAACATTATCACGCAAAACGTAGACGTAATCCTGCCCATCTTTTGAGAAGACCGCTTCTGATGCGACCACGAGAACGTTGGGCTTTTCTTCGGTCAGGATCTGAACGCCGGCTGTCATGCCTGGTTTGATCTTCGTTGAAACCTGATCCATTTCGATGGTGACAATATAGTTGACAACGCCAGTGCTGCGGTCACCCGATTCTGCAATTGTGACCACTTCACCGCTAAAGCTCTCTTCATAGTAAGCATCAAAAGATAATTGGGCGATTTGTCCGACCTTAATATTTGGGATATCGACCTCAGAAACAGGAATGTCAACAAAAAAAGCGTCCAGATCAGCGATCTCAATTGCTTGCATTCCGGGGCTAACTACAGCTCCGACCTCTTCATACACCGTGAGGATGGTGCCATCAAATGGCGCAGTAATTGATTGGGAGCTTAACTGTTTTTCAGCCAGGGCGAGTTGTAATTCCAGCTTCTCTTTTTCTTCTGGGTCGACGCCATCTTTGATCTTTTCCAAATCGTTTTGTAATAATTCAATGTTTTTGTTGGCGAGGTCGATCTGAGCCTGAAGACTGGCAATTTGTCCTTCGATGACGACCGGGTCGCAGTAATCCAGCGCGGCGCGCGCCGCCTGAACCGCATACCATTTTGTTTCGGTTGGCCAATCCTGGTATTCCTGGAGCGCGTTGTCATAGTCGCGCTGTAAATTCCTGAGCCGCCATTCTTCACAGACGCGCCCTTCATAATTCAGGATCTGGTTGTTAAGGCTAAGCAGTGTTTGCCGGGTTTGCTCAATATTATTTTTTAAATCCAGACGCTGTATTTCAGTATTGGAGGCGAGTTGCTCCAGCGCCTGGCTGGTGTTGAGCTGATTCAGCTGTGCCTGCAAAAGCTCAGCTGGAAGATCATCAGGATCAAGGCTCATCAGGACATCGCCGGCTTTAACGGTCTGACGGGCTTCCACAAGAACCTCGCCAACGGTTCCACTGCTTTGCCAAACAAGAAGCGCGCTCTGCTTCGGTCGAACTGTTCCAGTCCCGCTGATCGTTGTATTCAGGGTTTCACGGCTCAGGGGCGCTGTTTTTAGGTTCGCGAGTGTGTTGGCGATAGACTGTTGCTGTCTGAATCGAAAGAAGAAGAAAACAGCGGCAGCGATGACCAGTAAGAGGAGAAACGTCACCCATTTTCTGTATCTTTTTTTCTTTTTGTCTGGTTTAATATTTTCGGTCATCTTCCCTCCTGTTATGGTTTTCACCAGGAATGGTTGCAATTAAGAATTTTTTTATTGAGCACTTTTTAGCGAATTAATTTCGAAATCGTGCGAAACTGGGCATGGCCGGCATCACGCAGGATCGAAAACAGCGCCATTTCGACCGTCGTCAGGTGGGCGCCTTGCGCACTCAGTTCCTGCAAGGCGATCTCCTTGTTGAATAAGGAGCGGGACGAGATGGCATCGGCAAGCATGAAGACCTCGTAACCGGCTGCGAGCATATCCATGGCGGTTTGATAGAGGCAGATATGGCCCTCAAAGCCGCAAAGCATAACTTGTTTCCGCCCGCTGGCTTCAATGGCCGCCCGCACGGCCGAATCGGCCCAAACGCTGAAACTCAAACGCGGGTATTCGGGATGATCAGGCAGGATCTGGCGCAATTCGGGCGTGGTGTGCCCGATCTTTTCCGGTGCCTGGGCGGTGAGAATGATCGGCAGCTCAAGCGCGAGCGCGGCCTGAGCGATGCGATGCACATTTTGGTTGGCTGTTTCTGCTTCGGTGACGACTTTGGCCAGGTTCCCCTGCACATCAATGATCACGAGCAATGTTTGTTCCTGTTTAAGCATGTTTCTCCTTTTCATCTTTACCATTATAATTTCAGGGAGAGGAACAAATGCGCGCAGCACAAGCTTTTGATGTAATTGTTGATGCCCTTAAATTATGGTGGCAGGATTGGGTCAACCAGGTGGTAGTTTCTTTGGCTGCCATTTTGCTCAGCCTGACGATTTTTCTGGCTCCGGCCGCGATGTTTGGCATTTATCAGGAATGCAAGGACCTGACCCATCAGACCCGCACCGGGCTGCTGGGATTCTGGCAGGGCTTTAAATCGTATTTCAGGCAAAATCTGACCTGGGGATTGGTCAATCTGGTGATCATCCTGGTGTTGGTGACGAATACCTGGTTCTATTACAAGTCACAGTTCTCATTCGCCCCGATTCTGACCTTTCTGATGATCGGATTGGGCGCGTTTTGGATCATCTGGCAGTCTTTTACGCTGGCCTGTTTTTATCTTCAGGAAGAAAAAACACTCAAACTGGCCTGGAAGAATGGACTGGCGATCATGCTTGGTCAACCTGGTTATGCCCTCATCATCGGTCTGACGATGCTGGCGATCCTGGTTCTGTCCTTCAGCGTGTTCATTCCCTTGTTTTTAGGCAGCCTGCCCTTGCTGGCATTGCTTTCTTTCCGGGCTGTTCAGGCAACGCTGCCGCCAGCTGAAAGCCTCTCTGAAACGCAGGAATAAGGCAGGTCTGCTATACTATAAGCCTCAAAGTCACAGCATCTGGAGACAACAGGATGGCAAGGAAAGTATTAGGTTATATTGAATTGGTTTGGACTTGTGACAGCTGCGGCACCAGGAACCCTGGCGCGATCCGCAGCTGTACCGCCTGCGGCGCGCCTCAGCCGATTGACGTGAAGTTTGAACATGTTGACCCTGCCACCTTTAACTTTATCAAAGACGAGGCGCTCATCCGCATGGCTCAAAGCGGGCCGGACAAGCATTGCCCCTATTGCGGCACCCGCAATTTGGCTGAAACGCCAACCTGTGTCAATTGCGGCGGCGACCTGACGGTCGGCGCGACCAGTCGTCCTGTCGGCGAAGTGATCGAACCAGCCGTGGATCCTGCCCTCCAGACTGGTCAGGCTGGCAATGAAAGGGCTTCAGACATTCCCAAAAAACCGATGCCGAAATGGATCCCCATCGTCGGCATTTTGTTGCTGATCGTCTGCTGTGTTTTCGGCGCGCTTTATTTCACGCGCATGAGCAAAACTGACCAAATGAACGCGACGGTCGTCCAGACCTACTGGAAGCGCGAAATTAATGTTGAAGTTTATCAGTCTGTGCGAAAATCGGCCTGGGAGAGCGATATCCCTTCTGGCGCCAGTCCCTATAACTGTGAATTGCGCTATCATTACGATTCCGATACCCCCAAGGCAAATTCAGAGGAAGTTTGCGGTGAACCTTATACGGTCGATACCGGAACAGGTATTGGCGAGGTCGTGCAGGACTGTCATTACAGAGTTTATGACGAATATTGCTCCTATGATGTGATGGAGTGGGTGGTGATAGATACCCTCAGCCTGGATGGTTACAACACCGTTGCCTCCTGGCCGACCAGCAATACGCTCTCGAACAATCAGAGGTTGGGCGAATCAAGCGAAAGTTACCTGATCACTTTTGACGCGGATGGAAAGGAATACCCCTACCAAACCAGCAGCTATGAGCTTTTCCAGCAGGCAACAACCGGCAGCCGCTGGATCATCGAAGTCAATGGCTTTGGGAATGTGACCGGTATCAAGCCTGATTAGACCTGGATCAGGGTTCGATCAGATATCCCACGCCCCGCACCGTTTTGATCACTTTGGGGGTTTTGGGGTCTTCCTCAATCGCCTGGCGCAGCCAGCTGATGTGGACGTCGAGGGTGCGCGTATCTTCGGTATAGTCCGTGTCCCAAACCTTACGGAAAAGTTCTTCCCGTTCGATCGTCGCGCCGGGGGTCTCGAGCATGGCCTGCAGGAGGCGGCATAAGCGCGGTGTCAGATAGGCGCTCTTCTCGCCGTAGCTTACCATGCGTGTTTTCAGATTGAGCTGCAGCCCGCCTTCGACCAAGAGTTCCTGCTTCCGCGTTTTTTCGAAAGTTCGCAGCCGGTTGATCAGCTTTTGCACGGTAAAAGGCAGATGGAGCACCACATCGACCGTCTCGGCGCCATCAATGGGCTCATCCTCCGCGACGATCAGGATGATGGGGGTGTCGGGCAGGTGGTTGCGATACCAGGAACAGATCCGCAGGCCGTTGGTGCGGAAAGAGGCGGCATTGACAATGATCGCTTCGGGCGGAAAATCGTTGAGACGTTTCAGACCGTCTCCACCGCTTTCCACCTGCAAAACAGGATAAGCTTTTTGGCTTAGCTTGTCAGAGAAACAAATCTCGGGCTTGCGGTGGCTTTCTATTATTAAGAGTCTAAGTTTTTTCTCCTTCAATTCTGCCTCTTTCAGTAATGTAACCGATGAACAATGTAACCCGCCATATGGAGGACAGATACGAAATAAATCAGGTAAACCTTAAATGCTGTGAAGTTGATTATATCCGATAGTAATACAAAAACGGGGAAAATTTTCTTGAAATTCACATTTTTCCTATTAAAATGCTCACAAAACCGTTCCCAGACCCAAGAATGATCAAAAGTTTGCTTTTTACCTTATAACGAGGAGTCTGGCCGTTGGCGGAAGGTGACCTTTTGAATTTTTTCATTGATAGTTGGGAAGGAAATCCTGAAAAGAAAGGTCTGAATTGTAAACGGTTGGCTTTATCTTAAAGCATGATTGTTTTTAAGGTCGGGAAGCTCATTACATGTTAGAATTTAAGTCTAAGTTCAGTTTGGAAATTGGTGAAATATGGGAAAAATGATTGAATGCCTGATCGACAGCGTGAGGGTTAGTCTAAGCAATCAGGACCGGATAATTGTTTTAAAAGAAAAGGACAACGAACGTTATGTGCC
The DNA here is from genome assembly GCA_964293995.1 of uncultured Anaerolineaceae bacterium. Taxonomy (GTDB): domain Bacteria; phylum Chloroflexota; class Anaerolineae; order Anaerolineales; family Anaerolineaceae; genus Mesolinea. The sequence continues at coordinate 35,220 of CAXYYH010000011.1, forward strand.
GATCTGGATCGGCTTGTTTGAGGCTGAATCGATCACGCTCGCTTTGCAAAATGTCGCCGTGGCCAGACCACTGACGCATGATCTCATGTTGGATATTTTGCAAAAAACCGGCGCGCGCTTATTGCGCGTGGAGATTACGAGCCTGGTCAGCGAGACTTATTATGCCAACCTGATCGTGCAGACAGACAAGGAGATCGCGATCGATTGCCGACCTTCTGACGCGCTTGCCCTGGTCGTGCGCACTGGCGTACCGATCTTTGTCGATGAGAACATTCTGGCAGAAGTCAGCATACAACCGGAAGACAGCCTCGACTTTTCTGACCTGGAAAGCGATGAAAACCAGGCTGATGATCCTGGCGACTTGTCCGTTTTTGAAGCGTTTTTTGATGAGATCAAGGCCAATTCAGAAGATGAAGACGATCTTGATCCGGATGAACCGAAAAATCTGGAAAATTAAAATGGGGATCTGCGATGAGTGATTACAACGACGACCTTTCCTTAAATGAAGAATCGACCAGCTACAGCGACAATTTGCTCTTTGATCGTGAAATGGAAGAGGCGCTGATCGGCTCGATCCTGATCAATCCTGAAATCATTGTGGATGTCATGTCCTTCCTGACGGCTGAGGACTTCTTTATTAAAAGAAATGCTTACATCTGGGAGGCTTTTGTTCACCTTGACCAGAGCGAGCATTATATTGATCCCCTGACGGTCAAGGAAACTTTGGAATCGCGCGGGCTTCTGGAGGAAATTGGCGGGATAGATTACCTGATCCAGCTGAGCAACCGCGTGCCGAGCTCCGTGCATGCCGTTTCTTACGCGCGCACAATCAGTGACCTCAAGACCAGACGGCGCTTGCGCGATGCCGCGACGGAAATTGCCAAACTGGCTTATCAAAAAGACAAGCTGCTCGACAAGGTGATCGACGATGCCGGTCGTATGCTTTCTGATGTCAGCCAGGACCGGAACAAAAGAGACCTGGTGCCGATTGAGTCCATTGCCCGCGATTTTTTTGAGCGGGTCACGATAGCCAGCGCGGAAAAGGGAGACGTTGGTGGCCTGAAAACAGGATTGAGGGATTTGGATGCCGTGCTGGACGGACTGCATCCCTCTGACCTCATCATTGTGGCCGGGCGCCCGGGAATGGGCAAGACCGGTTTTATGATCGGCATCGCCAAGCATATCGGCATGGCGTTGCGCCGCAGTGTCGCCATGTTCTCGCTCGAAATGTCTGCCGATCAGCTTTTGCAGCGTATGATCGCTCAGGAAACTGGTATTGACTCACAGAAACTGCGTACAGGGAGATTCTCAGAACAGGAAGCCCAGCTGCTGACACAATCGATCATTAATTTTGAGGATGTGAATATCTTCATCGACGATACGCCGGGGATCACGCCCCTGCAAATGAGCGCCAAGTGCCGCCGATTGCAGGATGAGCATTCGCTTGATCTGGTGGTGGTCGATTACCTGCAGCTCATGGCAGGCGACCGTCGCAATGAAAACCGGGTTCAGGAGGTTTCCTATATTTCACGTCAACTAAAAATCATGGCGCGTGAACTGGGCGTGCCGGTCTTGGCAGCCGCTCAGCTCTCGCGTGCCATTGAGCTGCGCCAGGATAAACAGCCAATTTTGTCGGATCTGCGCGAGTCTGGCTCACTGGAACAGGACGCGGACATTGTCCTGTTCATTAGCCGACCGTTTAAGGATGATAAGGAAAGTCCATATCAGGACCTGGCCAGGATCGCGGTCGCGAAACACAGAAACGGCCCGGTTCATTCCGGGATCGAAATGAGCTTTATCGAAAGACTTGCCCAATTCAAAGACAAAGTCTATCTCAACAAAGAGTGAGCTGAATGAAACCGGTTTTGTCTGCTGAAACCCTGCTGGTGAAGATCCCTGCCAACCTGCTCGAAGTGAGTGCGGGGCTCAGCGCGGACGCTGTGCGTTTGATCTTAGGTTACTATCAGTTGATGGCGGCCCAGGAAAATGAAGCCCAGCTTTGCCTGAATTTTGACCTGCGTGACAGTTTGTCGGGATTTTCTGAGGAAGCTGGCTTTGCCCAGGCGCTGGAAGAATTGAAGCAGGCAGGTCTGATGCTTTGCTACCCGAACCCTGAAATCCCGGAGCAGATCTACCTGATCCCTGGGACGGAGCAAGGTAAAGCCCTTTTGCTCAATCTGGAAGAACGACCTCAATTTCTGCAGGAATTGAAGAAAGCTTTTGTTTTACCCCAGGCTGCCCGTCCCACGGTCTACAAGCTATATGAAGAAAATATCGGTCCCCTGACCCCCTATACCGCGGAGCTCCTGCGCGATGCCGCCCAAACTTATTCTGAAGAGTGGCTCGAGGAAGCGATCAAAGAAGCGGTTCACTACAACGCGCGTTCCTGGCGTTATGTGCAGGCCATCCTGCGCAACTGGAAAGAAAAAGGACGAAAGAGGAGTAATGAAGAAGATAAACGAGATCACGAATCCTTTAGGAAACTCTACCTCGATCAAAAAAGAGGAACAGGAAAGTGAGGCTGCACCTCAATACAAAAGCGTAGTGGGCACTGCCTACGGCTCTGGCGATCCAGACTGTCCGATCTGCCATGGAATTGGCTATGTGGGTTATGTCGTGCCTGTCGATGACCCTTTGTTTGGGCGTTCTGAAATTTGCAGATGTCGGATCAGCCGGGTGCAATCCCAAAAACAGGCGCTGCTGTATCAGCTCAGCAACCTTGGCGCGCTTAGTGACCTGACTTTTGATAATTTTTTGCCGCGCGGCCGGGTTGGCCTGGGCGCTTCGCAGGCCAATTCCCTTGAACAGGCTTTCAATACCGCTCAAAATTTTGCGGGAATGCAGAGGGGCTGGCTTCTTCTGACCGGCAACTATGGCTGTGGAAAGACTCACCTGGCTGCCGCGATCGCCAATCAGGCTGTGCGCATGGGAACGCCAACCATCTTTCTGACCGTTCCTGACCTGTTGGACTGGCTGCGCTTTTCTTTTTCAGCTGTTGATGATCTCGGTTATGAGGAGCGCTTTAACGAAATACGGAACGCGCCTTTGCTGGTGATGGACGATTTTGGAACACAAAGCAGCACCGCCTGGGCGGAAGAAAAGCTTTTTCAGATCATTAACGCGCGCTATATCAACCGCATGCCGACGGTTGTTACCAGCAACCGCGACCTGGAAGAGTTTGAGGGACGCATTCGCTCACGCCTGACCGACCCCGGGTTGGTCAGCCACGTGCATATTGAGGCGCCCGATTTTCGCAACCCGACCGACGAATTCGGTCATCCGGAGCTTTCAAGCCTGGGGCTGCATGCCCGCCAAACCTTCGGGAGCTTTAGTTTCAGAAAGGATGAGGGCTTGCCTCGCGAGGATCTGAATTCTTTGAAAGAAGCCTTCGAGGTTGCTCAGGCTTTCGCGGAAAGACCAAAGGGCTGGCTCAGCATTCATGGAACTTACGGCTGCGGAAAAACGCATCTGGCCGCCGCGATCGGCAACTATCAGGCTTCGAGAGGGCAGCCGCCGCTTTTCGTGGTCGTGCCCGATCTGCTCGATTATTTGCGGGCAGCTTTCGCGCCCAACAGCGGCGTGAGTCTGGATAAACGATTTAACGAGATTCGCACAGCGCGGCTGTTGATCCTGGACGATCTGGGCACCCAATCGGCGACCCCCTGGGCGCGCGAAAAGATCTATCAGCTTTTCAACTATCGCTACAATGCCGAACTACCCACGGTGATCACCTCGGCGGCACATCCTGATGAACTTGACCAGAGGCTGCTGAGCCGCATGTCTGACCGCCGTCTGTGCCGCTTGTTGTTCATTTCCGCGCCAGGCTATACAGGGAAATAGGCTGTTCAGACATTGTAAATTACGGGTTCACCCGTTGGCAAAAAGCCAGGGGAAGGCAAACAAGAACAACTTTTATTATTTAACGGGTAGATGTTAAATGCCTAGCACATTATGCCACGTACAGTTTCTCGCGTAGGTCGAGATTGAATAGATGTGGCGCAAAACGCCACATCTATTCAATCCGACGTCCAACTTCGACGGAAATCTATCAATAACAATCAAATTTAACACCATATTTGAAATGTCGGATTAAATAAATGGTGCGCCATGCACATCATTTAATTAATGTCGACCTTGTATAATGGACTTGATACTTGATACTTGATACGTCGGATTGAGATATGGGCGTTTCAACGCCCATATCTCAATCTCGACCTACTGGCTGTCCTTTTCTGGAATTAAACTCTATATAATCAGTCTTGTATATTGTTTCCTGAAAAACTGGCGGGTCTGGCTTGCGTTTACCCTCAATTGTAAAGGCTGATGATTTTAAGTCAGCTTTTTTGGGTATAATGAACAACCGTTTATACATAAAAAGATAAGACGGCAAGGGTGCCGTCATTTTACAGGAGTTAATAAATGTCACCAAAAATTAATCGTGTCTATCAGAACAGTTTTAACCTGCCCTATCGCATTAAACGCCTGGGCGATATCGCGCACAACCTTTGGTGGGTTGGCAATCCCGAAGTGGCCCGCCTATTTAAGGAAGTTGACGCGCTCAAATGGCGCCTGTCCAACCATAATCCCATTGTTTTGCTTCGCAGCGTCGAAAAATCCAAATTTGAAGACCTGATCAAGGATCGTTACTTTTTGGATCGTTATGACCAGATCGTGCAGGAATTTGATGATTATATGAACCGCCAGGATACCTGGTCCAACACTCGCTTCCCGGAAAACAAGAACGATAAGATCGGCTATTTTTCGTTTGAATACGGCCTGCACGAATCGCTGATGGTTTATGCTGGCGGTTTGGGCATCCTCTCCGGCGACCATCTTAAAGAAGCCAGCGATCTTGGACTGCCTTTGGTCGCGGTTGGTTTTCTCTATACTTACGGCTACTTCAGCCAACGCATTACGGAAGACGGCTGGCAGGAAGCTCATAATGTTGAACTTAAATTCAGCGATCTGCCGATCGTTGAACTTTATGACGAAGAGAATAACCCGATCCTGATCTCAATCGATCTGCCCGGTCGCACGCTTTACGCGCGACTCTATGAGTTGAACGTTGGCCGCATTCCCCTGGTCTTGCTTCACACGAACATCCCTGAAAACAATCCTCAGGATCGCGAATTGACAGATAAATTGTATATCAGCGATCCTGAACTGCGCATTTCTCAGGAAATGCTGCTTGGTATCGGCGGCATGCGGGCACTGCAGCGCCTGGGGCATGAACCGGTGATCTTCCACATGAACGAGGGTCATTCCGCCTTTTTGGCACTTGAGCGCATGCGTCAGCTGATCGCGGCTGGTTCGACCCTGGAAGAGGCTAAGAAGATCGTTCAGAATTCAAGCATTTTCACCACGCACACGCCAGTTCCGGCTGGGAATGACGAATTCCCGATCTGGCTGATTGATAAATACTTCGCTAATTTCTGGGGTTCGCTTGGTCTCAACCGTGACGAATTCATGGACCTGGCCAAAGTCAGCAGCGACTGGTCGGACGAAGTCTTCAGCATGCCGGTTCTGGCCTTGCGCCTGGCGAATTATCGCAATGCCGTCTCCAAACTGCACGGCGCTGTTTCGCGCGGTATGTGGCAGTACCTTTGGCCGGAAAGATCCGTTGATGAAGTGCCGATCAGCTACATCACTAACGGTGTTCACACCGGCACCTGGCTGGCCCGCCGTCTGGCAGAACTTTACACTAAATACCTTGGGGTAGACTGGAAAGATCGTCTGGATGACCCGAAGATGTGGGAACGCATTGACGCCATCCCTGACCGAGAGCTTTGGCAGGTTCGCATCCACCTCAAGCGCAAGCTAATCAGCTATATGGTCGATCGCGCCCGCGATGAGTGGAAGAACGACCGCGTTCATCCTGTCCAGACAGTTGCCAGCGGTGTTTTGCTCGATCCGCTGGCGCTGACGATCGGTTTTGCCCGTCGTTTTGCGACCTACAAACGCGCCAACCTCGTTTTCAGAGACTACGAACGCCTGATGAATATTGTTACCAACGCGGAACATCCAGTTCAGATCATCTTCGCCGGGAAAGCTCATCCGGCGGATGAACCCGGCAAGCGGCTGATCCAGGAAGTTTATCGCAATGTCAAGAACTCGCGCAACGGCGGCCGTCTGGTATTTTTGGACGATTACGACATGGATATGGCCCGTCATTTGGTTCAGGGCGTCGATATCTGGCTCAATACCCCGCGCCGCCCCCGCGAAGCTTCTGGCACCAGTGGCATGAAAGCTGCCATGAATGGCTCTCTGAACTTCTCGGTTTTAGATGGCTGGTGGGCTGAAGGCTACAATGGTAAAAATGGCTGGGCGATCGGTGATGACACCCAGTATGACAACCTTGATCTGCAGGATGAGGCCGACGCTATCAGTCTGTATGAGACGCTTGAGAATGAGATCGTCCCGCTCTATTACACCAAACGCTCAGCTGATGGGCTGCCTGGCGATTGGATCGAGTGCGTCAAGGCGAGCATTCGCACTGTTTCGCCTGCTTTTTCAATGACCCGTATGGTCAAGGAATATGCGACCGAATTGTATGATCCTGCCCTGACTGCTGCCAAAGGTTTGAAAGCAAAATAGTAAGGAAGTTTTTATGGCAGAAATATTTACCTGGCATGCCCTGGTCACGTCCCTGCTGATCTTTGTGGTCAGGGTGCTTTCCATTTCGATGGACACCCTGCGCTTCATGCTGACGATGCGCGGCAAGCAGGCCATTGCCTGGGTTCTGGGCTTTGTATCGACGGTTTTGTACGTGTTGACCTTCAACGCGGTGCTGAAAGACCTCTCCAACCCACTGGCTCTGATCAGTTATTCGGCTGGTTTTGCCACCGGCAATGTTGTTGGCATGCTGATCGAGCGCAAACTGGCGATGGGTTTCACGAATATGACCATCATCAACAAAAAGAATGGCTTTGAGATCATCCAGGCGCTTCGCGCGCAGGATTTCGCGGTCACGGAGATACCCGGACAGGGTATGGATGGCCCGGTCGTGATTGGCCAGTTGGTCGTGCGGCGAAGAGACATTCCGAAGATCGAAAAGCTGGTGATGGAAACGGATCCGGAAACTTTTATCACCATCGAGGAAATTACGCCTTTGCGCAGTGGTTACTGGGGCCGGGAAGGTGGGCGTTAATGGCCGCGAAGCAAGCCCTGATCTTCGATTTTGACGGATTGATCATCGACACCGAGAGCGCAGAAGTAGCCGCCTGGCAAAAAGAGCTGAAAGAAGTTGGCTTGGAATTCAGTTTGGACGATTATCTTGAGACCATCGGCACCAACGGGCCTGCCATTCAATATCCAGCCAGAATGCTTGCCGACCGTCCGGGCGAAACGCGCACATTTGAGCAGATCATGGAAGAACACACCATGCGTTCGATCGAGGCCGGGCTTAAATTACCACCTTTGCCGGGGGTTCTGGAGCTTTTGGATCAGGCTGAAGAGGCTGGTATCCTGCTTGCGATCGGCTCGAGTTCGGGATACCTTTGGATTTCAACATTAGTTGACGGCCTGGGGATCAAGGAACGCTTTGACACGATCGTCACCTTTGATGATGTTGAACTGGCCAAACCAGCGCCTGATATTTATCTAAAAGTGCTTGAGAATCTTGGCGTTGCGCCTGAAAACGCGCTCGTACTGGAGGATTCGGTCAACGGCGCGCTGGCTGCCCGGCGGGCAGGCATTCGCGTTGTGGCCGTGCCCACATCCATTTCAGCCCATCTCGATTACAGCATGGCGGAAGAAGTGCTTTGCTCCCTGGCAGAGCTTGATCTCGGGAAGTATTTTTAACCAAGTGAGTGGTTTATAAGATGAAAAGGGAGAGAGCGATCTCTCCTTTTTTCTTTCCGGATTTCATAAATGTAGGCCGGATCGCGCAGTTCGATCCGGCGTATGTGAGCCAACCCATACGTTTCGGTTTTCGGTTTTGTATTTTGAATTTCGGTTGAATAGATTGTGCAGTGGGTGGGATCAAAATATGTCAATATACAAAAACAAATAATCGAATCGTCGGATTGAAAAGAACGGGTTTATCCCGTTCTTTTCAATCCCGACCTACTACAATGGATAGATATGGTTTCGTCGGGTTGACAGGCGCAACCCGACCTACCCTTCTGCGGATTTCGTCTTACAACCTTCTTGTCCGAGGTCCTAAAACCAGCGTGAAGTGGGCAAGGTATAATATTCCTTGTCTGAGGAGTCTTTATGGAAAAAAAGAATCTTGTCATCATCGTCCTTATCGCGCTGGTGCTGCTTGCTGTGGCGGCGTTTTTTACTATCAATTTGATGCGTGGTCTGTTTTATGAACGCATCAATGATCCTGATGCCGCCAGTACCCTGCCTTATCTTGAAATCCAGCCCAGTAATTCCCCAACGCAGGCAGCTGCAACTTCAACCCGGAACGCGCAAAGCACTCCTTCTGAGCAAAGCCTTGCACCTGACCTGATCGCCCAAATGGATCAGATCGAGGAACAGGTTAGCATTTTGCGCCAGCTTGACATCCAAACGCGCATTCCCCGTAAGATCCTCAGCAACGCGGAACTGAAAGACAGGGTTCTGAACGACTTTTTGGAAGATTATGAAAAAGAAGACGAGATCGAGGATGTGAAGGTACTGAACTTGTTTGGTCTGCTGCCGAAGGAGTTTGATCTGCTCAATTTTTATTTGGATCTTTACGGCGAGCAGATCGCAGGTTTTTATGACACCGAAGAGGAGACCATGTACGTGGTCAGCGACGCGGGTTTTGGCGGCATGGAACGCTCGACCTACGCCCATGAATATGTGCATGTCCTGCAGGATGAGCATTTTGGCTTTGAGGAAAAGCTGAATTTCAACGATGAAGCCTGTGAGGAGGACAGCGAACGCTGCGCCGCCATCCAGTCTCTGATCGAAGGCGACGCAACACTGACCCAAAACTTATGGTTTCAAAATTATGCCACCCAACAGGATTATCAGGATCTTCAGGCCTTTTACGGCGGCTACCAGAGCCCGATCCTTGACAGTGCTCCCGAATATATGAAGGTGGATTTCACTTTTCCTTATCTTTACGGGGCGCAGTTTGTTCAGACCCTGTACTCGAAAGGCGGCTATGGGCTGATCGACAAGGCTTTCAGCGAGCAGCAGCCGGTCTCAAGCGAACAGATCCTGCACCATGAAGCTTATCCTGATGAGGTGCCCAATAACCCGATCCTGCCTGATCTGGCAGCCGGTCTTGGTGAAAAATGGGAAACTCGTGAGGAAAACACGCTTGGGGAATGGTACACCTATCTGGTGTTGTCCAAGGGTTATGAATCAAGCTACCGTTTGCAGGATGGGATCGCTTTCGCGGCGGCTGAGGGCTGGGGTGGCGACCGTTATGTGGTTTTGCGAAATGAAAGCAGTGGTGAATACCTGGTCGCGACCGTTTTTTATTGGGACAGCAGTGCGGACGCCAGCGAGGCGCTGAAGGCCTTCCAAAACTACGCCAATTTGCGCTTTGGCACGGCGGCTGCCGATGGGCAATGGCAGGGCGAGGGCTTGTTCTCCAGCCTTTATCAGACCAGTCTGGATAGTTTTGTCTGGATCCTGGCTGAAAGCGAGCAAACACTCAGCGCTGCGCAGGCGCTTTTGCAAAACTGAGGAGCGATGACCATAGATCACGATCTCGAAACCGACCGGATCAGGGCCTTGATCTTTGATGTCGATGGCACCTTGTCAGACAGCGACGACCGCATGGTCGAGACGCTTTATGAAAGGCTGCTTTTCCTGAGATCGGTCTTTCCGGGGGAAAGATTGCTGCGTTTCTCGCGTAGTTTTATTCATTTTGCTGAAGGGCCCGGCAACTGGTTTCTGGAGATGGCGGATCGCCTGAACTTGGATCATCTTATCGCGGCTTTCTTTGACCGGCGCGCCAATTCAAAAATGCATTTGCCTCACCATTTTCCGCTCATCCCAGGCGTCATGCCAATGCTTGAGACGTTGAACGGGCGTTACCCCGTCGCGATCGTGACCGCGCGCAACGAGGTGACCACCAGGGAGTTTTTGCGCATAAACGCGCTGGATGAATTCTTTCCCATTGTGATCAGTTCGCAAACCTGCAAAAAGACCAAACCCTTTCCTGAACCGCTGCTGCACGCGGCTGAACAGATGAACGTGCCCATCGAAAATTGCCTGATGATCGGGGACACGGTCACGGATGTGCGGGCGGCTTTGGCGGCTGGAGCGCAATCTCTTTCGGTTTTGTGCGGTTTCGGACAGGAAAAAGAACTGCGCAGGTCTGGCACGCATGCGATTCTGGATTCAACCGCTCAACTGGCTGATTTTTTAGCTGAAGCTCATCTCAAGATCAGACAAGATTAATTCAAAGCAAGCCTTAAGCTTCGGACTTCCCCCCTGTGATTCCGTCTGGAGATTGACGATCAAAGGTCATGACGTGTTTGTTGAGTGCGGCGAAGACAACGATCAGCAGTCCCAGAGTACCTCCCACGATGTAGGCAGTCTGAATTCCAAATTGTTTGGCGATCGGCGCGCTCAGATAGAGCCCGATCGGCATCATTGCGATCGACAGGCTTGAGAGCACAGTGAAGACCCGCCCTTGCACTTCAGGAGGAACCTTGGCCTGGAGTAGCGGCCCCAGGGCGCCATTAGCCAGAGAAGAACTCAGGCCGATCAAGCCAAAGGCTCCCAACGCGATCCAGTACGCTGAACTGGGAAGGAAGCCAAGAAACAGCACGCCCGCGCCAATGCCGGCGACGCCTAATAAGATGTTGACCACCTGGCGCTTAAATCCACCCCAAACTCCAAGGATCAGCCCGCCCGCGATCGAGCCGACTCCCATGGCGACCTGCATCCAGGCCAGTTCCTGAGCACCTTTTTGGAAAAATTCTGTGATCAATAACGGCAGTAAATTTCCAGCCGGGGCGATCACCATGTTAAGCAAACTGGCGATCAAAATGATGATTGCCAGTCCACGCCAGCCTAAAATATAGCGAAATCCAAATCGAACATCAGCCAACAAGGACTTAACGGTGATCAATTCTTTTAGGCTGTCAGTTTTCGGTTGAGGAACTTTTACAAAGAAGATCAGCAGCAGGATCGCGATCGCGGCAGTTATTGTATCGATCGCCAGAACCCCCTGGATCGGCAGAAGTTCCATCAGAAGCGCGCCGAGCGCAGGTGAAAAAGTGTTTATCAGACCTTGAGTCGCCTGGTTGATACCGCCCAGACGTGTGAGTTGCTCTTTTGGCACCATCAGACTGATCGAAGCTGATTGGGCAGGGCTCTGAAAGATGCCCGCCAGGGAGCGGATGAAAAGGATCAGGTAAATATGCCAGATTTGAATTAAATTGAACGCGAAGAGCAGCGCCAGGGCAGCCGTGGCCAGCGCAACGATCAGATCGGAAATGATCATGACCAGTTTGCGATTCCAGCGATCCACCATCGCGCCAACGAAGGGCCCGATCAGAATGTAAGGGACATGAGCGATGGTTGTGGCGGTCGCGAGCACGGTCGCGTCTCCGGTTTGTTTGGTGGCATACCAAACCAGGGCAAACATCACCAAACTGCTGCCCAAGAGGGAGAGCTGTTGCCCAATGAACATGGGTAAAAAGTTGGCCAGCCAGTTGGATGGGATCTGGGGCTGATCGTCTGCCTGGTTGTCGGGTAGGGCCATTTCTGATACTTCCATGATATTTCCGTGCTTATTCTACCCGATATACAGAAAGCAAAAAAACTGTGATGTGGCAGCAATTCTCAGTATGGAAAAATCAAGCCCACGGTACAGTCCCGTCAATGTAAAAAAATGCCCAGACACTTAATTATTCAATAAAGCACGATATATTGGGTATTTTTTTATTATTCAGAGTTTCGGACGCCCGTAGGGGCGGGCCGCTGCGCCCGCCCGTTGGTTTGGGATATTAAACGTAGAATTCCTCGATATTCCAGTTGGATTTAATCCATTCCAAAGGACGGGCGGGCACAGCGCACCTGGCAATTCGTGCCACGCACAGGTACCGCATCTACCACAAAAACGTCCTTACAGTCTATTCCCAACGTAGATATATAAAAAAACGAACTGTTTATTGGTAGAATAGTGTTTAGAAAATTGACCAGGAGCACGCCGATCATGTCCCGTATCAAAGCTGAATATCGCCAAAAATATCCTTACCCCCGTCATCAACTGCGGCGGGGCATCCTGCGGGCTGGGATCGCTTTACTGGCAGGAGCTTTGCTGAATTTCACGGTGGAAGGCAAGGAAAACCTGCCCAAAGACGGCCCGCTGTTGATCGTTGGCAACCATTTTCACTTTTTGGATACCATCGCTCCCATCCATGCCACAAAATATCCTTTGGAATTCATCAACGACGCAGTGATGCCTATGGCGCCGGGGCCAATGCGCTTTATTCCCAGTCTATGGCGCACGCTCAAAATTTTGCAGGGTACTGCAAATCTCGAAGCCATGCGCGCTTCGGAAGCCATCCTGGCACAAAATGGCGTTCTGGCAATCTTCCCCGAGGGGCATGTCCACAAGCCGCCGCTGGGCAAGCCGCTGACGGGGGCTGCCTTTTTGGCGCTGCGCCTGGGTGTGCCCATCGTTCCCATCGGCACCTTCAGTGAGGATGATTGGGATATCTTCGGAACAATCAGGAGAAAGAAAAGACGCGCCCGAATCCATTCCCGCATCGGCAAGGTCTTCGGCCCTCTGGCGCACGGCGATACCAGCAAGATCCCCGGGCGGGAAGACGTTCAACGCGCCGGGCATGAGATCATGGAGCATATCGCCCGCGTCTTGCCCGAACACGCCCGCGGCCCCTATTTACGAGGAGCGGAAGCAGGTCTTGAGTCTTGTTAACTTTGAGGGATTCGATCCTCAACATGGTAGGAAAGAATCTAGTTTACTGAACGTCGGATTGAATGAATGGCGCTTTGCGCACCATTCATTCAATCTCGACCTACGCAAGAAGTCGAAAGACCATGCGGGAAAAGGATGAAAAAACGAACAGCGGGTGTGGTAGGTCGTAATTGAATAGATCGGCTTTAGCCCGATCTATTCAATTCGACGTTTATGCTAACATTGCCCGTTGTTAACAAGAAACCAATATTAATCAGTTAAAATAAAACCATCACTTATCAAAGTTGGAAAATATGGATTACAAAGATTACTATAGCATTCTCGGCGTAGCAAAAACAGCCGGTGACGATGAAATAAAGTCAGCCTATCGCAAACTGGCACGAAAATATCACCCGGATGTCAACAAAGACGCGGGCGCCGAGGATAAATTTAAAGAAATAAACGAAGCTTATCAGGTGCTTTCCGACAAGGAAAAGCGCCAGAAATATGATCAATTTGGTTCGGAATGGCAGAGCTATCAGAGTTCTGGCGGGCGTCCGGGCGGTTTCGACTGGGGCCCCTGGCGGCAGTCGCCGGGTGCGCGCAGCCAGTATCGGACCGTCTCGCCGGAAGAGTTCAGTGAAATGTTTGGGGGCAGGGGCCAGGCGGGCGGCGGTATGGGCGGATTTTCCGATTTTTTCGAGACCCTCTTTGGAAGCGGCGGCTTTACTGGCGGATTTGGCCAACAGGCTTCTCAGCCCCAGACGCGCGCTCGTGACGTTGAATATGAGCTTGATATCAGCCTGCGCGAAGCTTTCGCGGGTACCAAACGCACACTCCAGTTCGAGGACGGCCGCAAGATCGAAGCTACCATTCCACCCGGGGTGAAAACCGGTTCAAAGGTGCGTCTGAGCGGTCAGGCTGGCGGCGCGGATCTCTTCCTAAAGATCAAGGTTTTGCCCGATCCGATCTACAAACGCAAGGGCGATGATCTCTATATGGACGTGAAAGTCGATCTGTATACAGCCATTCTGGGAGGTGAGGTTGGGGTCAATACCATGACCAAAGCCATTCGGCTGACGATCCCTGAAGGAACAGACAGCGGCAAGACGCTGCGTCTCAAGGGACTGGGGATGCCAAACCTGAAAAACCCCAAACAGGCAGGCGATTTGTACGTTCGCGTTCAGATCGAGGTGCCAAAACACCTTACGAGCGCTGAAAAAGACAAACTCCGGGACTTGCAGCATATGCGGCGGGTAGGTTAACATTTTTTGCGCGTTCGAAAAAATGGGTGGACAACTGATACAATTGAACCATGATCATTACGCTCACACCAAACCCAAGCGTCGATCGCACCTTACAGGTCAAACGACTGTTTTTTAATGAGATCCTGCGAACCAATCAAGCCCGTTTGGACTGGGGCGGAAAGGGTTTTAACGTTTCGCGTGCCTTGCGCCTTTTAAGGCAGGAAAGCCTTGCCCTGGCCTGGGTGGGGGGCGGAGCAGGCAAGATGCTCGAAGACGGCCTGAACAAACTCGGGATCGAGACAGATTTCGTTTGGGTAGAGGAAGAAACCCGCACCAATACCATCGCACTGGAAGATGGCGGTGAATGGTATATGCGCCTTAACGAGCCTGGCCCTCATATTCCCGAAACGGCTGTGCGCGAGCTGATCGATAAAACCACGCTTTACGCTCATACCGGCAATATCTGGGTTGCCTCGGGCAGCCTGCCTTTGGACGTCCCGGTCGATTTTTATGCTCGCTTATTTAAAATGCTGCAGGCAAAAGGGGTGCGTGTCTTTTTTGATTCCAATGGCGAAGCCTTCAAACTTGGTCTGGCTCAAAAACCTTATCTGGTCAGCCCTGATCTGGCAGAGGCCGAAGCCGTGGTCGGTTTTTCGATCAAAAATATTGAGGATGCTAAAAAAGCGGTTTTAAGCTTTCTGAGACTGGGCGTTGAGCATATCGCCATTTCTTTTGATCAGGGAAAATTGGTTTTGGCTTCGCAGAAAGAAATGGTCATCGCCTCGCCGCTCAAGGTTCCCACCCGAAATATCACTGGCTCGGGCGACGCCCTCATGGCGGGGCTGGTCTACGGCTTCTCAAAGCACCACGCGCTAAAGGAAACCGCCCGCTGGGCCAATGCTTTTCGGGCAGCCTGGGTCTCCAATGCGCGCTATGAGGACATCAGGGAAGGAACGGTTGAGAACTTGTTCCACCGCGCCGAGGCGATCTCTTTGCCGATGATCTGATGACTTGATGCCAAAAAGGAAATCGACCTATCCATAATCCCTGATCAATTGCTTAAAAGGAACAAGGCGAAAACCTTCATGGTTGCGCCTAAACCTTCGTTCTTATCGGCATTGGTGTTAATAAGGAAGTCCTGCGTTTTTTCCAATAATTCATCATCTCTCAAAACTATCAAAGCAGGAGCCATACATGCGAGCAGGCTGAGTCTGGAAAAACCATCGACATTTTCCGAAAGAGAACTACTCTCGTAGAGCCAATGCTCAACCATTTCTCTTGTTACGGTTTGTTTATCAGATAAAAGTTTGATGCTGGTGTCATCTTTGAAAAGGAGCGCGTCCAAACCAAGGTTTAAGCAAGAAAAAGCAAAATCCTTTGGGTCATCAGGCTGGGGAAAGACCTTTCCAGCTGAATTTGCCAGGCTTTTCAGGCTTGCCCAATCCTGTGAGGGGTCGTATTTCGTTAAAAAGCTAAACAAAAAAGCGCTATGAGCGAGAAGCTCCTGGCTTTCGGGCCTATGGAAGGCTTCAAATAGCGCCCCAAGCCTTCCTTTCAATATCTCATCATAATTAAAGCGATCCAGGTCAGGCCACTGCCTGCGGGCAGTCAAAAGGGCTATCAATACCCAGCCCTCGGCCTGGAGATCGGCTTCCAGCCTGGGTGATCGCGGCAGGTCGGGCATATACTTCCAGCTGCTCAGATCCGGCTCGCCATAAGCGGGGTGCGCCAAAAGACTCGCGAAAAGCGCTTCGGTTTTCTCATGGGCATCGGGGTCCAGGTCTGCCAGCAGGGTGGTAACCAGCATCGCCAGCGCCTGGGTTTGGCTTGTGGCAAGCAGTTGATAGCGCAAACCGCTTTTTTCGACTCCCTCGCGGACGAACAGGCTTTTCCCATCATCCCCTGCCAGGAGGTGAACCTTTTGCCAGTCAGAAAACGCATCGCTTATGGATTTCTGCAAACTGCTTTTATCGGGTGCGCCTGAATTATTGCGCGTAGCTAAAGAAAAAGGCTCAAGTGCCCCTCGCGCTTTTGGTGTTGAACCCTTTTTTCCTTCTGGCTTTATATCGTCCTTCTTCTTGCTTTTGTTGATCAGGTAGAGCGCCAGCGCGAACAGGACGATCACACCGATCACGCTGAGGACTAACTCAGCCAGATAACGGGCCTCTTCAGGATTGGTTTGATTGAACATAGCCTAATCTTACCGCAAACGAAAATTCTTCACTACCGAAAGATGGCACTGGTTTCAGTTTAGTGCAAAATTTGTTTATGCCTTTTGGTGATACTATTAATTGGTCGTTGATAATCACGATGACTATAAAAAGAGAATCACACATGAAAAACAAGCGTTTATGGATTAGCTTTCTCTGTTTGATTGGGATATTAACTATAGTTATATTAATCAGTATGTTTAACAGAAAGCAAATTGAGTTCAAAACAGAAAGAGATGTGCATGCTGAGAAAATTATTCTCACCTATATCAAAGAAAAACAATTGAACATCAGCGTTGGATCAGCTCAGTACACACAATTCATAAAAGGTATTTTGTTGGGAGAGTATCTGGAGCTGACAAGCGTCCCAACAAAATATGTCAAAACCCAAGATGAGAAGAACATGATTCTGGATTATGCAGCCAAGTATATGGGTCTGCTGAACAAAAATAAACAAGGTGAACCAGAAATTTTAGAGGTGTATCCGACACAATAACCATAGGTTGGAATTGAACAGGTGGCCTTCATATTGCTGGTTAACGGCGGATTGAAAAATATACACATTATGTGCATATTTTTCAATACCTTCACGCGCACTTTGTCACGACCTGCTAACTAACAAAATGCAATGCGAATTTATACTTTGATCCGCTCAGACAACCGATCAGCTTCATAAGAAGATTAATCTCCATAGCTGCAAAAGATCTCATTGCCATCGATCACAAAACCCAGGTTGTGCCCAGTCGTATTGATGTTGTGATCAAAGAATTGGTTATATTTTTCGTAACTCAACTCTTCCAATGGGAATTGCTCCATTAATTCCTGATGGGCAAGGTGTTCAGCAGAGGCTTGCGACCATGAGTAATTCCAATTCAGACCTTGATCCTGTTCAGAATCACTGTCAAACCTATGAGCTCTGCAGACGAGCACTTTGCTTAGGTTTACCTGTTGCTCTTTTGAAAGTTGCTGAGAATCCAGCACCTCGTAAAGATATGGAACAGCGTCATTGGACAAGCGATTTACCAGAAGATCGTAATCGAGGTCGTCTCCCGCCAGAGCGCGGTCGATGTTAGTGCGCGCGATGCTGCGGTCAATATTGACCACTGCCAGGGTCAGGCTAAAAAGCGTCAAAGCAGCCAGCAGAACCAACGCCAGGCGCTTGAATTGCTTTTTCCATTCCATCACTGCCAGTGAGATCAGGATGGCAGCCAGGAAATAGATGAAAATTTTTGGCACCAAACGGATTTCGGTCATCCCAAAACGGTTGGTGTAGAGAAGAATGCGTTGATGTGCTGAGACCAGTACCACCATCACCTGAGCCAAAAGCAGACCGCCAAGGATTGCAAAAGTGTTTCGCTGCTTCGGGCTTTCGCGGCGGGTGCTGGATGCGAGCGAATAATAGAGCAAGCCAGCCAGGGAGGCAACAAATAATAATTCGACGAAACCTTTGCGCGCGTATTCCGCGTAGGTAAAGCCTGTCGAGCTGATATTGGCTTCTCCCGCAAAAAAGTACTTAAACTGAATTGCCAGGAAGAAGGCAAAGAGCAGGTTGACACTTGTCAGGACAATGCTGGTTTCGGTCATGCCCAAAAAAGGTTGCAAAAGCGCTTTATCGGGTTCGATTTTCGCCTTTCTGGCGCCATTGTTAAAGGCCAGCCAAAGCCCCGCGGACGCAAGGATCGTGAATAAAAGGGTCAGCCAGAAACGGGAAGCAATTTCTTTTAGAGAATCGTTCCTGAGCCAGTCCACCATGCTGCCAAGCTTGTCCTGAAAGATCAGATCAGCGCTTGAGAACAGCAAAATGAAAATGATCAGGACGGGCAGGGCGATCAGTACGCCTTTGAGGATGCCGAAGGCGATCTTTTTATTTTTATCAGCGCCCGAATCAAGTTTGCTGTATTGCACACCCTGATGCAACAGAACGGGCAGGCCAATAAAGAAAGCGGGGATCGACATAAAAAAGGTCAGAAAATATTCACGGATGCGATATTGCCACCACTGGCCGTTGAAGAAATCTGCCACAAACAGGATCAGCAGAATGATGGTCGCGAACATGGATATAGCGATCGTAACCCCTTCAGATCGAAAAGTTGGGATCAGCGCGGTCGCGAGCGCCATTAAAAAGATGACCATGCTGCTTATATGGATCTTATGCTTTTGAATCAGCGCGTTGACAGCCATGGTAGCGCCAACGATAAGCACGGAAAGCGGCCAGCGCAAGCCAGGCCTCTCCACCTGCCACCATAGCAGCATCAGACCGATCGCGGCGAGCAGGGCGCTGCCAATCGTGAGCCAGGGCTTGCTTAAGTTCAACTTCGGGAAAAGCTTTGTCGGCTGCTCCGCTTCGTTTTTTACAGTTTCATCAGCGACGGGGCTGATCTCTTTTTCATTTTCCATTATTCCTCCTTGACCTCACCCATGAGGTCAGCGGCGATTTGCCATAAGATTTTCCAAGCATAGCCCTGCTGTCCTCTCAATAACTTTCAAAAGCTATCATGTGGTGAAAAGAGGGCTGGTGACGGCGATAAACATGCTGTTTCAACCGAAATCAACAGACCTTGCTTCTCCCTAATTGCTTTTCAAAACCTCAACCAGCGGCCATTTATTTGATAAAATGATTCTATCACCGTAAATCAGTGGAGCGAAAATGGCCAGAGCAACATACAACTTTCCAGCAGGTTTTTTGTGGGGATCGGCAACCGCCGCGCACCAGGTGGAAGGTAATAACACCAACAACGACTGGTGGGCGCTCGAGCAGGAACCAGGCCGGATCCAGGATGGCGACAAAAGCGGCAAAGCCTGTGACTGGTGGGGCGGCCGCTGGCGCGAAGACATGGACCGCGCCCAGGATACCTGGCAAAACGCTCATCGTTTTTCGGTGGAATGGTCGCGCATTCAGCCCGAGATCAATCGCTGGGACGAATCGGCCCTGGATCGCTATCGCGATATGTTGATTGGTATGCGCGAACGTAACATCACGCCCATGATCACCTTGCATCATTTCAGCTCCCCGATCTGGCTGGCGGAGATGGGCGGCTGGGCG
This sequence comes from uncultured Anaerolineaceae bacterium, assembly GCA_964293995.1. Classification (GTDB taxonomy): domain Bacteria; phylum Chloroflexota; class Anaerolineae; order Anaerolineales; family Anaerolineaceae; genus Mesolinea. The sequence continues at coordinate 54,537 of CAXYYH010000011.1, forward strand.
AATGAGGAGATCGTTCCTCTGTTTGAAGCCTTCACGCGCAGGACCGTCGAAGCGCTCAAGGCGCATTGTCAGCTATGGGTCACGATCAATGAGCCGAACGTGTTAATGAATGGCGGCTACATGGAAGGCGTCTTTCCGCCCGCTAAAAAAGACTTCATGACTGGGTTAAAAGCGCTGGCGAACATGGTCAAAGGGCACGCGGCGGCCTATCGCGCCATCCATGAGATCCAACCTGAGGCCATGGTCGGCGTCGCTCACCATTGGCGCGGTTTCAAGGCTGCCAATCGCGGACCGCTGACAGCTTTTGTGACAAAATTGCATCATAAGGTCTTCAACGATTCCTTCGCCTACGCGCTCAAGGATGGCAAATTTGACGCGGTCAAGCTCAAACTTGATATTCCTGAAGCAGTTGGCACCCAGGACTTTGCGGGATTGAATTATTACAGCCGCGACCTGGTCAAATTTGATCTGACAAGATCTGCCGATGCCTTCGCCAGGCGATATTATCCAGAGGGAGCTGACCTTTCTGAGACGGGTTTTCTGGCCAACGACCCTGAGGGTTTCATGGAAGCCATTCGTTGGATCAATCAGTTCGATCTGCCGATCTATATTACAGAAAATGGCTGCGATGACGGCAAAGACGACTTCCGCCGACGCTATTTGCTGCAGCATTTGCACGCCATGTGGAAGATGATCAATCACAACATCCCCATCAAAGGCTTTTTCCACTGGAGTTTGACCGATAATTTTGAATGGGAACGCGGCTGGAGTCAGAAATTCGGCCTTTGGGGGCTTGATCCTGAAACCCAGATCCGTGCAAGGCGTAAATCGGTCGATATGTACGCTGACATCTGCCGCAGCAACGCCATTACATCGGAAATCGTCGAAAAATACGCCCCGGAAGTTTACAATATACTTTATCCGGTCTAAGCTGCACACGCAATAGGGGAAAGGGATAAGCTGCAATAAACAAGTAACCCTTCAAGGTAATCAGGTGTTTCTGTTGGCCTGAAATTATAGAAAAAGCAAGGGTATCCCCTGGGTTTTCAAAAAAGCGTGGCTTTCGGATTGATGTTGACAGTAGGTTCGGATTTGACGTTCGGTAGCAAAATCGTGATAATATGAAAACATGTATCTTAAAGGAAGTAAGCTCTCTTTAAATAAGAAGCGGCATAGGCCGAATGGGTGGGTGATCCTGCTGCTCGTCGTCGGGATTGGGGTTTTGCTTTACTTTAACCTGGTGGTCGTGCCGGTGATAAACCCGCCGTTCGTCCCGACCCCAACGCCAACGCGCGACCCGCTCTCTTATATCGAAGAGGCGGATCAACTGGCGCTGGAGGGCAAGTATATTCAGGCGGTGGAGGTCTATCAGGGCGCGATCAATGCCAACCCGACCAATATCCAAAACTATCTCAAGATCGCCCGTTTGCAGATCTATACCAATCAGCTGACCCAGGCGCAGGTGAATGCCCAAAACGCGATCCTGCTGGACAACACTTCTTCCAATGCTTTCGCGCTTTTGGCCTGGGCGAAGGGCTTTCAACGCGAATATCTGGCGGCTGAATCCGACGCGAAAAAAGCGATCGAACTGGACATGAATTCGGGCCTGGCGCACGCGACCTACGCCTACATCCTTGCCCTGCGGGTTGAGGCCAATGTGCAGGAACTGGATACGATGGACCGCGCAATCGAAGAATCGCGGACAGCGCTGGCGCTGGAGCCAAATTTGCTTGAAGCGCACTGGGCGCGCGGTTACGTGCTGGAGATCACCAGCAACTATGAGGAAGCTGTGCGCGAGCTTGAGGCAGCGGTGGCGCTCAACCCCAATATCGCCCGCGTCTTTATGGCTCTGGGGCGCAACATGATCAATACCGGGCAGCTTGACCAGGCTGTCTATCAATTTACCAAAGCCTACTCGCTCAACCCGACCGATCCGACCCCCAACCTTTTTATTTCGCGCATCTATGGCATGTTGGGTGAGTGGGAGAAGGGTATCCAATACGGCACCGCCGCCTTGCGCGATGGGCCATCCGACCCAACCTTGTATGCCAATCTGGGCACGCTCTACTTTCGCAAAGGGCAATACAACCAGGCTGTCGAGTATCTGGAACTGGCTGTGAGAGGCGGCAGCAATGAAGACGGCGTCGCGGTGGAAGGCATTCCGCTTTCTTATGAAGTCAGCGTGATCGAGACTTACAGCCGTTATGGGCTGGCGCTGGCGCGGATCAACCGCTGCAGTGAGGCGATCGCTGTGGCAAATGCTTTGCTGGCGAATGTTGCTGATAACGAAAATGCCGTTTACAACGCCAATGAGATGATCAAAACCTGTGAAGAAAACCTGCTCAATCCGCCGACGGCGACACCCGCGCCCACCCCGACGAATGTGACCGGGCCGACCCCAACAGCTCAACCTTAGCCATGTATATTCACGAACGCAAGAACCTTTTCCGCAATCCGCGCGGCACTTCGAACCCCTATTTCGTGATGGGGATACTGCTGATCGTGGTGATCCTGATCGCGGTCGTGCGCGCCTTCGCGCAGGGGGAGATCTGGCCGCCTTTCATCCCAACGCCGACGCCGACCCGAACGATCAACTCCTATGTTGTCGAAGGGGATACCCATTTTCAGGCAGGCAACTTGGACCTGGCGATCGATTCTTATCGCAAGGCTTTGATGCTTGAACCTCACAACAGCCATATTCGCGCCAATCTGGCGAGCATTATGGTCTACTCTTCCTATACGATGACGACCGATCAGGAGCGTTTGGATCGACTGGAGGAGGCTTTGGCGGTCATTGATCTGGCAAAAGAGGACGACCCGATCGATTCGGAAGTGCTGGGGATCCGCGCCAGCGTTTTGAGCAGCCTGGCAAATTCAAACCTGTCTGCGGAAGAACAGCTCGAATACCGCAATCAGGCTGAGTCGGAAGCGCTGTTCGCGATCCAATATGACAACAACAACCGCCTCGCCAAGGCTTACTATGCTGAGATTTTGATCGATCAGTTCAAGTACGAACAAGCCAACGACTATATCACCCAGGCGAGGGAAGGCGACGGCGAAGGAATGATGGATGTTTGCCGCATCCAGGCATATATCTATGAAATGTTCCGTGAATACAACCTTGCCATCGAATGGTATAAAAAAGCTTCCGATCTGACCCCCAACCTGACCTTTTTATACAACCGCATCGGCGTGCTTTACCGCCATTTGCGCCAATATGAGACTGCGCTGGAGTATTTTGCCAAAGCTGCCAATCTGAACAACCAGTTGGGATTGGCAGACCCGATCCCCTATATGGCGATCGCCAATACCTACATCCGCATGGGTGAGGCGATGGCGGCATCGCGTAACGCCTATCGGGCGCTGGAGATCAACCCCTATAACGCCGACACTTACGGCCAGGTGGGCGTGATCTATTACCGGGCGCGCAACTATGAAGGTTCGATCCTGATGCTGCGCTGCGCCGTGATGGGCTGCGACGCGCTGCAAAGCTGTGAGGCGAGGGAAGACGACCCCTGCGAGAGCGATATCGTGATCAAAGCGCTGCCGTTGACCAACTCAACCGTTCTGTATTACTATACCTTTGGCTCGGCATTGGCGGGTTTGCACCGCCCTGGGATCGATGATAATTGCGCTGAAGCCGCGATCGTTTTTGCGAAAATACGTGAGAAGTTCAGCGATAACGAGGAAGTGATGAAAATTGTGCGCCCGAGCGAAAACATTTGTCAGATCAACCCCGATGAAGCGGTGGCGACCGAGCTGCCCACGCCGACATCATCCGGCACCGCCACGCCGATCCCAACCGAAACGCCTTTGTTTATCCCGACCCTGACGCCAACCGTTCCCTAATGTAAAAACTGTATTAGAAATCTCTTAAAACGCTTGACTTCTGTTGACAGGAAGCGTATATTAGTATTAGCACTCATCGAAGACGAGTGCTAAATTATGTAAAAAATTATCGGAGGAAACATGACAATTTCTATGAAACCATTAGGCAGCCGTGTGGTTATCGAACCCATCGAACAAGAAGAGATCACCGCGTACGGTATCGTATTACCCGAAACCGCAAAAGAAAAGCCCCAGAAGGGCACCGTTCTGGCAGTTGGCCCTGGCGAGCGAGACGAAGATGGCAAGCGCATCGCGTTGGACGTGCAGGTTGGTGATGTGGTCCTGTTTGCCAAATATTCTGGCACTGAGATCAAATATGACGGCAAGAAGTTGTTGATCATGCGCGAGAGCGATATTCTCGCGATTCTTTAATTAGCATAACGAGAACAGGAGATTGAAATATGGCAAAACAATTAGTTTTTGGAGATGAAGCACGCCGTTATCTGAAGAGCGGCGTTGATGCAGTCGCGAACGCAGTGGCAACAACTTTGGGCCCCAAGGGTCGAAATGTTGCCTTGGATCGCAAATACGGTTCCCCCACCATCACCCATGACGGTGTGACCGTCGCAAAAGAAATTGAACTGGAAGACCCCTATGAGAATATGGGCGCCCAACTGCTCAAAGAAGCAGCCACAAAGACCAACGATATCGCTGGTGACGGCACCACAACCTCGACCGTTCTGGCGCACGCCATTGTGAGCGAGGGCCTCAAGAATCTGGCCGCTGGCGCCAACCCAATGCTGCTCAAGCGCGGTATCGAAGCCGCAGCCAAGGTCGTTTCTGAATCCATTCACGGCCAGGCGATCGACATTACCACCAAAGCCGAGATCGGCAGCGTTGCCACCATTTCTGCCCAGGACGAACAAATTGGTTCCCTGATCGCTGACGTGATGGATAAAGTCGGCAAAGACGGCGTCATCACCGTTGAAGAATCCAAGGCTCTTGAATTCGAGACCGAATATGTTGAGGGTATGCAGTTCGATCGCGGTTATATCAGCCCCTATTTTGTGACTGATACTGAGCACATGGTTGCTGAGATCGTCGATCCTTACATTTTGATCCACGACAAGAAGATCTCTGCTGCCAATGACATCGTGCCCCTGCTCGAGAAGATGGTTCAGGTCGGCAAACGCGATATCGTCATCATCGCAGAAGACGTTGACGGCGAAGCGATCGCAGCCCTGGTTTTGAACAAGATCCGCGGCGTTTTGAATGTTGTCGCAGTCAAGGCCCCTGGTTTCGGCGATCGCCGCAAGGCCATGCTCCAGGATATCGCTATTCTGACCAATGCCAGTGTGATCTCTGAAGAAACCGGCCGCAAGCTGGAAAACGCCACCATTGAAGACCTCGGCCGCGCCGAAAAGGTCACCATTGACAAAGACAATACCACCATCGTTGGCGGTAAGGGCGATGTCAACGCGATCAAGGGCCGCATCGAGCAGATCCGTGTTGAGATCGATAACACAACCAGCGATTACGACCGCGAAAAACTGCAGGAACGTTTGGCGAAACTGTCTGGCGGCGTCGCGATCATCCGTGTCGGTGCCGCAACCGAGACCGAACTGAAAGAAAAGAAACACCGCGTCGAAGACGCTCTGTCCGCTACCCGCGCTGCCGTTGAAGAAGGCATCGTGCCAGGCGGCGGTGTCGCTTTGGTGAACGCTGTGGAATCCCTCAAAGACCTCAAACTGGACCAGGAAGACGCTCAGATCGGCGTCAATATCGTCCGCAACGCACTGACCGTACCGATGAAGAAGATCGTTGAGAACGCCGGGCAGGATGGCTCTGTGGTCGTTGAGAACGTGCGCCAACGCCAGGCACATGCCAACAATCATCACATTGGCTATAATGTTCTGAGCGAAGAGTACGGCGATATGGTCGAACTCGGCGTGATCGATCCCGCCAAGGTCACCCGCGGCGCGCTCGAGAACGCTGCCTCGATCGCTGCAATGATCCTGACCACCGAAGCGCTGGTCACCGATATCCCCGAACCCGCTGGCGCTGCCCCCGCAATGCCTCAGGGCGGTGGAATGTACTAAACCGAAAGGTATAGGAAGTAAAAGCAAGCTGGATCGCAAACGCGATCCATCTTTTTTCAATTCGGTTCATTTAGCTTTATAACTTTAGGATAATTCGACCCAGAATGCTTATTTCTATCGGTTCATCTGTTAGAATGTAGTCAAGAGGACGGTGAAATGATAGACGAAAAAACACTGAAAGCCATTAAAAGGTTCCAGCAGGACGAGATCAATGACCATGCCATCTATAAGCAGATTGCGGACGGCTTAAAGAACGAGGAAGATGCCAGGAAAATACGATTCTTGAGTGACGATGAGTTGAGTCACAGCCAGTTCTGGGAGAAACATACAGGTTGGGTTGCCAGGCCGCAAGGATTTGTGATCGGGTTTTTCGCTTTTTTGTCGAAATTGCTTGGATATACTTTTGTGATCAAGCTGCTCGAGAACCGTGAAAAAGCTACGATCGAAGCCTATAAACCACTGATAGGCGTGATCCCAGGCGTGGACTGGTTGATCCAGGATGAGGAAGTGCATGAGGAAACGCTGATCTCGCTTTTGGATGAGCAGCATCTCCAGTATACCGGCTCGATCGTTCTCGGTCTGAATGACGCGCTGGTGGAGCTCTCGGGCACTTTGGCGGGCCTGACGCTGGCTTTCCAGAATACGCGCATGATCGCGCTCTCGGGGCTTGTGACGGGTATCGCGGCGGCGCTTTCGATGGCAGCCTCGGAATACCTCTCGACCAGGACGGAAAAGACCAATAAGGAGCCAATCAAGGCATCCGTCTATACCGGAATCGCCTACATTATTACTGTGGCTTCGCTGATCCTGCCTTATTTGTTGATTCCCAACTATTTTGTTGCTTTGGGTGTGATGATGGCGGTTGTCTTTTTGATCATTGCCTTCTTCAGTTTTTATATGGCGGTATTGAAGGACGAGAAGTTTAGCAAAAACTTCTTTAGTATGGCGGCCATTAGCGTTGGCGTTGCCTTGATTAGTTTCTTATTTGGATTTTTGGTCAAGAATTTTATTGAGATTTGATTTCTTTGGGGTGATACGGTTAGCCCATTAGGCCATCATCCAGCCTGCGGGCTACCCCTCATCCGGCCTTCGGCCACCTTCTCCCGAGCGGAGAAGGCTTGTTTTAGCCAGCCTGCAAGACTGGCTAACCCTCGACCCGGCTTCGCCGACCCTCTCCCACTGTGTGAGGGCTTTTAACTAGCTCTGTACTTTGCCTAACTCTGCGTACTTGATATTTCCCAATTAGTGCTCTGCAGTAGCGGATCATTACATTTGTGACTATCAAAAAGCAAAGGCAACCTGTTTTGGTTGTGTCAGGACTGGACGATATTAAGAGCCCGAGTAATTGTAACTATTCCAGTGGTAATGCAAATTGGTTTAGCTAGTTTCCCTTCGAAAAGGTCCTTTCCAGCAACTCAGCTGCAATTCGTTTACTGGCAACGCGCATGATATTATCCTCAACATCTACTTTAGATAGAAGGTTCATGCTTCCATACCAAACAATTTCATTGTCAATGACAGCATATCGCTCACAGTTGTTTTGGACTAGTTCAACATTAAATCCCGCGTTTCGAAGGTCTTCCATCAGTCCGATTCTGTGCTCATCCGAACCATAAGCGTACGCATCCGCATGCCAGGTCACAATGGTAATCTTTACCCCTGCCATCTGACGTTCCCTGAGCAGCGAAAGGATACGCGAAACTTTGCGCTTTGCAAGTGTTGGACTGGAGATGACAATATTGCTGCGAGCTTCTTTGAGATCCTTTTCGAATACAGGGCCATAGCTATCCGCGTCAAAGATAGCATTGACAGATTGCTTTTCAATCGGATTCTCGTTATATAGTTTGTACCCGATACGCTTATATGCCTTTAGTCGCTTGGCGTACATGTTGTCAAAGACAGGGATATTGGCGTCAATGTAATCATAGATCATTACATTCTTTTTGCCCTCAAAATCACGGTTCAATCGACCGGCGTACTGCTCTACAACCCCTTTCCAGGCAACCGGATCGGCCATGATCAAGGTGTCCAGCCTCGGGAAATCAAAACCTTCCCCGATCAACTGTCCGGTTGCAATCAGGATCAGGCTTTCAGTGACTGGCACCAGATCCATCTGCGCCCGCAGCTCACGCTGTTCCTTTTTTGATTTGTTGCCGGTCAGAAGAAAAACATGATCCGCGCTTTCTTTCAACATACCATATAAAACATCGGCGTGGTCAGTAAACCTTGTCAGGACGACAGGGGTGCGATTCGCCGTAACACAAGCCTTGATGTCATTAACGATCTGCTCATTACGAAGTTCGTTGTTTCGAATGATTTCATAGGCTTTGTTAATATGGAGCTTTTCCCGTCCGTGCGGACTGACTGCCCCTGTAAATCGGGGAACAACCAGATGTTCCAGTCCTTGTTCATCCGCTTTTTCTTTTGCTGTATATTCAAAGCGAACCGGGCCAAGAAGCATTTCGTTAATTTTCTCCAATCCATCGCTGCGGAACGGGGTCGCAGTCACGCCATAAACATATTTTGCTGGAACTTCCCGCAATATCCTGCTGACGGTTTCTGACGCGCTATGATGGCACTCATCGACGATGATCATGCCATAATCCGTCAGCCGCGGATGAAATTCGCCTTTTTTGTAGAGGGAACCAACCATGGCGATATCCACTATGCCTGTGGAGCTATCCTTTGCACCCTGAATGATCCCAATAAGGCTTTTTCTCTTTTTCAGACGACCGGTTTTGGTCTTATATTCCGGCAGTTCCTCATCTATCCTCAAAAACGCGGAAAGTGATCTTTCCCATTGTTCGATCAATGACGAAGATTCCAAAAGAATCAAGGTGTTTACCTGCCTGTGGGCAATTAAATAGCTGCAAACGACTGTTTTACCGAAAGCAGTGGCGGCGCTTAATATGCCATTATCATACTGCAGTAAGGCGCTGACTGCTTTTTCCTGGCTATCCCGCAATTTACCGGTAAATTCCGCCTTGATGGTTGTGCCATCGCTTCGCTTATCTGTGATCAGGTATGGGATACCAGCAGCTTTGAGCTTTTCTATCAGCTCTTCCAGCAATCCTCGCGGAATGGAAATATAGCCGCCATCGTCTTCTCCGAGGTAGATGTACCTTGGATTGGCATAGTTTGAGAAACCAATCGCCCTGTTTCGGAAGAATGCAGGATTCGGAAACGAAGCCATTCTTCTGATCTGATTCTGGATCCTTGGTTTTAGATTATCGGTACTGATATATAGCAGTTTGGATAAAGTCAGTAACAAATATCCATCCACATCTTCAGCGTGAAAGCGTTTGCTGCGTTCCCATGGTTTGACATCCTCATTTTCTGTGGCAGCAATATTATCCGCACTTGTTTCTGCCGTGAGAATGTTCCATTGCCTCATCAATTCTTCTATTCTTGTGGCAGAAAGTTTACCCACACTCTGCAAGGCTGCCCATTGGTTTGGATAAGCGTTCCAATATTCATCTATGAAGGCACTGTTGCCCTGTTTCAGCGGCCGCCCTTGAAGCGGCAAAGCGATCAGGTTTCCCAGACCGCCGTCTTCAATGTAATCCTGTGCCGGAAGCATGCGATCATAAAAGCGGAATGACTTCATATTCACAGACTCCGCGCCTTTATTCAGTAAGGAAAAACCAAATTTACGGGCAAGGGCTGCGGAAATCGGCGCGTCAAAGAATATCCATATATGCGCTCCCTTGCCGGAACGGGAGCGTTCGACCAACATGGGGACTCCGTTTTCTTTTCCGATTTCCCTTAGAGCGTCAACTTCTTCAACCCAATGGTTATCTGTGTTGGCGTAGTCCTGATCTTCCGCGCCGGAATCGTGATTATCAAAATCAAAGACAAGAAGCCTGCAGGTTCCGTCAGGAAACAAAGGATAAATCCCGATTACATCCGAGGCATCCTCTTTGAGCCCGCGCAGGTGGTTTTCGATTTGAGCGCTTTCCAACCTTGTCCAGCGCCGATTTTCGCAATCCTTGCATTTGATTTTCTTGCCAGAGGCCTTCGGACAGAGCCCGCGTCTCCAGAAATTATCGCATTGCGGGTAGTATGCCGCCTTTCCTGTGGTCTTATTTTTCGACCGCTTGCTGTAAACATCCGTCCTGCCCCAGAAAAAAGAATAAAACCTGCGGGCGTGATTGCTGGTGATTGGTTGCGTAAGAATTCTGTTTCCCTGGTCAGTAATAAACGAGGCATTTTTCGGTTGGCTGCCTGCTTCAAAGGGCTCATATTCAACCCCTGCTTGTTCAAGAAGCGTTTTAAGATACGAGTTTTCAGCCTCAAGTTTTTTCAAGCGAATCATCAACTCATCTGCTTCAGCCATGTTGTTCTCCTTGCTCAACTGGTAAATTGTTCAATCTACCCGCCACCAATGATACCTGTTACTTATCCTTAGCGATATGGTAAACGATAATTCGAAATTTGACTTTGAAAAAATGTCTGCGATCAGGAGAAAAGGCGTCGTAAAACATTCTCAAACAATATTTGCCTGAATCCTTCAAAAAAGAATAATTAGCCGATTGCTATACGCCCTCTTGGGCTCCTCGCAATATCCAAAAGACATGATGTGACAGATTTCAATTTCTACATGAGAAAGAAAAGCGGGCACAGGACACTAAAACGAGATATTCAAATGATAAGGAAATCTATAAAATCGGCCTGCCAATACCCATATCCTGTCTCCATTCGGGGGCTGGGCCATCATCTGCCCAATACTCATCCAAAGAGTGGATCTTTCCATCTTTCAGTTCAAAGAAACTGGTGACATGAAAGGATGCTGAGGCATCTTTTGGGTAGACCTTGACAACTGTTATGATCAGCTGCCCGGTTTCGACGACACGCTCAACCGTTCCGTCCCAGTCGCCAGGGTAATCACAATTCGCGCGAATAAATTCATCAGCCTTGAATTCTTCGTTGGTGCAATGCCATCGAACGCGCGCGTCTTCGCAGAAATATGCCGGAAGCTTTTCCCGATTTTGCGTCAAAACATCTTTCCAAAATGCGTTTATATCCATCATGCCAAATTACCTCTTCCTTGCAAAGCGGTTTCATCGAGCTTGAAATCTATTTCCTGAAACTGATATGACCCTTCTATTATAAACAATCCACCATTTAAAATATGGTCTATTGAATTGCATCGTTCTTTTATATATGAAAGATGCTGCTTATGTTCGATTTGGCAATAAAAGCGAAATAATGGTTTGGCTGATTGCGGGTAAATGGCAGTATGATCAGGCTTGCAGGTATAATTAGGATATGCCTTTCGAGATCGTTCATGATGATATTACCAGGCTGAAAACAGATGCCATTGTAAACGCCACGAACCCCTGGCAGGAGGTTGGCAGTGGGGTGAGCCGTGCTATTTACGAGGCGGCTGGTTATGATCAGTTAGCCGAAGCCTGCAGACCCTATGGCAAGCTGAATTATGGCGATGCCTTTGCCACCTCTGGTATCAGATTGCCAGTCAAGTATATTATCCACACAGCTGCGCCCGGATTCGCGGGTGGGCTGGACGGAGAGTATGAACTGCTGAAAGCCTGCTATCGCAACAGCCTCAGGCTTGCCATGCGGCTCAAGTGCGAATCGATCGCCTTTCCCTTGCTTGGGAGCGGCGGACAAGGGTACCCGGAACAGGTCGCTTTTCGCCTGGCATCGGACGTTATTCAAAACTTTTTGTTGGAAAATGATCTTGAGATCAAACTGGTAATTTACGACCGTTCCACCACCCGCCCGCCTGTGGAAATGGAAGCTCATATCCAAAGTCTGATGGCGCGTTTCCAAAGAAATGATGCCATCTGGCAGAAACAAGCCTCAGGTGACTTTGCAGAACCAGATACTGAATACAAGGTCTTCCCGATGGCATCTCCGCGCAAGATGGCTAAACCAGACACGCGGGAAGCCCTGGAAGAGCGGCTGCAAATGATGCAAACCTCATTTTCGCCAGCTTTGTTGAGACTGATCGATCAGAAGGGCATGTCTGACGCTCAGGTCTATAAAAAAGCCAACCTCACCCGGCAGCATTTTTCCAAGATCCGCAGCAATCCGGCTTATGTTCCCAGCAAGATGACCGTTCTGGCATTGGCGGTAGCCTTGGAGTTGAGCGTTGAGCAAACCCAGAATCTGCTCTCGCGAGCTGGCTATACCCTCTCAAAAAGCATCAAGGCAGACCTGATCGTCGAGTACTTTCTGCAGCGGAAGTATTATGACATCTACCGGATCAATGAAGCTCTCTTCTTTTATGATCAGCCTCTGCTTGGCGCGCGTGTAAGTTAACGACCCCAAAAAATGTCGCCTGTCAGGCGACCATATCGAAGTTCCGATTTGCTATCCTTTAGCCATCAAAGAAATGGAAAAAGGAGCAAAAATGAACCACCACACAGAATTAGTATTTATCCTCGATAAAAGCGGATCGATGGCTGGAAAGGAAAGCGATACCATCGGCGGATTCAACGCGCTGCTCAAGAAGCAGAAGGCAGAAGAGGGTCTGGCCTATGTCACAACCGTGCTCTTCGATAATCGCTTTGAACTCCTGCATGACAGACTGGACGTGCGCTTCGTGCAGCCGATCAGTGAGAAGGAATACCGCGTGGGAGCGAGCACAGCCCTGCTTGACGCGGTCGGTTACACGATCTACAAAACAGAAGAAAAGATGCACGCATCGCTTCCGGTTGGTGAAAAGGCGAATGTTATCGTTGTGATCATTACTGATGGATACGAAAACGCCAGCCGTCGTTATAACTACGCTGAGATCCGTAGATTGATCGAACAGCGCAAGGAAATGGGCTGGGAGTTCATCTTCCTGGGCGCCAATATTGACGCAATCGGCGCGGCGGCAGATATCGGTATTGACGCGAGCCGGGCAAGTAACTTTTATGCCGATCAGGCAGGAATCAATGCCAATTTTGTTTCTGTCTCAAGCGCCATGTCGATGATGCGGGAGCAGGGCAAAGTGAGTGAGGATTGGAAAAAAGAACTGGATGAAGACGAAGCCCGCCGGAAAAAGGGGAAATAGGCATTCGTTAAAGGAACATATGAGGTCAGGAGACCTCGTATGTTCCTGAAGGGGAAATCATAGATGTAAAAAGACGAGTTTAGTAGCGAATAAGTACCCATTGTTTTCAATAAAAATAGAAGTGTAAAAAAACAGTTAATCGGAAATCCCGAACAACTGATCAAAGAAGGGAATAAATCATCAATATTGCATGAAATCTTGATCTTTTAGGGGAGACACCTGTGCTCGTTTGGGGAATCCACGGTCACCCGTATGCGGGCGGATGTGGAAGTCCGCTGCATTTTGGCCTACATTTGGAATGCTGTCTTTTGTTACTAACCATCCTGATACTGACTGGCCTGGGCGAGGTACATGGTTCGATACAAGCCGTCTTCTGTCATTAATTGGCTGTGGTTGCCTTCCTGGATCAGTTTGCCCCCGTCCAACACGAAAATGCGGTCGGCGTAGCGCGTGCTGGAAAGGCGGTGCGAGACGAACATGGAGCTGCTGCCTTTGGTCAGTCTGAGCATCATGCCAAAGACCTGCTCCTCATTGCGCGGATCGAGGGCAGAAGTCGGCTCATCTAAGATCATCAAAGCGCCGCCATGACAAATGTTGCGGGCGATGGCGAGCTTTTGTTCCTGCCCACCCGAGGGGATGGCTCCCTCTTCGTCCAACAAGCGAGTGATCGGCACATGGATACCGTCTTTTTGCTCCTCCGCCCAGGAAAGCATCTCCGTATCGCGCAATGCCTGGCGGATGTGCTCAAGGTCTTCTTCCCTTTGCTCGCTTTGCAGTTTGCCACACAGGTTTTCAGAAAGCAGAACGGGCATGAGTTGAAAATCCTGAAAAGTAACGGAGAGCAATTGGTAATATTCAGGCAAGGGAATTTTGGCGATATCGACACCATTGAGCAGGATCTGACCTGACTGTGGCTGATAGAGCCGACAGATCAGCTTGACGAGCGTCGTTTTGCCAGCGCCGTTGCGGCCGACCAGCGCGACTGTTTCGCCCGATGGTATAGAGAGCGATAGATCGTCAAGGATCAGAGCATCTTGTTCGGGATAGGCAAAGGAGAGCTGGCGCACCTCGAGGCTGACCTGACCAGACTTTGCCAGCGCGATCGCCTGCCTGACAGTCGGGTCGAGCTCTTCGTGCTGGTTCTCTGAATTGAAATCTTCTATCTCCGGCAAAGACATGAATTTGATAAAAGACGTTAGTTCGAGGTCAATAGTCATGATCTGGCGGATTTGCTCAAACAAAACTGACAAGACCTGTCCAAACTGGCGCGCAGCGTTGTAGATCAGAACGAAGTTTCCAATTGTGATGGTCTGGATCATCAGAGCTGTTCCCAGAATGAGGAAGACCACCATGCTCTGCAGTTCGACCAGTACCATGATCAAACCGTTAAGCGTGCCACTTTTGGTAAAGTATTCATGATTGACCGCCAGCATTTTGTCCATATTGGTTTTGGCGCGGGTCAGCATCAGCTCGATGCCATTGTAAAGCCGGAGGTCTTTGGCATAACGAAAATCACGGGAAATTTCAGTGAAATAGGTGAAAACCCGAATTTCAGGCATGCTACGTTCGTTATCATCAATTTCCAGAAGGCGCAGTTTCTGTAAAAGAGGGATGGTGAGCAGGTTAATCCCAAACAATAGAAGCAGGAGCCACCACTTCCAGCCCAAAATGAGTATAGCCGATGATACCAGTGTGACCAGCGCGCTGCCGGTCGTCATCATGACATCTTTTAGCAGCCAGAGATAATCAAGGCTGCGCGTGGCGCGCTCCTTGAGATCGAGGGTTTGTTTGCTTTCACTTTCGTAGTAAGGAATGGCAGTCGCTTTTTCGGTGAGCTTTTCGGTCAATACGTAAAGCGCCTGGAAAGAATAGGCCTCAAAACGCATATTGGCGAAATGGCGCAGCAGATTGAGCAGCAAAGCGCCAAGCGCGAGGACGGCTACGTATTGCCAGAGGATGATGGGTTGTCTTGTACTGAGCAATTCGTCGAGGATCAGTTTTGGCATGTAGACGTAGAGAACGGGCGCCAGACCGCTGACAAGCGAACTAAAGAAGAGCCACAGGTAATAGGGCAGGGTGCTCTTGCCGAAGTAGCTCAAGGACTTCCTGATATTAGACATCTTCAGGGGCTCCTTTTTCTACTGAGGCTGACTGGCGGTAATTCTTAGCCTGGATCTCGAAAAGCTCAGCGTACTCGCCATTTTGAGCGATGAGTTGGTCGTGCGTGCCGAGCTCCATGATCTTTCCATCTTTGAGAAAGGCAACACGGTCACAGAAACGGGTGCTGGCGAGTCGGTGGGAAACAAAGATACTGGTCTTGCCCTGAGTGAACTGCGCGTAGCGTTCATACATTTCACGCTCTGCCAGCGGGTCAAGCGCGGCGGTCGGTTCGTCGAGGATGAGCATTTTGCTGCTGGTCTTGTAGAGCGCGCGCGCCAGGAAGAGCTTTTGGCGTTCACCGCCGGAAAGGTCCACACCCTCGTCACTTAGAATGCGCAGGAGGTAGGTGTCTTCTTTGGCGGGAAGTTTATTGATGACCTCCGAGAGGCCGGATCTTTCGACCGCGAGCTGAAAGGCAGCCGGGTCGAGGTCGGTTGCCATGGTGATGTTGTCGCGGAGGGTAAATGGCAGCAGCATGGCATCCTGAAAGACAGCGCTGAGTAGTTGATGATAGTCTTCTTCGTTGTAGTCCCAGATATCTTTGCCGTTGATGAGGATACGCCCGGAGCTGGGTTTGTAGAGACGGCAGAGCAATTTGATCAGCGTGCTCTTGCCAGCCCCGTTTTCCCCCACCAGGGCGAGTTTTTCGCCGGCAGGGATGTGGAGGTTGAGCTCGTTCAGAACGGGCGCGGTCGTGTTTGGATAGATGAAAGTCAGATTCTCGATAACAATTTTGGGAACATTAACATCAGAAGCGGGGTCTTGTTTGCGGACTGTCTCCAGCTCCTGGAACTGTTTTTCGAGCGGGAGCGTGAAGTCGATAAAATTCTGGAAACGTTTCGACTCCAGCTGAATATCGACCAGGTTTTTGATCAGCTGCTGGGAAACGACCATGAAGGAAAGCAGACCAGCGGTGTAGAGCGTAAAGACCGAGGCGTCCATCAGACCCAGGGTGAACTGGCGGATGATCCAGCCATAGACCACGACGTCGCGGATGAGATCGACCAATGTGAGCGCGCTCATGAACTGGAAGTGCTTTTTGCTGGCTTTAACGTCCTGAAAAAGACGAAGGTCAGCATATTTTCGCAGGTATTCGCGCAGCATTTCCCAGGTGTTGTAAAGCAGGAGGTCTTTTTTACGAAGCGGGTCGGAAATTACTTCCTGCAGGGTCATATGCCGACGTCCCAATGGCATGTAGGATTGCCACATTGATTCACTAAATCGCGCTTCCTGGTCAATGATCAGATAATTTGAGACCAGGATCACAACCAGCAGAATAAGGATCCAGGGTGAGAGCGACACCAGCAGGGAAGAAAAGCCCAGTACGCTCAGTATCTGACCGCTCAATGGAAGAAGATCAAGCATGACTCCTCCAGCTCCCTGCATTGGGTTTGATACGCTGGAATGGGCGAAGTTGATCTGGTCAAGCGTCTTGGGCAGGAGCGTGTTTTCGTAGGGCATCCTGAGGCTGACGCGCGCCAGGTCGCGAATGAGATGGTAGCGCACGTTGTTCATGCGCATGCGGTAATTGCCTTTGAGCCAGGCGACAACAAAGCCAGCCAGCATTGCTCCCAGCCCAGCCAGAACGACGGTCAGGATCATCTGCTGGCGGGTCCAAACCTGATAGCTGCGCAGGATCGCTGCTGGGACGAGTACCCAGATGAAAGGATAAGCCGCTGAGAGGAGGGCGTTGACGACCATCATCAGGAGCATTTTGGGGTCGTATTGGCGGATCTTTTTGAGTAGATATGGGATCGGTCTCATGGCTTCAGCTCGCTTGCAGGATTGTAACATTTTTGGGGTAATTGAGTTAAAAACGAAGTTGGTTCAGTGATTTTTAGTTGCGAACAAGACGGGATTGATTGGGCAAATATGGTCGAAAGCCAAGCCTTCTCCGCGGGGAGAAGGTGCCCGTAGGGCGGATGAGGGGTTACCTAAAAGCAGAACGTCGGATTGAATCATTGGGGCGTTTGCGCCCCAATGATTCAATCACGACCTACCAAAGTTCTACTCAATCCAAACTTGCGCCTTTGGCGGCGTGGCAGAGGTATATCTCGGGGGTGATGCCGGTGGCGGTGTGGTAGCTTTCTGCCAGGATCGAAACGAAGTCGGAGGCGCGCTCTTCTTCGACGATGTTGATCGTGCAGCCGCCGAAGCCGGCGCCGGTCAGGCGCGCGCCAAGACAGTCGGGGATATTCTGCGCGAGGCGAACCATGATATCCAGTTCGGGGATCGAAACCTCATACAGATCTCTCAGGCTGATGTGCCCCTGATTGAGAAGTTTGCCAAAAGCTGGCAAGTCACCGCTTTCAAGCAGCGGGATTGCCTCAAAGGTGCGCTCAATTTCTTCCACGACGTGGCGGGCGCGTTTTTCGATGCGTTCGGGCAGGGTGCCAGCCAGTTTATTAAAGGTCTCAGGAGCAACATCACGCAAAGATTTGATCCCTGGCAGGTGCGCTGAAAGCAGGCGCACCGCTTCTTCACAGTCGGCGCGGCGTTTGTTGTATTCGCCGGAGCTAAGGCGGCGGGATTTCATCGTGTCAGCCACGATGTAGGCATAATTGGCCGGGATCGGGATGGTGCGCCAGTTGAGGCTGCGGCAGTCGAGCACCAGGATGGCGTTTTCTTCACCGCAGGCACTGGCAAATTGATCCATGATGCCGGACTGGACGCCAACGTATTGGTTTTCCGCCTTCTGCCCCAGCAAGGCGCGTTCCATCGGGCTCAAACCCCAGTTTGCCAGCGTTTGCCAGGCCAGCACGAAAGCCATCTCAACTGATGCGGATGAGCTCAGCCCGGAACCACGGGGGATATTGGAGGAATAGACGCCCTTGATCGCCGGACATTCCAGACCACGCTCTTCGGCGGCCCAACAGACGCCAGCCGGATAAAAAGCCCAGCCGGGGAGTTCATTCCCATTGCTATCTTGTCTTATCTTCGCTGATCGGCCTGTGAATTTGCAGCTTTGTTTCAGGTCTTTGGCGATCAGGTGGTTTTCTTCGCTGCCGCTGAGCGAAAAAGCCAGCCAGCTGGCGCGGTCAATCGCGATCGGGAGAACCAGCCCATCGTTATAATCGACATGCTCGCCCAAAAGGTTGACTCTGCCGGGAGCTTTTACAACGTATTCCGGGCTTTTACCAAATTCTGCTTTGAAGTGTTGGATCACTGATTCACGAATATTCATCCCTTGGTCCTCTTATCCATAAAAATTGATCGGCATTCTGCGGGGACGACCGCTGATTGAAACAAAATTCCATTTTTCAATAAGGTTAATAAATATTGTTCGCGCGTTGATCATGAACGCCCCTGAAACTCCGAATAAAACGATAATAAAATGTCAATCAAATGTGTGTGAAGGATTATACAATTCTTCGCGAAATTTGTCGTTAACAATATTAAGAACGAGTTAATCGTGTATAATGACCATTAATCATTGCATGGAAGTATTTTTATAAAATACCTCCATAATATGGGAGTGTAGTTTCTGATGACGACACTCTTCACTGTCAGGAAGGCCGATGGTCTTTGGTTGTTTACCGTGAGTGTGGGTGTTTGTTCCCTTCTCCCGGCAATAGCATACCCTAACAGAAAGGTTGATTTGCAATCTGTTTTGGGTAAACGAAATGTATGGACTTAAATAGTCAGAGGAGGCAATAGGTTTAGGAAATACAATCGCATTGTCAATTAATCAAAAACAATTTAGTTAATATTTAAAGGAGAAATATGAGAAAAAAGTTGCTTGTTTTAATTAGTATTTTGATGATCGGTTTGCTGGCTTTCACCGCCTGCGATACCAAGACCGCGCCCGAAGGTGGCGATGCTCCTGCTGGCGATCTGCCCCTGATCGGTGTCACCATCTACAAATATGATGACAACTTCATGTCTTTTGTGCGCCGCAATATCGAAAAGAACGCGGAAGGCAAAGCCAATCTGATCATGAACGATTCCCAGAATGACCAGGCAAAGCAAAATGATCAGGTTGACACCATGATCTCCAAGGGTGTCACTGCCCTGGCCATCAACCTTGTTGACCCTCAGGCCGCGTCTGCCATCATCGCCAAAGCTCAGGCCGCTGACCTGCCCGTGATCTTCTTCAACAAGGAACCAAGCGCTGCTGATCTGAATTCCTATGAAAAAGCCTGGTATGTTGGTACCACCTCTGCTGAATCCGGTGTTATGGAAGGCCAGATCGTTGTTGATGCCTGGAAAGCTCATCCCGAATGGGACAAGAACGGTGATGGAATCATCCAATACGTCCTGCTGAAGGGCGAACCCGGACATCCTGACGCCGAAGCCCGCACAACCTTTGTCATCCAAACTGTTAACGAAGCCGGTATTCAGACCGAAGAACTCGAACTTCAGACCGGTATGTGGGATTCCGCCAAAGCCAAGGATCTGATGGATAACTGGTATGCCAAGCACGGCGACGCGATCGAATTTGTGATCGCTAACAACGACGCCATGGCCCTGGGCGCGATCGCCTCCCTGAAGGCCAATGGTTTCTTTGGCGCCGATGGCAAATTCATGCCCGTTGTTGGTGTGGACGCCATCCCCGACGCTCTGGCTGCCATCAAGAATGGTGAACTGGTTGGCTCAGTCCTCAACGATGCCGCCAATCAGGGTCTGGCGACCTTTGAGCTGGCTCTCAACGCCGCTCTGGGCAATGATCCTCTTGCTGGAACCAAATGGACCTTTGATGCAAACAAATCTGTCCGTGTTCCGTATGTTGGTATCACCCTGGAAAACATCCAGATTGCTGAAGACAGCTACGCTGAGTAAGAGCATGAATATCAAGGATGCACTTCAAGTGAAGTGCATCCTTTTTTGAAAGTAGTAAGAGGCGGTATATGGATCAAACAGCAGATGCTACCCCCGCGGAAAAGTTGGAACAGGATATAAAGCCAGACACTATGGCAGGTTCTGGAGAGCCGACCAAATACGTTCTTGAAATGAAGGGAATCTCGAAGGCTTTCCCAGGTGTTCAGGCTTTGGATGGTGTTAACTTAAGATTACGTCCGGGTTCTATTCACGCGCTTTTGGGTGAGAATGGTGCCGGAAAATCGACTTTGATGAAGGTTCTTTTTGGTATTTATCGCAAAGATTCAGGCGAAATTTTGATTGATGGTCAACCGGTTGAGTTTACCTCTTCCAAACAAGCTCTGGATCACGGTGTTTCGATGGTGCACCAGGAACTGAACCAGGTGCGTTCGACCCGAATTGTTGACAACCTTTGGCTGGGGCGCTTCCCGACCAAAAACGGGTTGATCGACGAACAAAAAATGAAAACAGATACTCAGGCCATCTTTGACTCGCTTGATATCCGCCTTGATCCGCATACCCGGATCAGCGACCTTTCGGTCTCATCCGCTCAGATGGTTGAGATCGCCAAGGCAGTATCGTATAACGCGCGTATTATCGTCATGGATGAGCCAACTTCCTCGCTGACTGAAACGGAAGTGAAGCATCTCTTCAGAATTCTAAGAACTTTGCGCGAGAACGGCACCGCGATCGTTTACATCTCTCACAAGATGGATGAGATCAAGCAGATCGCCGACGAAGTCACCATCTTCCGCGATGGAAAATACGTTGGCACATATGAAGCGGCTACGATCAGCATTGACGAGATCATCCGTAAAATGGTTGGTCGGAACCTCGAAAACTGGTTCCCACCCAAAACCAACAGCCCTGGGGAAGTCATTCTTGAGGTGAAGAATTTTAGTTCCACCAATCCAAGGTCTTTTAAGGATGTTTCCTTTGATCTGCGCGAAGGGGAAATCCTGGGCATCTCCGGCCTGGTCGGGTCTCAGCGGACCGAATTGGTTGAATCGATATTTGGTTTTCGGTCCATCGAAAGTGGAACGTTATTAAAAAAAGGAAACTCTGTCGTCAACCGCAACCCAGCGGTGGCGATTCAAAATGGTTTTTCACTTGTCACTGAGGAACGCCGTGCCAATGGCATCTTTGGCGTGGCAGATATCACATTCAACAGCACCATCGCTCATCTGAGAGCGTATCTGAACAAGTTTTTCCTGCTGAAGGACAATGAGATGCACGCGGATACACAAAAGTCTGTTGATCAGTTATCAATCAAGACCCCATCGCAGAAAACGCGCATCAGCTCCTTATCCGGTGGCAACCAGCAGAAGGTGATCTTAGGCCGATGGCTATTGACAAGTCCTGATATCCTGCTTCTGGATGAGCCAACCCGCGGTATTGATGTGGGCGCGAAGTATGAGATCTATCAGTTGATGATCGAACTCGCCAACCAGGGCAAAGCAATTATTATGGTCTCGTCAGAAATGCCTGAATTGTTGGGCGTGACAGACCGGATTCTGGTCATGAGCAATGGGCAAATGGCCGGTATTGTCAATACAAAAGAAACAACGCAAGAGCAGATCATGACCCTTGCGGCAAAATATTTATAGCTCGAGGCAAACGAATGGAAGCTACTCTAACCCCTAAAGACCCGTCGAAAAAACCCTTCAATTGGGCTGAATTTTTGTTGAATAACGCGATCGCGATCATTTTGATCCTGCTTCTGGTGGTCATCGTTATCATCGAGCCCCGATTCCTCTCCATCGTGAACTTCCGCAACATCCTGGCGCAGGCTTCAACACGCCTGATCTTCGCCCTTGGTGTCGGCGGCATCATTATCGCCAAAGGTACGGACCTCTCGCTTGGCCGCCAGGTTGGTATTGCCGCGGTCATCTCTGCCTCTTTGCTGCAGGCTGTGGATTATGCCTACCGGATGTATCCAGACCTGCCCAAACTGCCCATCATTGTCCCTGTTCTGGCAGTGATCGCGATCACGGCGATCCTTTCCGGTGTAAATGGTTTTGTGGTTGCGAAACTGAAGGTCGATCCCTTTGTTGCCACACTGGGTATGCAGGTCATCGCTTTTGGTCTGACCTCAATCTACTTCGACCGCCCTCCTTATGGCGCTCAGCCGATCGGAGGTTTGGACAGAGGCTTCATGAACTGGGCTCAGGGTGCCCTCAAAATTGGGTCTTTTAACATTCCCAATCTGATCATTTATGCGACGATTGTGGCTATATTGGTCTGGGTTCTTTGGAATAAGACCCGTTTCGGCAAAAACATGTACGCTGTGGGTGGAAATATTGAGGCCGCCACCGTGTCTGGTGTCAATGTTTTCAAGGCGCTGATGTCCACTTACATTTTTGCTGGTGTTTTGTATGGCCTGGGCGGCGCGCTCGAGGCTGCCCGCGTCGGATCGGCCACCAATAGGACCGGTGAAGGTTATGAGCTGGACGCGATCGCGGCTTGTATTGTCGGTGGGCTTTCCTTTAACGGTGGGATTGGTACCGTGCCCGGGATCATCTTTGGAACGTTGATCTTCATGGTCATCAGCTATGGTTTGAACTTTATTGGCATCAGTCCCTATCTGCAGTATATTGTGAAAGGTCTTATCATTATCATCGCTGTAGCTATCGACTCAAGAAAGTACAACAAGCGCTAATGCTGCCATGAGCTGCTTCTGAGACAGCTGTGAATAACAACCAGCTGATGAAGAATAAAAAAACCCCGGTGAAATCCCGGGGTTTTTTGTGTTTTGGGGGTTTTGCTTTTGCTTAAGCCAGCGCAGTTTGAACAACGGCGGCGAAAGCTTTTGAATCGTGCACAGCCAGGTCGGCAAGCATTTTGCGATTGATGATGATCTGGTGTTTGCGCATGCCAGCGATCAGACGGCTGTAGGTTGTGCCGTTCAGACGGGCAGCGGCGTTGATACGGGCGATCCAAAGACGGCGCAGATCGCGTTTGCGGTTGCGGCGGTCGTTATAGGCATACCACTGGGCATGCAGGAAAGCCTCATTCGCTCGCTTGAAAAGCTTGCTGTAGGTACCGCGATAACCACTGTTGTGGGCGATCAGCCGTTGGTGACGGCGTCGGCGGTTTGGTCCACTTTTAACTCTTGTCATAATAAAAACTCCTTTGTGGTCCCCTGGGCGTCAGACTCTTGGTCTCGTTGCAAACACCCAACAGCCACACTAAACCGATGGTGACAGGACAGTCCTTAGTCCTTTTTGCTCATATAGGGAGCCAGGCGCTTAATGTGCTTGACCAGGCCGTTGCTGTTGACCTCAATCGTTTCAGCGAGCAAATATTTTGTTCGCGTTGAAGTATTGCGGCGCAAGTGGCCCTTTCCGATCTTGGTACGAACAACCTTGCCGGTACCGGTCATGCGGAAGCGTTTGGACGTCGCCTTATGAGTCTTGATTTTGTATTTTCCACTACTTTGTTTACGTGGCACGATCAAACTCCTCTATAGTTAATTCGACGGCTGAGAACAAAGCGCAGCCGTCGCTTGACGCAAGCAATAATATTACCAGAGAATCGCCAAAAGTCAATCATTTTTGCCTGAAGGCAATCCACAGGATGATGTCTCACAAAGTATATCAGATTTGTGGCCCGAATAATGTCCCAGTGGTCATTCACCAGCAATTCTCAGTATGGAAAATTAAGTCATGGTTTAGAAGCCAATGTTGCTAAGGTTGGATATTTAGCATAAATTTTCTGGTCATTTAATGTGCAAACGTAGCGGACGGGGTCATACCAGTGGGCACTTAGCCCCGTCCGTACAGGTCGATTTCCGATCAAAAAATAAATGATATTCGATT
>CAXYYH010000012.1:0-73957 GCA_964293995.1 uncultured Anaerolineaceae bacterium
TCCTATTATGAGGCAACGTATTCTCAATAGTGACTTTTAATTTGAGGCAATGCGGAGCACTCCAGATTCAGGATCAAGGAAGTATACTTAAGCGATTATGATCAACTATTTTTGCAATAATTGCGGTGCGGCATATTCGTACGATCGTTTTCCGGCCAGTTGTCCTGAATGCGGCGGATTGTTTACGCTTTCAGGGTTGGAATACGATCCCAGCCAATTAAGTAAGGGCCCAGGAATGTGGGCTTATGCCAGTTTGTTTGATGCTTATCATGTTCCTGCAGCTTATTTAGGTGAGGGGCAAACACCACTGATTCAAAGGGAAGTTGATGGTCACGCGTTTTATGCCAAAATGGAAAGCCTCAATCCGAGCGGGTCGTTTAAGGATAGGAATGCTGCTTACCTGACAGCCTTGTTGAATTCCTGGGGAATAACCAGGGTTATCGAAGATTCTTCCGGAAATGCCGGTGCGGCGCTGGCTTTTTATTGCGCGGCGTTTGGGATTGAGGCTCATATCTTTGTCCCTGAAAACACTTCCGGCCCTAAGATCAGGCAAATTAAAAATTGTGGAGCGCGAATCAACTATATCGCGGGGGAAAGAATCAATGCTCAAAAAGCAGCCATACAGCAAGCTGAAGACGGTAATGGATTCTATGCCAGCCATGCTGCTTTGCCTTTTGGCATGGCTGCATACGCAACCATTGCCTTTGAGATTTTCGAACAATTGGGTAAGCTTCCTGATAGAGTTTTCGCCCCGATCGGGCATGGGTCACTTTTTTATGGAATCCTGCTTGGGTTTGAAGCCTTGGCCAGGTATTACGCGATCAAAAGACCCGCGATGATCGGTGTACAGCCCGCTGTCTGTGCGCCGCTCGTCAAAGCCTGGCACAACGAAGTCTTCGATCACCAACAGGGGAATAGTCTTGCGGAAGGAGCCGTCATCACCAGACCTGTTCGCGGCGACGAAATTCTGAAAACCCTGGTACCTGGTTTTGACGATCTGATCGCGATCGAAGAAACAGATATCGCGGAAGCTGTTTTGGCCCTTACAAGGTCGGGTCTTCATGTTGAACCGACCTCTGCGCTTGTTTATGCGGCACTAAGACACCTGAATTTACCTGAAAACGACTTAAATGTTTTGGTTTTTACGGGGAATGGGTTAAAATCAGAGCTTGAATTTAAATAAAACTGATGATTCGTTTGAAATCCTACATTAGTGGATTCCGAACGAATCAGCGGTTCAGGAGAGGAAATGATTGAACCTGCTGCATTACAGAAATTAAGGGAGTTTCTCCCTGAAAATTTTGATGATATTTTTTTGCTCACGCGCGCGTTGACCCATCGGTCTTATGTGAACGAAAACAAACATGTTCTTGAAGACAATGAACGCCTTGAGTTTTTGGGAGATTCCATTCTGGATTTCATCGTGGCAGAATGGCTTTACAATCACTTCCCTGAAAAGAAGGAAGGTTTTTTGACCAAGGTACGGGCCGCTCTGGTCCATACGCAGCAGCTTTCCTTGTTTGCACGACAGATCGAACTGGGACAAGCTCTCCTTTTGGGCAAGGGTGAGGATGGTGCCGGTGGGCGCGATCGGGACGCGATCCTCTGCGACGCCTTTGAAGCGCTGATCGCCGCCATCTATATCAAAACGGATATGGAAACAACCCGGAAATTCCTGGTTCCTTTTTTGGAACAGGAATCCGGAAAAATAATAAAAAACCATGCTGAAGAAGATGTTAAGAGCAGGTTTCAGGAATGGGCTCAAGCCCAGGGATATTCTTCACCAGGTTACGAGATCGTGAGTGAAAGCGGCCAGGATCATGCCAAGGTTTTCGAGGTGATCGCGATTGTGAATAATCGTAAAATTGCGAAAGGCCGGGGCAGCTCAAAACAGCAGGCTGAAAAGGCGGCAGCAGAGAACAGCCTCAGGAAGTTAGGAATAATAAATTAATGAAAGAAACAAAATTCGCAGGCTTGACCCTGCAGGGGTATAAAACTTTTGCCAGGGAAACGAATTTGGTATTCCCGGCGAGGATCACCGCGATCGTTGGTCCGAATGGCTCCGGCAAGTCCAATGTTTCTGATGCCATCCGCTGGGTGTTGGGGGAGCAATCCTATTCTCTCCTGCGTGCCAAAAAGACCGAGGATATGATCTATTCCGGTTCCGAAAGCCGTGCCCGGGCTGGTATGGCTGAAGTTTCCATTAAATTCGACAATCATAACAAATGGCTGCCGATCGACTATTCAGAAGTTGTGTTGACGCGCCGGGCTTTTCGTGATGGAAAAAACGAGTATCTGATCAATAATCAACGTGTTCGGTTGAAAGATTTCTCGGAACTGCTTGGCAAAACCGGCCTGAGCGACCGCACATACACGATCATCGGTCAGGGTCTGGTCGATTCCGCGCTTTCGATCCGCCCGGATGAGCGCAGCAAGCTCTTTGAGGAAGCTTCAGGAATTGGGCTTTATCAGAGCCGCAAGGAAGAAGCCTTGCGCAGATTGGAGACCACTGAGCGCAACCTGGAACGCGCCCTCGTTATTATTGCGGAAATCAAGCCCCGCGTTCGGAATCTTGAAAAGCAAGCTGCGAGGGTCAGTGAATATAAAATTGTCCAGGAATCTCTCAAGATCAATTTACGCGAATGGTATGGTTATCATTGGTATAAGGCTTTGCAGGAAACCAATCAGATTCAGCAACAATTGATGAATGCGGATATTGAGCGACAGGCAGCCCGAAAGTCAATTGAGGTCGATCAGGCACAGAGCAGCAGTTTGCGAGCTCAGATCGATGAGCAGCGCATTGTTGTCAATCGATTAATGGATCAGTTGCGCTCTTTACGCGATCAGTTGCAGGCTGACAACCAGCAACTGGCAATTTTGGATGAGCGGAAAACGGCAGCGGAACGCAACAAGAATCAGGTTCTTAGCGACCTGGCTGGTGTTGAGGAACAAATTCGTTCAGCGGAAGAAAGGTCTCAGACCCGCATTCTGGATGAGGCCAAAGCGCTCGAAGAATTTGAAAATATTAAC
The DNA here is from genome assembly GCA_964293995.1 of uncultured Anaerolineaceae bacterium. Classification (GTDB taxonomy): domain Bacteria; phylum Chloroflexota; class Anaerolineae; order Anaerolineales; family Anaerolineaceae; genus Mesolinea. The sequence goes on from CAXYYH010000012.1 coordinate 3,031, forward strand.
GCTCAATTTGAAGCGCTGAAGAAAAAACGAGAAGAGTTGCTCCAACAGGAAAAGGAATTCAAACAGGAAGATTCCCGCCTGAGAGACGCTCAAATTGAACTGGAGAAAGCCGGCATCGTTTACCGCTCCAAAAAGCAGGAAATTCAGCAGCGCTTACGCGATATTGAAGCCTCGCAACAAAATTTGCAAAAGACCCTGTCTTCATTGGGAGATGAAGAAAAGCAATTGGTACAGGTCACAGCTGCGCTAGCAGGTGAGATTGAAAAGGCTGAACAGGAGATCACGAAATTGCGTAGCGAGCTCGAAGCTACCCGGGCAGACCGAATAACAATGGTCAAAGAACTCGAGGAAAGACAACAGAGCATTCACGCGCTCGATCTTGAGCGAAATCGTGTCAAGAACCGCCTTGAATTGATCAAACAAAGCCGTGAGAGTATGGCGGGTTTTTCTGATGGTGCCAAAAGCTTGCTGAAATCGAGCCGAGAAAAGAAATTGCGCACAGAATTAACCGACCTTGCCACACAGATCGAGGTGCCGGAGGAATATGAAACCGCAATTTCTGCCGCGCTTGGTGAAGCGGTCGATGTCCTGATCGTTCGCGATCAAACTTTGGCCTGTAATATATTGGAAGAATTCTCCGGGAGGCTGCAGGATCGGGTCGCCGTCCTGGGACAGAAGTCTGCCCTGGGGCAGGAACAAAAAGCCAAATATCCCGATTCTTTGAACCTCGCCAGCAAGTTGGTCAAGGTTGAGAATAGCCTAAAATCGGTCATCGACATTTTGTTGGGCGATTTCGCGATCGTTGAGTCCATGAAGGAGGCCTTTTCCCTGCGTGAAAAACATGTCGATCTGAATTTCGTCACCAGGCAGGGAGAGGTTTTGCTGAAAAATGGCATTGCGATAATTGGACGGGCCAATCGCAGCAGCAAGGTCAGTTATTCCCGTCTTGTAAAAGAGTTGAGTGCTGATCTGGATAAGATCGAATCTTCAAAAATCCAGTTCGAGACGGTAATGAAGCAGAAAAAGTCCTTGCTTGATGCTGCTGACCGCCAGTTGCTTGAAATTCAATCAAAACTTGACAAGGCGGTTCGCAATCGTGAAAACCTGGAACGGGATTTCAAAGCCAAAAGCCTGTTGCTCGAGAAAGCCCAAAGTCGGGCTGCCTGGATGCAGAAGCAGGAAAAGGACAATCAGACCCAGCTGCTGCAATTGCAAAAAGCAATCACAGATCAGAATGCGCAGGAAAAAGAAAATCAGGGCAAACTGGAACTGTTGATTGAAGAGCAAAAACAGCTCAAAGAAAAAAGGGCTGGATTTAACACCGATGAGGTGGAGAATCAATATCATTATCTTGAAACCGAACGCCAGGTGCTAAATCAGCGCCTGAACCATCTGCGTCAAACCAAGACAAGTGAGATGAACCGTCTGGATGAAGACCGTATTCGTCTGAATCGTTTTCAGGAAAGGATCGAAGCTCAAAACGCCGCACTAAACAGCCTAAATGAGGAAGTTGAAACCCTGCTCGCAAAAATAGAGACCGACAGGATCCATATTGACAAGCTGGAAGCTGAATCTCTGAACCCGGAATTGATCAAGCTGCGCGATCTGGAAACCGAGAACAGGATCTTGTCTGACAGCGATGCCAGTCATCAAAAGAGCCTGACCGAGAAAGACCGTCAGGTGATCCATTATCAGCTTGAACTGGCGCACCAGCAGGAACGCCTCGAAAACCTCAAGAGCCGCATCGATGATGATTTTAGCCTGATCGAGATGGAATATCGCAGCGAATACAGGCAATCTTCGCCCCTGCCTTTCCCGGATCTGGTCATTGAAACCCTGCCGGAAAAAAGCGAGATCCCTGAGGAGCTTGCTGAAGAAATAAAACAACAAAAAGCTCAGATCCGACGGATCGGCACGGTAAATCTCGAAGCTGATCAGGAATATCGCGAGGTAAAAGATAGGTACGATAATCTCAACATTCAGGTTAAGGACCTTACCACCGCGCTGAACGATATTCAGGAAATGATCAAAGAGCTTGATGTCGTCATGAAAGCGGAATTTCTGGAGACCTTTAAAGCGGTCAGCGCTGAATTTACCAAAATGTTCTCCAGATTGTTCAATGGCGGTAGCGCGCGCCTGATATTGAGCGATGAAGAAAGTCCCATCGCAGGTGGGATCGAGATCGAAGCGCGCCTCCCTGGCAAGCGGGAACAAGGCCTGGTCTTGTTATCGGGCGGTGAGCGCAGTTTGACCGCCGTGGCGCTGATCTTTGCCTTGCTTAAGGTGGCGCCGACGCCTTTCTGCATCATGGACGAAGTCGATGCCATGTTGGACGAATCAAACGTTGGGCGCTTTATTGAGCTTCTGAAAGACCTTTCCAAAGAGACTCAGTTTATCCTGATCACCCATAACCGCAATACCGTTTCGGCAGCTGATGTGATCTATGGGGTTACGATGAGTAAGGATTCCGCCAGCCAGGTCATCAGCCTGCGCCTGGATGAGGTTGATGACGACTACATTCATTGATCAAATCGATCTTAAACAAAAAAAGCCGTCCTGAAAATTGGGCGGCTTTTTTTCGATTAGTAAAGATTAAGTCGGATTGGTGGTCAGATACTCAAAGAGCTCTTCTGGCACAGGCGGCGTAGACGGGACGTAATTTTTCCAGATATCATCGATCTTAATATCATCCCGGTTCTCACGCTGTTCGGTCAGCCAGTTAGTGAAAAACTCCTGCTTAAGTTGTTCAAACTTGTAGGCATTGACATTGTTGACAGCCTTGGTAACCAACTGGATGACGTGCCAGCCAAAGGAGCTCTGAACGGGTTCGCTGATCTCACCATCTTCATTGAGCGCGAAAGCTGCATCGAGGAAGGCAGGATCGTAACTATCGATTCGTCCGATCCAACCGAGATCGCCACCATTGTCTTTATTGGCATCGTCGGTTGAATATTCGGCGGCAAGGTCGGCCCAGGATTCGCCTGCATCAAGTTTTGAGATAACTTCCCTGGCAATATCCTCACTGTCTACAAGGATGTGTCGCACCCAAACTTGTTCTTCGGTTGGTTCAACATCTTTCGTGATCACTGCCATGACCTTATCGCGAAGCAAACCATTTTTAAGAACACGTTCAATGTCTGCTTTGGTAAGGCCGTAGGTCTTGAGGTAATCAAGATAATTGTTGACATCCTTGCGATAAAGCTGAGTGGTGTAAGGGGTTGGTGTAGGCGTGTTGCTTGGCACAGGGGTATGGGTTGGTTCTTCAACGGTCTCTGTTTCGCTGCCTTCCGTTGCTTCAGCGACAGGGGTTTCACCCTCTGGCAAATCCGTGGGGGTGGGTTCCCAGCCGTCCGGGGTTGCCGTTGGTTCGGGGGATGGCGTGGAGGTAGCTGTCGGATTGATCAGTTCAATCTGCGCTGGCGACCAGGTTGGGGTGTTGACGATCGTGGAAGTGATCGTTGGTGTCAAAGTGCCATTGGGGAAGAAGTTAAATTGTTCCCGCATCAGGGCTTCAACTTCTTCATCGGATACGCTGATTCCAAGTTCAGCAGCTTTATCAGCGATGATAACTTCATCGACCATCTGGTTGAGCACATTTTCGCCAACAATTTCCGGATTGCGCAGCTGCAAAGCGATCGGGAGGGCATATTGCTTTCCCATATCGCCCCACTGCAGGAAATTGTTGACCTGATTGAGCATGTTGATACGCGAATATTTCGTGTTGGCCTCAAATTCCCCAACCTTGAGCTCTGTATCTCCGACACGGGCAACAACGGTGTTGGGCCTGATGATGTAACGGTCAATTAAAACATAAGCCAACATGACAACGACAATGGCAAGGATCACAACAGTGACCGTAACGGCAGTTTTGATCTGGCGTTCTTCCTGCTGCTTGCGGGCGACGTGTTTTTTGGACACGATACGAGGATTTGATGGGTTGCTGGCCATAATTTACACTCGTATGGGTCTAATTGTTATCTGCCCAGAAATCACCTTCGAAGGGTAGGAGGGCGATGTGGCGAGCATTCTTTACTGCAGAAGCAACTTCACGCTGGTGTTTGGCACAGGTGCCGGTTTGGCGGCGAGGGCGGATCTTGCCGGTCTCGTTAATGAAACGGGACATCAGCTCGACGTTTTTGTAGTCGATGACGAGGTTTTTGTCACTGCAGAACTGACAAAACTTGGGACGGGATACAAAGCGGCGATTGCGATTGCCACCGCGACCCTGGAAATCACCACGGTCAGAGCGGTCAAAACGTTCGGTATTTTTATTGTCTGTCATTTTTACTCCTGATTAATCAACACGCAGAATACTGGTGCGCAAAATTTGTTCGTTGAAGCCCAGGGTTCGTTTCAGGGCAACCACGTTTTGAGGGTCAAAATCAAAATTAACCAAAACATAATAGCCTTCGTTCATTTTACGAATGGGATAAGCCAGTTTACGCTTGCCCCAGCGGTCGGTTTTGGTGATCTCACCCTGGTTGGATTTAATCAGATTTTCGATGGTTTCGACAGCAGCGTCAATCGTTGCTTCGTCCAGGTCTGCCTGGAGGATATAAATGAGTTCATATTTGTGCATACTTCGAGGCTCCTTTCCTCGGGTCTATTCCTGTTTGAGCTGTTAGCCTGCAGGAGTGGAAGGTTTAAATTTTCGGCACTATACCGAATTTAACAGCACAAGTTTATCACAAACGAGGCAGGATGCAAGGTTTTGCTGCCCGGGAATGTGGTGCTCCCAGATAACTTTATATTTCGATGAGGTCAACTGAATAAAAATTCAAAAAGCCCGACATTGCTATCGGGCCTTTTGAACTTACTCGCCTTAGTCGTCATCCCGATCGCGCTTGCGCGATGAGCGGTCGTTGGCAAAGAACATTGTTGCGATGCTGACAATGATCGAGCCCAACAAAGCAGGCAAAAATCCATCAACATGGTAGCCAGCGCCAAACCAGGATTGAGCGATGTTTGAAGAAAGCATGAACATACCAGCATTCAATACCAGGCTAAACAGGCCGAGTGTCAATACGATAAAACCACAGGAAAGGGTTTTCAGGATGGGCAACAGGGTGGCATTTAACAACGCAAGTACTGCTGCCATGATTGCGTAGGTCGTCCAACCTTGCCCTGAGACATGGATACCGGGAACGATCCAGGCTGCCAGAAATACCGCTGCCAAAATTACCAACCATCGTTTAAAAAGACTCATAATATTTTCCTTTCTACTAACTTGCCTCTATTATCATTCATAAATTGCATGGCGTGGGATAGATAATCTAAGGTTAATGAAAAATACCCCCGGTGCGACTCGAACGCACAACCTACAGTTTAGAAGACTGGTGCTCTATCCATTGAGCTACGGGGGCAAGCTGATAGATTATAATGCGATTTTGTTAATTCGCCAGACCTTTTATCGATGTTTACCGGCCACTATACAGGGCGGATGCCTTTGTAGACCGTGGTTGAACCGATCGTGCTCAGGATCGTATTGGCAGGGCGGTTGATGATTTCAGCCAGCTCTTCAGAATCGAGCGGTTGATTATTGTTGCTCAAAAAGACTTTGAAGATCGAGTCGACCAATGGGGCGTTTTCTGAGAAGAAATTTTCCTGGCGGGCGCAGTGGTTGATCAGGGTGAAGGTAAGCGCGTCGCCATGAACGACCTCACCAGTATCCGGATCGACCAGATCCAGATCGGTGCGGTCGCTGAAATCCGCAAAGCTTTCGCGATGTTCCGGGCATAGAAAAGAGACCAACGAGTTGCGCCAGTTGCGATCCTGCGACTTCCACCAGTCAAAATCAATGCGGAATTTTGTGTTTTTGCTTGGTTTAATTAAGCTTGACCTGGTAACCATACAATCTCCTATGCCTTTTCTGTGATATGGAAGTAGTTGTCGCCAACATGGAAGAAATCTTCATTACTGATGAGGACATCGAGAAGATCCATCGGGGTGGTCCGTCGGAAAATGTTCATGGCAGCGTAAAGATCGATGAAATGGACATGGCGTTGATTGTTGAGCTTTGAGAGCTCGGTCATCATGCGCATGACATCAGCCTTGAGGGTAGGCATTTTGCTTTGGCGCGCTTTCCAAACCGCGTCCAGCCCAGCCACATCCGGGATCGCGATCGCCATGCGCTCGTTAAAACCGGCGTAGATCGGCTGCCGCAGCAGGGCAAACACCATTCCGCCATCAGCGCCAACCAGGACGGTTTTGATCCATTCCTTGTTGGTGCGTTTTCGTTGTGGGCTGATCTTCATCAAACCGGGATCACCAGTGGCGGTGATATCGATGATGCTTCCGGGGATCAGATTTTTCTCCTCAAACCAATCGCGTAACCCAATGACGTAATTGCCTTCGCGAACCAGCCAGGCAGAGATCATTGCTTGTGATTGTTCATCAATAAATGCTATTTTGACGTTCTGCGATTCAAGGGCGGATGGAAAGACCTGGTTGGTATTGGGGGTAACAGGCAGGCTGCCTGAGCGCCAATGTGGATAGGTGAGGGTCAGGCTGATCGTTTCAGCTCTTTCAGCGTCGTTGATTTCCTCGATCGAGAAAGAAAGCTCGTCATCCAGGTCGTAGAGAAGATTGAAAAACTCCTCTGGTAATTCCTGATCGATGGGCTTTGGATCATCAGCGGTCAGATAGAGCGGCTTGCTTTGGACTTCTTCCGGCTCCAGACGGCGAAGGAACCAGGAGAATTTTCCGGTCGTTCCAACTTCATCAAAGCGGGGATCTTCCTGCAGGGCATAATTGAGGGAGAAGGCGAGCAGCTTTTTGTTTTCTGTGTTTGCGCCGAGCTCGAGTTGTTCCATCAGTTCTTCAATGCTCAGGGGACCACCGGACATAGAATCGAGAATAGCTTCCGCGATGTTCAAATGGCCGGGCCCAAGATCAATTAGTAGCGATTGCGGGAACCATGTGTCGCCAATGCGGATCAGTTCAGACTGGTTGTCAAGAGCGGCGCGTAGTTTTTGTTGGAGCTGTTTTCCATGCAGGAGCATGATCGCGTCAAAGCTTTCATCGGCTGACGACTTTTGACTGTAATCCTTCTCATTTAGTTGGTGATCTTCAAGCTGAGTGGCGAAATTACGGATGGTACCATCTTCAAACTCAATTTCTGCCACCTGAAAGGCCGGCATGGCAGGGTTTACACTCTCGCGTAAAGAAGTGACGACTCCGATCTGATCATCAAGTTCGGGGAAACGGATTTTATCTGCCAGCTGATAAGTGTTTTTAGGCTGGTAAGCCAGGCCAGCCTGAGCTTCAAGAGAAGCTTCTTGTCTGCGAATTTGTTCCTGTCTAAAATTAACCAGGACTTTACATAGTTCCTGAATGGTCAGTGGCAATTCTGTTTCAAAGAGATAATTGCTTAGGTGCTGAAGGTCTGCTGGCTCGATCTCCAGCTTATCCCAGTAATTAAAAGTTTTATTATTCTTCAAAACGTCCATAAAATCCTCTAAAAATTCAGTTATCATATAGATTATACATGAAAAGAAAAAGAGAGAAACGTAAAAATGGGAACAAATATCGCAAAAACTGAAATGTTTGGATGGAAGAATTGCTATTCGCTTAGTGCCGGTAATCTTGAGATGGTGGCAACCGCCGACATCGGTCCCCGGATCATATTTTTTGGAGAAAAAGGCGGGCCTAATATGCTTAAGATCTATGAAGATCAGGCGGGTCGCAGCGGAGATCAAAAATGGTTAGTATATGGCGGTCATCGCGTCTGGGCGGCCCCGGAAGACCCTGTTCTGTCATATATTCCTGATAATGATCCCGTCGACGTAATTATCAACGATGAAGTAAAAAGTATTCGATTAATCAGGAGTAATGATGGAAGCGGGATTCAAAAATCAATTGAATTGCGCGTAGATAATGATAAATTCATAATTTGCAACAAACTCATGAACGAAGGGAATGTTCCGGTCAGAACGGCCTCATGGGGTCTCACAAGCTGCGCTCCAGGCGGAGTTGCGATTCTCCCGCTTATTCGGAATACTGATGAAGATCTGCTTTTACGATCCGATTTTAGTCTCAATTTATGGAATTACACCGATCTCGGCGAACCCTCTTTTGAATGGCATAAGAATGTTCTTTGCGTTCACCAGGATAGATGTCTTGCGCCTCAAAAAGTTGGTTATTCGATCGAAAAACCGATCCTTGCTTACAAACTTGGAGATAATTTGATCGTAAAGAAAAAGATCGGAGCAAGAAACCCGGATTTCGAATATCCTGACCGGAATTCCAATACTGAAGTCTACTTTAATCCAGATCTGATCGAACTCGAATTCTTAAGTGAATGGAAAACGCTTTTGCCAGGTGAATTTGTTTTTCATGAAGAAGAATTAAGCTTAATAAAAATTGATGACAGAGAAAGCATCAACTCTGTCATCAATATGGTTTTGAACTTGTGAAAATTAAATAAAATATGCGATAAAAAAACCTATTACAAGGCCCAGGCTGGCTATGCTGAAAAGCATGATCACCTGGGTCTTAAAGAAATCGCGTTTGCCTACTTTGTTCATCAGGGTTTCACCGTCAAGCATTTCAGGGGTGAAATCATTGGTTTCTACTTTAACGGTCAGCTGATAACTCATTTCTTCCGTCATTGATGCGTTGAACATGATCTGATCAACAGGGGTGGCCTGATTTGCCGAAAATATGCGCAGGGTATCAAAGCTAAGCGAAACAGGTTGATCCGTTTGCACATTTTTGAGCGCTTTTAGCTCTTTACGAGATAGCCTCGGTTTAGGAAAACTAATGCTGTTTGCTGTCATTCTCTCTTAACCTCGTGAGGTGGACATCTTTTTTATATTTCCATCTTCATCAGCGACGACTCTAATGGTTTGTGTCAGGCTTTTTCCACCAGGTAAAGCGTCATCGAAGCTATACTGCAACAAGTAAGTACCAGGCTGCACTTCACTCACTTTCGGGTTTTTGCCCTGCAACTTGATATGTTTTTTATAAACCTTTTCGTTCACACGACGGATCGCTTCGCTTTTCATGTTGCCTACTTTTGGTTTCTACGTCTCAAAAACGCGGGTATTGACAGATTATCTATCTGGTCAGATTGCGTCGGATATTGCCTGACCCCAATTTCATTGACGGTTTCTTCTTTGATGGTTTTAGCAGTAGTATCAACAGGTTGCGGTTCCTTCTTTTCGGAACTCACAATCCCACTGATACTACTATTTGAAAAATTTGCTTTTGGTGCACCAATTCCTGTCACGATCAGGATCAGCTGAACCCTGTCCGACATCCTTTCATCCGTGATAATGCCGGGGATGACATCCGCATGACCACCGGTGGCGTCCTGCAACATTTTCATTGCGTCAGTCAGGTCTTTGAAAGACATGTCAGAACTGCCGGTGAAGTTGGCGATAATGCCAGTGGCAGAATAGAGGTCAATATCATCGAGGAGTGGATGATGGAGCGCTTTGTCAATGGCCTGATGAACCTTGTCTGGTCCTTCACCTGTGCCAATCGACATCAACGCGCCGCCGCCACGTTTCATGATGTTTTTAATATGAGAGAAGTCAACATTGATCAGGCCGGTCTCAGTGATCAGCTCGGAAATACCCTGAACACCTTTTCGCAAGACGTCGTCAGCCAGGGTAAATGCCATTTCGAGAGGCAGATCGCGTGGGGCAATTTCAAGCAGTTTATCGTTGGGGATGACAATGAGCGTGTCACAATATTTTTGAAGCTTTTCCAGCCCCTCTTTGGTGTTGGACTGACGCCTTCCCATTTCGAAGGAAAATGGTTTGGTCACGATCCCAACTGTCACCGCGCCGCATTCCCTGGCGATCCGGGCAGCCACCGGAATGGAACCAGTGCCGGTGCCGCCGCCCATGCCTGCGGTGAGGAAGACCAGATCCGCGCCCTGCATAATGGAGGTCAGCTGTTTGATGCTTTCCTCTGCCGCGGATTCGCCAACCGTTGGCAACCCTCCGGCGCCCAGACCACGGGTCAGTTTTGGTCCCAGTTGAATCTTGTATGGCGCCAGATTATTGGCAAGCGCCTGGGCGTCTGTGTTGGCCGCGACAAACGTAACGCCTCGCATTTGCCCTTCTATCATGCGATTGATGGCGTTGGAACCTCCGCCGCCCATTCCAATTACAACAATTTTCGGCAGGCCGGTGTTGTTTTGTTCGAAACTTGTTTGTGGTGTGTAATTGCTCATAAAATCTCCTTCAGATCTAAGCAGGTATGCTGACGCTGCTGATGATCTGTTCATCAATCAGACAGCCAGCTTCCCGTAAGATGTCAATGTCATGAGGGCTAAAGGCCCCGTTTTCATTCCAGACGGTAACTTTGCGTGCGTTGGTTGCTTCGATCAGCGAGAAACCTATGGTCGGGCGGGAATCACGGATGATCGGGCGGATGCGGTCGAGCGTATTCTCTGGAATTCCCCAGTCATAGGAAGGCAAAAGTAAATAATGATCGATTGGGTATATCCATTCTGCCAGTTTATCAGAGACAACATATTCAAGGTTTTCCTTACGCGTGTGCTCTAATTTTTCTTTATATGCTGGAATGGCAGGATTTTTGGCCTGACCATTCAGATCAAAGAACGCAGTCGTGCCATCCGCTTTTATTTCGTTAGAGCTTAAGATCCAAAACAGGCAGCCGAGAATATTGTTTTTCTGATCCGCCACTCTGCCCGCATCTTCTGAGGGGCTCAGAGCAAAGTCGATCAATTCCTCAAAACTTACTTTCGGGTCTAGAATGCTGGAACGAATATCGGAACTTCCAAAATAAAACAGGAACATTTTTGGATCAGTATCCAACAATCCATGGATCAGGTCCGCATACCATTGCCAGGTGTTGAACCCGATGTGATCTTCCTCGCCAATATCCGTTTTGGAGTAGGGGCGGGGAACTTTCCAATTCCTTTTGCCTCCAGCCCCCCAACTGAGCGGATGGTTGAAGGTTTGCGAGCTGACCGCGATATGAAAGTTGCTCACGAAATCAAGCGAGCGTCTTTGTTTTGCCAGATCGAGAACTTTTTTGAGGAAGGACAAATCCCAGTAATCGCCGCCAGGCTGAAGTGGAGGAAAGACTGGTATCAGACCATTTTGTTCAGCCAGCCGCACAAACGGGAGGTAACGATCCATAAATCTTTCGACCAGGTCGCCCTGAGACCAGCTATCGTTAATCCAGGCTGATTTCATGTTGGGCTTGTCAAAGAAAACCACATATTTCACGCCCCACTTCGCATAAGAACTGAGCAGAATGCGCAGGTCTTCCGGACGATAGTCAGAATTTACCGGGAAATCAAAATGGACGATCGGCTGAATGTCTGCGTTCAACAATCCCTGAATGAATTCTTCCGGAATCGCGTGTGTTGGGCTGGCTTTTAGCACCAGCCAGCCAGCCTGTAGGGATCGAAGCTCGGGCTCCCAAAGCGCAAGGTCTTTGCTTTGGTAGTGGGTCAGATCCTGAAAGTAATGAAAGCCAATTTTCTTTTCCATATTTTTGTCCAAATGTCAGGTTTTCCTACCTATATAATGTGCAAGTACTATGCCAGGAATTAACTTCTGCTATAATAACCGGCATGATTTTGGTAACTGGCAGCACAGGTTTTATCGGTCGCAAGCTCCTGGAAAAACTGGAAGCGGAAGGGCTGGATTACAGGCTCTTATTACTTTCGGGAGAGCAGCAAAGTCTTTTACCGAAGGGCAAGAAGTATGATCTTGTGCTCAGTTCAATGGAAGATGCTGGCAGTCTTCGAACGGCTTTTATTGATGTTGATACTGTCTTTTATCTTAGCGGCAGCGAGGCGCTTGGTTCAAAGGCGGACCTGGCAAAACTTGAAGTCGCAAATTTGGATACCTTTACGCGAATCGCCAAAAATGCGAATGTGGAGCGTTTCTTTTATGTCAGCCATTTGGGCGCTGATAAGAATTCAGCTTACGGCTTGCTTAAAGCCAAAGGAATGGGCGAGGAAGTGCTTCGCAAATCCGGCCTGGCTTACACCGTTTTTCGAACGAGCCGCTTATTTGGCGAAGGCGACCGTTTCACAGAATCAATCGCTCGTTTGATCCGCACGTTTTTGGGCATTTTCTTTTTGCCCGGGGAAGGGCAGGTATTATTGCAGCCATTGTGGGTTGACGATTTTGTAACCGCTTTGCTCTGGTCGCTCGATCGGAAAGACCTGATCGGTCAGACGATAGAACTTGGCGGTTCAGAACAATTAAGTTACCGGGAGATTGCCCAATTGGTTGCTGACGGCATGAAAAGAAAAGTCAGGTTCCTGAACATTTCACCGGTTAATTACAGTTTTTTTACCCAAATGATCGAAAATCGCATGAAAGATCCGCCAATCAATGTATACTGGATGGACTATCTGGCAGAAAACCGAACCTGTAATCTGGACAGTATGTCCCGCATTTTTGATATTCAGCCTGCCAGAATGAAGCAAAAACTGAGCTATCTGAGAGGAAACAAATATAAATGAACATTTGCATCCACGGACATTTTTACCAACCCCCTCGTGAAGACCCGATCTCAAACTATATCCCGGCAGAAAGGGGCGCTGAGCCCTTTAATAACTGGAATGAAAAGATCCTGGCAGAGTGTTACCAGCCTAACGCGGAAGCGGGTAATTTTGCGAAGATCAGTTTTAATGTTGGGCCAACTTTGTTTCGATGGATGTGGGAATACAAACCCGAGATCGCCCAAATGATTGTTTATCAGGAACGCTCAAATTTTGAGAAAAATGGCGTTGGGAATGGCATGGCCCAAAGCTACAATCATACGATATTGCCTCTCGGCAGCAAAAATGACAAGATCACTCAGGTACGGTGGGGACTGGATGATTTTGAATATCGTTTCGGGCATGCACCGGAGGGGATGTGGCTGCCAGAAGCCGGTGTTGATCTGGAAACACTGTGTGTTTTGTCCGATCTGGGCCTGAAATTCGTGATCCTTGCGCTCTGGCAAATTGCGCCTCTGGAAGATGCTCCCGGACCTTATCTGGTCGATCTTCCGGATGGCCGGAAGCCTTTTATCGTGTTTCCGTATCGTAAAGACCTGAGCACGATGGTAAGTTTTGTGCCTGGCACGACTGAAAATGGCGATTATTTTGTCAGTTTGGTACGAAATAGCTTAAAGAACGATCCTGATCAACTCAACATTATTGCCAGTGACGGTGAATTGTACGGGCATCATCAAAAGTTTAGGAACCATTTTCTGACCTATATCCTTAATTTGTCTGAAAATGAAAGTAAACTGCACTGGACTTATCCAGGCTTGTGGTTAAAAGAAAATCAGGTCACTGCCAAAGCAAAACTGATTGAACCTTCATCGTGGTCATGTTTCCATGGCGTGGATCGCTGGCGAAAAGAGTGCTCCTGCACCAATGGCGCGAACTGGAAGGAGCCTTTTTTCACTGCCATGAAAACATTGGCAGATTGGCTTGACGAAGTTTTTTATAATACTGTGATGCAATACGTGCGCGACCCGTGGGAGCTGCGGCACCGGTACATCAGACTGATGAACGGACAAAAAACGCTTGATGAAATCGTCCAGGACATTCTGATCCAGCCGCTTGATGAACATGGTAAGGAAGTATTGACCCTGATGTTGAAATCACAGTACGAACGCCAGCGTATGTTCACTTCCTGCGGTTGGTTTTTTGATGAATTTCATCGCATTGAACCGCAAAACAATATTGCCTATGCGGCCAATGCAGCCTGGTTAACAGAAAAGGTAACTGGAAAAAGCCCTGATCAAGCGATTTTGAAGTTGTTTGAGAATGTTCAAAGCAAAAAAACGGGTCTGAGAGGGGACACTGTCTACACTCAGACCCTGTTGCGAGCGAAGAACGAGACTTAATTCTCTTTGAAGAACTCCAGAAGTTTATCAACCTGGTACTGGGAGTATTCTTCAGCCTCGTCGATCTGATTGAAAACCTCTTCTTCAACGAGGAGGTTTTCAATTACCTGTGTGGAGTCGAGGTTTTCATCCAAAGAAAGGCAGAAGTACTTAAGCGCCTTGCTGTACCAGACGAAATCTTCAAAACGCTCTTTATTGTACCAGCGGATATTGTTGTGCGTATTTACGTCCAAATAGGCACGCACATTTTCGTTGTTGATCCAGCTTTCAAGTGTCCGGTTTGCAACTTCTGCAGGCTCATCTTCCTTATCTAAAGTGAAGCGGGCTGAGACCAATGCCTGTAAGAGCTGGGTGTTCTTCCAGCTTTCATATTCATTGAAACCAAGTTGCGATAGGGTACGCTTTAATAGTTCAGTGACTGGTTTATGCCTGAAGATTTCGCTGTTTTGCCTCGGTGATCCTGGATCGCTTATCGGAGCAGTGAGATTGGCGAGATATGCCCAAAGCATGAACAGGTATTGCTTGCGATGATCTGCTTCCAGCTCTTCAAGTATTTCCTCAACTGCCATTTTGGTGCTTTCCATGGCAGAGAGCCCAAAACGGTTGCCCAGAGATTGCGGTTTCAGGATGTTTTCAATAAGCAATTTCGCGTTTTCACCTGCCAGTTCAAGGTCAAAGGCGTTATGGTCAGACTGACCGGCCTGTTTAAGATATTCCAGACTGGTCTGCAACAGCTTGTTGAATTCCTCTTCATCATTCGTCGAAGCGAGGTTTTTCAGAGTGGATGGATCAAAAAGTTTACGCAAGGGCTGCAGGAGGGGGCTCAGCTCAATTTCTTCCAGGTTTGAGTAAAAATCGGAGGTTCCATTGCCGCCAAGCATGCGGTGAAGCTGGGCATATTGGGCGCCGTAAACGACCTTGAAATCTACCAAAACCATGTGTTTGTAAGCATCCAACTGGAAGAAGAGGCCTTGTCTTCTGACCTCTTCCAAAGTGCGAATGAAGTATAGTTTTGAGACATTGTCATAGTAGATAACAAAGGCATCATGGCCGCCTTTAAGCCGCAGGGCCTCAGACAGTTCGCTCGTATGCAGACTGCCTTCGTTTCCGTCCTTTACCAGGAATGGAGCCGAGACTTTGATCCATCCTGAAGTACTGCCAAAGCAGTTATTGTAAACCACCAAACCAGACTGACCGCCATAATAATTGCTATAGGCGAAGACATTCTCATCGACGCCGTGATCTGTGTTGAAGTCATAGAGTCTGAAATCATCAACCTCCGCGAATAATTTGCGTCGGTGAAGCAAGGGGAAAATAACGGAAGCATGGTGATCGATCAATCCCTGATCCGGCGTTTCGTCCCAGTAAGGGCGGTAATATTCCATGCCATATTTTTCGGTATAGCCTTCAATTTGACCGTGTCCGAACATGGGCAGGCCTGGCATGGTTGAAAGCAGCGTGCAGATGCCAAAATACTTATCCCCTTTACCAAATTGTTCCGCGGCGGTCTTCTCGTCAGGATTGTTCATGAAGTTGACGTAACGCTTGAGGATCTGCGGGTCGTAGACCAGGGTGTTCTTGATCAGCAGTCGATACTTCTCATTCTCTTCATTTCGAAGCATGTTCATGAACGCGCTGTTATAGACACGATGCATCCCGAGCGTGCGCACAAAATAGCCTTCCATCAACCAGAAGGCTTCAGCAAGCAAAAGCGTATCAGGTACTTCAGCCGCGACGCGATCGACTACTTCACGCCAGAATTCTTCTGGCATGGCCTGATCGAAAGCCTCTTTGGTCATCGCGTGATCCGCGCGGGACGGGATATCACCGCCGCTGCCTGGCTGGGGGTACCATAAGCGTTGATAGTGCCGTTTGGTCAGCGTCATGGCAGCATCAAAGCGAATGATCGGGAAACGTCTTGCCACGCTAAGGATGGTCTGAATGACAGCTTCGCGTACTTCGGGATTAAGATAATTCAGTTGAGCTGTATCGTTCCAGGGCATGCTGGTGCCGTCATTGCCATGGTAGATGTAACGGGTTTGGCCCGTATTGTAGTCGTGTCTTTTAAAGACAACCGCGGCATCGGAGCGGGAATAATATTTATCTTCCAGTTTGATGCTGATGCCAGGCCGTTTGGAAAGTTCCTGGCCTTCGAAGATGTAGACAGGGAAAGGCGAATGCTCTGATTGGATAAACCAATCGGGATGATCATAGACCCAGTCTGAATCGATCGCCATATGGTTGGGAACCATATCACTTGCCAGGCGGATCCCACGGGAGCCGCAACGTTGGCTTAGGTTGTAATAGGCCGCCTCGCCGCCAAGTTTTTCAGCAATTTGGTAGCGTGTGAGGGAATATGCGGAGGATATAGCATCCGGATTGCCGCACAACTGTTTTATTTCTCTTGAGGCCTCACTGCGTTCCCATAAACCGATCAGCCATAGGCCGGTGAAACCCCAATGGACGAGTTGATCCAGGGTCTCGTCAGGGATTTGATCAAGTCTTTCGATGGGACGTTGATATTGTCTGGACAGTTGATTCAGCCAGACGAAGGCATTCTTGGCCAACATGACAACGCGGGGCATCCAATCGCTGTCCGGGCTGAAGTTTTCAATTTCGGCCAGCGGTTCTCCCCAGGCGTCGTATCCTGTTTTATATTCAGGGACGAAAGTCTCAGGGTTTGAAAAATCCGGCGCGGCTTGAAAGAACATTGCGCGGGCTTTGGCTTCTTCACTTAACATATCCAGACTGCCCAGCAGTTTGAGGAAGAATTCACTTAGAAATTGTCCCCAGTTGGCTTTGATAAACTCAAGTTGTCCGGTCAGCGAATCCGGCACGCGCAACGAAGGCGTGCGCAGCATGGTGATCAGGTCCTGATCTTCAGGTCCAAAGGTTGGTTGGGTTTTAAAGAAAGATTGAATCGAATCCAGAACTTTTGCGTAAGCACTGGCTGTATAAAGTGGTCGATCGTCAAAAATTTCGCGGTAGCGCGCAGCGGCTGGGTTCACATTAGTCAGCCAGGTCATCAACATTTCTTCGACTGTGACATCATAATTTGTTATGCCCTGATCGCTGCCCTTCAGATATTCAGAGATGCTTTGTTTGCCCTGATATACCTCCACAGGTGGGAATTGTTCATTGAACTTGACCAGTGTTTCAACGACAAAATCTTTTCCAAGGTTTTGAATGAGGTGCCTTGCCAGGGCTGTTTGAATACTGCGACCGTGAGTTTCATAGTATTCATCCATGATCTGATGAAAGATCTCATCGATCAATCCCAGCGCGTTAATATCCGCCGGCGAAGCGTAGGTTTCAGGATCATCCGGATTGCTGCGTTTCTGATTAATACGGTGAGCAAACTCTCTTGATGAATGGAAATTCGCAAAGACTACATTTCCATTCTTAGAAAACAAAACTTCATCAAACTGGTACTTATCTCGGGACGCTTTGGTAACATGGAATTGCTTCATTGACCGCTCTCCTTTGAGGTGGTTTTACGTGCGTTAATGTTTTTATTGTATCACTCAGAGCGAAGAATATGGGTGATCACATTGGAACCTGAACCGCCAATGTTTTGTACAAGCGCGTAATCAGTGCGTTTAACCTGCGTTTTACCTGCCAGGCCTTGCAATTGCAGGCTCGCTTCCACCAGCTGATAAATGCCAGTTGCGCCAACTGGATGACCGCGGGCTTTCAGACCGCCCATGGTCGCGACAGGAAGCTCAGCATCGATGGCAATTTTGTTTTCAAGGGCCAGTTTTGGCCCTTCGCCGGGGGCGCAAAAGCCGGCTGCCTCAAGCGATAAGGCTGCCATGATCGAAAACGCGTCATGATATTCAAATAGTCCTATATCTTTGGGCCCGATTGCCGCCTGACGGTAGGCTTGTTTCGCGGAACTTTCAGCTGCCGCGAGCCTGAGCCCATCCTTCCTGTTTTGGATGGATGTTGTGTCTGTCGCGGAAGCTGAGGCGGCGACGGAGACGACTTTGCGACCGTTCGAGATCGGTCTGGCTGACAAAATGATCGCCGCGGCGCCATCCGAGACCGGCGATGCATCCAGAAGGTTGATCGGATCCGAGACCATTGGAGCGCGCCTGAAAGCTTCCCGATCGATCAGGTTGTGAAAACGCGCGTTGGGGTTATGGATCGCGTTAGCGTGGGCGTTGATGGAAAAACCTGAGAAATCTTCATGTTTCCAGCCGTATTCGTGCATATAACGCCGCATTAACAGGGCGTTTAGGCCAACGAAGGACAATCCCATGTCCGCTTCGAGTTCGGCATCTGAGGCGGTTGCCAGGCTGCTGGTGATCTCATTTCCTGGTGAGTCGGTCATTTTCTCCGCGCCGATGACGAGAGCGGTCTCCATTTCGCCGCTGGCGATTGCCATCAGCGCGAGCCTGAAAGCTGCCGCGCCGGAGCTGCAGGCAGTTTCAACTGAAATGGCAGGTTTGTGATGAAAACCAAGCCAGTCTGCCATCAGCGTTCCAAATTGCGCCTGCCGGTTGGCGGTGATCCCCATCATGTTGCCCACAAAAAGACCATCCGGGTAACCTATCCCTGCATCTTCGATTGCCATCAGGCCTGCGTCGCCAGCCAGTTCCTTCAACGATTTGTTCCAGTTTTCCTCAACCGGCACTTGTCCAATTCCTGCGATATAAACTTTATTCATAAGACCTCATCAATTACAATTGTAAACAAAATGACTTGCGAAAACTATCAAAAATCAGATTTGTGAGGAAAAAAATGACCTATATCGATATCACTGTTGGGATTAAAGACGGAATGCTGGTTTGGCCCGGCGATAAAGCCGTGGAAGTTGGCTGGGATGCCAAAATCGCGGATGGGCACGAATCGAATGTGACTTACGTTCGCATGGGTGCGCATTGCGGCAGCCATATTGATATGCCCTTGCATTTTATCGAGGGTGGTAAAACCACACAAGCGCTTGATCTGGACGCGCTGATCGGGCCGGTTGAAGTTGTGGAAGTACCTGATGAAATAGACAAGATCGATCGGAAATTTTTGGAAAGTGTAAGGATCGAAAACGTCGAACGCGTACTTTTCAAAACCCGCACAAGCCGAATGTGGACGCAGGAAAACCCACAATTTGATTACGAATATGTGGCGTTGGATGCCAGTGGGGCCGAATGGCTGGTCGAGCACGGCTGCCGATTGGTTGGCGTGGACGCGATGGCAGTCATCGTAATGGATGAGATTCGCGAAGGCCATGAGATATTGCTGGGAAATGATGTTGTCGTCCTCGAAACGCTGAACCTTGGCCATGTAAAACCAGGCACGTATGAACTTATCTGCCTGCCGCTAAAACTCATTGATCGCGAAGCCACTCCGGTGAGAGCAGTCTTAAAAGTTTGAATAAACGTCAATATGGTTTAGCTGATTTGTTTGCCCTTAAACGTTTCTTTTATTATTTTGAATTACCAAAAGAAAGATAATAAATTTTGCATTAATCCTTAATGATAAAATGCAGGCATGGAAAAGATAAGGGATAACAAACTCTACCTGAGCCGCTTTAGCATTATGCTGGCGTTTCTGGCATTGGGCTTTAGTTTGATCTATCTGATTCCAGAAAAGTTGACGCCCGGAAATGTTCATCTATTTATTATCTTTACTTTTCAGTTCAACTTTTTGAGCCTGCTCCCGTTCATTCTTGCGCTTGTGGCTGCAGTGGGAGCGGTATGGGTCTTCGTTGCGCATCCGAGATGGGAAAGCGAGCCAGCTGGTTTGATGAAGCTTTTCCCCCATATTACTTTGCCTTTTATCGCCAGCCTGATCCTGGGGATCGTTTTGAGCCAGTCCGCGCGCAGTCTGATCTGGTGGATCGTTTTGTCTCTCGGTTATCTGATCGTTTTTCTATTGCTGAGGTCAGAATATGTCTTACTGGGCCAGGAAAATACCAGCCTGATCCAATACAACCTGATCGTGATCAGTTTTTCCTATGGGATGTTTCTTGTATTCGCTACAGCCATAAAAAACAGCAGTTTGCGTATGTTTCTACAGATGACACTCATCTTCGCTGCAGCCTTTTTTGTGACTTTCCGGACGATGACGATCTGGCAACGTAAAGATTACAAGATGACACAATCATTAATTATTTCTTTGCTGATCTCAGAACTTGCTGTTGGATTGCATTATTTGTTCATTAATCCCTTGCAATATGGACTGATCCTGACGGGAGGACTGTATTCTCTGACCTCATGGTTCAATCTCTATGAAGAAAATAAAAAATGGCACCAGTACAAGGAGCCATTAATTATGCTGGTCGTCACAATATTGATCGTAATTCTGGGATCAATTCTTTGATTCAGAGCGTTCCTTTTTAAGCTCGTATAAATAAAGCCATTGCAGGTTGCGAACGTGGAGATCCTGAGCCAGGCCACCCATGCAAATCCGTTGTTTTCCACTGTCTTCCACTGATTGCGAAAGCAGGAATTCGATGGGATTTTTTCTTCGGGAGGCTGTCTTAACGATCTTCCGAATATTCTTCAGGTATTCCAGATGGCTCTCAGTGACATTCTCGATCTCACCCCGTAAGACGATATCACCGTGTCCCTGAATGATATTTTCAAGCCCCATGGCACCGATATCCATGATCGTTTGGGTCAGGATGTCAATGTCTCCACCCACAAAATAAGGGATGGGCATGTAGGCATCGCCACTAAAAAGGATGCGATCATCCTCAAGCAAAACCGAAATACTGTCATCAGAATGTCCTGGGGTTGAAAATATCCTGATCTGCTTTTTGCCAATTTTGATATAGAGCGAACCTTTGTTTATGGTGATGGACGGTTCCTTGATGCAAAGATTTCTGAAAAGAGGCTCATTTTTAACAGCTTCAGCTAGCGCGGACTGGCTGCGGCCTAACATCTGCTCGCGGCAAATTTCGTGCCCGATCACAGTTGCATTTGGAAAATAACAATTTCCCCAGCTATGATCGGCGTGATGATGCGTGTTAACAATATAGCGGACTGGGACGAGCAATTCATTTTCAATGAAGACTTTAATGTAAGGAGTTTCTTCAGGCATCAGGGTGTCGATCAAAACAGCCCATTGCGGTCCGATAATAGCGCCAGCGGTAACCTGAGCATAAACATCACTTTGAAACCAATAGACATTTTCAGAAACGCGCTCTTTTTGCATTGATTAACTCCTTATTTGAATTGCGCCAAAGAATAGCATAATTGAAAACAAAAGTCAAAAATTAGCCTTTTTTCTTGCCCAAAAGAAAATACAAACCAAGCATCACAGACACGATGATCGCGGAAACAGGAAGCCAAAAAAGGTCACTCTTATCTTTTGTGCTGGCATGTTTGTCCAGCAATGCGCCTGATTCAACAGTAGGACGTGTAGTTTTGGTGGAATGCAAATGAGTAGGTTTAGTAAAAACTACTTCGGTAGGTGTTGGCGTCTCAGATATTTCCGGCGTCGGCGAGCTTGTTCTTGTCACACGGGTTGGTCTCGGCGTTGAATATGAGCTGGTAGCCGTTAAAAATGGAGTGGGAGTGCGTGTAGGGACTCGTGTGCTGGTGGGATACAACGTTCCGGTCGAGGTCGCGGTTGCGGTGGGGGTCCTGCTTGGGGCATCATTCGCCTGTGTGATGATCTTGATGGGACCAATGATCTGCTGAACGCTGTCATCAACATCAATCACTTCCAGTTTATAAAAATAGGTCGTTGATGGCTTGACTGACTGGTCAGTCAATTTGTATAAGCCACCACTGGTGGCTGATCCTTTTATAGGTATAAACTGGCCGATTTTTTTGTATTCACCATCTTCACTCGTTGAGCGAGAAATTTGGTAACCCCTGGTGTTCGCTTCAGTGGTGGTGCCCCAGTTTAAAATAACGGTGCCAGGATCATCCTCAGAAAGGCGAAATGCCATGACCGTGCTGATATCAAAACCAACCACAAAAGGCGTGTAATGCAGGTCATTGAGAAGATCAGGCCTGCCGTCATTGTCGATAACCGCTTCAATGCTTTTATTTTGCAGATCACAGCGGACTTCCTGCCCGCTGAAGATGTTTCCGGCTTCTGTTTGAGGTGTGTCACCGACGTTATCCCAGCCGTTTGTTACCGATGTTTTAGGGTCAAACCACATTAATGGGAAGCGGGCAGGGCGGCCTGAGCCACATAATGATAACGATTGCACCATCTGTTCGCACGCCTGATTCTGATTGTATTTATATCTTAAAGTAATTGAAGACGGGTTTTCTCCATTCGGCAAAAAAATATCAAAATAATTTCCACAGACATTTAGCGCGCGGGCGCTATTGTCAGAAAAAGGAGCCTGATCGGCATGGTTTACAACGAATAAATTGGAATTTTCATCACTTTTAGCCGAAAACCCATAGAAATCGTTTTGAGGATAGGAAGATGAAAGCCCCAGTAAACGCGCGGCAACGCCAACCTGCTCACTCAATATTTTCGCTCCAAGGACTTTTGAATTGTCCGCCGAACAGTTGGGAGCTGCCTGGGAGGGCAAGATACCGTCACCCCAAAAGTTGTGGTCGACCATGCTGTTATTTGCACATCTCACCTGGATCGGGGAGCCATTGCCAATGATATTGTTTGCTTCCATGACCAGGCTTGATGTCACTTCCGTATTCTCACTGATCAAAGCACTTGAATTGTTCTTTATTTCACTGGTTCGGATGGTCAGCTTGCCCAGGTTGTTTTGATGAAGGATGGCCGTCGCTCCGTTTTCGAGTGTGGAATGTTCGATCAAAACGTCCGAAGCGCTGTTGATATGAATCAGATCTCTGGAAGGATTGTTGCAGGTGCCGTCTGTTAGATAGATGTCTTTCAAGGTGACCCTGGAATTGATCACCAGCATTGGCTGGCCGCAGCTGCTGCTGGAAGTACTTAACCAACCACCATTCTCACCAATGATCTTAATTGGAAAATCAATGACCACCTGATGAGTTCTGATCTCATAAGGGGATAAGATGTATATGTTTGCCCCCTCAAGGTTATTATCTTTGGCGAAGCGGATCGCTTTGTTCAAAGCAATGGCGTCAACTGTGTCAGCTGCGTCATTATAGAAACACTGAGTTTTTCCAGCGCATTGGTTTTGGGTATTGGCTACATAGATGTCCAGATCGGCCGCTTCCCCATCAGATTCGCTCAGAGAGCAGACGCAAAGCAGCATCAGCAGCAATACCAGCCTGAAAATTGGTTTACGATTGCTTGGTTTCATTGTGGAAATTATACCTGCTTCATTGGTTTTTCTGGATTTATGTTAGACTCTAAACCGTGCTTAGTAAGCTTTTTAAATATATAAAGAATGATTTGTTTTTTATTTTTGCCGCTCATCTCAGTCTACTGGCTGGCTCGGTTTTGGCTGGTTTTCGGTCGGGAGGTTTTAATCGTCTAAACCTGATCCTCGGGATAGGTACTATTTTGTTGGCATTTTTGTTGAAAGCCTTTCTGGATTATCTCACCACTAATAAGATCAACCCTTATACAAAGATCAATCTGTCACGTCAGGATAACAAATCAGGATTAATTCTCTTAACCGCATTTCTGTTTATGGCCTTGTTTTTTATTTTATATTTGCTTTTGCGGCAAAAGATACTGATCGGGGTCAATTTATTCTACATCATTGCAATATTCGCTCTCTTTTTTCTACCTGTTACGGTTGTCGGCAAAGTCTTCGTCAGGAAATACGACCTTTTTTTGGAGGCAATTGTTGTTTCCCCACTTTTCTTTTTGTTTGGCATGGGGCTGCAGCATGAAAATCCTGTATCGTATGATTTTCTGATGGCCTTGCCTCTCTTTTTCTGTTATATGGCAACGGCAATTGCTTATAATATTTCAGACATTGAAAAGGGATCAGCACTTCATGAAACGGGCATGATCGGGCAGCTGGGTTGGGAAAATGCCTTTAAACTTCATAATTTCTCAATTCTCTTGACCTATATACCGTTATTTTTGTACCAAATCCTTACAAAAACATTTGCGCTTTACTGGTCTGTTTTGATATCATCTGTCATAGCGTTGTTTGAAATATTTTTGTTGAGCAGAATTTCACTTGGCGTGAAACCAAACTGGAACTTTATACGGATGACGGCGCTGTTACACTACTTTACAATAATCTATATATTGATCTATCCAATGATTTAGGAGGCTGTATGTTAAAAACTGGCGATATCGCACCTGATTTTGAACTGCTCGATCAGGAAGGAAAAGCACATAAATTGTCTGATTACCTGGGAAAAAAGGTGATTCTTTACTTCTATCCAAAAGATGACACTCCAGGTTGTACCAAAGAAGCCTGTAGCTTCAGAGATTATTTCGCGGAGTACCGCAAACACGGAATCACCATTTTAGGTGTCAGCAAGGACAGCGAAAAATCGCATTCCAGATTCGCTGAAAAGTATTCCTTACCATTCACTTTGCTGTCGGACAATGAAACGACCGTCGCGCAGGCCTACGGCGTTTGGGGACTGAAAAAGATGATGGGCAGGGAGTATTACGGCATGAACCGCGTTACTTATGTGATCGACGAAGAAGGCAAGGTCCTCCAGGTTTACAAGAAGGTCAAACCTGAACAACATGCCGAAGAAATTCTAAAAAATATACTTTAAAGAAAAACAGCCCCGTGTGGGGCTGTTTTATTACTGAACCCGTAAAACAACTTTGGCCGTATGCCAGAGGGTTTCCAAATTGTAATATTCCCGCAATTCAGCGGAAAGTAAATGGACAACGACATAGCCGTAATCCACAATGACCCAACCAGTTTGTCCACTGCCTTCGACGATTCCATTGTAGCCGTGCAATGCTTTTACTTTTTCTTTCAAAGTTGCTGAGAGACTATCCAGCAAGCGTTCGCTGCTTGCGGTGGCGATCACAAAACAATCCGTAAAATCTGAGATACCTTTGAGGTCCAACAGTAAAATGTTTTCCGCAAAATTTTCTTCCAAAATGTTGACGATATCACGTCCTAAGCTAATTGGTTCCAGCGTTCACCTCGTTTTTGTTTATTTTACCTTAAGAAAAAAATTTCCAGAGCTTTATAAATTGGGCCCGTTGGTGTGAGTGTGCTTTCGATCAGTTCAAACTTAGTTACGCTTGTAGATCCAAAAACTGTTTCCGTATGGGTTCCCATTTTTTGAGAAATCATAATTCTTTCTTCTTTTGGCATAAAGTCAGAAATTCTGGCTAAAGTCAGGTGGGGAGAAAGTTGTTTGTTCCCGATTCGGATCAATCCCTGCAAATCTCTACAAATGGCCTGATACAACTTTTGTGTCTCTCCCTGATCCTGGCTTCCGATCCAAATAGTTCTAAGCGCATCAGGACGGCCAAAGAAACCTGTTCCGGTAAATTGGAGATTATAAGGCTTGGTTTCATTCGCGATATTTTTTAGTAAAACTTTTATTTCAGGGATGCGGGATTCTTCAACATCGCCCATGAACAATAAGGTCAGGTGCATCAACTCCGGCTTTACCCACCTGATACCGCGATGGGGCAATTCTTTTTTCAGCTCTAACTGAAAGTTATTGATCGCGTTCTGTGTTTCAAAGCCCGGCTTGATCGCGATAAACAGTCTTTTAGACATAAATCACTCCAATTGATGTTATAACCTGCATAAGTATATTCTATTATTTTATGGTATAAATTGAATACCCTGCTGTGTTGGTGATGCGTTAACTCAGTTTTGTACCAACACCCTTAAAAATGGTTTAATCTCACACCAGGGGATATGATAGACCCGAGTCAAGATTGACCCTGGAGGTAGAACCAGTCCTGCTTTTGCAGGTTCAAAACCATTTCGCACACGGCATAGCGGGGATTTTTATTTATAATAGATATATGCGCAACTTCAGAGTTTTATTTCTACTTTTGCTTGTTCTCTTCCTGGCCGCTTGTTCTTCTTTCAACAAAGGCAAGATCAGTCAAGATGTTTTGCCCTGGAAGCTTTCCGGCAGCATTCTTTTCCAGGACGATTTTTCAGACGAAGAAACTGGTTGGGAAGTCGTAAATAATGCCTATGAATTAAAAGGCTATTCCAACAGCGGTTACATGATCTCGATCAAACCAGCCAATTCAAGGACAGTTTCAACAACCAACCTTGTCTTTTCGAATTCAATTATGGATGCGAAAGTTCAGAAGATCACAGGCGCCAGAGAATCCCAGTTTGGTCTCGTTTGCCGCTATCAGGACAAACTTAATTATTACGCCTTCGTGATCAGCGCGGATGGCTATGCAGGCATTGTGCGCCTGCTTGATGGTAATATCGAGTTAATTGGCAGCGAGCAGTTTATCCGTGCCGAAGGAATATCACTGGACGATGGGATCAACGATATCACTGCAAGCTGTATTGATGAAAACCTGCGGTTGATCGTCAACGGCGAAACCATTGTCAGCGCGCAAGACACCAGCTTTAGCAACGGTCAAAACGGCTTTTTGGTGGAAACCTTTGAAGAAGGAAACCTGACGGCTGTCTTTAACGATCTGATCATTCTAAAACCCTGATGAAAATATTCCTCGATATGGTTGGCTGCCGCCTGAACCAGGCGGAATTAGATCTATTGGCGATCGATCTTGCCCGTAAAGGGGCGACGATCGTATCAACACCTGAAAAAGCGGATAAGATCATCATCAATACCTGTTGTGTTACCAAAAAAGCCCGCGCGGATTCCAGAAAAATGATCCGCCATTACCGTAATTTGGGAAGCGCGGAGATCATCAGTACCGGTTGTTGGGTCAATATTGATATTCAGGAAGCAAAGAATATCAGTGACCTGACAGTTTTGAACGGTGAGAAAGAGAAGATACCCGAAATTTTGCTAAATCAGCATTCAGAACTTCCAGGCACATTGACAAAGAAACCAATTCTCGGGAAACGGACGCGCACGCGCGGCTTTGTCAAGGTTCAGGATGGCTGTATGAATCAATGCAGTTTCTGTCTAACGACCATCGCCAGAGGAACATCACGGAGTGTGCCAACGGATAAAGTACTTCGTCAGATTCATGAACTCGAAGCCATGGGCGTCAAGGAGGTCATCCTCACAGGCGTACAGCTGGGCTCCTGGGGTAAAGAGCTTCAACCGAGGTTGGCGCTCTGCGACCTGATACGAACCATCCTGGTCCAAACGTGCATACCCAGAATTCGATTCTCTTCGATTGAACCCTGGGATATTGATCCGGCCTTCATTGAACTTTTGAATGAAAAGCGTGTTTGCGCACACCTGCATATCCCTTTGCAAAGTGGGGCGGACCAAATCCTGCGGTCGATGCGCAGGCCAATCAATGCGCAGCGTTTCTTTAAAGTCTTGAACCAGATACGTCAAATCGCGCCTCAGACAAGCATTACAACTGATATTATCAGCGGTTTTCCCACCGAAACGCCTGAACTGTTTCAGGTATCATTTGAATTCATAAAAAAATGTAATTTTGATGGTGGTCATGTCTTTTCTTTTTCACCGATGCCAGGAACTGATGCCGAAAACATGCAATCGTTGGTTCAGGATTCAGATAAAAAGCAGCGAACTAAACTGTTAATCGAGCATTTTAAGGAACAGTCAAAAAAGAGCAAGCTGGCGATGATCGGCCAAACCGGTAGTGTATTGTATGAAAGTAAAAGAGAAACAAAAGCGGGCACAAAATGGGTAGGCTTCGCCGAAAATTATCAGCGTGTTGAGACATTTTCAACAGATAATTTAATGAATCAAATCGTTGACACCAAATTTGTTGAATTAGATCCAAAAGGGAACCTCATTGGGAAACCTGCCTGAACTGTTATGGTAGGGGTGGTTGGATTATCTCATACAATCATTGCGACTCATTGTTTCAATTGATATGTGACATTAATACTTAATACCGAAATAATTTTTACATTTCGCGTATTCAAATAAAACAATTCTAAAAGAGATATGAAATATAAGTTGGTTGGGTCTTCGGCAAGGTGGGCATATCATCGCATCCATTATATAAAAAACAAAAAGCTATACCTGGTTTGATGTAAAATAGAAGTTGCTGGTAATTATTATCGGCAAATTTTATCGGCAATTTTGTCTTGACCAATAAAGCAAACAAGGTAAAATTAAAAAGTTATGGATTTGAAAAACAGTCCTGGTTTCAATGCGCCTCAGCTAAAATCAGGATAGACTGAAAGGAATTTGAACAATGACAAAACGGACTTATCAACCCAAAGTGAGACGACGCGTTCGCGTGCATGGTTTTAGAGCACGAATGGCTACTGCCGACGGGCAGGAGGTTTTGAAACGCCGCAGACGCCGTGGTCGCCATGTCCTTACCAAAAGCGCCAACAACCACGTGAAGCGGGTCAGCTGGTAGGAACTGGTGAAGTACAGCGGCTATGGCTTCCATAGGCAGCCTTGCTGTTTTACGAAACTCATTGGAAATTGCTGCAATCCGCAAGGAGGGTCAGTCTTTTTCTAACCGATTTCTTGTATTGGTCATCAAAAAAAACGCGGATAACAAGCCTTGTTTTACCGTGATCGCCAGCAGGAAAGTCGGCGGAGCTGTAAAAAGAAACCGCTGTAAGCGCAGAATGAGATCCAGAGTGAAGATGCTTGCACCCAGGATTGCTGAAGATCACAATTTCGTTCTTATAGCACGCCCTGATTTGTTGCAGGTTGATCCTGCCACTCTGGATAAGTCAATTGTCCAGCTCTTCCAAAGAGCTGGTTTGCTTTATTCAAATGAGTGATTTTGAGACTGAAGATAAGAGTAAGTACGCAGACCCGCCCTTGAGCGAGCTGCCGAAAACTTTTGCCAATTTTCCCCGTCGGTTGGTGCTTTACCTGATCAAAGGCTACCAAATGACCTTCTCAAAAATGCTCCCTCCCAACACCTGTCGCTTTTATCCGACCTGTTCTCACTATGGATATCAGGCTGTTTACAAATATGGAGCGATCAAAGGCGGCTGGATGGCGATAAAACGAATTGTAAGATGCAACCCCTTCAATGAAGGTGGTATAGACCCTGTACCTTGACTGGAGATTTATGAATAAAAAATATGTGTGGACCCTGCTACTCCTGACCATTGCCGCCCTGGTCTTATCTGGATGCGCGGCTGGTGTCAGAGCTGAGAGCACTCCTGGTTTAACTGTCTCTGGCGACCATGTTTACGTCGCCTACCTAAGCCGTGTTCATCAGCTTGATCGGACAACTGGCACTCTTGTTTCAAGTTATCCTGAAAAACCGAAGCCAACTCTTGTTATGTATGCTCCTCCTGAAGTTAGCGAAGGAGCTGTTTATTTTGGCGACCTTGCCAATCAGTTCCATAAAGTGCTTGATGGCAATCTCAATCAAATCACCTGGACTTTTTCAGGCGCTAAGGGCTGGTTCCAGGCCAAGGCGGCTATTGATGGAGACCTGGTGATCGTTCCGAGCACTGATCGCAATATATATGCATTAAATTCTTCAACCGGTGAATTGGTTTGGGATTACAAAGGCGATTTTGCCTTTATCGCCGAACCCCTGATCATTGGCGATAAAGTTGTTGTCAGTTCGCAGGATCATCACATACTTGTTTTGGATCGCAACACTGGCAAAGAGCTTTATCGCGTCGAAACCAAAGGCGCTGTCGTTTCATCTCCATTGTATGATGAAGCCACCGGCGCTGTCTACATTGGCAGTTTTGGGAAAGACCTGACCTCTTTTGACCTGGAGACAGGCAAAGTGAATTGGGTGTTTGGCGAAAATCAGAATCTGGCGACCATCTGGGGAACCCCGATCTTGCTTGGTGAAGAATTGATCTTTGTTGATCGCGCCGGAAAGATCATCGCGCTGAACCCTGAAAGTGGTCAGCAACTTTGGACCGTTGAAGCAGGCGGTTCAGTTGTAGCTGGTCTTGCGAAGGTTGAAGACCTCGGCTTTCTGGTGGCGCGTGAGGATGGCAACATGATCTTCTATGGAACAGACCACGCCACAAAGTGGACTGCCACTATCCCGGGCAAACTTTATTCAGCGCCGATCATTGATGGAGAGCAGATATTTGTTGCTGCCACAAAAGCGGATAGTATTCTTTACACCTACAATCTAACCGGTCAACCAGGCTGGTCATATACCCCTGCAAAATAGGAGATATCACTATGTGGGAAACAATTATTGTTCAGCCTTTTACTAACTTATTATTGATCATTACCATGTTGGTGAAGAATTTTGGTTTTGCCATCATTCTTTTCACGATTTTGATCAAACTGCTAACTTATCCTTTGACCGCCAAACAAATGAAGTCGACCCAGGCAATGCAGGACCTGCAGTCCGATCCTTATTTCAAGAAAATGCAGGAAAAATACAAAGATAATCGCGAGAAGATGGCCGAAATTCAGATGAAGGTATACAAGGAGAAGGGCATCAATCCCTTTGGCTCCTGTTTACCGACGATCATCCAATTCCCGATCATCATAGGTTTGTATCAGGCCATTATGAAAGTTATGGCTTCAACACCGCTTGAACTGGCAAATTTGGAGCGGATCGTGTATCCATTTTTGGATGTTAACAAAATTCTCCCCATCCAAAACCGCTTCCTGTGGATGGACCTTGGCCAGCCAGAGCGCCTGAACATCTTTGGCATTGGTATCCCGGTCCTGGCTATTCTTGTGACCATCACCACCCTGATCCAATCAAAGATCATGCAGCCGCCCACACAGGCCAACGATCAGTCCGC
The DNA here is from genome assembly GCA_964293995.1 of uncultured Anaerolineaceae bacterium. Classification (GTDB taxonomy): domain Bacteria; phylum Chloroflexota; class Anaerolineae; order Anaerolineales; family Anaerolineaceae; genus Mesolinea. The sequence goes on from CAXYYH010000012.1 coordinate 33,527, forward strand.
TGCCATGAGCAACAGTATGATGATGATGATGCCCTTCATGATGGGTTGGATGGCTTACCAGTTCTCAGCCGGTCTGGCGCTGTATTTCCTGACCAGCAACCTGGCAACTGTCGCTCAATATGCCGCCATGGGCCGCGCGGATTGGTCTAAGATCATCCCAGGAATTGAACCCAAAAAAGAACCTCCGAAGAAAACGATCATTGAGCCTGAATGGATCGAGGACGACGAAGATGAGGTTGAAGAAGACACTGACAAGAGCGGAAAACCTTCTGCAAGAGCAGCTGTGAAACGTCAACGCCCAAAGAGGAAAAGATAGAATAAATAGGCAGGTTATCTTATGGAACAACGATTAACGCTCGAAGTCATCGCGCCAACAGTTGAAGAAGCCATTGAAAAAGGGCTTGAAGAATTGGGCCTTGGTCGCGATGACGTCGATGTAGAAATTCTGGACGAAGGCAAACGAAATCTGTTTCGTTTTGCTGCAAGACAGGCAAGAATTAAACTTATCGTCAAAAAACAAGTCATGAAAATTCAGGACGGAGAATTAGCGCCTGAACCTGATGAAGAACTTCCGTTAGATCTTGATGAGAGTTTTGAAGATTTTGAATATCAGAGCAGCGCTGAAAGAAGCATCCCTGAAGATATGGATGAAGAAACGGCAATTTTGGCTGTTGTGAGAAAGATTTTGGATCTGATGGGTACCCAAGCCGAGCTCTCCATTGACCAAAGAGTCTCAGAAGATGACCAGCGCGAATATTACAATGTCGATATCCAGGGTGATGACCTGAGCTATTTGATCGGGAGACGCTCTGAAACACTAAATTCAATCCAATACATGGTCAGCCTGATCATTTCCCATCAGTTCAATCGCTGGATCCCGATCCAGATCGATATCCAGAATTATCGTAAACGAAGGGAAACCGAGCTGCAGAAACTAGCCCGTAGAATGGCCGATCAGGTCGTTGCGACCGGTCGTAAACAAATGCTTGAAGCGATGCCGGCTTACGAGCGGCGCATTATCCATATCGAGCTCAGAAAAAGGGATGATGTTTATACCGAATCGGTGGGCGAGGAACCTTATCGCAAAGTCTATATTTACCCTGCCAATCAGTAGAGGCGTATTGTGAGAGCAGTCGATATCATCACCCGCAAGCGGGACAAAGAGGAACTGATCCCTGAAGAAATTCGCTTCATGATCGAAAACTTCACAAAAGGCAGCGTTCCTGACTATCAGATGTCTGCCTTCGCGATGGCAGTTCTTCTCAATGGGATGAGCCATGAGGAGATCACCGCAATGACGCTTGCGATGGCTGCATCCGGCGATCAACTGGACCTCGGTGAATTTGGTGGCCGCGTCGTCGACAAACACTCAACTGGCGGCGTTGGTGACAAAACCACCTTTATCGTAGCTCCCATCGCGGCTGCCTGCGGACTGCCTGTAGGCAAGATGTCGGGCAGAGGACTGGGTTTTAGTGGTGGTACCATTGACAAACTCGAATCCATCCCTGGCATAAAGACCAACCTTTCCACCGAAGAATTCATTCAACAACTTCGTGATCATAAGATCGTTCTTACCGGACAAAGCGCCGATCTGGCTCCAGCCGATGGGAAGCTTTATGCCTTAAGAGATGTAACTGGAACTGTGCAATCGATCCCTCTGATCGCATCTTCCGTGATGAGCAAGAAGATCGCCTCCGGGGCAGATTCGATCGTGTTAGATGTCAAGGTCGGTCGGGGTGCGTTTATGAAAACCCTCGACGATGCCCGCGAACTTGCCAACGTAATGGTTGCCATTGGGAAACTTAGCGGCAGAAAAGTGATCGCGCTGCTTTCGCAAATGGATCAGCCGCTTGGACATGCGGTAGGGAATGCGCTCGAACTCAAAGAAGCTATCGCCATGCTGCAAGGGACTGGGCCCGAAGATCTGCATACACATTGTGTTGACTTGGTCGCGTATATGCTCATTTTGGGTCATGCGGCGCAGAACCTAGATGAAGCCCGTAATATGGCGCAAAAAGCCATTGACGATGGCCGTGCTTTTGAAAAATTTAAGGAAATGGTTAGTGTTCAGGGTGGCGATGTCACTTTCATTGAAAACACTGACAGATTACCCAGAAGCCGGTATGTTCATCATATTTTTGCCGAAAAAGACGGATATATCAAAACTGTTGACGCGCGGGAAGTTGGCGAAAGCTCGGTCATGATCGGCGCCGGTAGAGCAAAAAAGGATGACAAGATCGACCTTGCTGTAGGCATCATGGTTTACGTTAAAGTTGGTGGAAAGATTCGCAAAGGTGATCTGATGTTTGAGGTTCACGTAAACAGAAAGTCTGACTTTGACCTTGTTTTTGAAAAGCTGAAACGTGCTGTTGAAATTTGTAATGAACCGGTTGACCCGCCCCCATGTTTTTGGGATGTAATAGGTGTGAATTAAAACCCGGTTCGCCGGGTTTTTTCTTGTAATAAAGTAGGAAATAATGAAGAAAATAAGAAATGATATTAGAAATATTGCGATCATCGCCCATGTAGACCATGGGAAAACAACCTTGATCGATTCCATGTTAAAACAGGCCAAAGTTTTTCGGGATAATCAAAAAGTAGCTGATCGCGTCATGGACTCCAATGACCTTGAGCGGGAACGTGGTATCACGATCCTGGCTAAAAACGCTTCAATTACACTGCCTGATCCTACGACCGGGCAATTGGTCAAGTTGAACATCGTTGACACCCCTGGCCACGCGGATTTTGGCGGCGAGGTGGAACGCATTATGAATATGGTCGATGGAGTTTTGCTGTTGGTGGATGCCGCGGAAGGCCCCAAGCCGCAAACCCGCTTTGTCTTAAAGCAAGCCATTGAAAAGAAACTAAAAACGATCGTGGTTATCAATAAACTCGATCGCAAGGATATCGACATCGAGAGCACGTTGAACGCGACCTTTGATTTGTTTGTGGAGTTAGGCGCAAGCAATGATATTTTGGATTTCCCGATCATTTATGCCGAGGGGCTTCAGGGAAAAGCCGGGAAGCAGGCAAAATTAGAAGATAATTTAATACCGCTTTTCGAGACGATCCTAAAAGAGATCCCTGGGCCAGAAATCAACAGCGATGACTTTTTCCAAATGTTGGTCACCAATTTCGGTTACGATGAATACAGTGGAGTTACCGCCACCGGACGCATTTATTCGGGCAATATTCGCCCAAACGATACGATCGTGCGCATCCTGAATGACGGAAGTCAGGAACGAATTCAGGCAAGGTATCTTTTTACCTATGAAGGGCTTGAAAAGAAAGCGACTGAGATTGCCGAAGCGGGTGACATTATTACCATTGGCGGCCTAAAGGATATTCAAATTGGTGAAACGCTGGCTTCCCCGGAAAAACCGCTTGCCTTGCCGTCGATCCAGGTTCAGCAGCCAACTGTGCGAATGACCTTTGGCGTCAACACCTCTCCTTTTTCAGGTCGTGAAGGGAAGTGGAGCACATCGCGGAAGCTGCTGGAGCGTCTGACCGAGGAGCTGCGCCACAATATTTCTTTGCGTGTTGAACAAACCGATCAAAAAGATGTCTTTTTGGTTTCTGGCCGCGGCGAGCTTCATCTGGGCATCCTTATCGAAACGATGCGTCGTGAAGGCTATGAATTTCAGGTTAGCAGACCCGAAGCGATCATTATCGAGAAAGAAGACGGTGAAAAGTATGAGCCTTTTGAAGAGGTTCATATTGATGTAGACAGCGATTATGTCGGCGTAGTGGTTGAAATGCTCGGGCAGCGTCGCGGACAGATGTCCGATATGCGAAATAACCCGGATAGTACCGTTCATCTGACGTTTACAATTCCAACCCGGGGTCTGCTTGGTTTTCGGTATCGTTTCTTGAATGCCACCCACGGCAAAGGAATTTTGAACAGTTTTTATATCGGGGATCGACCCCTGGAAGGAGCGGTCATCAATCGCAACAGCAGCTCGATCATCGCGATCGAGGAAGGGGTTGCATCTACTTTTGGATTGAAAAACGCGGAACAACGAGGAATCCTCTTTATTGGTCCTGGTGAAGAAGTTTACGAAGGCATGATCGTTGGCGAAACTGCCCGTGCCCAGGATCTTGCGATCAACGTCTGCAAGAAAAAGCATCTTACCAACATGCGTCAATCCATTCGCGATCTTGAAGAGCGGCTCGACCCTCCCAAGAAAATGAGCCTGGACGAAAAAATCGAATATCTTGAGCCGGATGACCTTTTGGAAGTTACCCCTCAAAACCTTCGCCTGCGCAAAAGAATACTGGACACGCACGAGCGATTACGCTTTGAGAAAACTGGTAACGAATAGGCCCAATATGCGTTTTACTGGCAAATGTCTCTAAAAGTGGTTGAGGTTGACCAGATCAACTGGTCAGATTGAACAAAGTAGACCAGATAGGTGATGACCTGATCGCTTCCAGGGTATTTACAGCCCAATGCGATCATGTCTTCGCCGTCTGGGAGTCTCTCTTCCAGGTCGATCCCATAAGGGATGACCACCTCATACATGGTTGGCGTCAATAAGGTAAAACGTAGCCCCTTATCGATTGGCCCGTTGTCTCCGTCGAGATAGGCCGGATAAATTTCTTTTCCGTATAAAAAGAGCGTGTTTGGTTTGTTGAAAAAGTCTTCCATCTGGGAAGGCGTGATGCCAATTTCCTGTTCGATCTTATCCATGGGCAAACGCTGGTACACTTCAGATTTGCTCTCGTTATGGTAAAGTGTCGGGAACGCCAGATTGAGAACGGGCAAAGAGAGACCGATCAAAAGGCAAATAGTGAGAGAAGTCCAAAAATTGGGACGATGTTGGTTAGTAGATTCTCTGACAGGAGCTGGTTTGAACTGGGGAATCAGCTTGATTGCGCGTAGTAAGCACCATAAGCCGAGCAGGAAATAAAAGTATACGACCCAATCAACCGGAAGCAAGTAGCGACTGCCCGAGGTTCTGACCAATGCGTTCGATAAATAATATGACATTTGCAAAACCAAAGGAACCAAACCGGCCCATTTGAATTGCGTGTAGGCGTATTGAACGCCAAGCGAAATCAGGATCAGATTGAAAATAAACGCAACGACATGCTCTGCAGGCATTTGACCATTCCAGGTGACCGGTTCATGCCAGTATTCCTGCTCAAGAATGTTCGTTGGACGGGCGGGGTAAAGCTGGAAAGGTAAAACAAAAAGCGATTTGATCTGATTGTTCAGAAAATGCCCCAGTACCATTGAGAATTTTGATTTGTAAAAGTGAGTGGTAAGCACATTTGTTTGCTCAACAATTGATGATAATTCGTTTTTTTCAAACGTATTAGTGGGTACTTGTCTTGCTTGTACCTTCCAGGAAGAAAAAATTACAAATGTCTCATCAAATTGTTTTGCGGATTGATTTATGTTAGACGTTGGTGTTGATTCTTTCGTTTCTGGAATTTCAGTTGGTGTCTGAGTTGCTTCTTTATCGGGAGATTCAATTCTTGTATCAATATTTTCATCTGTATTAAAACGTGTAGAAAGTGCAGCTTGAACTTTCCAGGTAATTGGATCTTTTCCATATGTGACCTGATTATAGACTATCCAAGGCAAGATAATGATGATCACACCCAGAAGAAAAACTGATATTTGAGGAACACGTTCTCTGAGATTTTGAATTCTATACAAGACAAGAAAAATCAGAACAATCACAAAAACAACTAAATTGTTCGATCGAATAAAAATTGACATTCCAAGCACGCCACCTGCCAGTAGAGGTAAAGCCAGTCCATTTTTTTGCTCATGAAGCCAAATGAAAAGTAAAAAAGCGAGCAGCAGAAGCAGAAGCGCTGTTGGCAATTCGGTCATCATCAAACGGGAATTTGAGACGGAAATTTTGAAGGTGAACAGGATCGCGGTTGTTTCTTTGATTATTGCGAATACAGCCAGCGCGACGCCAAACAGCTTTCCTGAAAGGCGCTTCCCAAAAAAATACAGTAGAACAGGAAAGAGGGCCAGAAGGATGATCTGGATATTCGTGATCGTCTGATAGGATTGACCAAAAATGAGGTGCAGTAACCCCAGAAAGAGGGCATAAAATGGTTTTTCCGTAAAATAGGGCGTTTCGAGTCTGCCGCCTATGATCAGGTATTGACCACCCATATCCATCAACTTTGCGTCGCTTTTAGGTACGTAATAGCCGTCAGGCGGCAAGGGCCCCAACAGGAAATAACTATTCGAGTATGGAGTTTTGATCCAAACCAGCGAGGCGATCAGCCAAATTCCGAGAACAAGGAAAATTTCAAGTAAAACCAGTAATTTAGGATCCGGATTCCAGCCTTTTTTTGTTTTGATCCAATTGACGATCTCATGAACAATCAGGATCAGCAATACAATGCTTGCCAGCGAGACCCACATCATCGGCACCCCGGCAACGTTCCAGAACGCCTGGTCTGGCTGTAATCCAATCCTCGTGAGCGTCATAAAGAGCCATGCGAGTGCGATACAGGAAAGCGAAATAGCAAGCACAAGATACGAATCGGCTTTCTTGTCTTTAATTTGTCGGCAGCCTGTAAAGACTAATAAGTTGATCAAAAGAGCATAAAACAAAACCCCCAGCCAGCTCATGCCGAGGTTTATGACAGAATTGGTGAGGTCCATCGTTCGGCTTAAAAGAACAATAATGAGTATGGAAAGGAGCAGGAAAACGATCGTAGCGCTTGTGCGTTTCGCGAGCAGTTGGTTTATCGTTTTTTGCATCCAGAGATTATTTTTCTTAAACAACAAGGCTGCCGTCAGCAGTACGATAGCAAGCATGAAAGGGATAAGGACAAACGGAATCCAGGTCAGCCGCGGGAGGGTCCCCGAAAATCTTTCTCTGAATACGTAGAACTGGACGCCACCAATGAGCATGGACAGGATTCCTCCTGACGCGAGAAAAATAATATTCAGCTCCAGGGGCGTTCTTTTCCTGATTGACATTATCATTTCACCTTTCGATGTATTTTACACTATGGCTGGCGTTTGATAAAAATTGCGCTCAAGGTTAAAATCGCCATTAAATTGGAGAAATATGACAAAAAACTCTTTCCCTAAATCTGATGGTTTTTTTGTGCCTGGTTTCTTATCGATGAAGAAACACCAGTATCTGATCACTGTGGCTATGATGCTTTTGTTCGCACTGATTGGCTGGTTCATTGGCTCAAGTTACAAGTTCAAGTATGAGGCAACCTCAGTGCTTGTCACCAACCTCGAAATTGTTGAAGATACCAACATCAAGGAAATCATGGTCGATTCACAAATGGAGCTGATCAGACAGCTGATGTACCATCCTGACATCACTTCTACAGTGATTGACCTGGAAGCAAAGCACAACAATCCGCTCACGCTTGACCAACTTGAGAAGAAAAGCGTTATTGAACGCAGGCTCAACAGTACTCTGATCAAGATCCGCGATAATGACCCACAAATCGCCAAAAGGATCGCCGATGCCTGGGCCGAAGCCGCGTATACGCGATTGAGCGAGGCATATCCACATGCTTTCCTTGTCTCAGAGGCAAAATGGATGATCACTTCCATCGAAGATTGTCAGAGCGATGAGCTCGTTTTTGAAACCAACTTTTGCCAGGAACTAACCGCTGAAAGGGCGGTAAAGCTGATCAACGAAGCAAAACAGGTTATTCTTGAGGAGGATGCTCTTTCTTTGGGTTTGACCAAGGAAATTCAGATCTGTCAGTATCAACCCGCTTCTTTACCATCGGAACCGGTTGCCGGCAGCCAGTCCAATACCTTGTTTGTTGGCGCTCTGGCAGGTTTTTTGCTTTCGCTGATCCTCTATGAGCTTCCTGTTTTCAAAACCGGCGATAAAAATGAAAATCTCTGAATCAGCGCAAAGTTTACTCTGGAAGCTCTTTCTTCTGGTCTTGCCGATCAGCAGCTTCCCGCTGCTTTCCCGTTTGATGGGTGGAGCAAGCGTCGCGCCGCTGGCCGCAGTTCCTATGTTGTTGCTCCTGATAATTTGGTGGCTTCCCAGCTTTTTTAAAAACGGCTTCAAACTGCCCTATCAGGTCAAACCCCTCTTGCTTTACTTCCTTTTTGGCTTATTTACGACCTTGTTTATCAGTTTCCGGGATGTTCCAACCTTTCAATCAGCAAGCATTCCTAAAAGTGTCCTTGAGGTCATCATTACCTTCGGAATGGGGATCGGTTTTTACCTGGTGACCATTCATTCCGTTAGGAACGAAAATAATTTGCGAACCACGATTTTCTGGATCAGTATATCTGGAATAATTGTGATGTTCTATTCATTGTTCCAGGTGCTGATCTGGTACCTTTTGGGACATTATCCTGAATGGCTCTACGGCATCCAGAGAATATTCTCCTCCAATGCCATGTTGTTCTCCCGGCGCGCGACTGGCCTGGCTTTTGAACCCTCCTGGCTGGCGCATCAATTGAATATGGTCTTTATTCCCATCTGGCTGGCCATGAGCGTCACTGGATACAGTGTTTTCAGTCGTAAACTCTTTGACAAACTACAGGTTGAGAAAGTTCTGCTTGCTTTCTCCATTGCGACCTTGTTCATTACGCTTTCCCGTATCGGCTGGATCACATTTTTTATTGTTATAGCTTATCTCGCGATCAGATTCTATGACCAGTGGATCAATAAGCTTTCTGAGAAGCCTTCAAAATCGCCGGATTCTAAACCACATGGTTTTTGGTTTCGCTTTGGCATGTGGGCAGGATTGTTTGTCGGCATGTTCGCGCTTGTCTTTCTGGCAGGTTTAGTACTTTCGTACATTGACCCACGTATGCGCGATCTATTTGATCTGAAACGGCTGATCGATGCCGGTTTCATGCGCTGGGCCTCAAAACTGGTCTTTCTGGAGCGGGTCATGTACTGGATCGCGGCTTACCGCGTTTTCCAGATGTTCCCATTCATGGGAGCTGGCTACGGCATTCCAGGCTTCTTTTTCCAAAAAACAGTACCGGTTTATGGTTCCCAGTTATTGGACGTCAACGACTTCCTGCTGAAACCATTTTTCTTGCCTAACGCAAAAAACTTTTGGGTGCGGATCCTTTCTGAGACAGGCATCATTGGTTTTGCTCTTTATGCCAGTTGGGTAGTCATCCATTGGCGCGATGCAGTTGAGCTTGAGAAAAACTCTCAAAACAAGATGCTGCAAACCATGGGCCTCGCAGGAAAGATCATCGTAATTTCAATGATCATCGAGGGATTCAGTCTGGATTCCTTCGGACTGCCTTATGTGTGGGTCGCTTTAGGCCTGCTTACCGCAACCTGGTTTATGAGCAGAAATGATGACGCACAGGCTAACGTGACGGCTTAAACATCAGATCGATAAGTTCCAAAAATGCATTTGTATACTGATTCGTTGTTGGCAGGATCTTGATCAGTTCTGATTTGGCATTTTCATAATAATTTCTCGCCAGCATTTTGGTTTGATGGTCAGCGCCTATTTCCTCCAGACACTTCTTCATTTGAGCGAGCTCTACTTCGGAAATTTCATTGTCCTCGTCCCAGATCCTTGCAAATTCAGGGCTTTTTTCCAAACCAATCAGCGCTGGGTAGGCCTTTTTACGGGTTGTCAGGTCTGTGCTGACAGATTTGCCGGTCTTGTCGGTTTTACCCCAGACGCCCAGATAATCATCCTGGATCTGAAAGCCTAAACCAAGTTTTTCGCCAATGCCATCAAGCTGATCGATCATTTCAACCTGAAAGCCTTTTAAGCTTGCTCCGATGCGCATCGAGCCAGCGATCAGGCGCGAGGTCTTCAGACGGATCATTTCCAGATACTCTTCAACGCTGAGTCGCTTGTAATTTTCATAACTGATATCGAGCTGCTGTCCCTGGATCACTTCAAGCGTCGCGTTTTGAAAAGCGTTGATCGCTATTTCCCGATTTTTATCATTGATAGAATCATGCCTGGTCGCCACCAATCTGTGGCTAAGATTCGAAAGATAATCGCCAACATTAATTGCCAACGGCATGCCAAACTTGCACCAAAGCGCGGTCTGTCCGTGGCGCGTCAACCCCTGATCCTGAATGTCATCGTGAACCAGGGTGAAGTTATGAAGCGTTTCCATCGCAGCCGCTGGGAGAAATACTTCCTCAGGCTTTCCGCCCAGGGCGCTATAGGTGAGGATCAGAAATAAAGGACGCAGGCGTTTGCCTGGAACGCTAACAGGATTATTCCAGCCAAAATGGTACTCAACCATACTTTTCAATCCCACGATATTCTCTGGAATATGTTGAAGTACAGATGCCTTAAAACAAGACTCAAATTCTGTTCTGATTTTCGTAATTAGATCCATGCTTTACCTCTATGAATACCATTTTCCTTTGATTTCTGAAAGCGAGCCTGAACCGGTGCAGAAAAGAGAAATTTTCAGTTCCAGCAGAATTTGTTCGATCGTTTGATACAACGCTGGCTCTCCTTGTTCAGCAGCAAGCAGAAACTTACGCGCAAAACCACATAATTCTGAACCCAATGCAAGAGATTTAGCCATATCGATCCCTGAATCCAAACCACCAGAAGAAATGATGACCGCTTTTCCCTGTAGCCCCTCAATGTTTTTTAATGCTGTCACAGTTGGGATGCCCCAATCGATAAACCTCTCTGAAACCTCTTTCCGCACAGGGTCGTTCTGACGATACATTTCAACCGCGGCCCAAGAAGTGCCGCCAAGACCGGCAACATCAATTGCTTTCACGCCAACATCAACTAATTTGATGGCAGAGTCCTTGTCGATCCCACAGCCAACTTCTTTGACCAACACAGGTACGGGTAAAACCTTACAGATCGCCTCGATCTTATTCAATAAACTTGAAAAATTCCGGTTGCCTTCAGGTTGTAATGCTTCCTGAAGGGCGTTGAGATGCAGGTATAGACCATCCGCTTCGATCATATCTACAGCTTTCTGGCATTCCTCAATACCGTAACCCTGGTTCAATTGGGCGACACCCAGGTTTGCAAAGAGCAGCGCGTTTGGAGCAGCTTTTCGAACGATCCGGAAGCTTTCTTCAAGTTCTTTATTCTCGATCGCGGCTCTTTGCGAGCCAACGCCCATGGCGATGCCAAAATGTTCTGCAGCCTGGGCAAGAATTTTGTTGTAATATTTTGAGGCTTGCGAACCACCGGTCATGGATGAGATCAGTAAAGGGGCTCTTAAAGTTTTCCCAAAGATTTCTTTGCTCGTATCGATCCTGTCAAAATCAAGATCAGGCAAGGCTGAAACTTTCAGCTTGATCGATTCAAAACCAGCTGAGAGCCTTGCGTTAACGTCTTTCTCGAGACAAATTTGCAGGTGTTCGTCTTTTCTAATCGCGGTTTCTGAAACTTGTTTGTCCATGTTGTGTTATATCTTTCGATGGTTCGAAAATGCTCTATTGGTATAATCTTAACATCAAAAAGACAAGTGAGGAAGAAATGGAAAATACTTTTGAAATTGTTAAGGCTGTTGTAGCTGAAGTTCTGAAGATCGACGGCGAGGGAATCACGATGGAAACTCGCTTTATTGAAGATCTGAAAGCAGATTCTATGGATCAGTTTTTCCTGATCGATGGATTCTGTGAAAAATTTGATATCGATATCACTGATGAAGCAGCCCGCTCCATCCACACCGTGGGTGATGCCGTCAACGCGATCACCGAAGCCCTGAAATAATTTCATTCACGAAATTCAAAAGCCGAATTTTTGATATCAATTCGGCTTTTACGTTTAAATTATCCTCTCATAAAACGAGTCTTTTATTATTCTTAACTTGAGTTGAAATCAAAGCTTTTTTGATGAGTTACTCAAAGAGACTGAAATGCAACACCTAAGCTTTAGCGTTTTAGTAAATAAGGAATATCTTCAATATTTTTTGCGAGCAAAGCGCCTGCTTCGATAAAGGCGTTGGTTTTTCTTTCTACTGAATTTAAAAAGAAATTGCTGTTTCTTGAGAAAACTGAATTCATCATGGAAGCATTCAGGTTTTCTCCTACCACATAAGCCACAACCGGTTTGGTGATGCTCTCCATAATATAGTTCGCGGCGACCAGCTCGCTTTCGCCTCCAGGGCCGCCAACCAGAACGATTTGTTCTGTATGAGGATCCGATTCCAGTAATTCAAGGAAAAACTTAAAATCCATCCCAATGATCGGGTCGTCTCCGATCCCAATCGCAACACTGACACCAATTCCAGCCTTATTCAGGATGTCAAGCACTTCGTAGGAAAGGGTACCGGAACGGGAAACGAGAGCCACATTACCAGCTCCGACAATATGATCAGGGAAAATGCCCGCGTTTGCTATACCAGGGACAAGGATGCCAGGGGAATTCGGGCCGATCAGCACTGAGTCGCTTTTTCGCAAGGCCGACTTGACCTGCATCATATCCTGGACCGGAACCGACCCGGTCACAGATATGATCGTTTTAATTCCAGCTTCAATCGCTTCCAGAATACAATCCACCGTCGCGTGAGGCGGTACAAACAGGACGCTGACATCGGCATTGGTGGCATCGACACAGTCCTTAACCGTATCAAAAACTGGAATTCTTCCGTTGAAAGCCCATTCACCGCCTTTGCCAGGAGATGTACCGCCAACAAGGGGACTATTATTATTCAGCATCCGTTCTGAGTGAAATCTACCTCGTCTGCCAGTGATGCCCTGGACCATGATCCGGGATTTTGCGTCAATCAGTATGCTCATCAGGAGTCCTTCAAATAGTCAACGGCCGCTTTGACCAGTTCGTGCGTGGAATCAAAAATTTGCAGCTGCTTCAGGCCGGAAAGTGTTTCTATAGCAGAAATATCATTGGTGCCTTTTAAACGCAGGAAAATCGGTTTTTTGTGTCTGGCTTTTGCTGTCACCGATAAAATACCTTCAGCCATCTCTTCGCAGTTTGTCATGCCGCCGAAGATATTTATCAGCACTGCTCTGATACTATTGTTCAGGAACAACAACTCGAGCGAAGATGTCATCGACGAGACGGTTGAACCGCCGTGGATATCAATAATTGCGGCAGGGAGGCTGTTCATGGAAATAATCTGGTCATAGGTCAAATAGGCGAGACCCATCCCATTTACAATACAGCCCAGCTCCCCCGTGAATTGGTGATAAGTGACGCCATATTTTCTGGCCTGAAGTTCCAGCCAGCCGTAATATGTCGGATCAATTGAATCAACAAAGCTTTCATGCCTGAACAATGACAGGCTGTCGATGCTGATTTTAGCATCAAGTGCGTATAGCTGGTTTTGTTGGGTGACGACCAGGGAGTTGATCTCTGCCAGCGTGGCATCGTTGGAGCGATAGATATCGTAGAGTTTTAATGCGATTGAACCAAATTGTTTCCATAAAGATGGGTCCACATCTACCTTTGTCAGCAGTTGCCGCACCTGATACCGATGTAATCCCTGGTCAATATCAATTTGTCTTTCCGCCATCCTCGCGTTGAGGAAAGAATCTTTTTCAAGACAAGTCGCTCCGCCAGCTTCTGATAATCTCAGTACTGGTGATCCAAGGTCAAGATTAGAGAAAATCCCCAGGTAGTATTCCTTATTGAAGGTGAACGCTTTTTCAATTAAGATGGATTGAACGGTTTGGTGATTGATCTCAAGCTTAAAAATTTCATTTGCAATTTGTTCCGCTTCCTGCTCGTGTTGAATGAGGCGAACTCCGCCTGCTTTGCCCCTGCCTTGCTCAAGGATCTGTGCCTTCAAAACGACCGGATAACCAATCTCGGAAGCAATTCGTTTTACCTGAACCGCGTTGGTCGCCAACATCGAAACCGGAACAGGAATTCCAGCCTGTCGAAAAAGTGATTTGGCCTGATATTCATGGAGTTTCATGGCTTTGTGTACGCATATTATACAAGAAAAAAGGCTGAGTGGTTATTCTCAGCCTCAATTTCTGTTTGGAATCAGGATATCAGGTTAGCCGTTCAGGTATTCCTGCAAAGCTTCTTTTGTCAGACGATATGCGCTGCCGATCTTGCGGGCTTTCAGATCACCGGCATTGATGGCGGCGATAACATCTTCTTCGGAAACTTTCAGAAAACCAGCTGCTTCACCCGGGGTCATGACATCTGGCATGACAACTGACCCTGCCGCAGCAGTTGGCTGCGTCTGGGATTGAGCCTGTTGGGTCATATTCGCGAGTGAACCTGCCAGAATATTGCCAACACCCATGCCTGCGCCGATGCCAGCGGTCAGGCCAGCGCCGCCAGAGGGGTTCTGGGCAGCGTCGCGCATCGCGTCAGCAGCCTGAAGTTGCGTGTAGGTAGCCATATCCAACATGCCCATATCGCGCAGTTCCTTGGCGGATTTATCGGAGGGTTTCAGGTTTCCGATATAGAAAGATTTGAGCAGCAGACCAAGGGCAAGGAAGTCGTCCTGAGACTTGGCGCGTACCGCCGCACCGAGTTCATCGGTCAAGCCGATCAGATCCAGAACATTCTTCTGAGCGGTTGTTTCACCCAAAACATCCTGCAAACGGGAAAGCAGCATGGTGCGCAGCCGGTTTTCGATATCAGCTGTGCGGAAACCGCCCAATTGACCAACAACCTGGGTGATAAATTGCTGTGGATCGGTCACCTGGAAGCTATAGGTACCAAAACCCTGCAATAGAGCAATACCCAGGCCAACGCCGGTGTTGCGGACGATAATGGGTTGGGGTGTACCCCATTTGCGATCAGCAAATTCACGCATGGAGACATAATAGACTTCAGCAGTGAAGGGGGTGCGGTCACCAAAAAGCTTTCCAAGCAAATTGGTCAGGATCGGTACATTTGCAGTACCGATGGTATGGCGACCTGGGCCAAGCACATCCAGTGCCTTGCCATCACGGAAGAAAACCGCGGCCTGGGATTCACGAACGATCACCTGAGAGCCAAGTCTCAGATCGGCAACGCCAGTTTCGGGGAAGCGATGGACGATCTCATCAACCATCTCGCTTGGGTATTCAACAACATCAAAAATTCTTGCCATATTAATCCTCCTAAGTGTTTTCTAATTAGAGCGCTATGCCTTTCATGGCATCCGAACGTTTATTAAAGGCGTCAACAACCTCCTGCGAGGTTGAAATAAGATGGCGTATCGAAGCTGGCAGGCCTTCGGTTCCAATCGAAGCCTCGACATTATCGATTGCGCTCGAAACAACAGCAACATGTTCCAACAGGGTCAGATCATATTGATAAATTGTGTTTAACTCATCTTGTTTGATCTTGATCGCGTCAAACAGTCCCGCGTAGCCATAAGAAGCGGTCTTGACACGGTCAGTGAATTGCCGGATCTTGATGGCGGCATTCTCTAGGTCGTCAATATAGGCCAGACCACCCTGCGAGATCAGATCTCTTTGCAAAGATGAAATTCTCTGATAAAGAGCTTCGTAGTCTTTGGCGATTGTTTCCCGTAAAAGCTTGTCAGAATTTCGTCGATCGACTTGTTCAATATAGCCTTTAAACCCGGGGATTTTGGACATCAGCTTTTTGATCGGGTCACGATCTTCGCTTACAATATTATATAGGTCAGTCATAATTCTCCTTTGTCTCTAAAAACTCACTAAAATACTAACATTTAGTAAATGTTCTCACCGTAGAAAATATAAGGTTTCCCTTAGCTTTCAGGAATTAATTATAATAGATTAATAACGAACAACACGAGGAGTTGAAAAATGAAGAAAGGTCCATTTAGCCGTTTGGGTCCATTGGAATACTTTTTGCTCATCATTTTAGTCCTGATGGTGTTGTTCACGCTTTTTTCGATCTTTTGGCCTGCCATTCAGTATTTCTATCAAAATACAGTCAAATAGAATGAAAAATATAAGGTTTATCAAGTCATTACAAAATTGGACGTTAACCGTTTTGGATTGGGTTTTCCCACCGGATTGCCTCGGCTGCGGACAGGAAGGGGTTTTCATTTGTTCCAGGTGCTTTTTGGATGTGAACCTGATCCCAGCCAATGTCTGCAACACCTGCGGCAACATTACCAGCAAGAAAGGTTATTGCCCGCGTTGCGCGCGTTATCCGGTCTCTTACGCTGGATTCCGGGCTTTTGCCTGTTATGACGGCGTGATCCGCAAGGCGATCCAACAGCTAAAGTATCATAACGACCCAGGCATTGGCAGATATTTGGCCGAATTTCTGTTGACAACTTATCAAAGAACAAGCTGGGATGCTGACTTGATCGTTCCGATACCGATTGGAGAAACAAAACGGGAGCAGCGCGGTTACAATCAGTCAGAACGTTTGGCGGAACCTCTGGCAGAGAAGCTTGGGCTGCAATATCAGCCGGAAGCGCTGATGCGTATTCATGAGCGAAGCTCACAGGTTGGTTTGAGCCTCGACGAGAGGCGCGCGAACATCAGGGATGCTTTTCGAGCCCGTTCAAAATGTGTTCAGGGTAAAAATGTTTTATTGGTTGACGATGTTTTCACCAGCGGCGCGACCATGGAAGCCGCATCGGCAGAGATCATTCAGGCAGGCGCGAATAAAGTATGGTGCCTGACTGTGGCAAAGGTCAATCACGATTAACGACCAGTAAGACCACCATTTTAAAAAATCGCCTTTGCTTTCTTACAAGAAAGCGAAATTATCTTATTTTTAGGAAGAAGTTGGGGCGTAAAACCAAGGCAATTGTTAAATTTTTAATTCCAGATTAACAAAGTTTGATATTTTGATTAAAGATAATGTATAATTTCTGAAAATCCCAGGAGGTTGATATGACATTAGAAATTGGCATTTACACAAAAGACCTGGAACTCACAGACCGAATCCAAGATTACGCAACCAAAAAAGTAAGTAAATTAGAGCGCTTTTTAAGTGAGATCGGTGAGTGCCGAGTTGATCTGAGTTATGCAAAGACAGCACGCAATGCTGCTGATCGTTACATTGCTCAGATTACCATCCGTGGTAAAGGTTTTATCCTACGTTCTGAAGAGCGATCAGATAACATTTTTGCTGCAATTGATGCCACGGTCGACAAGATGACCAGACAAATTGAGCGATTCAAAGGCAAGCATTGGCGGAAACGCGGAGCAGAGGCTGAAGCCACTCCTCAGGAAGAGGAAGTTCCTCAGGAAGAACCCACACCCTTGATCGCCCGTCGAAAATCATTCACACTCGATCCGATGGATGAAAACGAAGCACTGGAACAATTACAACTGCTTGGTCACGAAGCTTTCTTTGTCTTCTTCAATGTTGCCAATGACCGGATCAATGTTCTCTACCGCAGACGCGACGGAACCTACGGTCTGATCGATCCCCGCGTAAGTTAATATCTTTTTAGTTGAAATAGAAAGCAGCCCATTAACAATGGGCTGCTTTTTTGGTATAACAGAGCTCTGAATGGAGTGACATGGACAAAAAACACGAAGACCATCCTCAGAATGGCTACAAACCAATCGATAAAAACGAAATCTCCCAATCCGTTGAGAGAATCCTGAAAGCAATCGGGGAAGATTACAGCCGGGAGGGCTTGATAAAAACCCCGGCACGGGTTGCCAATGCCTATGAAGAAATTTTTTCTGGTTATACCGCTGATCCAGATAAATTGATCAACGACGCTTTGTTTACCGTTGAGTATGACGAGATGGTCGTTGTGCGTGATATCGAGTTTTACAGCATGTGCGAACATCACATGCTGCCATTTTTCGGTAAAGCGCATGTCGCTTATTTACCTCGCAAAAAGATCATCGGTTTGTCTAAGATACCCCGGATTGTCGATATGTTTGCGCATAGATTACAGGTTCAGGAGAGACTAACGCAGCAAATCGCGGAATTTATTCAGGAAAAGATCGATCCGCTTGGGGTGGGCGTTGTCATTGAAGGGCAGCATTTGTGCATGATGATGCGCGGCATTAAAAAAGAGCAGGCCAAAATGACGACCTCTGCCATGTTGGGCGGTTTCAGAACCCGTCTGGAGACCCGTATGGAATTTCTGAATATGCTTCATTTTTAAAGACGACGTTCACGGTAGATCTCGACACCAACACGCCTGGTCTTTTTTACAAACTTCTCTTTTTCAATTCGCATTCTGACTGCCTGAGCCGTGGTTTTGGTGAATATCTGTTCGATCAGAAAAGCCCCCAGGGCTTCAAGGGTGCAAGAAGAACTTTCACTAACCAATTGCCTGATCAGTTTAGCAATATATGAATAACTGATGCCATCTTGAATGTCATCACTCTTTTCGATCTTCGAAAAATCATAATAAATTTCAGCATTGATGATCAATTCCTGTGGAAAATCTCTCTCAGGGTGTTCCACGCCAACGATTCCAGTCGTAATTAATTCAGTGATGATGATCTTATCCATGACAGACCTCAAACGATGTTTTCTCCACCATCAATTTTGATGATGGATCCGGTCATGAAATCCTGGTGGAGGATATGTAAAACATTTTCCGCGATAATTTCCGGAGATCCGATCCTCTCCAGCGGAATACGGCGCTCAGCGACTTTATTCATGTCGATATGCTCAAAGCCGGCCAGCGGTAACATGATCCCTGGCGCGACTGCGTTCACGGTAATCCGAGGTGCCAGCTCCAGCGCGAACATGCGCGTGAGCTCGCAAAGAGCTTTCTTCGAGAGCCGGTAGGCAAAATGATCATTCGCCGTTCGGTAAATGCCCGCGTCGCAAACATTAACGATTTTTCCTGTTCCATTTTCAGGCAATTGGTCAACAAAAGACCTGATCAGCCACCAGGGGGCGAATAAGTTCAGGTTGAACGAGGCCTGAAGGTTTTCAACGGTAGTATCCAACCCGTTTCCACGCTTATAGTTGCCAGCGTTATTGATCAGAACATTAACAGAACCCATTTTCTGATTGATTTCGTCGAGCAACTGCCAGACAGATTCATAGTCAGCAAGATCGAACTGAAAAACATCGGCCTTGACGCCCAATGACTGTGCCTGGCTGCGAACTTCCAGTGCCTCTTTTTCCGAACTGTTATAGTGAATTGCAAGGTTGCATCCTTCCGCGGCCAGAGCAAGGCTGATCGCCCTCCCAAGACGGATTCCGCCACCAGTTACCAATGCAGTCTTCCCTTTGAGCTCCAATTCTTGTCCCTTTCTTATTAATTCCTGGTTAAAGATGCAGGATTAATAAGCAAATCTTTAATCAGGCATTCGCTTGATGGTAGAATTTTATCATCAAGGAATAACAATTATGTGAAGTAAATTTCTTCGCATCAACTTGGAAATTTTCCGATTAAGAATTTCTACAGGAGTGTGTTCTATGAATCGAGCTAAAGAAATATTTGAACTTGGACAATCGATCTGGTACGACAATATCGATCGCGATTTGCTCCGTGATGGTCGCATGCAAAAGATGGTCGACGACGGCCATATCTACGGTGTGACCTCTAATCCGAGCATCTTTGAAGCAGCGCTTAAAAACAGTGTTTCTTATGATGATGTCCTGCAGGCGATGGCATGGTCAGGAATTGATCGGGAACAAATCTATTTTGAATTGGTTAAAGAAGATATCCAGCAAACTGCTGATTTTCTTGGTGATCTCTATCAACGAACAAACGGGCAGGACGGCCTGGTCAGCGTCGAGATCAACCCCTTTTATGCCTATGATGTTGAAAAATCGGTTGAGGAAGGCAAGGCGCTTTGGGCGCAGTTCAATCGCCCCAATCTGATGATCAAAGTACCGGCAACAACCGAAGGCCTTGCAACGATCACCGAACTGATCGCCGCTGGCATTAACGTCAACGCCACCCTGATCTTCTCCATTGAAAGATACCGTCAGGTGATGGACGCGTATTTGAGTGGGTTGGAAAAGCGCCTGGCAAATGGCGAGTCCATTGATCGCATCGCGAGCGTGGCTTCCTTCTTCGTTTCGAGAATTGACACAGCGGTCGATCCGATCCTGGATGCTGTCATAGCCTCCCCAAGCGCTTTGGCAGAGAAGGCTGCTGGTCTGCAGGGTAAGATCGCAGTTGACAACGCCAAACTGGCCTATCAGGCTTTCAAAGAAGTTTTTGGCAGTGAACGCTTTATGCAGCTCCAGGCCAGGGGTGCCAACGTTCAACGACCTTTATGGGCTTCGACTGGCACCAAAAACAAAGCTTATTCGCCCACCTTGTACGTTGACAACCTGATCGCACCTCATTCTGTCAATACGGTTCCACCAGCGACACTGGAAGCTTACCTGAATAGCGGTACGAGCCAACTGACGATCGAAGAAGGACTTGACGAAGCTCACCTGCACATGGAATTGCTGAACGCCATGGAGATCGAGTTTGACGCGATTACACAAAAACTGGAGGACGAAGGGGTTGAGAAATTCAAACAAGCCCATGCCACTTTGCTCGGGATCATCGAAAGCAAGCGAAGCAATTATCTGAAAGAGTTGGACGGTTTGGAATATGAGCTGCAAACGGCACTCCAAAATGCGGCAAAAGAAGCTTGTGTGAGCCGAATGTACGCTGCCGATCCCAGTTTCTGGACGCTTGACGCCAGTACGCATGAAGAGACCCGCAATCGGCTGGGTTGGCTGGAACTGCCTGCCAAACAACTTGAGATCATCCCTGAACTGGAAGCTTTTAGAGATGAAGTGCTTGAAGCTGGCTTTACGGATGCTTTTGTGCTTGGTATGGGCGGTTCTTCCCTGGCACCTGAAGTCCTGAGCCAGATCATTGGCCCTACAGTGGAATCCGGCAGAGGTCTGCGGCTTCAGATCATTGATACGACCAATCCTGAAGAAATCGCTTTCCGCATGAATGGACTTGATCTCAGAAAGACGATCTTCGTGGTATCGAGCAAGAGCGGTGGAACCAGCGAAACGATGTCAGCCCTGAAATTTTTCTGGAATGAACTTGAAAAACAAGGCGTTGAGAACGTCGGATCCCACTTTGTGGCTGTGACCGACCCTGGCACTTCACTGCAGGCCCTGGCTGTCGAAAAAGGCTTCAGAAGATATTTCAACGCGCCGGCAAATGTTGGCGGTCGTTATTCTGTCTTTACACACTTCGGTTTGGTTCCTGCCACCTTGATCGGGGTTGATCTGAAACGCTTCCTGTCATACGCTATTGAAAGCCAACACCAGGGAGCTGAAACCGTTCCGTATCCTGCCAATCCCCAGCTTTTACTTGGCATCTTGCTTGGAGAGGCTGCCAGGGCAGGCAAGGATAAACTGACCTTCATCGCGGAATCCTACATGGCCAGCATTGTCCCCTGGCTGGAACAATTGGTCGCAGAATCAAGCGGCAAAGAAGGCGTTGGAATACTTCCGATTGAAGGAGAACCTCCTTTGACCGATCTGGACTATCCGCAGGATCGAATTTTTGTATATTATTCCGTTGACGGATCGAAATCTGACATGGCAAAAACGCTGAAAGATGGCGGATATCCTGTTGTTGAATTCCAGACCAATAATCGCTATGAGCTTGGGAAAGAATTTTATCGCTGGGAGTACGCGACGGCCATCGCCTGCGCCTGGCTGGGTGTAAGCGCTTTTGATCAGCCAAACGTGCAATTAAGCAAGACCATCACCAAAGACCGCATTACTGAGTATCAGGAAAAGGGTTATCTGGATGACGGTCAGGCTATACTTGATACACCAACTTACACTCTTTATGGCGAAGCGATCGATGGACTTTCTGAGGATTCCAGCCTTGAGGCAGTGGTAGAAGCTTATGCCGCGACCGTACCAGAGAATGGATACATCGCTCTGAACGCATTCCTGCCGCGGTTGCAGCAATATGAAGAATTCCTTCAGGCTCTGCGCGCAAAATTGCTCAATAAATTCAACCGGGCCACAACGCTCGGGTTTGGGCCTCGCTTCCTGCATTCAACCGGTCAATTACACAAGGGCGGTCGGGATGGCGGTTTCTTTATCACTTTCACCAAAGACAGCAAAATTGATTTCGATATCCCGGGCGAAGGTATGAGCTTTGGCACTCTGCAGCGTGCCCAGGCACTGGGTGACATCGAAGCCCTGAAACAAAAAGGAAGACGGGTGATCCGCATCCACCTGAAGTAGAGCGCGAGCATATTTGAAACATCTGGGCATCGACCACGGAAACAAGCGCATTGGCATCGCCATCAGTGATGAGCTGGGCATGTTTGCGCGACCGTTCATGATCCTTGAACATGTATCAAGGCAGGAAGATGCCCTTTTTATTTCCAGACTCGCGCAGCAGCATGCCTGCGAGGCGATAGTCGTTGGCTTGCCATTGGATAGCGACGGTCAGATTGGGCCCCGTGCCCGATCGGTCAATCGTTTTATTGAGGCTCTTTCAACCCAGACCAATATACCGGTTATCTCCTGGGATGAAAGCAATTCGACCATAAAGACCATTCAGGCCTCTTTACTAAGAGGCGAAAAAGCTAAAAAACGCCGCGAAGCAATGGACGATCAGGCAGCAGCGATGATCCTGCAGGACTACCTCGACCATTCTCAGCCGCAACAGAAAGGAGCATCTTGTGAATAATAAGGCGAAACGGCCGCCGCTGTTTTTGATCTTCTTCTTTCTAATCGCCATTGGTCTGGTTGTCTTTATGATGTTCGTTGTTCAATCCAACGCAAGGGTGATCGGTGCGCCCGGGAAGAACGTCAGCCTGGTCAACAATTTACGCTATTCTTTTCACCTCTGGCGTAATCTGGATGAGCTTCAGGAATCAAAAGATTTTGACCCCGTGATGGAAAAGAAATTTGTGATCGGCTATGACGAGCGAGCCTATCAGGTCTGCCACAGGCTCAGTCTCGAATTTCAGGTTTCGTTCGCTGTCTGTGAATACATGATCTACAAAGGCTACGATCGCACGCTCAGCCCTGGTACTTACACGATTCCCAGCGGCTCAACCCCGATCCAGATGGTCGATCTGATCTCTGATAACCGAAATCGCGATTTTCAGTTCACCGTTTTTGCAGGCTGGCGGATGGAAGAGATCGCTGCTTTGGTCGATCAGCTCGGTTTCGGTTTTACCGGTGAACAATTCCTTGAGCAAGCCCGGAACCCTTCGGCTGAGCTTATTTCCAGGATCAATATGCCAGAAGGTTTAAATCTGGAAAACAAAAGTCTTGAAGGTTATTTTCTGCCAGGTTCTTACAGCATGAAACCATCCACAACGCTTCAGGAATTCATCTGCGAACCTGTCCAGAAAACGATGGATGAAATACAAGTGGTATTGGAATCTTTCGATTCTGCTGGCAGCCCTTATAATATCCACCAACGCATGATCATCGCCTCGATCATTCAAAGGGAAACGCTTGATGAGGCGGAAATGCCTTTGATCGCGTCGGTGTTTTATAACCGCCTGAATATTGGCATGAAGCTGGAAACAGACCCGACTGTTCAGTACGGTCTTGGCTACGACCAGGCCAGCATGAGTTGGTGGAAAACGCCACTAACTTACTCAGATTTGGAGAGCACTTCAGGATATAATACCTATCAGATTTCAGGCTTGCCGCCAGGCCCGATCAGCAATCCAGGGAAAGAAGCGATCTTTGCTGCCTTTCACCCTGATCAAAGCAATTATTTGTTTTTTAGGGCAAAATGCGATGGCAGCCTGACACATAATTTTGCAGAAACCTATGAAGAACACCTTGCCAATGGGTGTAATTGAGAGGAGTAACATGATTGTTCTTGGGATCGATATTGGAGGTTCCGCCACCAAAGGCGCGCTGGTCAACACTGAAACCGGTGAGGTTCTTTCGGATAAAATCCGCTTTGCCAGTAAAAAGGTATTAAAACCAAAACAAATCATTAAAGCGATCAAAAACATTGCTGCCGAACTTCAATACGAAGGCATTATTGGGGCGGGCTTTCCTGGAATTGTGAAACATGGTGTCATCAAAACTGCTGCAAATCTGCATAAGGATTGGGTTGGCACGAACCTTGCTGAAATGATCCATGCTGAGACCGGACAAAAGGCTTTCATTCTGAACGATGCGGACGCTGCCGGCATGGGCGAAATGCGTTTTGGTGGCGATGCCATTCGCAGCAAGGACACAGCCCTTTTTCTAACCATTGGCACCGGCATCGGTTCGGCTTTATTCGTCAAAGGTCAATTGCTCCAAAATACCGAATTAGGACACATGCTGGTCAACGAACTCGAAGCCGAGGTCTATGCCTCTGCCTCGGTAAAGCGGGTCGAACAACTGACCTGGAAGCAATGGGCTACCCGTTTTAACGAAGTTTTGAAGACCTACGAATTTTTGCTCAACCCCGACATTTTCATCCTTGGCGGCGGCGTTAGCGCAAGGTTTGAGAAATACGCTCGTTACCTGACGGTCGAAACCGAAGTGGTGCCCGCAAAACTTGAAAACATGGCCGGCACCATCGGAGCGGCCATGGCCGCTCAGGAAAATCTGAACTAATTTATGGAAACAGGCCTTGTTAAATCAATGCCTGTTTTGTTTTAACAATGGCTGAATCAGGTTCCACAAAGAAAGCTTACTTTCTTATTCTGATCGGGGTGCTTGCGGTCTCGACCGCTGCGATCCTGATCAGATTAGCCTTGCCTTATGCCAGCCCACTGGCAATTTCTTTTTATCGCATGTTCTTCTCATCCATCATCGCGTATGGGCTTTACAAACTTGGGAAAGAACGCAAAAAGCTCTCCGAGCTGACAAAACACCAGATCATCTTATTGATATTGGCCGGTGCGTTCCTTGCTTTTCATTTCGCGTTGTGGACCTGGTCGCTCGAGTTGCTCACGGTCAGCTCTTCTGTCTTTTTTGTTACCACCACACCCCTGTGGGTCGGGCTCACCACACCGCTCATCTTTAAGGAAAAAGTAGGGAAACGCTTTTATCTGGGTGTGTTACTTGCGATTTTGGGAGGTTTAATCATCGCTTTCCTCAAAGATGATCTCCACATCGGAATAGATGGTGAAACCTCAATCCTCGGTCTTTTTTTGGCTTTATCCGGCGCCTGGATGGCCTCAGCCTATTTCATCATCGGAAAAAAGCTCAGCAACACGCTGCCTTCTAAACTGTACGTGACGATCGTTTATTCTGTTTCCAGCCTTGTGCTGGGTATTTTTATGCTGATTGAACAAGGCCAAGTTTTGGTAGTTTATTCGCCAATGGTATATGGTCTGTTTCTTCTGATGGCGGTGATACCCCAAAGTCTGGGCCACACCTCCTTCAACACTGCCCTGAAATACTTGCCTGCCGGGATTGTGTCGCTGGCCCTTTTGTTTGAACCGATCGGCTCAACCATCCTGGCCATTTTCTTATTAAACGAAATGCCGTCGATCGCGGAGATCATCGGCGGCATTTTCATTTTGAACGGATTGATTATTGCAATAAAACCTCAGCCTAATGAGGCTTGACACCTTCCCCGGCATGCGCTGCCAGCCAGTTGGTATAGGCTTGCTTTTCATGGGCGGACAATCTGCTGTAAAGCAAATTCAGTTTCCGAATGCTTCTGGCTAAATCTGCAGAAAGGTCATTGGCTCTCATTCGCCATTTCCAGTTGCCATCCATCTTCCCAGGGATATTGAACCGCGCCTCGGTTCCATATCCTAAAAAGTCCTGCATAGGCGCCAGGGAAAAATTGGCGGCAGATTGCCAGGTAGCCCTGATCATCGCCCAGGCAGCCTGAGTTGGTTCACTGAAATTAAGATAATCCCGGCAAAACTCCTGTTCAAAATCGGCTGCATCGTCGTACCATCCACGGGCAGTGTTGTTATCGTGTGTGCCTGTGTAGGCCACGCAGTGCGCCGGATAATGATGGGGCAGGAAGTCATCTTCCGGATCGCCAGAAAAAGCGAACTGTAGAACTTTCATGCCAGGCAGCGCGAAAGAATCGCGCAGGTTTTCCACATCAGGGGTGATCACGCCAAGATCTTCGGCAATGATCGGCAGATCGGGGAAATTGCGCTTAAATTCCGTAAAAAGCTCCATCGCCGGTCCGTGGATCCACTCTCCCTGAATGGCCGTTTCGTTGCCAAAAGGAACGTGCCATGCCGCGGCAAAACCGCGAAAATGATCCAACCGAACCATGTCAACCAGCTCAAGAATCGAACGCAGTCGCGCGACCCACCAGGCAAAGTTGCTTTCCTGATGAACCTGCCAGTTATAAAGCGGGTTGCCCCACAACTGGCCTGTGACTGAAAAGTAATCCGGTGGTACTCCTGCCACAAAAGTTGGCTTCAATTCCTCATCGAGCAAAAACAGCTCCGGATTCGCCCAGACGTCCGCGCTGTCCATCGAAATGACAAAAGGCATATCGCCAATGATCTGGATGCCCTTGCTGTGAGCGTAATCCCTGAGTTTTCCCCATTGTTTGAAGAAGAGAAACTGGTTGAATTTATGTTTCTCAATGCTTGCGCCAAGTTGCTTTCTTACCTCTGCAAGCGTTTCAGAATCTCTGGTTTTCAGTTCGTGGGGCCACTCAGTCCAGGAGCGCAGATCCTGAGTTTCTTTAATGGCCATGAACAAAGCATAGTCTTCGATCCAGCTTTGTTTCTCTTTAACAAACCTTTCAAATTCGGGTCGTAAATTGTGCTCTGCCCTGGCATTGAAAGTATGAAAAGCTTTATCAAGCAGCGTTGTCTTCCAGATGATCACCGGTCCAAAATCGACTTCATCAACAGGGAAGTCAGGTCTTTCCTTGAGATCAGAGATTTTCAACAATCCTTCCTCAAGCAGCATCAAGGGATTGACCAGGTAGTGGTTTCCGGCAAAAGCGGAAAAACACTGATAGGGAGAATCGCCATAACCCGTTGGGCCCAAAGGCAAAATCTGCCAAAGTTGCGTTCCAGATTCGGCCAGAAAGTCGATCCAACGGTATGCTTCAGGCCCGAGATCACCAATTCCATCCGGTCCGGGCAAACTTGTCGGATGGAGTAAAATTCCAGATTTTCGATCTAAATTCATTCATTATTCCTTGTTGATCAGGTTTTGATAAACCTGATAGTATTTTTCAGCAGAAGTAGGCCAGGAAAAATCCGTATTCATTCCATTTGCCTGCATTTTTTTCCATTGATCTTTGTCTTGATAGGTATTAAGCGCCAGGCGCAAAGCGCCAACGAGTCCCTGGGTGGATTTTTCCTGATAAAGGAAACCAGTCGCGTTCTCCGGATCAGTTGAATAGTCAACGATCGAGTCGGCCAAACCGCCGGTTGCGGTTGCGACAGGTAGATTTCCATAACGCATCGCGAACATCTGTGAAAGCCCACAAGGTTCATAAAGAGATGGCATCAGGAAGATATCTCCCGAAGCGTACAAAACCCTCGCAACAGTATCATCATATTTGATAAAACATGCGATGCGATCCGGATATTGTTCCGCCAGATGCCTGGCCCAGGCTTCCAGATCGGGGTTTCCAGTACCTAACAGAACAAATTGCCATTTTTCATCCAACAATTGCGGCAACCCCTCTAATATGGCTGGAACACCCTTTTGGTCGGTCAGGCGGGTGACAATGGTCAGCAAGGGAATACTTTCATCTGCCTCAAAGTTGAGCGCTTTTTGCAGATCAAGCTTGTTATTGATCCTCGCTTCAAGATTTTCAACTGAGAAATTGTGCGAAATTGCATCGTCCAATGTCGGATCCCATACGCTTTCATCGATTCCGTTCAAAATGCCCATGACTTTATCTGCGTGTAGTTTAAGATAGTTCTCAATGCCACAGCCATATTCAGGAGTAAGGATCTCACGAGCGTATCCTGGGGATACAGCGATAAATTTATCCGCCTTTGTGATCCCCATTGGCAGGGGCGTAAACCTGGCCCAATCGGGCAGATCGTGGTCGTCACTGGCAACAAAGCCAAGCGCTGCCATGGCTTCCTGGGAACCCCAGCCGTTATAGGGCAAATTATGGATGGAAAGAACAGTTTTCACAC
The DNA here is from genome assembly GCA_964293995.1 of uncultured Anaerolineaceae bacterium. GTDB lineage: Bacteria > Chloroflexota > Anaerolineae > Anaerolineales > Anaerolineaceae > Mesolinea. The sequence goes on from CAXYYH010000012.1 coordinate 61,303, forward strand.
CTGCAAAGAATGGATCATTCTTGTAACGGGTTCGCAGAGCGTAAACCGCCAGGGCTGTATGCCAGTCATTCGCATGCAGGAGGTCAATTTTCCAATCAAGAAAGCGTGCCGCTTCAAGCACAGCCAAAGAGAAGCTGGCATATTTCAACCCATCCAGACGCCAGTCGCCATGATAGACAGGGGAGTCGTGATTGATATCCTGATTGTCGATCAGATACACAGGGACACCAGCATTAGAGGCTACAAATAGCTCACAGCTGATCTCCTGTCCATTGGCTTCAAATTTAAAATCACCAATTTTTTTATTCCGGATGCCTTTTTCTTTGACGACGGCATGAAAAGGCATGATGACACGAATATCGAGCGTATCCCCGTGATTCTCAAGCAGCGCTGCTGGCAACGCGCCAGATACGTCTCCCAAACCGCCAACTTTCGCGAAGGGGGCCACTTCAGCCGACGCAAACAGGACATTCATTTTGTTAGCCATCTCATTCCGCCTTTCACTTGTTTATTTTACTTTCAACCATCTGGAGATAATCTTCAGTTACAAACTGTTCCGTATGTATGCCAAGCTGCTCAAAAAGATCGTGGATCAACGAAGTTTTATAATCGGCATCTTCACGGCTCCAGGTACGGCTCTTAATTTCAAGGAATTTCCCTAATTCCGGTTTCATCAGCGTATCGAGATTTACAAAGAACTCGGTTCCCTTAAATTCGATCAGGTAGCGCAGGCGGTCCTTTTCAATTTCAGTCGCGCGGATCGGCTTGAAGTATTCATTATAGAAGCGCAAGCTATGACTTGCGGGAGCAAAATAGCGTGTTCTGGAAAGAAGCATGTTCTTCGAATGGGCGTTTTCCTCCTCGATTCTTTCGCCGATCAGAGTCAGCCTTGAGCGCACACTCTCGATCTTGCCTTTTTCATTCAGGAATTCATCTTCCCGGTATCTCAAACGACCCTGGGTATCATCTTCAAAGGCAAAATAAGTATCATATTCATGATAATGACGCTTACGCAGGATTTTGATCCCCTGGTCTTCCAGGGCATCGATGATCGCGCTGCGGTCGGTGATCATGACCTTGGCCTGGACTTCGAAGCTTTCTTCTTCAGCCGCGCCGCCGATCGCGATCAACTTGGAATGAACTGATTCTTCCCGACCGCGCAGGAACTCATCTATCTTTTGGGCAACTTCCTGCGCCTGGGCAATCAAGTCTTTTTCATCAACGGTCATGAGCTCTTTTTCGCGCATCAGCCATTTGCCATTAACCATCACGTCAGTGACATCGGTGGATTTGCCCGCGTAGACAAGCTGGGCGTAAATTCCTTCAATATCCCTTCTGAAGCGGGGTTGGTTATGCAGGGGGCTGATATCAACCAGGATCAGGTCAGCCCGTTTGCCCGTTTCAAGGCTGCCGATCAATTCATCCATATGGATTGCTTTGGCACCCATGATCGTTGCCATTTCCAGTACCTGTCGGGCGGGTAATGCTGTTGGGTCTTCCGCAACCGGCTTGGCTATCATGCTGGCGAGGCGAATTTCTTCAAAAAAGTCCAGATCATTGTTGGAAGCAGTCCCATCAGTGCCAATGCCAACGTTGCAGCCCAACTCGATCATCTTGGCAACAGGAGCGAAACCGGAAGCCAGTTTTAAATTGGAAGAAGGGTTATGCGCAATGCCAGTACCGGCATTGTGGAAAGAGCGGATCTCACCATGATCAACATGCACACAATGAGCCGCGACGAGTTTGGTATCCAGCATGCCCAACTTTTTTATGTAAGGAACAACGGGCATATTGTGCTCGTTGCGTAGTGTTTCAACCTCATCGGCTGTCTCAGACACATGAAAATGAACGATCGTATCAGTTTTTAGCGCAAGGTCCACGACAGCATTTAAAACATCCGGTGTGCAGGTATAGACTGCGTGTGGAGCAATGGCTGGAACGATCAGAGGATGCCCTTTCCATTTTTCAATCAGCTGTTTGCACAATTCGATCGAATCTTCAAAAGAAGCCGCGTCTGGTGCGGGGAACTTCAGCACAGTCTGGCCAATGACCGCGCGCATGCCAACTTCAGCAGCTGCCTCTCCTACCTGATCTTCGAAATAATACATATCGTTGAAAGTGGTCACGCCGGATCTGATCAACTCAGCGCAAGCGATTTTGGTACCCAAATTAACAAATTCCGGAGAAACGAACTCGCGTTCCACCGGCATCATATATCCCATCAGCCAGACATCCAGTCTCAGATCATCCGCCAGACCGCGCAAAAGGTTCATGGGCACATGGGTATGGGTGTTGACCATGCCAGGCATCAAAACCCGACCATGACAGTCCTGAACAATTTCGCTTTTGTAGCTTGCGAGAATCTGCGCTTCTGGTCCAACGGCGACAATAAGATCACCATCAATGGCAACGGCACCTGGTTCATAGATATTAAAGTGCTTGTCCATGCTCAAAACGATGGCATTTTTTAGAATAAGTTTTACTTCTTCCATTCCGACACCTGATCCTTTCGCTTTTAAAGTAGTTTTTTTCTAACTAAATCCAGACTTACATTGAGCGCCCATCTGCGGGCATCACCGGCCGGGCCGCCGTATAAACGTTTGTATTCGGTTATTGAATCATCGTCCAGGAGCGCGATATAAAGCTCCTGCTCCTCTTCATGCGAGCTGAGCATTAGCCCCAGAACAAGGTCGGCTTGTTTGATCACCTGATATTCTTTCATCAGCGTTTTGAAAGTTTCGTGATTAATGTTCACATCCAGTAATTCGCCAGTCAGATTTTTCTCATCCAGGTGCTCAGCGAGGGCTTTGAAAACGATCGCATCGGTACCGGTTTCGATCACGGTTATGCGTTTATTGTGATCAAGCAGCTTGCTCGCAACGACCGATTGGATCGTATCCTCATTTTCGCCATAAATGAATTCTTCCAGCTTCTGACGAATCTCGGCCAGAACAGGCGCCATCATTTTTTGAGCTTCTTCAGCCGAGCTTGCTTTGGCGGTGACGCGCACATCTGTCTGCCCGGGGTGAGCCAACAGACCCACCGTTGGATTACTTAATTTTTCCATTTCGCCAATGATCTCGTCGATGCTTGATTCGCCCTTCGATACGGTATGGATCACCCAGGGCAGGATGATCTCATCTTTTAGGTGATAGCGTTCTTTCAGGTAGGCAACCACATAATTGTTCATTAAATATTCCATCTCACGCGGAACGCCGGGTAAGGAAATAATCGTTTTCACCCCGAGCTCAATCGCGAAGGCAGGCGCGGTGCCAACCTTGTTTGGGATCGCGATCGCGTTTGCGGGAATATAGGCCTGACGCCTGTTGTTTTCGGTTGGCGTGCGCTGATAAAACCGGAAACGGTCAAGGATTTGATCCCAAAGGTCTTCGCGATATACCAATGGAACATTAAAAACGTCGGCAACAGCCTGGCGGGTGGGATCGTCCACCGTCGGGCCCAAGCCGCCAGTGGTGATGACGACATCCGCCCGCATCAGAGCCTCAGTTAGCGTAAAAGTGATACGTTGAACGTTATCGCCAACCGTGGTAAGGCGGTAAAGATCTATGCCAATGTCCCTTAAAGTGCGTGCGATAAATCTTGAATTTGTGTCCTGAATTTCTCCGAGTAAAAGCTCGGTCCCGATTGTAACAATTTCTGCGACAGCCATGTGAATCCTTTGATGATCATTAAACCCAGTTGACCCAAGGTTTCCGCTTATTTTATCTTAAAAACTGAAAATCGATAGGCTTGTTGCATACACGAGCATTTTTTTGTTTGAATTTATTGAACATAAGTAAAACAATCATGTGCAAAGAATCGAAGAAGGTATACTATCAGCATGCAAAAATCTTCCGGATACCGAAAAGAACTTGGCGCCTGGGGTGAGGTTTATGCCTGTGAATATCTTCAAAAGAAAGGCTACCAGCTGATCGCCAGTAATTTCCGTCATGGTCACGGTGAAATTGACCTTCTTATGCGCATAGAAGATTTATTGATTGCGGTTGAGGTCAAAACCCGCCGCTCCAATAAGTTCGGTTATGGGGAAGACAGCGTCACCAACAGGAAACTGAGAACGATACATAAAACCATGACGGACTACCTGATGGAACATCCGGAATTGCCCAACATCTGGCAGCTGGATGTAGTTGTGGTCGAACCGGTTCAGGGCGAGGCCCCGGTAATTTACCATTATGAAAATATTAGTTTTGAGGGAATATGTTAGCCACCCAAAAGCCAAAACTCATCATTTTGCTCGGCCCGACAGCGTCAGGGAAGACTTCTCTTGCGATCCAACTGGCACAAGCGCTTGAAACTGAAATTATTTCCGCTGACTCCCGCTATCTTTACCGTCAGATGAAAATCGGCACAGCCAAACCCAGTGCCGAAGAATTATCGCTTGTCAGGCACCACATGGTGAATTGTGCCGACCTGCATCAGCCCTGGAGCATCGGTGAATACAAAAGCAAAGTCGAAGAACTAATTATTGACCTCAATAGTGCTGGTAAGATTCCGATCATGGTCGGCGGCACCGGCCAGTATATCCGCGCTTTCATGCAAAACTGGCAGATACCGGAACTGGAAGCCGATCATAAGTTGCGGGATTCTATTGAAGCCATCGGGCACGAACAAGGTTTTGAAAAACTGCATCAACAACTGGCCATCCTTGACCCGGACGCCGCGAATATCATCGACTGGCGTAATCACCGCCGCACGGTCCGCGCTTTGGAGGTCATTCTTAGCACTGGGCAAAAATTCTCGCAGCAACGCAAAAGTGGAGAATCTTTATACAACTTGTTGGTACTTGGTTTGCGTTGGGAACGGGCTGAACTGTATCAAAGGATCGACCAACGCATCGAAGCCATGCTTTCAGATGGATTTCTTCAGGAAGTTGAAGATTTAATTGAAAAAGGACACAAAGCTGATCTTCTGAAAATGGGCGTGATCGGTTACAGCGAATTGATCAGGCATCTTGACGGTGAGATCAGTCTGGATGAGGCGATTATGCTGATCAAACGAAACACCCGCAAATACGTGCGCCGACAGGCTAACTGGTTCAAACCCGACGATCCTGATATTAATTGGTTCGATGCCAAAGATCCGGAAATTTTAACAAAAATGATTGACTTGATCGACCAGAAGTTTCCAGGCTGATCTATATAATCATTAAACAAAAAAGGTGGCTGAAAACCACCCTTTTTGTTTAATTTCGTTACTTGTTAAGCTTCATCCCCATTGAAGATCGGGATGCCCTGGTTCTTTTCCTCAGTCAGAGGGAAGAGGGCTTCGAATTCTTCCTTGTTCAGGGTCTCCACCTCAAGCAAACGTTCAGAAATTTCAACCAGCTTATCCTTGTATTGTGTCAAAATGCCTTCTGCCAGTGTATAAGCCTCATTGACCAGTCTCTGGACTTCTTCATCAATTGTTTGAGCGACCTTGTCTGAATAGTCCCGTTGTTCCGATATTTCCCGTCCCAAAAAGACCAGTTCTTCTTTTTGACCATATACCATGGGGCCAAGTTTTTCGCTCATGCCAAGCCTTGTGACCATATCACGGGCGATCCTGGTCACTTTTTCAAGATCGCTGGAAGCGCCAGAGGTGATGTCGTTGAACATGACCGCTTCAGCGGCACGACCGCCAAGCAAGACTGCCATACGCGCGATCATGCCCTTGCGCGAGTTAAGGACAACGTCTTCAACAGGCAGCGAAAGCGTGAACCCACCGGCCATTCCACGTGAAATGATCGAGACCTTTTGCACCGGATCGGCCTCCGGGATCACGCTGGATACAATGGCGTGGCCAACCTCGTGATAGGCAATGATCTTTTTCTCTTTTGGATTGATCAACCGGCTCTTGCGTTCCGGCCCGGCAATGACGCGCTCGATCGATTCCTCGATCTCATCACGACCAATTACTTTTTTATTGCGCCGTGCTGTCAGGATCGCCGCTTCGTTGACCAGGTTTTCAAGGTCCGCGCCTACAAAACCGGGCGTTGAACGGGCCACTTCACCCAGATCAACTTTCGGATCGATCGGCTTGCCTTTTACATGCACTTTGAGGATCGCTTCCCGACCGTTTTTATCAGGGCGGTCAAGCATCACGCGCCGGTCAAAACGACCAGGGCGCAGCAGGGCAGGATCAAGAATATCAGGACGGTTGGTTGCGGCGATCACGATCACATTCGTGTCCGTGCCAAAACCATCCATCTCGACCAACAATTGGTTAAGGGTTTGTTCACGTTCGTCGTGACTTCCGCCCAGGCCCGCGCCGCGGTGGCGGCCGACCGCATCAATTTCATCCACAAAAACGATGCAGGGAGAATGCTTTTTGGCCTCGTCGAACAGGTCGCGAACCCGACTGGCGCCAACGCCAACAAACATCTCCACAAATTCCGAACCGGAAATGGAGAAGAACGGTACGCCGGCTTCACCGGATACAGCTTTTGCCATCAGGGTTTTCCCAGTACCCGGGGAACCGACCAGAAGAACGCCTTTGGGAATGCGGGCGCCAAGGGCAATAAACTTTTGCGGTTCTTTCAAAAATTCGACCACTTCCTGCAATTCTTCTTTGGCTTCATCAACCCCGGCCACATCCGCGAAAGTAACAGTAGGGTGTTCCCCTGAAAGCATTTTTGCGCGTGATTTGCCAAAGGCCATGGCGGCGTTATTTGAGCCCTGAGCCTGGCGAATGAAAAAGAAGAACAGTACGGCCATTAAGATGAATGGAAGAAAGTTCGCGAGGAGATTGAGCGCCTGAGCCCAAAATCCAGGTAAAACCACATTGATCTTAAGATTGGGATCGCGAAGTTTTTCAGGCGAAACGCCCAACTGCACCAATTGTTCGATCAGGCCTGTGTTGGGGTCTTTGGATGTGCTGGTGGACGCCTGGGTCAGATCGCGATAGGTGACAAAGACCTCGTCGCCCTTGACGTCAATTTTCCCGACCAAACCCGCTTCGATATCCGCAGCCAGTTGGTTGATCGGTATTGTCTGATTTCCGAATGCGTTTTCGCGGACTCCATAAAAAATCATCGCGACCATTGACAATAAAAGCAATGCCGAGATGAAAAAAGATTGATTTCTTGATTTCAATTACTACCTCCGTGTGAGGACGTTAATTACGCCAGTCTGGAATTATACCAACGAAAGACCTTCATCGTTTCTGTTTGCTGCTACGGGTGAGGGATTCTGATAAAATTCTTATTCACCGAGAGGTTTTTGCTCGTGGCAGTGACCGCAGCCAACATTAGGATCAGCAACCGGCTCATGTACCTTTTGACACCAGGCGCTGATCTTCATCCGCTTTCTGAAAAAACTTTTTCCAATGGAAATAGAATAAACAATATTCTGACAGGAATTGTTTCTTAGATAATTGGGAAAGGGACAAGACTCACAGAAAGAAACATTCCATTCCTGTTTTTCATCCTGATTTTTGAGCGCCCGGCATTCCACAAAATTGCGACCGCGATAGTAGTCTGCATAGAAGTACTTACAATCGCGGCCGTCTGGTAGGAGCATGATAAACCTTAGTTTACGCGGGTAACGTATTCGCCGGTGCGGGTATCAACGCGGATGATGTCGCCGGTGTTAATGAAAGCGGGCACCTGAACTTTCAGCCCTGTGTCAACCACGACCTGCTTGGTCAGGCCGGTGGCTGTATTTCCACGGGCAGCTGGTTCGGCAGTCACAACTTCAAGGTCAACACTGGTGGGAAGTTCAACATCCAAAGGCTCGGAACCGTAGAAGGTCAGCTTTACGTCCATATTTTCCTTGAGATAACCTTCATATTCCTCAACCAGCGAAGCTGGGACAGCTGGCTGATCGAAAGTGTCCATATCCATGAAATAGAAAAAATTCTCGTCGCGATACAAATATTGGACGTTGTGATAATCCAGGCGGATATCGTGAACACGGTCGCTGGAGATGAAGGTCATTTCCAGGTTGGTTCCTTTTCGCAAATCCTTCACTTTAACGCGAATTGTCGCGGTTCCACGCCCAGGCTTGTTGTGCGAATATTCGATCACCTTATACAGGTTACCATCAAGTTCAAAGGTGACACCTTTTCTTAGTGCATTGACATCGATCATAAAAAAACCTCTTTCGTACTCTTAGACAAAATGATTAAATAGAGTTTAACCACGCTATTGTAGTCACTATCCCTGGATTTTTCAACTTTTTCGTATTTTTTCCAGCAATTCTCAGTATAAAATTTGTTTAATTGGATTTTCTTTTCCTCGAGCGTATGTTATCTGATTTTTGATTGGTAATCGACCTGTAGGACGTTTTTTGTGGTAGGGGCGGGCCGCTGCGCCCGCCCGTCTTCTGGAATGAATAAAATATTTCTGGAATATCAAGAAATTGTGACGTTTAATTTTCCACACCATCGGGCGGATATACCCTGACGGGCACAGGTGGCAGTCCGCTCCTACGATTGGAGTCAATACCTCCGATTAATAAATATATACGCTAAATGTTCTACTCTGAGTAATATCTCGATTTGTGGGTGTGTTCTGTCATTGAGGAGACCATACCATGTGCTTGATTTTTCTATACTGAGAATTGCTGAATTTTTTCATGTTTCGCTTGATTTCACATCATGACGTAAAACCTTTATAATGATGGTGTAGAGGTGCAGAAGTCTTTAGCGCATTTTAAACAATTAGTTCAGGTAGACCAAGGAGGCAACTATGAACAATGCGAAGAAAGCTTTGTTTCTATGCATATCTGTGATTTTATGTTTCATGGCGGTTGCATGTCAGAAGGTTGAGACCGCAGCCAGGCCAGAAATACTTTCAACCGTTCCAAACCCCCAGGTCACCTTTGCTGATTCCTCAGTAAACGCGGTTTTTGCCCAGGATTCTCAATCGTCTGAGATCAACGACACCGACGTACATACCGTGGTTGTTAATGGTCAATCGTTCTCCGCCTGGGATTTTCGCGTAAACCGCGACACTAAACGAGCTTCCGTTGTGGTCAGTTTTAATTTACCGAGCAACGAGGATTGGGTGTTCCATTTACGCGAGGGCGTCAGACTCACCATTGGAGACGAAACGTTCTTCATAAGAGGGGGCGGCCCGCTTTTGACCTATGTCCGTTCACCGAGAGATGGTATACTCCGCAAGATTTCCTTCGACAACGATTCTGCTGGTGGGGTCGTGGAAGTAGTCACCGATCCTCAGGAAGTACCCGTCAGAATTGACCGCATCTATTTTGACCTGTCAGACCAGATCCTTGAACAAGATCTGACCGGGCAACCCGTGAAACTGGTGATCGATTCCTTATTCTACCGTCCTAATGAAGGGCACGAATGTGATGATGAGTATCTCGCCCGTGCCCAGGCAAGATTGGATGAGTTTCAAAAAGGGATCGTGCTGGCATGCGGCAGCAGCGAGTTCTCTCAGGCGATCGTTGTGCAGCAAAAGCCAGCGGACATCGACGCCGACGCGGTTCTCGCGTCAGTTTTTCCCCATGGCATATTTGTGGATTTGAATATGATCCGTGGTCCCTGGGAGTTCATCCTGCAGCCATAGGATGACCCAACGATGGCTCAGCCCGCCTTTGAAAGAGGGCGGTCTTTTTTAATCATCACAAGCAGCGTAACTTAGAAATCTCAAATCGGTTATAACATGTATATTGTATTAATCATTTATTCAAAATGGAGTAATCATGCTCGAAATCATTCCGGTCCTTGACAAGAAGACCCAAAAACAATTTGTCGAATTCCAGTATCAACTTTATGAATCCTGCCCACAATTCACCCCACCTTTTAAATCTGATATTTACATGATGATGAACAAGCAGAAGCATCCCTTTTATGATCATTCAGATTCGGATCATTTTTTAGCTCTTAGAGATGGCAAGGTTGTCGGCAAGATCGCCGCGCTTGAAAACAAGCCCTTCAATAAACACCATCAAACTTTGGATGCGGAATTTTATCTTTTTGACTGTATAGACGATCAGGAAGTTGCCAACGCACTTTTTGATAAGGTCAAAGCCTGGTCGAAAGCCCGCGGTCTCAACCGGGTCGTTGGACCCAAGGGTTATGGGCCTCTCGATGGTTATGGTATTCAGGTGGAAGGCTTTGAGCACCGCCAGATGATGAACATGATGAACTATAACTATCCTTATTATCAGCGCCTTGTTGAAACTTATGGATTTGTTAAAGAAGTTGATTTTGTTTCCAGCTACGTTAAATTGCAGGAATTTGTATTGCCGGAAAAAGTAGTTAAGGCAGTCGAAATTGTCAAAAAACGTGCAAAATTGCGGGTCATGAACTTCCGCAATAAAAAAGAGATCATGCAATGGAAATACAAGATCAAAGAAGCTTACAACAAAGCCTTCGTCAACAACTGGGAATACTATCCCCTCAGCGACCGGGAGCTCGATTATGCGGTTGATAACGCGATCGAAGTAGTCATCCCTGAACTGCTGCAAATCATCCTCAATGATCAGGACGAGGTGGTCGGCTTTGTGCTGCCTTTCCCGGATGTTTCAGCCGCCATGCAAAAAAACAAAGGCAGGATCGGGCCAATTGAGATTATCAGATTGCTGAAAGAGCTAAAAACCACCAACTTCCTGGATTTTAACGGGATCGGGATATTGCCGGAATATCAGGGCATGGGCGGCAACGCGCTGCTCTTTGACGCCCTCAACCGCGCTGCAAAATCCAACCCACGCTTTATTCACTCCGAACTGACTCAGGTGGCCGAAACCGCAGTGCAGATGAGAAAAGACCTCGAAAACCTTGGCGTGCGTTATTACAAAAACCATCGGGTATACAAGCTCGAGATATAGCAATCAACAATTCACTCATCAAATTGTAAATAAAAAAGATCGCCCACGGACTGCCGGTCCAGGGCGATCTTTTTGATACTAAAGTCTGTCGCATAAAAAAAGAAAAAGGGATTAACCGTATCTCCTGGGTTTCTCATATTAGTGCCCTGAATTCTTCTATTGTCCTCGATAAAAACTCAGTTTGTGGATAATGTGTGAAACTCTGGAAATATCAAATGCAGCCTCAGAACCTTGTGTTAAAGGCAAAGACATTGATATGCATAGGCAGGGGACGGGGTTAAACCCCGCCCTGACAGTGGGGTATTAATTTTTTTTTACAAAGGATAAGAATAAGAATAATAATAATGAAGGAACAAGGGGAAAGACGTTTGTTCAGCTTCAGCCTGTTTCTCATGCTTTCGCTGAACTGCACTCTCTCCCCTTGACCTCTCTCTCGAAAAGATGGAAAAAAACTACTTCGCAGTTTTTTTCTACACTCACCACCCCACACATTTAGCTAAATCAAAAAGTCCAAAAGTATGGGGTTAAGTTTCGTTTATCCAGAAGTCTTGATTGAACGCTCGTTCCCGTAAGACAAAGCCAGAGGTTTTCAAAATCTCGTTGTAATACTCGTGATTGACCAGCCACATATTCACGTACTTATTCACCATGCGAACCGAGCACTCCATTTCAAGTGCGATACGCTTTCTGGACCATCCCTGCAGGCTCTTTGTGTAGGCAAACATTGACCGGTAGGCAGTCGAAACCTGATTACTTCCGGGCCGTCTTGACATCCTGCCAAATCCTTCCGGCATTCGCAATACCGATAACTTTGCTTAGATTATTGAAGGTCAGAATATTTAAGCATTCCAGAATATCAGCGAACAAATAATGCATATTGAATTTTACGTTCAGGTTTTCAGCGCATGTAATGGCGTTCGCTTCTTTCATTCCCCGGTACAGCTCAGCGAACCTCTCCAGTGCTTGTTCGTAATCCGTTCGAACAATCATCTCGTTTTCAAACTGAATCAAATCTTCTTTTCTTGCCATGGTCGTCCACCTTTCTAATTTCCTAAGAGGAAGTAAGAGGAAATAACTATGTTCAGAATTATAGAACGCTTGTGCTATAATCGCAATAGGAAAAAAACCAAAACCACCATAGAACGCCAAATATTTTCCTGAGAAGAACCTGTTTTCACTCCCTTTCAGGTTCTTTTCTTTTGCCTGCGCTTTACGCCTTCTTTGTTTTGCTTGGCTCCGTCGCTCGCTTCGCTTAGCTCAAAGTCGCCTTCGCAAAACCGAAGGCAAAATCAGCGTACCTTTGCCGGCCGAGGTTCTGCACCTGTACCCCTCCGGCATAGTCCGGGCGGTCAAGGCGCCTAATCACCGATCGCGCGTATATCCGGCTTCGTGGCTTGCTCGTCTCCGTCGCTTGCGCTCAATGTCGCCTACGCAAGCCCGAAGCCTCCTTTATAGTTCCAGATCGTTGGAGTAAGCCGGCCGCAGTCGCGCACCCATTCCCCGCCGGCTTCCTGATTGCTCGGTTCCTTCCCGCAGTCATGCACCCGTTCCCCGCCTGCGATCGCAAAGCGATTCAATCAAACCCTGTCCGAAACTCAAGGTAAAACGATCGTTTCACCGTAACAAATTTACTACGCGCTCAATGCGAAAAAACTTTTAGCTTTCGCGCTTCGTGCTTCCTCGTCCCGGCGCACATGTGCGCTGGGCTTCGTCGCGGGCCGCCCCTCCCCCCTTCTCTCCGCCCGGCGCGGGCCGTGCGAACCCGCTGCCCTGACCCCACGCCGCCGAAGGAGGGCATTCCCTGTGACCACCACCACAGAACGTGAGGTGAAAACTGGCTCAGAGGTGCTGTCGCTCAACGG
>CAXYYH010000013.1:0-58248 GCA_964293995.1 uncultured Anaerolineaceae bacterium
CAATACCCTGAAGGGCACATGTGAATAAAAATGGCTTCGCAAGCCGGATTGAACATTGCCATCCAGCCTACATCTACACCAGCTCCACAATACCCTGAAGGGCACATGTGAATAAAAATGGCTTCGCAAGCCGGATTGAACAACGCAATCCGGCTACAAGGTACTTACATCCTTATATTATCTAAGGTTGATATTCCTAAATTTGACTATAATTATTTTAGTTGGGAAGTGGTTCACCCAACCGGAGGTTTGATTATGGCAGAAATTATTGGAGGAGTGCTTGGGGCGTTTGGTCTATCGGCTTCGGCCGGTCTGAACGCCTATATCCCGCTCCTCGTTGTTTCGCTTCTGGCGAAATTTACCAATCTGATCGAGCTGTCAGATTCCTGGCAAGCCCTGGAAAGCTGGTGGGTGATCGGGGTGCTGGCGGTGCTTGGCATCGTCGAGATGGTTGCCGATAAGGTTCCGGCGGTCGATCAGGTCAACGACGTGATCCAAACCCTTATACGACCAGTGGCCGGGGCGATCCTGTTCGCGACCAGCGCCAAATCGATCACCGAGATCAACCCGATCTTGTCAATGATCTGTGGTTTGCTGGTGGCAGGATCGGTACACGCGGCAAAATCCTTTGTAGCGCGGCCGGTGATCGAGGCGAGCACTGCCGGAGTTGGAACACCTGTCGTGAGCACGATCGAAGACATTTTGGTGACGATCATCTCTGTCTTATCGGTTGTTTTGCCGGTCCTGATGGCGATCCTGATGGTCTTGCTCGTTTGGTGGATCATTCATTTGATAAAGAAACTGAAGCCTAAAAAGCCGGAAACGATCGCCGGTGAGGCTTGAGCCTAAGAATAAAGAGAGGAAAAAATGACAGAAAACAGAGTGTTTACCGTAAAAGAAGAAGCGCGCACCTCGGTCTGGGCTGTGATCAGTCTGATCAGCGGGATCGCTAATTTTATCGTTCTGCCCTTTTTTGGCGCGATTGCCGCGTTGATCAGCGGTTATATTGCCAAAGACGAGATAAAAAAGAGCAACGGCAGTGTTGAAGGAGATGGTCTCGCCAAAGCCGGCGTCATCCTGGGTTGGCTGGGCGTTGTCTTTAGCGTTTTGACTTTTTGCCTAACGGTATTGACTATCGTTGGGCTAATTGGTGGTAGTATTTTATTGACCGGGCCGTTTGCGAACTGGCTCCATCAAATTCCTAATCATTGAAAGGAAATTATCTAATGAGTGATCAAAATTATCAAAATTCAAACGGTGGTTGGAATGAAGTTCCGAGCCAGGCGCCCATTCCACCCCAACAGCCTATTCCTCCGGCACAGCCTGTCCCTCCACAGCCCTATGCCAGCAATTTCGGTGAACCCGCACCTGTGGCTCCTGAGCCCTACGCGCCGGTTCAGGACAATGTGAACAGCTATTCCGTTCCCCAGACTCCTCCAACGCCTCCGACTCCCCCGACCCCACCAGCCTACACAACGGTGCCGGTATATGACCCGGTCAAGGAAGAACGGGATCCCTACACGAGTGTTAATCCGACAGCGCCAGCATACACCTCAGCACCGTCCTATACCACTCCTGCGCCGTCCTATGCGCCTCCTGCTGCGGCGTATCAGCCGCCAGCTGAGAAGAAAAAGAGCGGTTGGACGATCGCCCTGATCATTATTCTGGTCTTGTGCCTTTGTGTCATCGTAGTCATTGGTGTGATCTGGGCCCTGGTCGCCAGCGGAAAATACGAAATTCAGTGGAGCTATCAACTGCTGGACGCGTTAAGGCTCTTTGTTTAAGAATTTCCTGAACAATAAAAAGAAGCTGTCTTTTCCACGACAGCTTCTTTTTTTAATGGATGTTTAATCAGCAGGTTTTAGTTGGGCAAACAACGGATGTCTTCCTCCAGCCAGTGAACGTTCACTTCTTCTCCCGGTTGGAAAGCCTGTTTGGAGTAAATAGTAAGGCTTCGATCTTTGATCTGGATTTCGATGCGAAAATAATCTCTGAAAAAGATGGAATCGAGAACCTGTGCCTGGACGCTGAATGCGTTCTCCTGCGCAGGGAGTCCCAATTGGGCGTCTTCCGGTCGTAGTAAGAGGCTGAATTGTTCACCTTGATGAAGAGTTTCAGGGCAAGATGAAGTCGGCAGAGCCAGGGTGCCAATTTTTGTTTCGATTTGCCCATTTTTTGAACGGGCGGCAGGGATCAGGTTGCCAAGGCCCAGAAATGAGGCAACCCAGGCGTTGGCGGGCTGGCGAAAGACCTCTTCAGGGCTGCCTTCCTGGATCAGACGTCCCTCGTGCAGGAGCAAAAGACGATCTGCGAGAGCGAAAGCTTCTTCCTGGTCGTGGGTGACGTAGATGACGGGTTTTTGGCTGGCGCGCAGGCGTTGGCGCAATTCGTTGATCAACTCCGTGCGCAGGTTGTGGTCAAGCGCTCCCAGCGGTTCGTCGAGCATGAGCAAACGCGGGTCTGGCGCCAGCGCGCGGGCCAGGGCGACGCGCTGCTGCTCGCCGCCGGAGAGTTCGGTAACAGGCCGATCGACAAAGCTGAGCATGCGGATGCCCTCGAGGCTTTGGCGGACGATCTGGTCTATTACTTCTTTTGGCGTATGAGTCATTCTCAGGCCAAAAGCGATGTTTTCTGCCACGCTTTTGTGAGGGAAGAGGGCGTAATCCTGAAACATGAGCCCAAAACCGCGCTGGTGGGCCGGTAGTTGGGTGATGTCCTGCCCATTCCAAAAAATGCGACCGGAGGCGGGTTCTTCCAGCCCGGCGATGATGCGTAGCATGGTGCTTTTGCCGCTGCCGGAAGGACCCAAGAGGCAAACCAGCTCGCCTTGCGCGACTGCAAAAGAAAGTCCGTTGAGCAGAGGCAGGTCTTCATATTCTTTGTAGATATCTTTCACTTCTAACATTAAAAAAGCTCCTCACCGGGTAAACGGATTTTTTCGATCAAAAGACTGCCAGCCGCGCTGGTGATCAGTAGCAAGGTGGACATTGCCAGGGCCTGCCCGTAGTTGAGAGCGCCGGGCTGTGATATATAGCGGAAGATCAGGGTCGGGATCGTGGGCGTTTGCGCGTTGCTGAGAAAGCTGGAGGCGCCAAATTCGCCCAGGGAGATCGTAAAAGAAAATGCCAGGCTGACGATGATCGCACGCAACAAAATGGGCAGGTCGACCTCACGGAAAACGTGCCAGGGGTTTGCGCCCATGGACTGGGCGGCTTCCCGCAGTGACGCGGGGATGGCACGAATGGCGGGTAGGATCGTGCGCACGACGAAAGGCAGCGCGATGAGCGAGTGTGCGATGGGGATCAGGATCGGGAAGCGCCCACCTACCCAGGCGGCACGGTTGAAGCTGATCAGGAACCCCAAACCGAGAATGACAGCGTTGGCGCCCAGCGGAAGCATGAAAAGCGGTTCGAGGAAGCGGGTCAGGCGCCTTGAACCAGCCAAAGCATAGGCAGAAAGCAACCCCAGGATGCTTGCGATCAGCATGGTAAGGAGAGAGAAGACCAGCGAGTTACGAATGGCAGCCAGCGGGTTGGCATAAAAAACCGAACCGCTGCGATTCTGAAAAAGCTCTGTGTAGTAGCGCAGTGTGAAGCCAGTCTCAATTTCGCCCCGTTCGCCGCGCTCGGCATCCATTGTGACCAAAGAACGTGAGACCAGGCTCAGGATCGGCGCGACAAACAGGATCAGCAGGAGGATAACCGATACCGCCACATAGATCTTTTGGAGTCGTGTTTTCGCTTTGACCCGTGTTTTGCTTTCAGCGCTGAGAGCGGCTTTGCCGTAACGAGGCGTGTTGATCCGGTTCTGTAAAGATGTGATCAGAAGCGTGATTGCCAGTTGGATAATGGAAAGCAGACCCGCCATGGGCAGATTGAAGCGGTTCATGGCCTGATTGTAAATTTCGACTTCGAGCGTGGCATATTGCGGCCCACCCAACATCAACACGACGCCAAAACTGGTGAAATCGAAGAGGAAGACCAGCAGCGTCGCGCTGAGGATCGAAGGCATCAGCAGAGGAAGTGAGACTTCCTTGAAAACGCGCCAGGGCTTCGCCCCGAGCACCTGGGCAGCTTCTTCAAAATGGGGGTTGAGGCGCATGAGGGCGTTTTCGACCATGCGAATGATGATGGAGGTGTTGTAAAAAACATGGGCGAGCAAAATGGCAGGCAGGCTGTTGAGCAGGCTCAGGGGCGGATTGGGAAGGTTAAAAAGATCCATCAGGATCAAATTGAGCCAGCCTCGGGGGCCAAGCAGAGTATTGAAGGCGGTCGCCACAACGACGGTTGGCAGGATGAAGGGCAGCAAGCTCAAGGCGCGCAGCCCTTTGCGGCCAGGAAAATCGAATTTCGCGAAAAGGTAGGCGGCAGGCAAACCAATGATCAGGGTCAGGATGGTGGAGAGAAAAGCCTGCCAGAGCGTAAAGAGGAGGGGGCGGAGGAGCGTGTCGAGGCTGAAAAATTGCCAGCCCTGATTGAAACGATCAGAAAAAACAAGCCTGAAAATATTGAGCAGAGGCTGATAGAAAAAGGCCGCTAAAAAGATCAGCGGGATCAGCCAGAGCAACCAGATGGTGATTTTCGCTCGCTTCATGTTTTTCGCGCTTAGTTAATGACGGTTTCCGTCCAGTCGTTGATCCACTGATCACGGTTTTGTGCGATCAGGGCAGAATCAAGCGAGCCAGTCACTGCGGGGATCTGACTGGCGGTGACGAAATCTTCAGGCAAGACTGCCTCGGGCAGCACCGGGAAAACGAACATTTGCATGGGGACGTCTTCCTGAAATTCCTTACTGA
This sequence comes from uncultured Anaerolineaceae bacterium, assembly GCA_964293995.1. GTDB lineage: Bacteria > Chloroflexota > Anaerolineae > Anaerolineales > Anaerolineaceae > Mesolinea. Next base: position 4,796 of record CAXYYH010000013.1, read on the forward strand.
AGAGAAAATCGACAAATTTTTCAGCCAGCTCGCGATTGGGGCTGTTCTTGAGGATGCCAACAAATTCGACCTGCCGCCAGCACATGTCCGGCGCGACCAGTGAGGCGGTTGGGGATTCGCTTAGTTCGGTCTGGGCGTAGATCAGCTCTGCGGCTGGGCTGGAAGCATAGGACACGACCATCGGCTGAGGACCTTTGCCGGAAGAGCCGGAAAAATTGGTGTAATAAGCGGTTTCCCAGTCCGAAACGACCGCGACCTGATTCTCTCGCATGGCTTGCCACCAGCTGAGCCAGCCCTCCTCGCCAAATTCAGCGATCGTCGCGAACATGAAAGCCAGACCAGGGGAACTGGTGGCTGGGTTTTCGACGACGAGCAAGCCTTTGTACTCTGGCTTGGTCAGATCCTGCAGGGAAGTGGGCAATGCCAGGTTGTTTTCTTTGAAATAAGCTTTGTCGTAATTGATGCATACGTCACCGTAATCAACCGGTAGAACTTTGCTGGTCGGATCGAGCTGAAACTCTGTCGGGATCTTTGCGAGGGCTTCGGGTTGATAGGGCTCGAAAAGATCTTGTTCCAAAGCACGGGAAAGGAAGGTGTTGTCGAGCCCATAGAAAACGTCCGCTTCGGGCTGGTCGTTGTTGACAGAGGTCAGGATCAGGCGGTTTAGGACTGAGCCCGTGTCGCCGCCCTGAATAAAGACCAGTTTGGCATGGTTGGCTTCCTCAAACTGCGTGACGAGCTCGCTTGAGACCGAGAAGCTGTCATGCGTGATGACAGTCAGGGTTTGGGGAGAAGCTGGATCGGTCGTTGGCTGGCAGGCAGCAAGTAGAAAGATAAGTGTAAACAAGGTCAGAATTGCTTTTTTGGACATGGTTCTCCTATTCTTGAGTGGGGGTGTGAACAAGCAGGATTTGCCCGCTTTGGAGACTGACAGTAATTTCGCCGCCAAGGGCGACGTTGCTGAGCCCGCGTGTGCCGTAGGGCAACAAGGTTTCATTGTCTAATGGATAAGCCAGATTGGCAGTGCTCACGCCACGGGCTGGGCCTTGCCAGGGGATCAGGGAGATCAGGTCACCTGGTTGGGTGTTGAGCGTGATTGACTGCGTGAGGGGGTGAAAATTGCTGCTTTGGTCGGTCATTTTGACTTGAGCGTGATGGAGTGCAGGGTGAAAGAGCAAGCTAAGATTGCCAATGAGATGGTCAACACGACCGCCGCCGGCGTTCGTGATGGTCAGATCGCTGTAACCGCGCTTCAGGGCTTCGAGCAAAGCCAGTTCGAGGTCGGATTCGTCTTTTTCTGCTTTGAAGCGCAGAATTTCCACGCCCTGGTCAAGGCAGGCTTGCAGCTCTTGGCTTGTGATGGAGTCGAGATCACCAATGAGCAGGTCAGGGAAGCGCTTGAGCGCCAGAAGATGGCGCAGGCCGCCATCGACCGCGATCAGGAAGTTGTGATCTGAGATCAGGGCGCTCAGATCACTCTGTGGGTCGCCGTTGGCAACCAGGAGTGCAGATCTTTCATTTTTCATCAAAAAACCCTCCGATGGGAGGGTTGCTGATAAGTTATGGTGAGCATCCCTCCGCCGGCATTATCCGGATCAGGTGTGCGGGTCGGACCTTGCGGTCCCTCTCAGCCTTGCGGCTCCCCGTGTGTTTGTTGGGGTAATGATACCACATTAAATGAGAGTTAATAAAAGAGTTAAAACAAGACCAGATACTCAAAAAAACATATGTTAAAACAAAAGAGGCTGAATCAAACAGCCTCTTTGATTTATTGTTTTTACGTGGAATTATTCTGTAAACGAAAGATCGACTTCGTTCTTGAAATCCTGAAAGGATTGCCCCAGCTCAATAGCTTTTTTAACTTTCAGGTCCAAACCGGTCTTTCCGATCAGGTTGGCGCCGAGGATGACCTCGTTGCGCAGCAAGAGGCTGGCGTATTTGTCCCCGTCCTGCCATGTGACCAGGCGGTCACCCTCCTGTGAGGGCGAAAATTGGCCGATGCTAAAGAGGTCGATGCCCAAAACCTTCAGTTTTGTTGAGGGCGCGTCGGCTTTGAAGATGGTTGGTTCGCCGACCGCGTTTCTGCCGGCAACCTCACCCTGTTTTTTGGCAGGGATCCAGAGCCCGTAACAAATGCCTTCGAACTCGCTCACATCGCCGGCGGCAAAGATCTCAGGCGCGGAAGTCTGCATGTGCTGGTCAACCACAACCCCGCGATTGACCGCAAGCCCGGCGTTCTTTGCCAGGCCGAGGTTGGGTCGCACACCCGCGCTAATGAGAACCAGATCGGCGGGGATCAGGCTGCCATCATCAAGTTCAACAGCTTCCACGGTTTCAGAGCCACAGATCTGTTTGACTTTGGCAGGGACGATCACGTTGATCCCAATCTTTTCAATCTCTTTCTGCAGGATGAGCGCGGCTTGCTGACCCAACTGCCGGGGCAGGAGCCAGTCGAGCGCTTCCAGAACGGTCACTTTGGCGCCATGGCGCGAGATCGCTCCGGCAATTTCCAGCCCGAGCAATCCACCGCCGATACAGACGATATTGACAGGTTTTTCGCATGTTCGCAGGATGGTTTGCGCGTCTTCAAGGGAGCGCAGGGTCATGACGCCCGGAAGCTCATGCCCGGTGATCGGGGGCACAAAGGGGCTGGCGCCATTGGCGAGAATCAGTTTGTTGTAAGCGATTTTTCGTTGATCGCTCAAGACGGCCTGCTTTTGCTCCGGCAGAAGCTCTTCGACCTGCAGACCGGTAAGAAGCTCAATCCGGTTTGCCTGGTACCAGGCCTGATCGTGCAGATCGAGCTTTTCTCGCACGACTTCACCCGCCAGGTAGCGCGTGAGGCTCATTCGGAAATAAGGCAAATCGCGCTCGCCAGAAATGATTGTAATGCTGGCGTTGGCATCAAGGCTGCGAATCGCTTCGGCAGCGCTCACGCCCGCAATTCCGCCTCCAATGATTAAATACTGGGTTGATAAATCAGAATCTGACATGTTTGTATCTTCTTTAAATTTCAATTAGAGAATTTGAGTTAACAGGGCTAACGATTGAAAGCCAGACTGCAGGTGATGCTGCCAGTCGACTTCATAACCGAAAAGCCCGATGACAAGTATTCCACAAAGGCTCAGACACAGCAAAAGCCCCAAGATCAGCAAAGCGCTGAAACATCCACAACAACTGCAGCCAAAACATCCACGATCTTCCATTTTGCACACCTCCAAATGATGGTTTAATTGTAAGCCTCTTTGACACTTATAACAACAAAAAAATATAAGGGTTGGCTATGCTATAATTTTTCTTTGTGGCGTGGTTGATTGTGCCACTTTAAAAGGAATTTACTTTATGTTCAAAAAAATTGCTCAATTTTTTAAATCCGATTCGCATCGCAGGCGAATTGACAGTTTGGTGAAAATTGTTGACCAGATCAATGGCCTTGAGCCAATGTTTGAAGCGCTGACAGACGAAGAACTGCGCGCCAAAACCGATGAATACAAAAACCGCCTGGCCAAAGGCGAAACGCTCGATCAGCTTTTGCCGGAAGCTTTCGCGACGGTTCGTGAGGCGGGCAAACGCGTTTTGGGGCAGCGGCATTATGACGTGCAGCTGATCTGCGGCATCAACCTGCATCAGGGCGCCATTTCTGAGCTGCGTACTGGCGAAGGCAAGACGCTTTCGGCCACCCTGCCGCTCTATCTGAACGCTCTGGAAGGCAAGGGCTGCCATCTGATCACGGTCAACGACTACCTGGCGCGGCGTGACGGCCGCTGGATGGGCGCGATCTTTCACTTTTTGGGCCTGAGCGTGGGCGTTTTGCAGGCGCTCACCTCGACCGAAGGTTCACCGCGCGCTTTTCTTTATGACCCTGAGGAGCGCTCGCTGATCGAAGATCAGAACTTCCTGCGTCAGACCACACGCCAGCAGGCCTATCTGGCGGATATTACTTACGGAACCAACAGCGAGTTTGGTTTTGACTATCTGCGCGATAACATCGCCATGTCGCTCAGCCAACGGCAGCAGCGCGGGCATCATTACGCCATCATCGATGAGGTTGACAACATTTTGATCGATGAAGCCCGTACTCCGTTGATCATTTCGGGCCCGGCGCATGAGGATTCGGAAAACTACGTCCAGATGGCAAAGGTTGTCAAAGCGCTAAATCCGGAAGATTATGAGGTCAGCGAAAAAGACCGCAATGTCTCTCTGACCGAGGTCGGCCTGGCGCATGTTGAAGAAATGTTGGGCGTTATGCTTTCTGACCCCGAACGCCCCGAAGATGTCACGCCGGAACAGGCGCGCCTGATGGGCTTTTTGGAACAGGCTTTGCGCGCTCAATTCCTTTTCTTCAGGAATAAGGAATATATCGTCCAGAGCGGTGAGGTCATTATCGTGGACGAATTCACCGGCCGCATGATGCCCGGGCGAAGATGGTCGGATGGTTTGCACCAGGCGGTGGAAGCCAAAGAGGGTGTCAAGGTTCAGGCGGAAAATATCACCCACGCCACCATCACGATCCAGAATTACTTCCGTATGTATAAGAAACTGGCTGGCATGACCGGTACGGCTTTGACCGAACAGGAAGAGTTTTATCGCATTTATGGGCTGGACGTTCTGGCGATCCCACCCAACCTTGAATATAAGGCGGAGCGAAACGATTCAGGTTTGAAATCTGAAGAAGCCAAAGACGAAGAAGGCTACAAGTACACCTATTACTATTCCTCCGATGATCCCGGCAAGACGGCGCTTTTTTACAAGCGCAAGGATTACCCGGATGTCATTTATCGGACGACTGAAGGCAAGCTGCGCGCGATCGTGCTTGAGATCATCCGCTACCATGTCATCGGTCGGCCGCAATTGGTCGGCACGACCTCGGTGGAAAGCTCGGAGAGGCTCTCTGAGCGTCTGGCGCCTGAGCAGATCCGCCGACTTTTGCAGGTGAATCTCATCCGTAAGGCCTGGTTCAGAAAGAATAATAAGAAAGAAGAAGATTTCGTTGATTCGCCGGAACTGGCTCCCTTGAACCAGCCTTTGGATCAACTGCGCATGGCAGAACTGCGCCGACAGGGGCGCGAACTGGGCATGACGAGCATGGACCTGAATGATGAAAGCAACCGCCAGACACTTTTGGAGTTTCTAAACCTGGAAGAAGGCGATTGGGCACGCCTGCAGCCGCTTTTTGACGGTGGGGTGCCGCATCAGGTTTTGAATGCCCGCAAGCATACTGAAGAATCGCTAATCATCGCCGGAGCGGGCGCTTTTGGGGCGGTAACGATCGCGACCAACATGGCGGGCCGCGGTGTTGACATCAAACTGGGCGGTGAACTGGACGAGGCCTTGCTTTCAAAGGTCAATCAGATCCTGGCGCGCAATACCAAAAGCGACCCTTACAACATGACCATGCCTGAACGAATGGAGGCTGTCAGAGCCTTGGACGCAGAGCTGGAAGAGGAAGACCAGCAGAGCCTGGATCGCTTTGTGAACTATATGGAAGACATGGCGCTGGTGCGGCAGTTGGGCGGTCTGCATGTGATCGGCTCGGAGCGGCATGAGGCGCGCCGTATCGACAACCAGCTGCGCGGGCGTGCTGGGCGTCAGGGCGACCCGGGTTCCTCCCGTTTTTACCTGGCGCTGGATGATGAACTGATGCGCATGTTTGGCGGTCAGCAGATGGAAAACCTGCTTTCGCGCTTCAACATCGATGAGAATATGCCCATTGAAATGAATATGGTCAACAAGTTGGTTGAGCAGGCACAAACCCGGGTTGAAGGCGCTAACTTTGATGTGCGCAAGCATCTGCTGGAATATGACGACGTGCTCAACACGCAGAGAAACCGCATCTATGAGGAACGCAACAAGATCTTCACCAAAGAAAATTTGCACGAAGATGTCAACGAAATGCTGCAGATCGAGCTGCAGAACCGGGTTGAAAACAATCTGGCCGATCCTGAAGGGCCATGGAAGCTGCTGGCGTATCTGGAAGAAATTCAGCCGAGCGTTAATACCGAATTTGGCGTTTACCCCTCCTTCACCTTCCAGATGGTGATCGACAAACTGGCTGACGAAAATGATGTTGAGGGTATGCGGGAGGCTGTATTAAAAGAAGCCGAAAGAGCCGTCAGGCTGGAAGACGAGCATGTCCAGCAAGGCGCGGACACTTTGTTCGATCATTTTGAGCAAAGCCTGAAGAATCAGATGGCGGAACGGGAAGATACACTGGATGCCTATCTTGAATCTTTGGACACCGGCGAAACGCATGATTATCAGCAGGAGCTGAGCGCAATCATTGGCACGCCGGTGCGCCTGAGTGGGCGCGAGATACAGGCCCTGCAGGATGATCCGCACAGCCTGAAGGCTTCCCTCAAAGAGGCGCTGCGCGCCGGCCTCACGCTTGGCATCGCGAGGCGACTGCTCCTGACGCTTGAACGTCGGGTCGGGGAGAAATGGCAGCTCAAGCCCAGCGACCTGGCGGTGCTGCCCTGGGAAGCGCTGAAAGCCCAGATCAACGAGCAGATTTCCAACTCACAGAACCGCCGCAAGGAACGGCTTTTTGGCGAAGGGCAGGAGGTCAGGCGCGATCTGGAAGCCAATCAGGAACTCCTGGAAGAAGCGGTCGAGGATGACGACGCCTTGCTGGCGCTTTTGCAACTGACCACGCAGGGCAAACGGATCGGGTTTGATGAGAAATCGCACCGAATGCAGCTGCGCACGCATCAGCGCCTGAATTATCTCTTTTCAATGGCAGCGGAACTGGAAGGTGACGCTGAGAAGATCAGCCAGCGCGTTCTGGAACACCTGAACGGAGCGGAAAGCAAACTGGCTGAAATTTTGGGCGCGCATGAGTGGAACCATCTGAAACTGAATGAAATGAACCTGGGTATGTCGCCTGAGGCCAACCGCAAAGCTCTGGAAGTTGAGCTTGGCAAACAGCGCTGGGAAGAGATCGCGGCTCAACCTGTCTCCGCGCTGGATGCGGGCCTGGAAGAAAGACTCGCTCCAATCATGGGCGGTTTGACACAAAACCGTATTTACCGCGATCTGCTTTTGCGAACGATCACGGAAGCCTGGGTGGAGTACCTGACCAGAATGGAGGCCCTGCGTGTTTCCATCACACTCGAATCTTACGCGCAGCGCGACCCGCTGGTGCAATATAAACGGCAGGCCAGCACGATGTTTGCCGATCTGCTTTCCGAGGTGCGGCAGGGCGTGATCAGCATGATGTTCCGCTACCGCCCTAGCAAACCAGCCGCCCCGGAAGAGGAAAAAACAACTACCAGCCGAAAAGCTGGCAAAACAAAGAAGCGAAGAAGACATTAATATGAAGATATTGCTGACAAATGATGACGGTGTGAGCGCCCCGGGCTTGTTTGCCCTGGCAGAGGCGCTGCGAGAGATCCCTGGCGCGCAGGTCACCGTCCTGGCGCCCGATCATAACTGGTCGGCCTGCGGGCACGTGAAGACGATGCGAACTCCAATGCGGGTGCGCCCGGTCAGTCTGGAAGACGGCAGCCAGGCCTGGTGCTCGGACGGCGCGCCGTCGGACTGTGTCGCGCTGGCGCTGATGGGCGTGCTGGAGCAGGAGTTTGATCTGGTGGTCTCGGGGATCAACCCCAACGCTAATGTCGGGTTGGATGTGACCTATTCCGGCACCGTGACGGCTGCCATGGAAGGCGCCATCAACGGCAAAGCGAGTTTCGCTGTCTCGCTGGACGCGCCGGAGCATCATCAGGGCTATCTGGATTATCGCGAAGCGGCAAAAGCGGTTGTTAAGATCATCGTTGAGTTGTTTTCAAAGTGGGATGGGCAGGGTGCAATCCCGATCTGGAATATCAACCTTCCCTATCGCCCCGATGGCGATTACGAGGGCGTGAAGCTGACCAGGCAGGGCGTGCGTTTGTATCACGACCGCATTGAAAAACGGCTTGACCCGAGAGGCGTGCCCTATTACTGGATCGGCGGCGAGCCTCCGTCCGGGGTCGAGGAAGAGGGAACGGACTACGGCGCAATCAAACAGGGCTATATTTCGGTGAACCCCTTGCAGATGGACATGACCGATTACAAGAGATTGGAAGCCTTGTCAGGACAGTTGCGTTTGTGAGATAGTGGTTGTTTATAATATAAAGCTGTTTCTATAGAAATAATTACATCTCTACTAATTCGTCTTCTGTTCACATATTCTCCATAATAAACATTTTGAAACGTCGGATTGAAGAGGGCGGGGAAAACCCGCCCTCTTCAATCACGACCTACCATCGATGAAATGAGAATAATTTGTCAGAAAAGTTGGTATTTTTCTGAGAAGCTGGCATAATTAAACCATGTTACCGGATTATCGCGTGCGGCAGCGCGAATATTTGCTTGAAATTTCCCGGGCGCTGACGGAAGAGCTCGATCTTAAGACGCTGCTTGAACGCATTTTGCAAATTTCGATCGAGATGCTGACCGGGCATGCCGGTTTTATCGCGTTGACCGATGAACGCAAGGGCTGGCATCTATCCGTCAGCAAGGGCATCGCGCCCGCTTTGGCGGAATATCTGGAGAGCTGGCTACAGAACCTGCCCGAAAATGAGTCAGAATCCGGCGCGAACATCCCTCAGATCAACAAAATGCTGAGCGATATCAGCATGGGCATGCTCACGGGGGTTGGCATCACCATGCAGGTTCAAAGACGCACCATCGGTCAGATCTTCGTTTTCCGCAATTATCGCGGCGCGTTCACTTCCAACGATTACAACATTCTGAACAATTTTGCCAATCAGGCCGCAATCGCTGTGCGCAACGCATCGCTTTACAATCAGGTGCGTGAGCAAAATATGCGCATCTCCGCCCTGCTGGCCTCGGTGGCGGATGGGATCCTGATCCTTTCCCCCGAATTGCGCGTGATCTCCGCCAACCAGTCGCTGACGCGTCTGCTCAACTGCCCCATCACCGATCTGCTGGGAAAGCATTACGATGAAGTGATCCGCTGGAAGGGCGCTCCCAGCGGGCTGGACTTCCAAACGCTGGACGCGAGCAGCTGGCAGTATTATCCGCCTAATGAGATGTTCCAGGAGGGAGATCTGCTGCGCCAGGGTGGCCTGGAGGCGGTGCCTGTTTCGATCCGATACGCGCCGCTTTTTTCCAACGAGGGCGCGCTGCTGAATATCATCGCCAGCGTGCGCGACATCACCCGTTATCGCGAAGCTGAAGAGATGAAAACCAGTTTCATCTCGACCATCAGCCATGAGCTAAAGACGCCGATCGCTCTGATCAAGGGTTATGCCAGCACGCTGCGGCGCGACGACGTGCAGTGGGAGCCGGAGATGATCCAGGAAAGCCTGCAGGTGATCGAGGAGGAAGCTGACCATCTGGCGGCGATGGTGGATGACCTGCTGACCGCGACCAAATTGCAGTCTGGCGATGTGGTTTTGAAGAAATCGGAGTTTGACCTGATCGCTCTGGTGCGGGATCAGATCCGCCGCTTTAATCCCCAGCTGCGGGATCACAAAATTGTGGCGAGGTTTCCCGATAACTTCCCTATGATCGTTGCGGATGAGGGCAGGGTGGAGCAATTGATCTCAAACCTGATCACCAACGCCTTAAAGTATACCGAGTCCGGTGAGATCTGCATTGCTGGCGAGGCGCTGGGTGAGTTCGTGCGGGTTTGTGTCACAGATCAGGGCAAAGGTTTTGACCCCAAGGACATTCCCTTTGTCTTTGATCGTTTTTATCGTTCGGACGAAGATTCGAAATTTACCAAAGGCACTGGTTTGGGGCTTTACCTGGCAAAAGCCGTGGTGAAGGCACATCAGGGCCAGATTTGGGTTGACGAGAATTATCAACATGGCGCAAGGATCTGTTTTACCTTGCCGATTCACGCGGAGTAAAGAAAATGGACCTTACCTACCCCTTTTTGGATGGAAAATGGATCGACCTGGCTGGCTGGGAAGTTCTGGTTTTGGACGAAACCGGCTCAACCAACGATGACTGCCTGCAACTGGCTGATGAGATCGAGGGCGAATTTGTCATTTGGGCCGGGCATCAGACTGCCGGCCGCGGACGGGAAGACCGCGTTTGGTATGACCAGCCCGGATCAGCGCTTACTTTCACCGTCCTGATGCGGCTGAAAGAAGAGGAGCGGGAGCATCTGGGGAAGTTCACCGCTTTGGGCGCGCTTTCACTGATCGATCTGCTGGAGAGGGCTTTTGACCTTAAAGCCGTGCTGAAATGGCCCAATGACGTTCTGTTGAATAACAAAAAAGTCTGCGGAATCCTGACGGAAATTTTGTGGAAGGGCTCAGAACCAGCAGCGGTGGTGCTCGGCATGGGCATCAATCTGACTGACGAGGCTTTCGAAGCGGCAGAAGAGCTGCGCGCGCCGGCCACCAGCCTCGAGGCGGAAGGCGAAGCCTCTGTGGACGAACAGGCTCTGCTGGAGGGCTTGCTATATACCATTCAACAGCGCCGACAACTTTTGAGCGATCAGTCCTTTTTGGATGACTGGAACGCGAAGCTTGCTTATGTCGGCAAATTTGTGGAAATTAAACATTATCAGGGCGAAACTGGTCGTTTCAGCCCTGAATTTGTCAATCCTGATGGTTCGCTGACGGTGCGCGACGAAGCTGGCAAGCCGCGAAGGCTCTATTCTTCAGAATTATCGTCTCCCGATTCCTCTGCTGCCTCTTCGGGCTCCTGAGCTTCCTCGTCTTCACTTTCACCTTCAGCCGGGTCGGTTTTGCTGGTCTGGTTGAAGCTTTGTTCCTCTTCGGTCAGGGCGGCTTCGCGGTTGAGCTGGGTCGCCTCGGCTTCTTCGGCTGAGATGCGCGCCAGCGCTGCCAGACTGTCGCCCTCGTCCAGATCCATGATGCGAACGCCCTGGGTGGCACGGCCCTGAATTGAGATATCCGAAACCTTGGTGCGCAAAACGATGCCAGCGCGGGTGATCAGGGTGATGTCTTCCCCGTCCTGGACAACTCTCGCTTCGGCAATGTCGCCGATCTCGGCGCGGGCTTCCTGGCTGATGGTGGTCACACCCAGCGTGCCGCGGCCTTTGGCGAGATATTCATCGAGTGGGGTGCGCTTGCCCTGTCCCTTTTCAGTGATGACCAGCAGGTAGCCGTTCGGCTCGACCACGTCCATGGCGACCATGCGGTCGCTGCCGCGCAGGCGGATGCCGGTCACGCCCATGGTGGTGCGGCCGGTCGGGCGCACTTCGCTTTCCGCAAAGCGCAGGGCTTTGCCTTCACGGGTGACGAGGATCAGGTCCTGGTGACCGTTGGTCATGTTGACCCAGCCCAGTTCGTCGTTATCGTCCAGGCGAATGGCGATCAGGCCGCTTGGGCGCACGTTCTGGAAGTCCGAAACGGGCACGCGCTTGATCCTGCCGAGGCGGGTCGCCATGGCAAAGAATTTCGCCTGGCTGAAATCAGTGACCGCGACGACCGCGGTGACGTTTTCTTCGGCTTCAAGGTTGATGATGTTGACCAGCGGGATGCCGCGCCCCTGACGGCTTTCTTCGGGCAGCTCAAAAGCGCGCTCGGAATAGACCTTGCCCTTATCGGTGAAAAAGAGGATGGTGTCGAGCGTGTTGGCGCGCACAAAAAAGCTGACTTCATCTTCGCCGCGCATGCTCTGACCGATCACGCCGCGACCGCCGCGTCCCTGACGGCGATAAGCCTGGTCGGAAACGCGCTTGATGTAGCCGCGGTTGGTGATCGAGATGAAAACAGGTTCGTCCTGGATCAGCGATTCGTCGGAAAGGTCCATTTCGTGGTCGGGCGCGATGCGCGTGCGGCGGTCGTCGCCGTATTTTTCGGCGACCTCGTTTAGGTTGGTGCGGATGATCTCGAGGATCTTGTGCGGGTTGGCAAGCAGATCTTCCAGCTCTTCGATCAGCTGCATGAGCTGTTTGTATTCGTCTTCAATTTTCTGGCGCTCGAGGGCTGCCAGACGGCGCAATTGCATATCGAGAATGGCCTGAGCCTGAATTTCGGTCAGGTCGAAGCGTTCCATCAAACGGGTCTTGGCGACGTCGGCGTCGGGAGATTCGCGAATGGTCTTGATGACCGCGTCCAGATTGGCGATCGCGATCAGCAGACCGTCCAGAATGTGAGCGCGTTTTTTGGCTTTGTCGAGGTCAAAGAGCGTGCGGCGGGTGATGACGACCTGGCGGTGCTCCAGATAGAGCTGCAAAGCTCGTTTGAGCGTGAGCATGCGCGGTTCCTGATTGACCAAAGCCAGCAACTGCACGGCAAAAGTTGATTGCAGGGGCGTGTATTTGAAAAGTTGGTTGAGCACCTTTTTGGGCTGCGTGCCGCGCTTTAGCTCAATGACAATGCGCATGCCGTTGCGGTCGGACTCGTCGCGCATGTCCGAGATCGAGTCGATGCGATTTTCGCGATGAAGCTCGGCGATGCGCTCGATCAGGCTGGTCTTGTTGAGCTGATAGGGAATTTCGTTGATGACGATGGCGTAGCGGCCCTCGCGGATCTCCTCGATCACAGCCTTGCCGCGCATGATCAGATGACCGCGACCGGTGCTGTAAGCCTGGCGAATGCCCTCGGAACCGACGATCGTGCCGCCAGTAGGGAAGTCGGGCCCTGGGACGAGCTGCATCAGCTCTTCAACGCTGACCTCGTCAATTTCGTCATAGCGGTCGATCAGCAAATTGAGCGCGTCAACCAGTTCGCGCAGGTTGTGGGGCGGGATGTTGGTCGCCATGCCGACGGCGATACCGTTCGATCCGTTCATCAGCAGGGTTGGCACGCGCGCAGGCAGGACTTCGGGCTCTTTCAGCGAGCCGTCAAAATTGTCAACAAAATCGACCGTCTCTTTTTCCAGATCCGCCAGCAGTTCGTCGGAAATTTTGGCCAGGCGGGCTTCGGTGTAACGCATGGCGGCCGGGGAGTCGCCATCGACCGAGCCAAAGTTACCCTGACCCTGAACCAGCATGTAGCGCATCGAAAAGTCCTGCGCCATGCGCGCCATCGAATCGTAGACGGCGGAATCGCCGTGGGGGTGATATTTACCCAAAACTTCACCAACGATACGGGCGGATTTTTTGTAGGGCGTGTTGTGGCGGATGCCCATGTCGTTCATGGCGTAAAGGATGCGGCGGTGAACGGGTTTGAGCCCGTCGCGCACGTCGGGAATGGCGCGGGCGACGATGACGCTCATGGCGTAATCGAGGTAAGCCGAGCGCATTTGCTCATCGATGCCAACAATTTTCAGTCCGCTGTCGTGGCCGATAAATTCGGGGTTTTCAGGCGTTTCCTGATTAATAGTTTCTTCAGTCATAAGCTTCTTTCAGCCAAAAAATGGCACTAAATTCGGTTTTTCGCAACCTAATAATTATACCTTAAAAAGGTTTATTGCGCCAAAAAAGCGTTTAGAGACAAAAAAAGCCCGAATTTTCGGGCTTGTCTGATTTTAATTGTTAACAGGGTTTAATAGCAGCCGGGCAGGCGGTTGAAAGACAGGAAGCACCACCAGCTTTCGGGCATGAAGACCAGTACCAGGCCTATGATGATCAGGATGATCAGCAGCACCAGCAAGAAGTTCAGGAACCAGGGCTTTTTCTTCCGAAACTCGGGGCTGGGTTCGGGCGCCAGCGGGCGCTGCGGCACGGGCTGCGGGATGGGTTGGTAGACCGGCTGGGGTTCTGTGTAGACCGGCTCGGGCTGTTCGGCGTAAGCGCTGTAGGTGGGCAATTTGTCCGCGACCTGCGCGGCCTGTTCCCACTCAAAGCTCATGACCGTGTTTTCCGCCAGGGTGACGAGGTCGCCATTGGCAAGGCGTTTGGGGGCGCTCAGGCGCACGCCGTTGAGGAAGGTGCCGTTGGTTGAGCCAAGGTCTTCAATGTAGACACCGTCAACCTTGACGATGAAACGGGCGTGCCGACGCGAAATTTCGCTGTCGGGCACGGGGATGTCGTTAGCCAGGTCGCGCCCGATGCTTACTTCAGGTTTGTCGAGGTAATAGCTGGCGCCGGGGATCGGGCCAGAGCGCATCACAATTTGGGGTTTGCTGTCAGTCATAATTTCTCCTGAAGGTGATCAATAAAATTCTTCTTCTTATTTTACTTGCATGATTCATGCCTAATTATACGACAGATTCGGGGTTTGCGTTTGGATGAAATGGGACGAATGTGTTTTTTGATGAGGCAAGAACAAGAGGAAAGAAAGAAGGTTTTAGTATAATAGAAGCATCTCTAAAGTTGACGTGGGCATTCAGTCTCTTTGTTGATTCGTATGAAGATGTTTGATTGAGGTGATAATGAAAATTCATTGTAGAAAGTTTATTCCATTCGTTTTTATACTTTTGCTTTGCATTACTGGTTGTCATATTTGATCGTCCAATGTGGGAAGGACTAGAATTCAGGATAAAATAAAAGGCCAAAGATGATAAAGAAGATAAAATACTGCGTTGTATTGATTGTGGTTTTCAGCTTAATTGGAGTTGGGTGTCTAAACAGCAAACAAACTAATATTAAATTGACAAAAGAACCATTAATTTACCAAACCGAGGTGCATTACATCGACAATAAAGACGAACTATTTATTAGACAAATCCTTAATGGAATCCAATCTATTAATACTGATATTAGCATCGTCAAATTTCCTGAAGAATACACCGAATTTCCTGATTCCAACGATACGATCCGCGGTTATGCGGTCTTAAACAACACCAAAGAGAGTGTGACTATCCAACCTTTAATGGATGACTTTGCCTATATATTCGATTTAGAAAGCAATAATTGGGTAAAGGTGAACGCAGAAGTAACTCTTCTAGGCGAACCTAAAATTAAAGAATTGCTTCCATTCAATAATGACTGGTTTAACGCAGGTCTCATTATTTCTAATTTGGACCTATTGAAAGTAAAAGATGCGGATTTTATCCGGCTACTTGTGATTGCTGAAAAGAATGTTGATGGAAAAATTGAGCAGATCGCTGCTTGGTTGGATGTTCCGTGGAACGAAGGAGATTAAAGGGTGCCGCTTGGCGGGTTCATGTAGGCGGATATGATAGTTTCTACACAGCATGGCACGCAGGGCTTTGATCGATTCGCGTACATCAATAACAATCCTGTCAATGGTACAGATCCAACTGGACACAAAGCTTGCATGGTGACCCCAGATGGTTGTGATGATTTCGAAGAAAGAGTAATAAAATTGTTTGATAAAGTAGAAGACATGGCATACCAAGTACAAGACCCGGACTATACTCCGAATGGAATTAATGATCCTAATTTTTCTAAGTCGCCCGTGAAGACAGGAACATCACCCTCATGTATGGCGACTTCATATACAAGTTGTTTTTATTCAAGGCAACTGTTTACAATTAATAACATTATGCAGTTAGATAATAATCAGATGGCTGAGCTAGTAGTTGCGGTGTACTATGACGTAACTATTCGAGATCGTAGCAATAGAGACAGGCAAATATATGATACTCCGTTCTGGGATGGAGGTGGTGCATCACCCGGGAATGTTTGCATTGGACAAAATTGCTACCCAAACTATGAAGTAAATTACTTTTCTCAAGGCATGTATTCGATGGCCAATGAAGACCCCAGGATAATAGGTTTATCCACAGTGTACATCTGGAAACTTCTAATGTACCGAGAGATGCCTTCAGAGGGTACGCTTTTTTGGTTCGATATGGGACGCGAATTATATCAATTACTCAATGGAGCAATACCATGAAAGGGAAAACTTGGTTTACACTCGTTGTTTTCTTATGCTTAACAGCTTTCCAAGTTCAAATCCCCCTCTCTATCCAAATCCTCGGCGCTTGGATTGGCCCGGATTATTTAGAGGGTGCAGATAGAACAATAGCCTACAAAATGGATTTCCTTCCCTTGGGTAAAGTGTATATTAAAATGGTTTCTTCGAATGGAAGGATCGAGAAATTTGGTGCTTCTTACACGATAGACAAACAAACCAATACCATTCATATAGATGGACGCCTACTAATGGAATTCCAAGCCACAGTCACTAGTAATCAATTACAAGTCACTAGCTCAAGATATGGCATACCTCCAGACGGATTGTATTTTAGAACTCTTGCCTCTCGAAGTATTTACTGTTTGTTTTTTATAGGATTGGTTTTCTTAATCTGCCTTTTTTGTGCCAATCGGAAAGGACACAAGAAACTTGGTCACTTGATCTAATTGTAAACAGTGAAAGTGCACCTTAACAACCATATAGTAATCACTTCAGTTATTGCCTTGGAGTAAGGCTGGAAGGCGGTAGTTTTGGGCAGTGCGTGAACGAGCATCTCCAGCAACTAGTGCTCAGGTTAGCGGATTCGAGCGGGTCAACCAAACATGTAGATAGGGCTGGAGCAAGCATCCCATAAGCATACCCGGTTGGCCTAAGCGTCCACGCCCCGGACGGTCCACCGTACTATCCTGTGGGAAATCCTAACCGAAAACGTGCTCATTGGTAGAAAGTGCGTTGACACCTTCCGTGTTAGATGCTAACACGTCAATAATAATCCGATGAAATATACCGATCCGAGCGGCAACAGAATCTCAGATGGCTGTGAGTACGGTGGTTGCGACACCAATACTGGGAAAATCAATGAAGACTACTTGTTTAACGCAAGTTTAGAATGTCGAGCTGGAAACACCATATATTGCTCATATGTTCAAAACCATCCAGTGGAATATGTGGTTTCGATGACCCTTGGATTTGGCTTAGTGGGAGTTGGACTTGCTGAGGTTGGCGGACTGAGTGCAGCAGGGATGTATGAGTCAGTAGCCACATCGTCTACTTTATTAACAGGTGCGTGTATTGATGGAGATTGTACAAACGAACTGTTTGGACTAAAACAAATAGTTGAAAATGTCTGGCAGTCTACAAAAGGACTTTATTATAGTTCAACGGGTTCGGTAAACAGAATTCAACATATATTAAGGCATACTTTAGATAATCCGTCAAGAAACCTTCATGGAGTTTTTACTTCGAACAACACCGAGGTGTTTAACATTATTGATGAGGCATGGATGCATATAAGTAACATGGATAGTCAGTTGATTGGATATGAATCTTGGTCATCTGGTACTTATGTGTCTTACATCGTCGACATGGCAAGACCAATTGGTTATATAGGAGGAGTGACTGGAGCGCATTTAGGTTTCCCAATAACAAATTATGTTCAGATAGTTTTAGAAGGAACAAACGTGATTTCAGCCTATCCAGTTCAGCATTTCATTCCATGAAAGATCTAATGATGATTAAATCAAACTTATCTTGTCCAAGATGTGGCAGCTATGGCGAATTGCACTTTAAGCATTGCGATAAAACGAAGAAAGTCTTTTTGTTTTGCGATGAATGCACATCTTTCTGGATGGATCCCCCCATTTTTTCGGAGGAAATTAATCCAACAGTTTTGGATGAAAATGGAATAGGAATTGTTGTGTGGAATAAACCCTTACCGAAAATTGGCTGTCCTTACTCAAAGATTCGATATGCTACCTTAGACGAAATTATTGCATTTGGTTGGGAAAAGTACGTTCAGAATAGCGATTTATAGCAGTATAAGCATTATTATGATAAAAATGCAGAAAATCATTCCAAAATAGAAACCTCGATCTAAATAATAAGACAGGATATGTTTTGGAAGTTATGAATACAATGGCGGAAGCCTTTGGCACAATAATTAGCAAGGTGCTCTACCACCTCTGGGGAACGGCGCACCAAAACAGCAGCAATTCTCCGACTGATTACGGCTATACCGGGCAGATGCAGGTGGGGGATATCTATTACTACAACGCCAGATGGTACGACCCGATGATTGGCAGGTTCATGCAGGCTGATACCATTGTGCCATCGCATCAGGGGACACAGGGTTTTGACAGATATGCGTATGTCAACAATAATCCTGTCAATGGCACAGATCCAACCGGACATTGTTTTGTGGATCCACGAGATCCTTACGTTGATTATGAATGCCACAGCCTAGCCTTACAAATTAGCAAGGCTGAATCCCAAGGTTCTCCCCACTTAACTGATATACTTTACGAAGAATTTGATATGTATTCTTATGAGAGTTTGCAAGAATACTACAACGTTGGTGTTGCTCCTTATCTGAAGGTCCAACAATTTACAGCAAAAATGGCAGAATCTGTGGCAATGTCCCAAACCGATGATGTCGATGCATTGGTTTCCATTTTGGAATATTCTTATGCTATTGCAGGAGACAATCTGGAATTTGGATTGATTTATGCCTCCTCCGCCTTTTATAGACTTGAGATCGGGTTACTGGGAGGAGGTAAAGATTACCAATATACATATATCACAAATGCAAGCTTTGGAATATCTGGCTTTCATGATAATTATACTGGAGTATCGACAAACACTAACCAGTTAGAGCACTTTATTGGCGAAGCTGCAATATTTTCCCACCTTGGTCTGAATCAACGCTTGGGAAACCTAGGAGCATGGTTTCAAGATAGAGGAAATTCAGCAGGATCAATAGCAGACAGAAGGTTGGGTCAACTTGCTTCCTGGTGGGTCAGTCAAGGTTTTTTCAAGGTTGGCATAAGCGGTTTGGGTGATATTTTACGGAGAGGAGAACTGCAATATGCCCAATAATAAAGAGAAGATGGATAATAAAGTCATCACTTTATCGATAGTTGTTCTTGTGCTCACAATGCTCGTAGTAGCACTCCTATTTACTCGTAAGGATGACCTGCTACTGGCAAAAAATCTCTGTTCGAATTTAATGAATGCTAATGTGTTATCTGAAGGCGAATGCATTTTATCCACATCGGTTCCGGTTCTGTTCGAAACATATTTTCCATATGGCACTCCGGTGGAAGATGTCTTGTCTGGTTTGCAAGGGTTTAGAGTGGATAAAGATATTACAAGATCAATAAGTAATTGTTCTGATTTTCGAATAATTTCCTTTCAGATAAAAAAATCATGGATCGTAATATTGAACGAATATATGGAACTTTCATTCTGCCACGGAAAGCTAGTACGCCAAATATATATCGAATAGAGAGCGTTTTGTGAGAAACAAGCTGTTTTGATTTATTGACGATTGAAAAAAAGACTGCTATTATCAGTTATTAAGTATGGCTTTCAAATCGAATGGAAATTGGTTCAAACGGCTGATGCTGCGGCTGAGGCATGAGTTCCAGTGGTTGACGCCAGGGACGGGTTACAAGCGTTGGCTGGGGCTCGCGATCATCGGCGCGATGCTGCTGGGCCTGGGCCTCGCTGTGCTCATTTTGGAGTATTACCGCTCGACCACCAGCCAGATATTGACCCCCATTCTGGCTTTCCTTTCCCTGCGCTTTCTCAACCGCCCGATCCGTTTTTTGCTGTTCGGCGGGATCGGGTTCATCCTCATTCTGGTCGGCATCTGGGGCGCGAACCGCTCCTTGTTGAGACCTTTTGAAAGCGGGGGAAAACCGGTCTGGGACACGCTGCAGCACTATCGCCAGCGCGAAAAGGGTATCAAGGTGGTCGTAATCGGCGGTGGGCATGGGCTGGCTTCGCTTCTGCGGGGCTTAAAGGCTTATACCCACAACATCACCGCGATCGTGACGGTGGCTGACAACGGCGGGTCGTCAGGAGAATTGCGCCGGGATCTGGGCGTTTTGCCCCCGGGAGATATCCGCAACTGTCTGGCGGCGCTTTCCAGCGACGAGGCTTTGCTCTCGCAGCTATTTCAGTATCGCTTTCAGGAAGGGGCGGGGTTGGACGGCCATTCGCTTGGTAATCTCCTGATCACCGCCATGAGTGAGATCACCGGCAGCTTTGAGGAAGCAGTGGCGGAATCTGGGCGCTTTCTGGCGATCTACGGGCAGGTTTTGCCCTCGACCCTGACGGATGTTCAATTGATCGGCGAACTGCAGCCCAAAGATTCTGAGCCGATCATCGTGAGGGGCGAGTCTGAGATCACGGAGACGGAAGGCATGGTCAATCGCGTCTGGCTTGATCCGCAGGATGTAATGGCTTATCCGCCGACGATCGCGGCGATCCTGAACGCGGATCTGATCCTGATCGGGCCGGGCAGCCTTTATACCAGTCTGCTGCCGAATTTGTTGGTACGCGACCTTTCGGAAGCGATCCAGGCCAGCCAGGCCGAGGCATACTATATTTGTAACGTGGCCACGCAGAAAGGCGAGACGGACGGTTTCAATGCATCGGACCATGTCAAGGTGCTGGAAGAGCATTTAAACAAACGGATCTTCAATCTGGTCTTGTGCAACCGAAATTTTAAGGGAAATCTGGGCGAGAACAGCAGCTGGGTCGCCGCGGACAAGGAACTGCACGCGAAGTACCGCGTTTATGAGGCTGACCTGGTGGATGACCTTTACCCCTGGCGGCACAGCCCGAAAAAGCTGGCAAAAGCGATCATGGATCTCTACGAAGAACGTACGGGGCCATTATTTTAACAATATTTCATGTTCTGTTAATATATTAACAACCCATCTGCGATATAATTGTCGATGGAAAGTATTCGTTTTCCAATACTGTATGCCTGCCCAAGGTAATAGCACTTTACAAACTATTGGAGGATAGTAATGAAAACTAAAGTTGGTATTAATGGATTTGGCCGCATTGGCCGTCTGGTATTCAAAGCAATTCTTGAACGTGCTGATGATACGCTGGAAGTTGTTGCCATCAACGATCTGGTGGACGTGAGACAAAACGCCCATCTTTTGAAATATGACTCAACCTATGGCATTTTTAAGGGTGATGTCAAAGTCAATGACGCGAACAACATCGTTGTCGATGGAAAAGAGATCAAGGTCTTCACCGAAAAAGATCCCGCGAATTTACCCTGGGGCGATCTGGGCGTTGATATCGTGGTCGAATCGACCGGCATTTTCACCAATGCCAAGTCAGCAGACGGAAAGACCGGCGCGGATGCCCACATTATTGGCGGCGGCGCCAAAAAGGTCATTATCTCCGCACCCGCCAAGGGCGAAGACGCGACCATCGTGATGGGTGTCAACGAGGGTGTGTATGATAACGCGAAACACCATGTTCTTTCGAATGCTTCCTGTACCACCAACTGCCTGGCTCCGGCTGCCAAGGTCGTGAACGATCTCTTCAAGATCAAATACGGCATGATGACCACCATCCATGCCTATACCAATGATCAGGTCATCCTTGACACCGGACATAAGAAAGATATCCGCCGCTCCCGCGCAGCTGGCTTGAATATTGTCCCCACCACCACAGGCGCTGCCAAGGCTGTGGCGCTGGTGATCCCTGAACTGAAGGGCAAGTTTGACGGCTACGCGCTGCGCGTTCCGACCCCAACAGTCTCGATCGTTGACTTCGTTGCCGAAGTTGAAGAGCCGGTCACTCTCGAAGCCCTGAACGAGGCTTTCAAGAAAGCAGCTGACGGCGAGATGAAGGGCATTCTCGGTTATTCAACCGGCGAATACGACCAGCCATTGGTTTCGATGGACTATAAGGGCGATTCCCGCTCTTCGATCGTTGACCTGGACAAAAACATGGTCATGGGCGACAAACTTGTCAAGGTTGTGACCTGGTACGATAACGAGTGGGGCTATTCCTGCCGCACTGCTGATCTGGCGAAGTACGTTGCCGAAAGACTCTAATCTTAAAATAGAAAGATGAAACACAGTGCGCTTTCCAGACAATGGTAAAGCGCACTGTTTTATAAGGAGATAAGATGTTTAACAAAAAAATGGTTACCGATCTGAATGTCGAAGGCAAAAAAGTGATCATGCGCGTAGATTTTAACGTGCCGATCAAAGACGGCAAGATCCAGGACGACACCCGCATGACCGCAGCTCTGCCGACGATTAATTATTTGCTCGAGCACGGCGCGGCGGTGATCCTGATGTCCCATCTGGGCCGCCCCAAAACAAAGGAAGACCTGGAATTCAGTTTGCGCCCGGTCGCTGATCATCTGGCGACTTTAATCTCAGCGCCGGTCAAATTTGCGGAAGATTGCCGAGGCGCGATCGCCAAAGAAGCGGCCGCAGCACTCAAATCCGGTGAAGTACTGGTTCTGGAAAACACTCGTTTTTATCCGGAAGAGAGCAAAAACGACGAGGCCATGTCCAAAGAGCTGGCAAGCCTGGCGGATCTGTATGTCAACGACGCTTTTGGGACGGCGCATCGCGCTCATTCTTCCACCGTTGGCATCGCCAATTACCTGCCCTCCGCGGCTGGTTTCCTGCTGGAAAAAGAAATTAAATATCTCGGCAACGCGATCGCGGAGCCTGTGCGCCCCTTTGTCGCGATCCTTGGCGGCGCGAAGATCAGTGATAAGATCGGCGTGATCGAAAATTTGCTCAAAACCGCTGACAAGATCCTGATCGGCGGTGGGATGGCCAATACCTTCCTGAAAGCGCGTGGTTATGAAATGGCCGATTCGCTGGTAGAGGCGGAAGTTTTGGATACCGCCAAAGAGCTGCTGGCAAAAGCCGAGGGCAAACTGCATCTGCCGGTGGATTTTGTGCTCGCCAATGCTTTCGAGGCCGAAGCCGAGATAAAAACTGTCGGGCTGGGAGATGTTCCGGCTGGCTGGCGTGTTCTGGATATTGGGCCGGAGACCGTCAGGGAATTTGGCGCGTTGATCGCCGATGCCGGCACGATCGTCTGGAACGGCCCGATGGGCGTGTTTGAATTCCCCCGCTTCGCACAGGGAACATTCGCGATCGCCAAAGCGGTCGCTGACAGCAAGGCGATCAGCATTATCGGCGGCGGTGATTCTGTCTCGGCTATCAATCAGTCTGGTTTGAGTGACAAGATCACCCATATTTCGACCGGAGGCGGGGCTTCGTTGGAGATGCTTGAGGGAATCCAGCTGCCCGGTCTGGCAATTTTGAGCGAAAAAGAGTAAGAAAGACTTTTTATCAAACAGCCGTCCATCGGGCGGCTGTTTTTTATCAGCAATTCTCAGTATGCATTTGTATAGCTCGAATTTCCCTTTCCTCAAGCGCATATTATTTGGTTATTAACCGATGATCGACCTGTAAGGACGTTTTTTTGGTAGGGGCGGGACCTGTGCGTGGCACGAAGTGCCAGGTACGCTGTGCCCGCCCGTCCTTTGGAACGGATTAAATATAGTAATATCGAGGAATGCCAGAATGATGAACCCCGATAATCAAGGAATTCCACGTTTAATTTCCCAAACCAACGGGCGGACATACCCTGACGGGCACAGGTGGCAGTCTGTCCCTACATTTGGAGACCTTATCTCTGATTATTAAATATATACCCTAAATGTTCTACTATGTGTAATAACACGGTTTGTGGGTGTGTTCTGCAATTGAGGGGACTATACCATGTGCTTGATTTCTCCATACTGAGAATTGCTGCAGGTTGAAATTATCAATTTTCAGAAAGGTGATACAATCCCTATTGTAAAAACAATAATGTATCCTTATTGTTGCGCATATACTTAAGGAGTATCTATGAAGAATAAGAAAATATTTTTGATCATAGTTGGTATGCTGGTTGCTTCCATGATCCTGGGGGCTTGTCAGACCAATGCCGTCCCGACCCTTTCGGAAGAAGAGATGGCGCTGCAGGTCGCGGGCACGCGCGCGGCGATCGCGACCCAAAATTCAATTGAGGTGCTGGTAGCGAAAGTTACCGAGCTGAGCGTTCAGCCGACCTGTCCAGCCTGCCCGACTTGTCCACTGCCGCCAACGGCGACAATCCCGCCGCCAACCCCAACGGTTGACCCCAACGTGCCAACCGCGACCCAGGCATCCGCACCTGTAAATACCGAAAAGAA
This sequence comes from uncultured Anaerolineaceae bacterium, assembly GCA_964293995.1. Classification (GTDB taxonomy): domain Bacteria; phylum Chloroflexota; class Anaerolineae; order Anaerolineales; family Anaerolineaceae; genus Mesolinea. Next base: position 28,514 of record CAXYYH010000013.1, read on the forward strand.
GTGCCTGCAATTCGACTTTTTGGGCGATATCAACTATCCTCCCGGAACAGTGATGAAACCCGGCACGGTCTTTACCAAGACCTGGCGTGTTCGCAATACCGGCACCTGTGAGTGGACGGTGGAATTTGACCTGGTGATGGCCGGTGGTGAAGCTTTCGGGACCAACAAACGCGCTGATATCAAGGAAGTGGTTTATCCCGGTGATACGGTAGATCTTTCCATTGTTGACATGGTTGCCCCCATGACCCCCGGTACCTATTACAGTTACTGGATGATCTCGGCGCCGGATGGTGCCAGGGTTGGCTACGGGCCCAACCAGCAATGGGGCCTGGGCCTTCAGATCGAAGTAAAGAACGATTAATTCAACTTCACCCCTGAGCAATCGGGGGTGAAGTTTTAGAATAAGGATCGTCAAGGGAACTTTTATTTGTTGGTTTACGTCTATTACTATATGCGAAGTTTTGTTTTAAGGAGTATAAAATGACAGCAAAAACTAAAACCAATTTTCTGATCTTATTTTTCCTGTGTTTGACAGCTGTTCTGACGATCTCTGCCTGCGCGGCACTCGGTCCGAAAAGCCCGGATGGTGATCCGGTTGAACAGGCCATGCAAACCCTGCAGGCTCAGGCCACTCAGGATTATTACGCCACGTTGATCAGTCAGGTCAACGCCCAGGCAACGGAATTAGCCGGGCAGGCGCCCACAGCGCAGCCAAACGAACCGACCAATGTTGTGGATTTCCCTGTGCTCACACAAGCGCCGCCTACCGAAACACAGGCCCCAACCGCTGCGACGGTAGTGCCGACCAATACCGCTGTTCCACCAACACAGGTGCCAACCGCGGTGTTCACCCCGACCAATCTCCCGCCGACAGCCACGCCAAAACCCTGCTACCAGCTTAGTTTTATCAGTGATGTGACCATCCCTGACGGCACTAAAATTGTTGCGGGTACCACCTTTACCAAGACCTGGAGAATCCAGAATTCGGGTACCTGTAAATGGGACACCGGGTTTGACATTGTCTTTGTGGATGGGGATCAGATGGGCGCGAACAAAGCCTACGACTTCCCCAAAAATGTTGCTCCAGGAGAAACCGTTGATATCAGCATCGACTTTGTGGCACCGCTGACCGGCGGAAACTACACTTCCAAATGGATGCTCTTCAGCAGTAACGGCGTACGCTTTGGGCCTGGCGCCAAATCGGATGGTTCCATTTGGGTGAAAATCCAGTCGGTGGATGGCAAGGGCGTGGTTTACAGCTTTGCCGACAGCGCCTGCAGCGCGAAATGGTCGAGCAAATCCAAAACATCGCTCTCCTGCCCCGGCGACGAAAAGAATGATGACAACGGCTACGTTTTGACCAAAAAAGAGCCCATTCGCGAAGATGGCGGCAAGGAAAACGAGCCCGGCCTGGTGACCAGACCCGATGATTCAAACGACGGTTACATCCAGGGCATCTACCCGGCTTTTCAGGTGCGGGATGGCGATAAATTCCGCGCCACGATCCAGTGCGAAGGCGGCGCCAGCGGATGCCAGCTCAAGTTCGAGGTTTATGTGCGCGAGCCAGGAGGAAAATTCGTTGAGATCGGTGAGTGGTATGAGGTCTTTGACAATAAGTGGCAGAAAGTGGAAGTAGACCTCTCGGCCTATGCCGGCAAGAAGCTTGAATTCTCGCTGGTAGTTTGGAATAACGGTACCTCGGTCAATAATCGCGGCCTGTGGCTCAACCCGGTCATTTACAGGACGAAGTAGCCTTTATTGACAAATGGACCTAAAAAATCCTAAATAAATTAGATAGAAAAGGCAGCCATCAATTATTGGCTGCCTTTATCTATTGGCTGTAATCCATCGGGATTTTGGGCCAGGATAAATGAACAAAAACCTAATATAAGTAGGTCCAAAGAGTGCTTTTTAGGGCACTCTTTTTTTCTTTTATTACCCGTGGATCGTTATTTGTTGTTTGTGATTACTGGTAATGCCATCGGAAAAAGAGGTGGGTTTTGATAATCTAACGTGAAGCTGCAAAACTCACGATTAGCCGTGCCATTCGGCAGTTTGAATTCAATCCAATAGACCCAATACTTGGTATCAAAAGTATGAGCAAAGGCCCAAGCAGTAAATTGTTGACCTCCACCGGTTTTGTCGAGGAGATATTTTTGAACCATCTGTGTCTCCAAAGAATTAAATTTCTTTCTAAACAATGTCACCTCAATTTGACCACCAGGGTTATCTTTATTATTCCAGTAGGTAAAATTAATTCTAACAGCTTTAGCACCATATGTTACATTTATCGGAAGTGTATATGTTTTAGCGGTAGCTCCACTATAATTACTCGCCAGACAACCATTACCTCTGTTGAACCACGTTAAATAGTCGTCGTGAGGCACAAAATTAATACCGACAGCGCTAAAAAAGTCATATCCTTTATCCGAGTTGATCTGATCATCGGCGTCAGGGTCTGCGAAATCTTCCGACAAGTCCACACTATCAGCCTCTGTGAGGATGGCGAAATCTTCCGCATATGTTACTTCCCCCTTATCAGTGAACGTAATTTCTTCAGGTTCTGATTCAGGGTCTTCCTGCATGAGCGTTTCCGCCTGCGCGGTTTGAGGGGTGTAGCTGGTGATCGCGACAAAGGCGATTAGGGTCAGAGCAACCAATATATACAGTTTGTGTTTCATTTTTCTCCTTTTATTTTATTTATATGAACAATTCTAAATTTTGGATGAACTGCCAGATACAGGCAGGGCTTGCTGAGCGCAAGTAGAAAAAAGAGACTAAGGTGAAAAAGAACTGAGTAGAGCCTGATGAGCACAATAGACAAATTGATAGTTTAAGAATAGTATTACATAATTATAATAAATAGTCAAGGGTTTTGTCTGCGGAAGTTTAAAAGTGTTTTATGTTTATTTTGTGTTTTTGCAAAGAAAAAATATTTGGTTTGACATTTACAACTTTAGCGACATTATCTCCTAACCCAGGGCTTATCTTTTTCATACTGAGAATTGCTGGAGTTTTTTATGTATTATTGTGTTTTTGCAAGATTTTTTCTGATGCCCGAGCAATTTGATACTGAAACACAGGCTGATAATGCCCGCAAACAGCCCTCCCACGACAGCTGCTTTTGATCGCGACTGTAATAGATCGGGATTTTGGGCCAGGATAAATGAACAAAAACCTAATATAAGTAGGTCCAAAGAGTGCTTTTTAGGGCACTCTTTTTTTCTTTTTACCCGTGGATCGTTAAGTGTTATTTATTGATCATCGGTAATGCCACCGGAAAGAGAGGTGGATTTTCATATTCAATCTGAATGCCACAAAACTCACGATTACCCTCGCCATCCGGTATTCTGAATTCAAACCAATAGAACCATACACTGGTACTGAAAGTGATGTTTGAAATATCTAAGTAGCTGTACTGATAACCTTGAGTGCTCTTATTCAAGTACCACTCTACTACTTTTTCTGTTGTTAGATCATTATATTTTCTTCTCCACATTGCCACCCAAATCTCACCGCTAGGATTTTCAATTCTATTGTTATAGGTGAAATACATTGTGCGACCCTTTGAATAGTGTGGTATATTCACTGGAATTGACCATGTTTTATAGGTGGTTCCAGTATAGTTACTTCCCAAACAACCATTGTTGCCATTGTAATGTGTCAAATTAGAATGGTGCGGTACAAAATTAATACCGACAGCGTTAAAATGACCATACATATTGGAATTGATCTGATTATCAGCATCTGGTTTTGAAGAATCTTCTTCCAGAAAGTTAGTATCATCCGTACCTGTGAGGATTACGGATTCCTCCGCCACTAATACCTCTTCTTCATTAGCGTACGGAATTTCTTCTGTCTCCGAAACCGGGTCTTCCTGCATGAGCGTTTCCGCCTGGGCGGTTTGGGGGGTGTAGCTGGTGATCGCGATAAAGGCGATCAGGATCAGAGCGACCAATAAATACAGTTTGTGTTTCATTTTTCTCCTTTTATGTAAATGAACGATTCTAAGTTTTGGATAGAACTGCCAGATGCAGGCAGGGCTCGCTAAGCGCAAGCAAAACAAAAGAACTAAGGTGAAAAGGAACTGAGTAGTGCCAGATAAGCACAAACGCTGTTGTTTAAGGATATTTATTCACAATTATAAATAAAACTTAAGATTATGGGTAGGCATGTGCAGGGATTTAATATGACGGAAGGAAAAATTGGAACTGAAACACGTGCCAATAGTTGTAAGAAAGGCAAGATGACCCTCCCATTGTGTTAGAATAAGTAAAATAAACAAAAATGCCGAGGAAATAGAAAATGAAAACCCGAAGACCGATTGTTGCTGGAAACTGGAAAATGAACAAGACCCTTGCCGAAGCTGGCGAACTTTTGGAGGGCCTGGTGCCTGAACTGAAAGATGTTGATTCCGTTGGGATCATCGTTTGTACTCCCTACACCAACCTGGCTGTGGCAAAAGAGAAGCTGGCCGGGACGAACATCAAAGTTGGCGCACAGAACCTGCATTGGGAAAAATCCGGCGCCTTCACTGGCGAGGTCTCTGCCGACATGCTCAAAGATTTTTGTGAATACGTGATCATTGGTCACTCCGAACGCAGAGCGATGTTTGGTGAGACAGATGAGACCGTCAACAAGAAGGTCTTTGCCGCGCTCGAGGCCGGGCTGCTGCCCATCGTTTGTGTTGGCGAGACGCTCGATGAAAACGAAGCCGGCCAGACCGCGGAAGTGGTTGGGCGAATGGTTCGCGAAGGTCTGAAGGGTTTGGATCAGGAAAAGGCTGCCCGTGTTGTGGTTGCTTACGAACCGGTTTGGGCCATTGGTACCGGCAAGACCGCCACGCCAGAGCAGGCTAATGACGTTCACAAAAATGTCATTCGCCCGATCCTGCGCGAGATGTTTGGCGAAGCGGTTGGCGACGGGATGCGCATTTTGTACGGCGGCTCCGTAAAGCCAGGCAATGCCAAAGAACTTTTCGGCATGTCGGATATTGACGGCGGCCTGATCGGCGGCGCGAGTTTGAAGGTTGCCGATTTCGTTGGCATTGTCGAAGGCGCCTTGTAAATTATTGAAGGTTGACAGGTAGGTCGGAATTGAAAATTGTCTGGTAACGGGCAATTTTCAATTCTTCATATATATGCTTTTGGGCTCACACTTTTGGGCTTGTCTTTCCTTGACATCCACCTTCAAAAACTTATAATTTACCTATCGACTGTGAACGGGATAAGTAGGTCAGTTTGCCCCACAGGGAGGGTCTGCCGCGACTGAGAGCGGATCCGGATCAGCACTGGTCGAAATTCACCCGGGAGTCGCGCGCGCGAACGCGAGCTCAGTAGCGCGTGCCGTTTGCCCCCGTTACCGGGCGTCCTGAGTGGCTCAAATGAGCAAGAAGGGTGGTACCGCGGAAATTCCGTCCCTTTATGGGGCGGTTTTTTTGTGTCTGCCCATAAAAATTGAGGTGAAAATGTCTGAAATCGAATTGAATTTGCAAACCGAGCAGGAAAAAGGACTGCAAAGCCTGGCGGCAATCAACTCATTGCCTGAGCTTGAGGCCTGGAAACAAACTTTTCTGGGTAAGAGCTCTTTGGTGATGACCACTTTTGGCAAGATGGGCAGTTTTAGCAAGGAAGAGCGTCCCTTGGTCGGAAAGGCTGTCAACGCGGTCAAAGTGGCTTTGGAGGCTGCCTTTGCGGATAAGGAAGAAGTGCTCAGGCGCGATGCGCTGCTGCAGTCGATGGAATCTGAAAAGCTGGATGTCAGCCTGCCTGGCAGAGCGGTACGCCGGGGCCGCCTGCACCCGATCAACCTGTCTTTGCGCGAGATCTACCGCATTTTTGGCGATATGGGCTTTCAGGTCTACAGCTCACCCGAGGTCGAGACCGATGACATCAACTTCACTTATCTGAATATCCCGCCTTATCATCCCTCGCGGGATATGTGGGACACCTTTTATACCGAAGACGAAAACGTCCTCCTGCGAACACATACTTCGCCAGGCCAGGTGCGCTCGATGCGCGAGTATTACCCTAACCCGGTACGGGTGGTTTTGCCCGGCGCCTGTATGCGCTACGAACAATTGGATCAAAGCCACGAGATCGAATTCATGCAGTTTGAGCTTTTGGTCGTGGACAAAGGCATCACTTTTGCTGACCTGAAGGGTACGATCGAAGACTTTACCAAGCGCATGTTTGGGCCTGGCGCGGACACGCGTTTTCGCCCCTCGCACTTCCCATTCACCGAACCCAGCGCTGAGCTGGATATGGCCTGTGTTTTCTGCGGCGGCTCTGGCTGCGGCGTTTGCCATGGAACGGGCTGGATCGAGCTGGGCGGCTGCGGCATGGTTCACCCGCGCGTATTGCAGTACGGCGGCTACGACCCGGAGGTTTACAGCGGTTTCGCGGCTGGCGTCGGGATCGACCGCACAACGCTGCTGCGTTATCACATTGATGACATCCGCTATTTGCGAAATAACGATATTCGCTTCCTGGAACAGTTCTAAAGGGAGAGGTAAGAATGAAAGCACCTTTAAGTTGGATAAAAGATTACGTTGATCTGGACGGAAAAACTGTAGAAGAGATCGGTCAGGCCCTGACCATGACGGGTCTGGAAGTGGAAGAAATTCTGCTGGTCGGGCTGGAGAAACCCGCGGGACAGCGTCTGCAAAATAAATACTCAGGCCTGTCCTGGGACAGGGAAAAGTTTGTTGTGGCGGAAGTGCTGGAAGTCAACCAGCACCCCAATGCCGATAAGCTGACCCTCTGCCAGCTCAATGACGGCAAAGAGATAAAAACTGTGCTAACAGGCGCGCCAAACCTGTATCCTTTCATAGGAAAAGGCAAACTGGAACCTACTATCAAAGTCGCCTATGCCAAAGAGGGCGCGCAGCTCTATGACGGGCATCAGCCTGGACTCGTCCTGACCAAACTCAAAAAAGTCACCATCCGCGGCGTTGAGTCTTCCTCGATGATCGCGTCTGAGAAAGAACTGGGTATTTCCGAGGAGCACGATGGTGTCATCTTTCTTGATGACGACGCGCCGGTCGGCATGCCGCTGGCTGATTACATGGGGGATGCTGTTTTTGACGTAAAGATCCTACCCAACATGGCCAGGGACGCTTCGATCATCGGAATCGCGCGCGAACTGGCAGCCGCTTATGGACTGGAACTGAAGGAGCCGCAAGGCTTGCCGCTAAAAACTGGCGGCGCGATCGAGGACTATGTCGGTTTAGAGATCCGCGAACCTGAACTCAACCCGCGTTTTATGCTTGGCATGGTGAAAAACGTCAGCACGAAGCCCAGCCCTTATTGGGTGCGGAGGAGGCTGGCTTTGGCTGGCATGCGTCCGATCGACGCGCTGGTGGATGCCACCAATTATACGATGTTGGAAACAGGGCAGCCCCTGCACGCCTTTGATTATGATGTTTTGCGAAAGCGCGCCAACGGCAAACCGACGATCATTACCCGTCGGGCAGAGGAAGGCGAGAAGCTGACTACCCTGGATGAGCATCAGCTCACTTTGAGCAGTGAAACCGAGTTGGTGACTGACACGGCTGGTCCGCTTAGCCTGGCTGGCGTGATGGGTGGGCAGGAATCGGGCATCAGCGCGGAATCGACCCAGGTCCTGCTCGAAGCCGCGGCATGGAACTTCATTAATATCCGTAAAACCGGATCACGCTATCGCATCAACAGCGAGGCGTCCTATCGCTTTAGCCGCGATGTGCATCCCGCCCTGACCGAACAGGCGCTTAGCCTGTGCCTGCGCAGAATGCGGGAGTGGGCTGGCGGTGAGGTGGTCGAGGGCGTCATCGATCAATACCCACTCAAGCGGGAAGACCCGGTCAACACCCTGACGGAAGCGGACATTGAGCGCAGCCTGGGCATGCGCATAGATTTGAAAGAGGCTAAAGCCATCCTCGAGCGTCTCGGTTTCAGCTGCCAGCTCGAAGGCGAAATTCTGAGCGCGAAAACGCCTGCCAACCGCACTGATATCGAAACTGGCATTATCGGGAAGGCGAACCTGATCGAGGAAGTCAGCCGCATTTACGGCTTTGAGCGCATCCCGACCCGTCGTCTGACGGGTGAATTGCCGCCGCAGCTGGGCGTTAAGCAAGTTGAATTTGAGGAACAGGTACGCGACATCATGGTCTCATTGGGAATGCAGGACACGCTTGCCTATCGCACGACCTCGATTGAACGCGAGGCAAAGCTTTTGCCTGAATGCAAGGCGGATGAAACGCTGCGCTATGTCAAGATCGCCAATCCGATCTCACCGGAACGAACCGTAATGCGCCGCAGCACGCTGGCGACCATGCTTGAGCTGCTTGAACGCAACGGTCGTCTGGCAGAAGGCCTGGCGCTCTTTGAGATCGGGCCTGTCTTTTTGCCTGTGGAAGGGCAATTACTGCCGGATGAGCCGAAACGGCTGGCTATCGGACTGTGGGGCGCGAAATATCTTTTGGCCTGGAGCGAAAACCAGAATCGAACGGTCGATTTTTATGATCTGAAGGGCGTTTTGGAGGGTTTGATGCAGGGTTTGCATCTGCAAAACGTGGAATATCGTCCGCTTGGCGATCATCCGACCTTTCACCCTGGCAAAGCCGCGGGTATTTATGTGGGAGAAACGCTTTTGGGCGTTATGGGTGAGATCCATCCTCTGATCAGACAAAATTATGACTTCCCTGAAGGCGCGATCCTGGCGGCGGAGATCTATTTGGACCAGCTGATGCCGCTGGTGGAAAAAGGTTTTCAGGTGCGCTCCATTTCCACCTTCCCGACCATGGTGGAGGATATCGCCTTGATCGTGGACGAAAATGTTCCCGCCAGCCAGGTGGAAGCCCTGATCCGCAAGGCGGGCGGCAAGCTTTTGGTTGGAGTGCGCTTGTTCGACCTCTTTCGCAGTGAAAAACTCGGACAAGGGAAGAAGAGCCTGGCTTATCAACTGACCTATCAGGCGTTCGACCGCACGCTGAGCGTTGCTGACGCAGCCGCAATCCGCAAGAAGATCGTGAAATTGCTTGGTTTTGAGCTCGGCGCGGTCCTGCGCGATTCGTAAAGAGGAGATGAAGATGAAAACTATATATACATTTACCCGTAATGGTCTGGGCGAGGCGCCCGAAGGCCTGCAGCAGGCTTTGGCGGTCAAGTTTTTGAGCCTTTTGGCACAGGAGGAACAGCTGCCAGCCGCGATCCTCTTTTACACTGAAGGCGTGAAGCTGGTGATCGAGGGCTCTTCCGTGATCAACTGGCTGGAGATGCTGCAAGGCAAGGGCGTTGAGCTGATCATTTGCTCGACCTGTCTGGAATACTTTGGGCTGAAAGACCAGGTGCGGGTTGGCAAGGTGGGCGGCATGCCCGATATCATTGCAGCCATGCAGACAGCTGACAAGGTTGTCGCGCTGTAAATTTCGACAAAAAAGTACTCATGGAATCTCTCCATGAGTACTTTTTTAATTTCCAACAACAGTTTACAGATTCCAGAACTGATAGAACTGGAAGAATACGATCGATATGATCGTTACAATTAGTAAGAAGGTTGGGAAACCGATCTGCCTGCGGGTATTCTTTGTATTCGCTGGTTTCATTCGGATGAGCTGCATCAGGTGCAGAACGGAGAGAACCAATAAAACAATGTAAATTGCGATGATCACATAGAAGAAGTTTTTCGGCATAAATGAGAGCCCTGCCCAAACAAGCAGGAGTGTGTTCAACAAGGCCAGCAAAACGAGCAGCAAAGCACCGGTCTTCCACTTTTTGATCTTTAGATCCTCAGCGTGCTGTGCCACTACGTCAGCTGCTGTGGTTTGAACCGGTTTATTCCTGAAGATACCAATTATCAAGACGATCAAGGAGTAGAGACCGCCGACCACCAGCATGAGCGCGAGGAAGAGCGTTAGTCCTAATTCAAGATAGTTTGGACGAACCAAATCCTGAGCAGAAATATGAAGCACTTCTTTTCCGTCCACATTGCTTAAATCCCATAATGCATTGATGTCATCCTCTTCCATTGCGATCAGGTTGAGGTTTTTCATGATCGAGAACGGTCCAACAGCGATGGTTCTTAAGGATGTAAAAAAGCCTTTTGGGATCACCCTGTTTTCCAGATTGTAATCAGAAGGATTAAGCTTGCCAAAGACGATTTCCGGCATTTCAACAGCAAAGGTCTGTTCGGAAGATTGATTTGCCATGACCACCATGCTGATTCCAGATTGAGGTTCGATCAGTAGGTTGGAGGTTTGACCCGCGGTATTGCCGCCGTGTCCATAGACTGGAAGAGAGTACAAGGAGATCAACATTCCGTGAGCGATGCGGGGGATTCCGCTTTCAGGGTAGGTGCTGGTCGCATCAAAAAAGGTGTTGATGGTGCTCTCCCGACTGAAGAGTTTGTGCCAGCTTTCTCCCTGAGGATCGATCGCCTGGGCGAAAAGCCGGAAATCGCTCAGCGTACCCGTTGCCATACCGGCGGGATAGAGCGGAATAAAGAATTGACAGGGATCGATGGCTTTCACTTCAGTGGAGTAACATTTTGTGTTTGGGCGTCGTGACTGTATCCAGGGGTTATCTGAGAGATCGGGCCAAAGGGCGGTCTTTTCCATGCCCAGTTTTTCAAAAATGTTTTCTGTCGCGTAGTCCAGAAAAGACTTTCCGGAAACCTGCTCAACGATGAAGCCAGCCAGAGCGGCACCCCAGTTTGAGTAAGCGGTAACCTTGCCAACTTCATAGATCTGTCCTGGCTGGGTGTTGCGCAGAGCGCTTTCAAGATCCTTGACCTGGGAGATGTCCTCCGTAAACAAGGTTAATATGACTTCCTGGAAGCCCGCCTGGTGGTTCATCAGATCGATCATGGTAATTGGTTGTTTATCCTTGAGTCTGGTCAGGAAGTTTTCCGGCAGGTATTGGGTGATATCCGCGTTCAGGTCAAGCAAGCCTTTTTCGTACAGCTGCATGGCGCTGACCCAAACCATTAGTTTGGTGGCGGAACCCCATTCAAAAACAGTTTCTTCATCGACTTTGATCTGATTGGCGATGTCAGAAAAACCGTAATGCTTTTCAAAAAGGACCTGATCGGCGTCAAAAACGGAGACCGACATGCCGGCGAGGGAGTCCTGATGTTCCGCGACAAAAGCGTCGATCTGCTTTTCAAGGTCAGAAACCGGCAGACCGGATGGGAGGTTGGGAATATCCTGGGCAAAAACGCGAAGATTTGCCGGGAGGAATACTGTCAGGGTTAACAGTACGGTCAATACAGTATAAAAGTATTTATTCTTTTTCATACTACAATGATAGCTAAATTAATTCAAATGAGTTAAAAAGAAAGTTAACAAAAAAGGAACAGAGGGTTAGAGATCAACGAAAAAAAATTAAAAAGAAAAGCCGCTTGCATAGGGCGGCTTTGATTTTATTTTGTCGGGCTTTTTGATCTGAAAGTGAACTGACTAGAACAAGCCCTCGTGCGGGTTTTTCTCGTCCAGCCTGGCCAGGGCGTAGGAAGCAGTAGCGGCGATCAGGAACAGCAGGGCGCAAACGGCGATCATACCAAAGCCGGAGACGCCGGAGGGGATGATGGCAGCGGTCGAGCCGATCACGACACCGATGATGAGGTGATACATAAAGGCGTAGTGCTTGTTGAAGAGCCAGTTCACAAATTTGGCAAAGATGAAGATCACCAGGATCACGCCAAGCATCAGGGGCAAAATGACACCAAATTGCAGGTTTTTGATCCCATTGGCCATGGGTTGATACAGCCCGAGGTAGATCAGGAAGTTGGAGGGGCTTAGGCCGGGCACAACCAGACCGAGGCCGGTCAGAGCGCCGCTCAGCAGCCAGGCGAAGAAACCGGGCTGCATTTCCACGGTGCGGATCGTCTCCATCCAGCGCATCAGGAAGAAGGTGCCGACCGCGATCAGGGCTAACAATGCCCAGTGCCAGCTTTTGCGGCCCTCTTTGCCGGCGGTTTTAAGCAGAGAGGGGATCGTGCCGGCGATGAAGCCGATGAAGAGCCAGGTGAATTGGGCGGCGTAGTGTTCGAAGGCGAAGTCGATCACCGCTGAAAAGGCGATCACACCGATCACGCCGCCGATCCCGACCGGCAGGAAAAAGAGCAAATGCTGGAGGAATTTGTTGCGGATATCCGCCAGCCAACGCACCAGGGGTTCGTAGATCCCAAAAACAACCAGAAGAACACCGCCGGAAAGACCAGGCGTGATGGCGCCGATGCCTGCCAGCAAGCCCTTGAGCAGACGCACGATCCAGCTGATGATCGGGTTGCCGTGGCTGTGGATCGGTGATTTCTCCTCCTGTTCAGGCAGGAGGGTTTCGTTATTTACGGAATTATTGTTTTCTGTCATATTTTTTCTACTCTCTAATTTTCTTCCACCATTCTACAACAAAGGCAGAATTTGTGCTCAGAGGGTTTGAGATCGGTTTTTGGGCTGGCTTTCCCTGTGTATATCGTAATTGAGATATGAGCCTGATGTTCATTACTTTCAATCACGACCCCGAAGAAAAGCGGTTATCTGAAGTTCGAGATCAGTAGCCATGGCCAGGCACACGATATGGCAGATGTCTGGTCAACCCTATGGAGCAGACCCGTAACTTCCAGAGAGCATAAACCTGAACCACCCACAATTTTAAATAATCTTTTACAACAACAATGCCCAACCGTCAATGGTATTAGAATCTAAGTATGACACAGGTATTTAAATTCCAAAGAACATTTTCGGTAAACACCTATGACTGCGATTTTGAGGGCCGATGGAAGCCGACCGCTTTTTTTCAGGTAATGAGTGAAAGTGCCGCTAATCACGCCGATCATTTGGGTATTGGTTATAAGGCAATGCTTGAAGCCGGCTACTTTTGGGTCCTGAGTCGCTTTAAGGTGCGCTTTCTGAAGTATCCCCAAATGGGAGACCTGGTACATCTCAAAACCTGGCCAAAAGCCATTCAACAAAAGCTTTTTTACGTTCGCGATTTTGAACTTTTTGATCAGACTGATGAGCCAGTCGCTCTGGCGACCTCTGCCTGGTTGGTGGTTGACGCGAAATCCAGACGGCTGGTGCCACCTTCTTCTTTGCCAGGGCTGAAATTACCGTCCAATCCTGAAGCCTTTGCTTTGGACGAGCCGCTTGAAAAGCTCAAAATGGAAGAAGACGGCGAAGTCAAGATCCGTCAAAAGGCGAGTTATTCGGCTATCGATCTGGTTGGTCACGTGAACAACACCCGCTACATCGATCTGATCTGTGACTGTGTTGATTTTTCTCACTATCAGACACGGGAATTTGACGCTTTGCAGATCAATTTTGACAAAGAGGTCAGGCTTGGTGAGGAAGTTGAGGTCAGGGAGACGCTTTTGCAGGATGATCCGATGAGATTGGGCTTTGTTGGCAATAATCTATCCCGGCAGACCCGTGCCTTCGAAGCCGTCGTTCAGCTGCGGCCAAAATCAGGATAGACGAGAGCGAACAATCACAGCGCGATCTGCATTCCACTACCACGCTGGCGGGGTGGTGCCTGCCAAAAAGAGCCTGCCCCTTACCTTGATGAAAAGCTGATTTGACCGCCAGGGGTGGACGGTGACGGCCTGTCCCTATTCTTCTGTTTTATGCTGCCTGATCAGCAAGGACTCCAATTCATCCAACCAGTTTAGCATTGCTCGCTCCCGGTTCATTTTGTAGCTGTGGACAATATATTCATCCAACTCCTGGGTTTTGATCTGCGGTAGTTCTGATTCCAGGTTTTGCAGCCAGGACTGGCAGACAATGCGCTGATTGTGGAGCAACTCGAGCGCTTTGCGTAAACCGTATCGGCGGGCGATGATCAGTTTGCTTAAAAACACCTGTTGGATATCGCGCGCCTTGGGAACAGGGGCTGTGATCCAGGCGGAAAGAGTCCTTTTTCCAGAAGGACTAAGCTGAAAAACGACCCGCGCAGTACCTGAGCCTTCTTTTTGGCTGACCTGTCCCTGAATGTAGCCATCCGTATGCAGGCGTTCGAGCCTGGCGTAGAAAAAAGCTTGTTTCAGGTTCCAGATCTTTGAGATGCCAGGCAGCTTTCCCAGCTTTTGATGCAGCTCATAACCGTGCATTGGCTTCTCATCCAGCAATGCCAGAATCACATGTTCCATCGAAATTGGGGCTGCTTTTCTTGCCAACTCTGCCCACCTTTCCTATAAAATTATTTGTTTTCCGGTTTGAGTATCGTTTCATCGGGCTTGTTGGGCACGAGGCAAAGAAACTCAAAAGGAACGTCTCCGATGTTCTCATAGCTGTGAGGCACTTCGGCCGGGATGTAGACCACATCGCCGGATCGAACCTCATGGGTTTCACCGGCGATGACGAGGCGCGCGAGGCCGTTGAGGACATATTGCTCGTGTTCCACCAGATTGGTGTGCATGGGCATCGAACCGCCAGGTTGAATGGTGAACTTGCGCATCGCGAAATTCGGCCCTTCCTGATCGGAAATAAGAACTGTTTTTGTCGCGCCTTTGCCAATGGATACCGGCACGGCGGGGATGTTTTTGCTGTTTTTGACTGACATAAATACCTCCTGATGTTGATCTTTTGGATTGTTTAATGATATCGCAGAAATAGGAAAAAGCATAATCGCAGAAGCCTGGGGTATGACTTAAGAAAAAAGTGAGTATGGAATAAAAGAAGGAAGTCTTCTTAAAGACGCTATCAATTGACCTGTAAACTCCCTCTAAACTTTATGCAGGTTCGAATGGACTAGGAGTTTTAAGGGGAATGTCAAATATAAACATGTAGTTTTTTCCTCTGATCCATCCACCATAAAGAATCCAATTTTTATCGCAACCTTTATGGAAAAACAACTCAGACGGAACCAATCCACCTGGGTTGTTATCTCTATGTGCGTCTTTGCTGACTCAACCTAAAAGTATAAAAAGTGGATAGAAAACAATGGAACGTTTTCGCAAACAACCTTTGTTAATGTATAATATTCATAAATTTATTTGGATTTCCATAGGAGGTTGAAATGAGAAAAGTTTTCTGCGCCACTCTGATATTGGCTTTATTGGTATTAGTGTTGCCGTCTTCCGTTATATCCGCACAAGGGGAGATCACATGGGTGCCTTCCAACACCGGAATGTATGGGGGGACCATACATGCTTTGGTGGTCGATCCGCAAACGCCATCGACGCTATACGCGGGAACTTATGGAGGCGGCGTATTCAAGAGCGTTGATGGAGGAGACTCGTGGACTGCCATCAACACTGGACTGACAAACCTCCATATATGCACGCTCGCTATCGATCCGCAAACGCCCTCCACGCTTTATGCTGGGACATGGGGAGGCGGCGTGTTCAAAAGCGACAGAGGAGGTGACTCCTGGACTCCCATTAACACCGGACTGACAAATCGTATAATATACACGCTTGTGATCGACCCGCAAACTCCTTTGGCGCTCTACGCAGGGACATGGGGAGGTGGAGTGTTCAAGAGTATTGACAGAGGAGCCACCTGGACTTCCAGTAACAACGGACTGACAGCTACTCAAATATACACGCTTGCGATCAACCCAACTTCAACAGCGACGCTCTACGCAGGGTCATGGGGAGGCGGTGTGTTCAAGAGTATTGACAGAGGAGCCACCTGGACTTCTATTAACACCGGACTGACAGCTACTCAAATATACACGCTCGCGATCGATCCGCAGACCCCATCGACATTGTACACAGGGACATATGGACACGGAGTGTTCAAAAGTGTCGATGGAGGCGACTCCTGGACTCCCATCAACGTTGGTTTATCTTCAAACTATATATACGCGCTCTCGATCGATCCACAAACACCATCAACGCTCTATGCGGGAGTACACGGATATGGAGTGTGCAAGAGTGTCAATGGAGGAGCCTCCTGGACATCCAGCAGCACCGGACTGACAAATCTATATGTAAACTCAGTCGCGATTGACCCGCAAACCCCAGCGACGCTGTACGCAGGGACGTCAGGAGACGGACTATTCAAGAGCACTGACGGCGGAGCCTCATGGACCTCCAAAAGCACCGGATTGACTGCCATTAATGTTAACACTCTCGCAATTGACCCACTAACGCCATCAACTCTGTACGCAGGAGGCTACGCAACTGGTATCTTCAGGAGTGTCGATGGCGGCGCGTCCTGGAGTCTTATCAACAATGGAATAACAAATCACTATGTACAAACGCTCGCGATTGACCCGCAAACACCAGCGACACTCTACGCGGGGACAAATGGAGGTGTGTATAAGAGTGTCAATGGCGGCAACTTGTGGACTCCCAGCAACAACGGACTTACAACGCTCAATATACAAACTCTCGTAATTGATCCACAAATGCCATTGACCTTGTACGCGGGGACAAATGGGGGCGTATTTAAGAGTGGCGATGGCGGCGCGTCCTGGACCGTCTCCAGTAACGGTCTGACAAATCCCAATGTACGAACGCTCGCGATTGGCCCGCAAGGGTCATCGACGCTCTACGCAGGAACAACAGAAGGAGGCTTGTTCAAGAGCATTGACAGCGGAGCCTCCTGGGCTTCCAGCAATACCGGACTGAACAATCTCACTGTAAATGCGCTCGCGATCGACCCGTTTACACCGTCTACTCTATACGCGGCGATATATGGAGGTGGAGTGTACAAGAGTGACGATGCGGGCGCTTCCTGGACTGCCAGCAACAGCGGACTGACAAATCTCTATTTATACACGCTTGCGATTGACCCGCAAAGGCCAGCGATACTCTATGTAGGGACAGAGGGAGGTGGGGTGTTCAGGAGTGTCAATGGAGGAGCCTCCTGGACTTCCAGCAACAGCGGACTGACAAATCCATATGTACAAACGATCGCATTTGATCCGCAATCTAATCTTAAGCTTTACGCAGGAACGAGGGGACAAGGGGTTTTTAAAAGTCAGGTCAAATTTGAAAAGATTTTGTTTTTGCCTCTGATCCAGCGACCATAAGAGAACTGTTTTTTATCAAAAATTGTTCTCATAAGCCCCCCAGGCGGAAAACATCTCCGCCTGGATCGCTTTAACTGGATGAATTTCTGTCTTCACTTGCTCAAAATAATACCTTTTTGGATGAAAGGACTGACAACATAATAGAAAGACAAAACCATAAAAACAAAACAACCTCGATGGAATACGAAGATGTAGGCCGGATCGTGTATTTCGATCCGGCAAGGATTAATATCGTTCCACACATAAGGTTCAAACAGATATTATGTTATCTGCTTACTCTAATTGTGCAACAGATTTGTCATTCTTGTTTGGATGAAATGAGACAGGTGATAAAATTATATAGCTGATCAAATTAAAAAATTGTCATCAATGTTGAATTGCCTATAAATCCTAATCATTCATAAACCATAAATTTAGGAAGAAATAGAATTAGATATCATTGGATACATAAGATGCAAGGAATAAAATAAAGAATACCAGACTTAAAACCGGCGATATTCTTATGATTCCATTACCGGACGAAACTTTTGTGATAGGTCAAATAGTGCTGTTGGATTTAAGGCGAGGAGCGCCAATGAATCCATTATTGCAAGTTCTAAGAAAACGATACACGAGTGGAACAACAGTTGAGATTGAAAAGATAGACTTAAAAGATCATTTACTTCCTCCGGTAATAACTGGAGTTGGAGGAGCTGTAAAAAATGGGTACTGGAAGAAAATCGGACATAGATCAGTGGAAAATTTCTCCTACCCTTCTTTTATCAGTACGATATGGTCTCAGGAAACGGGAGAAGCAGGAAATTGGTATTTACGAAATGCGATGGGCACCTATCTTATTGGCAAGAGTTTATCATCCGAATACAAGCATTTAGAATTTGATGTTGTCCTGGACCCACATGATGTGACTGAAAGAATTATGACGGGAAAAATTTCATTCCCATTTGGAGAAATGATCCAAAACAATCGGTTTGATCCAATGGATTGATTTGCTGGATTTGCAGGAATGGGTAGTTTCGTGAAAAAAGTGAGCTTTATCGTCTTATTGTTAGTGCTTTTGTGGTTGATGGTGATAGGCTATACCATATATACGCGCCCCCCTGATTACGCCAGGGAGAAAGAGTTATATGGTCAAATCCAGACTAACGGCGATAACATCGAGGATTTATTGATCCCAATTGATAGTTTACCAGAAGGTTGGAAGCCTGGTCCAAATTTTGTGCGCACGAAACACGACCATGGGGAAATGATCCAAACGGTCTATTATGATCCCCCTAGTGGGCCAAATGGCTTTTATCAGGAAGTGATAAAGTTTGAAAATGGTTTCGAAGCCTGGTCTTTTGTCAGAGGTATACCACTTCTTCCAGATCGTTACTGGATAGAAGACCCGAATTACATCGTAAAAATAAGTAATTCTGCGGATCAATGGGTCTTGGCATGCCGAGATGACTATCTTCCAGAGCAAGTCTCCTGTGGTCTGGTAGCACGGTACAAGGATGTTATTGTGTACGTCAGCGCATCTTCTACTGACGCAAGGTTGGCAGATAGTTTTTTAGAGATTGCAAAAACCATTGATAACACAGCATGTGAGATAGGCTATTGCGATTATTAATTAGATTGATATCGTTCAACACAAAAGGTTCAATCCCTTACTATTTAATCAGCTTACTCAAGCTTGATGAACGGTATTATGGAGGTAAACATGAGTAGACTTCGCAAAATTTTGCTTATTCTGATTTGTATGCTTTTTCTTCAATCTTGTGTTCCTTCTCATTCAATAATTGAAAGTGATCCAAGCTGCGAACTGCCCTGCTGGAGAGGAATTAGAATGGGGGCGAAGTATGACGAAGTTTTAGAAATAGTTGAAAATATGGAAGATGTTCAAAAGACTTCGATAAAACTTACAGAAAGAGAAAGCCCATCGCATAATGTGAAGACAATTTGGTTCAGTTTTTTAGCCGCCGATTTCAGTTCCGCGAAGCTTTATTTCAGTGACGACCAATTGCTACAAATAAATTTTTTTGATCCAAAAGGAAAAGCGAAAATTCTATCAAATTGGATCGATTTACTTGGTGAGCCAGGTGGCGTTTGGTTGGATGGTGGAGGCCATACCAGAGGGGTTCTTGTTAGCAGTTTTTACTTTCCTAACATGGATGTTTGTCTTGAAGGCAAACCTGTTAGACTGAAAGAGAAGATCTATATTGAAGAAGATCACAAAATAGTTTATCTTGTCTTATACGATCCAGGTAACATCCCTGATTTTATGGACTTCGGCTGTTATTCTAAGGAGAGGATCCTTGGAATAAAGGAATGGACTGGTTATGGTGAATATTTGCTCAACAGATCAAACTAAGACCAGGCTAAAGTAAAGGAGAAATGATGACATCAAAGAAAAGAAGATTGGTCTGTTTGTTGGTCCTGGTCTTATTTCTTTTTGCATGTAACAGCAATCAGGAAAAAGATCCAAAAGAGCAAAGTTTTATGGATTTTGTGGGCTTAAAAGAGACGGATGATATTAACGATGGCATTACGCTGGCGGTGTCGTTCTATACTCAGGATCCATATTATTTTGGACAGGAATTGTGGGTGGATATTAACGTTTGGTCCAAGGCACTTCCCTTATATACCACCAATGAGGTCTTCGCTTTTTATGTCTATGATAGCGATATAAATGAGTGGAAAGAGTTGGAAAATCCTGTTGAATATCAAATGGATAATCTAAGATATGAAGCGCAAAGTAAAATAGATCCATTCCCTCTGTTGTCTGTAGGAAGACCGAAATTAGAAAACCTGGAAGAGGAGTACGATTTTGTGCGGGTCTTTTTTTGCGTTGAAAGAATAGAAGATGATATCCCGACAGGTAAGAAGGTCGCAGCTTTTATTGACGTTATGATAGGACGATAATAGGTTTATCACGTGAACGGAAAACCAGAAGAGAAACCTGGATTGCCAATTTTGTCATTCGCTTCACACCATAGGCGGTCATTGGGTGTCTTATACATCACAGGAGGCGCGGGTGTAAAACTTTACAGCACGAATAGGATCGATCCAGATACGCCTATCACCGGTATAAGGTATTTTGATCCGGCACAAGTCGAAGATCTTTATAGAGACCGCAAATTACTCGTCTATCATCCGGAAGGAGCTCATTGGTCAGATTCAATACAACCCTGGCTGGGATATGGGACGATCTCGGATCGATATGATATTTCCGTAATAAAAGATGATTATTAAATGTCGTAAAAGATTATTGACAATGATATGATTTGAGCATTCCCGCAGAGGTTTGACAATAGGAGCACATAATGTGTACTCCCAGATGGAGAAATAAAATGCATAACTCAACAATCAGGAATAGGAAACAAATTTACATTTTCCTTTTACTATTTCTACTTGTTTTTCCATCCGGGTGTGGAAAAGCTAAAAAATACAATTTAGTCTCATCAGAAGAAACGCTTCTGAGTGACAAAGAGAAAAGCTTTTTGGAGATAGCAGGTATCGATGAATCTTCAGATATTAACGTTAGTCTTTATATGCATCGTTATCCAGGTGATTTAGAAGATTTTAAACAATATTTTAGCGTTGATCTATTGGTAGATGTTCCTAAAGACAAGATTCCATTATATCTGGATGGAGAATATATTTACTTTTTTTATTATGATGAAGAGCAACAAGAATGGATTAAGGTGGAAAACACCTTAACAATGACTATTAGCGATAGGATCGTACTATATCCTATGGAAGGGGTTGAAATGGATGTCGCCACGACAAGTGGGGTACCAAATCTCGAGGACATAAAACTTCCTGCAATGATAAGAGTGTTGTACAAGGGATTAACACAAGATGAAAATGGTGAATTTAACCAAAGAGTTGGAGCGTTTATGGATGTCAGAATAGTGCCTTAATCAAGGTAGGATGTTTCCCCGCAGCCTGCTAATGGGAGCATTAATTAGGTTGTGTAAAAAACGGTTTGGGAAACCAACAATCGCTTTGAGAAGCCCTATTACAGGAAAAATTGGACCAAGTGTACCCCTGCATAATTTTTTGATTAAGAATGGATTTGAAGTAATAATACACTGAAAATAAGTTAAAGGGCTTTATGGAAATCAGACTATTAAACATTAGACAGATTAGAAATATTGATTGGAAAGAAGCGCAGCTTCATTTTTCTAACTTCTTGAGCATACGACCAAACCTAATCGAGATTCTAGAAAAAACAATAATCGAATTAGGCGTAGAGAAAAGAACGATAAAAATAGATTATTCAGTTGAAGCCTTGGATTTACTGAATAAAATACTGCCAAAATTGATAAAAAGTCGTGATTTGACATCCGAAGAAATCCAATTAACATTAGCTGCCATGCCAAAAGCACAATGGAGCATAATAGAGAAATTCGTAATATTTACACCAGAATCAGAATACCTTCTAAACTTGGTAGGTTTCTTTATCGGTGAGTTGTTAATCCTTAAAAATCCAACTTATTATTGGGCTTTGGATAAGGCAAAGCGCTCGATATCATATAAACAACCAATCCTATGGGGCAGTGGTGTTGTGCCGTATATTCCTATGCACGTAATGAACGTTGTCGGTTCCAAAATAATTTTTGATCATATCGAAGATCCTGAGTTGATAGCGATCTACAAGAAAATGGTTTTAATTTTAGATGGCATCTATAACTTAGATAAGAGTGCTTTGGAGTAGTTATAAATGCAATGCAAAAAGTTTCTGTTGCGTGTTATGTAAACAGGTCAGCACATCGTATACACTTTATGAACCGAGGCTATGAAGCCTATCGCACTTAGTGTCCGGAAATAATGGGATTACCATACAACGATATTGAGATGTATATTGATAAATTTAGGTTCAGGGGTTTAATGTAACGGAAGAGGAGATATTCACATTCTGTCCTTGGAACACAAATTCCCATCTACTTTTGAAGAAGTATGAGCAAAATGAATTTTTCATCTATTACCTATACGTACGATGAAAAAGGACGAGTGATAAAAGAATACTTCGGCAATAATACTGTCAGAAATTATCAATACGGGGACTGGCTCTTAACCGGCGGGGCGATCAGTCAAATACAAGCCGGGCTGAGAAATATCGAAAATGATTTCTGCTTGCAATACCTGCCTCTCTAATCTCGTCCAAGCTGATCTGCCACTCTTTTGCCAAGCAAAGTAAAATAGGAGCATGCAAAACGATCAGTCTAATCAAGCATCTATTAAACTCACCGACAGGCAGGGTGATATGTCAAAGAACAAAGAAACCAAGGCTAGAAAACAGATCCAGTCCAATGACTCCAGCGCGCAGCAAGGCGCCGGGGGCAAAGTTTCAGCGAAAACGCTCATCAGGAAAAAAGGCTTTTGGGAGGACGCGCTCGATTATTTCCTCTGCGTCCTGGGCGGTATCATTTATTCGGTGGCGATGAATCTGCTGATCTTGCCGGCTGGCCTGTACATTGGCAACATGACCGGTGTTGCCAAGATCATCCTTGAGCTGATCCAGAAAGTTGTCCCGAATTTGAGGGACATAACCGGTTTGATCCTGTTGGCTCTGAATATCCCGCTGTTGTTGATCTCTTTCAGCACGATCAATCGCAAATTCTTCATGAAAACAGTTATTACCATCGTGGCGGTCACGATCGCGATGACCTTTGTGCCCATCAGGTCGATCTTGCCGGGGATGGACGATCTGTTGACCATCGGGATCGTTGGTGGGATCGTCTGTGGTTTTGGCGTTGGGCTGAGCCTGCGCGCGGGCGGCTGCTCAGGCGGGATCGACGTTTTGGGGGTCTGGATCACTCTCAAAAAGCCGGATTATTCGGTGGGAAAGGTGAGCCTGATCATCAGTCTGATCGTTTACGCTTACGCGCTTTTCACCAGCCCGCCGGAAATTTTGATCTATTCAGTCATTTTTACAATGATCTATAGTTTCGTGATCGATCGTGTTCATCATCAAAATGTTAAGATCAGCGTCATGGTGGTGACCAAAAACCGTGAGATCTTGCAATACATCATGGATGAGACCCACCGCAGCGCCACTTACTGGGTGGGGAAAGGCGCTTATACGGAATCGGATAATATCGTGATCAACACGGTGGTGTCCAAATATGAGCTAATGCGTATGCGCCGCGGGATCGCCGAGCTGGATCCGCAGGTTTTCATCGTTGAGAACAATTCGGTCAATGTGACCGGCTATTTCCCGTCGCACTTCTTTTAGAGAAAGCGGGTTCGGATGGAATGGGAGTTTCGTAGATGACGGTCAGGATCGTTTTAGGGGCTCCCGCCAGCGGCAAGACCGAATGGCTGATCAGGCGCATTCGCGATCTGAAAGCCAGGCAAACTTTTAGCGAGTCCTGGGTGCTGGTGCCGGATGGGAGCAAGGTGGCCTATCTGCAAAAGCGGATCGGGCAGGCAGGCGGCGCCGTTGGCGTGCATGTTGGCAGCTTTGGTGTGCTTTGTAGAAACCTGCTGGAGCAAAACGGGAGCTTTGTCTCGGTCATGCCTCCGGCAATGAACAGCCAGATCGTGCAGGATCTGCTTGCGCAGGCCTGGGAAGACGGCGAGCTGGAGCAATTTGCCAATATCAAGGAAAAACCGGGTCTGATCGAAGTGCTGCAGGACGCTTTCATGGAATTGCGCGGCGGCGCTCTTTTGCCCGATGATATTTTGGCCCATCCCAAAGCGAGCCTGATCGAGAAGGAAATCGCCGGGCTCTATCGGCGTTATCTCAGCCAATTGGAGCACAGCCAGTGGAGCGACGAGGAAGGTCTGAGCTGGAAGGCACGCCAGGCTTTGCTGGATTCTCCACGGCTTGCCCGATCGATCTCTTTGGTGGCGGTGGATGGCTTTACGGATCTTACAAAATCTCGTCGCCAGTTTTTGCACGCTTTGGCGCAGCAGGTCGGGGAACTGATCATCACCCTGCCGGGCGAGCGCGAGGGCGGTCGATCGGTCAACGCGCACACGCTCAATCAGCTTGGAATATTGCAACAAGAGTTTGACACCGAGCTGATCGAACTGGAGAGGGGCAGTTTCGCGGCACCGCATCTGCAAAAACTGCAGGAAAGCGTGTTTGAGGAGCGCGAAGTGGTGGTCCCTAAGCTTTCAGAACCGCTTCTGCTGGAAGTGCCCGGCCAGGCTGAAGAGGCGCGCGAGGCACTGCGTTGGCTCAAGCGCAAGCACCTGCGCGAGGGCATCGCGCTGGAAGAGATGGCAATATTTGTCAGTGATATGGGAGCTTACCGTCCCTGGCTGAGCCTGGTCGGCAGTGAGTTTGGCCTGCCTTTGTATTTTCTCGAACGGGAAAAGCTGGCCAACAGCCCCGCGATCGATGCGATCCTGCGCTTTTTGCGGCTGGCTTTGGACGGCTTCCTGAGCCGTGATTTGCTGGGCGTTTTTTCGACGCCCTATCTGAATTTTGGCTTCACCAGTTCCCAACTGATGGAAGTGGATCGCATCGCGGTGGAGCAAATTGTAGTCAGCGGGCGCGAGCAATGGCAGGAAGCCTGGCAGGCGCTTTTGGCCCAGCCCTCGGAGGATAAAGCGCAATCCCACGACGATGAAGAAGAAATTTCAGAAAACGCTCTGGCGGATTTGGCGGAGATCATTGAGAACTTTGATCGCTTCTGGGCTCTTTTCGAAGGTATTGAGCAAGCCCGATCCTTGAGCGTGTGGCTGACCTGGCTGGAAGAGCGGCTCAGGGGGCTTGGTTTTTATAAAAATCTGGAAACGCAGGACGATCTGGACGCTGGCAGGACCTTATCGGATCTGCTGCAATCCCTCCTGATGACCGAAGAGGTTCTGGGGGCACGGAATTTAACATTTGAAGGCTTTTATAGCCTTCTGAGCACTGCGATCAAGGCAAAATCGCTTGAGCAGTCCGAAAACCGCCAGCGTTCGGCAATTTTTATTGCGGGGATTGGGAATGCCCGCGCAAATCGTTATGACTGTGTCGCCATATTGGGGCTGAATGAGGGCAGCTTCCCTGTGCGCGAGAACGCTGACCCATTTTTGAGCGAGCCTTTGCGGGCGGCTTTGGGTTTGGAGCCGCGCCTGGGCAGACAGCAGCAGAGCGTTTTCCATCAGGCGATCTCGCGGGCGAACCGCGACCTGCTCCTGACGCGCGCGTATCTGAACGAAAGCGGCGAACAAAATGAGCCCTCGGCGTATTGGAAAGCGGTGCAACTTTTGATCCCAGAAAACGGTGTGAGAAAGATGACTCCCGGGCAGTTGCTGCCTCAGTCTGAAGCGGGTTCCTTGAGCGAGATGCTGACCTGGGCAGCGCGGCAATCTGCGATGCATTACGCGGACTTGCTCGAGGCGGCTGAGCGCTGGCGTGACCTGGCGGAGGCCAGAACTGTGCTCAACGCCAGACGGGCTGAAGCGGGCTATGGGGAATTTGAGGGCGAGATCGCGGTGGGGCCGGATGACGTGGCGCGCCCGATCTGGAGCGCTTCGGCTTTTGAGACCTTTGCCTCCTGCCCCTTCCATTTTTATGTGTCTTATTTGCTCGGTCTGGAAGCGCACAAACTGCCCGAATTGGGTTTCGACAGCGCGCAACGTGGACAAATTTACCATAAGGTGCTTGAAAAAGTTTATCGCGAGGTGATCGAGCACGGGGCAAGGCCCATTGAAATTATCGAGGAAATCGCCTTGCAGGTCTTCGCACAGGCCCCCAGAAAACTGGGTTTCAGACCCTCGTTTTTGTGGCAGATCGAACAAGAGCAAATGCTCGAGTTATTAAAGAAAAATATCGCCAAGCTGGAGGAGAATCGCGAGAATTGGCAACCCTATCGGCTTGAATATTCCTTTGGTGTTGGTTGGGAGCCGCCTTTAATAGTGAGTTTTGAGGATGGGACGGAATTGTCCTTCAGAGGCTTCATCGATCGAATTGACGTCAATGGCGGTGGCAATTATCGTGTGATCGATTATAAGACCGCCAGCAACACTCCCTCCGCCACCGATCTCAAAAAGGGCACTCGTCTGCAACTGCCGCTCTATGCCAAAGCGGTTGAAGACGCCCTGGAAGGCGGTGAGGTCGTGGACGGCTTTTATTGGTCGCTGGGCTCGCAAAATGCGGGGTACCTGAGTCTGGCAAAGTTTGGAATTGTGGATGCCTGGCAAACTGCCAGGGATCACATTCGGGCCGATTACGAGCGCATCCTCGCGGGGGATTTTGTCCCGAAGGCGCCTGAAAATCAGTGCCCTGATTATTGTCCTGCCAAGGGCTGGTGCTGGCGCTATCAGAAAGGGAGATTCTGATGAAGGAAGAACTGAAGGCAAGCGTTCTGGCTGCTTTTCGGCTGAATGAGGAGCAGCGTCGGGCAGTGGAAGCGCGCAGGAAAGACGTTGTCGTCACGGCTGGGGCAGGCAGCGGTAAGACCTCAACGCTGGTGGGCCGTTATTTGCACCTTTTGGCGGATGGCATCGAGCCGCGGCATATTGCCGCGATCACCTTTACCAAAAAAGCCGCGCTGGAGATGCAGTCGCGCGTTCGGACAAAACTGGAAGAGCTCAAAAGCAGAGCCGACAACCCCGAAGACCTGCAGTTTTGGGCGGATCTGGCTGGCAAGATGGACGGCGCCCGGATCGGAACGATCCACAGTTTGTGCGCCGAGATCCTGCGCAACCATCCCGCTGAGGCGGGGGTTGACCCGCGCTTTGACATGCTCGATGAAAGCCTGGCAAGTCATTACAAGATCGAAGCCGTGCAGGATTGCCTGGCGTGGATGGTGACGCGGGAGGAAATGCTGCCGCTCTTGCACCAGGTAAAGCTTTTAAGTTTAGAGAGAATATTGGCGGACTTGTTGGATGATCGCCTAAAAGCGCATGATATTTTTGATAAAGAAATTGATTTTGCGCCAGCATATTGCGCGGAAATACGCAAGCGCATCCGGGCGGTTAGTCTTGACGAAATGATGGACACGATCGGAGGGATGAGCCCCCTGGCTTTGGAGGAGGATTGCGGCAATCTGGCAGCTCCTCTGCGAGAGGTCTGGCAGGACTGGCAGGCGTTGCAAGCCACTTTGCAGTCTGATAACGCGCTGGCGATGGCTCAGGGGCTTTTTGATTTGCAGCGTAGTTTTCCTACGGGAAACACAGGAAAGCGGAGTAGCGAGGTCAGAAAGGATTTTTTTGCCATGCGCAAGCGTTTTGATGAAAGCCTTGCGATCCTTTTCAACTCCGATGGCAAGACCAGGCCTGAGCGATTGGTGCAGGAAAACCATGCAAATCTTCTGGCGTTGCTGAAGCAAGCTTTTATGGTGCTCAACCAGGCGTATCAGGCACGCAAAGATGCCGAACAAGCGCTCGACTTTGATGATCTGGAATATTACACCTTGCAACTCTTGCGTGATCCGGCAATTTGCGACCGCTGGCAGAGCGAGCTTGAGGCCGTCCTGGTGGATGAGTATCAGGACACCAATCGGCGTCAGCGCGAGATCGTCAACGCGCTGGCAGGGAAAAACGGCAATCTCTTTATCGTTGGCGATATGCGTCAGTCGATCTATCGCTTCCGTGGGGCGGATGTGACCGTTTTTCGTGAGGAACAGGAGCGCATTCGCCGTGAAGGCGGCGAGCTGATCGAGCTCAATTTGACCTATCGCAGCCACGAGCCTTTGCTGGATGGAATGGGCGTTTTATTATCAAAGGCGATCGGCACGGAAGAAGACCCCAACCGACCGCATTTTGTCCCTTTCACCCCCATGAAGGCACACCGTGAGCATGCTCCCGCGCATATGCCAAACGCGCCAATTGAGTTTATGCTGGGTGCGGCGGAAAACATGGACGAAGCGAGGGGAAAATTGGCTGATGTCCTGGCTGCGCGTTTGCTGGGCTTGAAAGATACGGGTGTGATCCACTGTTGGGATGAGGTCGCAATTCTTTGTCGGGCATCAACCTCGTTTCAATATTATGAGAACGCGTTGGAAAGGGCCGGGATCCCATTCTCGACTGTGGCGGGCAAAGGCTTTTATGAACGGGCTGAGATTCGCGATCTGATCAACATCCTGCGATATTTGGCCTATCCTGCTGATCAAACCGCCTTGGTTGGGCTGCTGCGCAGTCCTGCTTTTGGCTTGTCAGACAGCAGCCTTTTGCGCTTGCAAAAAGCCTTTGATGGTTTTGAGGGCTTGTTGGAAAAAGAAGCGGATTTCCTGGGCGAGGAACAGGCTGAGAAATTTCGACGCGTGGTTCGGTTTACTGAGGAATTCTTGCCATTGATCGATCGCGTGCATGTGGGCGAATTGCTCAGCAGGATCATCGATTGGTGCGACTATCGCGCCATCCTGAGCCTGCCTTCGGAAGATGAGGCTGGCGGCAGGTCCGACCTGCGCCTGTGGCGCAACCTGGACAAACTGTTGGATGAGGCGATCCACTCTGATCTGGTTAGCGTGCGCGAGTTTCTAAAGAGGCTGGACACCCTCAGCGATGCTGGCGCGAGAGAGGGCGAAGCGGTCAGCGACGCTCAGGGCGCTGTCAGCATCATGACCATTCACAAATCCAAAGGGCTTGAATTCCCGGTGGTCGTGCTGGGGGACTGCGGGCGAAAAGAGATTTTTAGGAGCCAGGGTGTTTTTATCAACTCGGAAATGGGGATCACCCTTAAGCAGGAGCAGCCCTCACTGGCTTACCTGGCTGCAAAAACCCTGGAGCAGGAGGAGGAAGAGAGCGAAAGCAGTCGGCTTTTGTATGTGGCGATGACCCGGGCAAAAGACCTCCTGATCCTGAATGGGCATGTAAGGCTTGGGAAAAAGCCTACAAGTACTGGTTGGTGCGGAGAATTAATCGACGCCGCCGGGCTTGACCTGGCGGAAATCATTGAAAATGGCGATAGAGTGGTTCAAAGTCAGTCCTTGCCTGGTTTGGATGTGAGCATCTGGTGCCCTGCCACCGCGCAAAGGTGGAGCAGGAATGAGCAGGAGAAGCAAAGCTCCGCATTGCAGCCTCTTGAGACACCTTTGTTCAATGAGGTCCGTCAGACTTTGCGCAAAACTGGGGAAGAGCTTGACGAGGAAGCCGAAGAGGATCTGATCAAGGTCAGTGAAAGCCAGGCGAGAGCGAGGATCCTGGGCAGCATCGTCCATAAAATGCTGCAGCGCTGGATATTCCCAGATGATGAGCAATTTGAGACAATGCTGAATGGCTTGCTGAACGACTTTCGCGTAGCCGATCCTGCTTCGAGGGAGTATTTCCGCGAGCAAACGCGGGCGAAACTTGAGGCTTTTTCAAAACATCCTTTGTTCGCGGATATTAATTCCGCTGAAGAACGTTATGCCGAATTGCCCTATACCTATTGGAAATGGGATCGGCATGCGCATCGGTTGATCGACCTGCTCTTCTGCAAAGATGGTCAATGGCAATTAATTGACTTTAAAACCGATCCGATCGAGGACGAAGAAGACCGCCAACGCCTGGTGGAAACCTACCGCCGCCAGCTTACGGATTACAAAACAGCGATGGAAAAAGAACTTGGTCAAAGAGTGCGGGCAAAGATCTGCTTCCTGAGCGACAGAGGCTATATTTCAATTAATGAAATATGAGTTTTATGTTGTAGGCCAATTAGTTTCCTGACAGAAAAGAACACATTTTAGATGAATTTATATCGAACTTATCACAACGAACTTATGCGCCTACACCCCCTCACACGAACTTATCACAACGAACTTATGCGCCGGTCTTGACTTTCATGATTCAATCCCCTATAATAATGTTTCCGATGCGGGGTAGAGCAGAGGTAGCTCGTCGGGCTCATAACCCGGAGGTCAGTGGTTCGAATCC
>CAXYYH010000014.1:0-49842 GCA_964293995.1 uncultured Anaerolineaceae bacterium
AAAAAATAATCAAAAGGGAGGAAGTGGATAAAGGAAAACAAATACCATAAAGAAGTAGAAAAGAAGTTGTAAATTTCCAGCCAGAGGGCTGGAGGAAAAGACAAATATTAAAACAATAAATGGAGGAATTTAAATGAAAAGAAGTATTTTACGTTATTTCCTGGTCGTAGCGCTTTTGCTCGGGTTACTGATCGCGCCTATGCATGCGGTACGCGCCCAGGGTGCAAGTGTTTGGGATGGAACTTATCCCGCGACACGACCAACTGGTATGGATGATGGCGCTGGTGATCTCACGATTGACATCTATACTGCCGAAGAATTCGCCTGGATCATGAGCGTCCCAAACATGTTCCTGGACGGCGTTTCCGGTGTCAATAAAGTGCTTTTGCACACGGACATTGACCTGGCGAGTCATCCATGGACGCCAAGCGTGGCGGCAGGTCCCAGTCAATCCAACACCTTTGACGGCGGTGGTCATACCATTCGCAATTTGTTTGTGGATGGTGGCACGTATCAGAGTTCGAATAATAGATACTTCCTTGGATTGTTTGGTCGTGTCCCCAATGCTGCTCATGCCAAGATCTAGAATCTGACCGTTGATGGCGCTGTTTTAAACGGATCTACCACTGTTCGCTCCTACGCAGGCGTCATCACTGGTAGTGAAGACTGGATGGGTCACTACGAAAATGTGCATGTCAAAAATGCGACCATCACCGCAAGCAAATATGTCGGCGCGATCGCGGCTTATGGCACATCCAATATGACCAACATCTCAGCAGAAAATATCACTTTCAACGTCACTGAAATTGGCTCAGACATGCCGCACGTTGGTGGTTTGATCGGTTTAAATAATGCTGGCACTCTTGAAAACGCCACTGTTACCAATCTAACCATCAACATCACCGCAGATGATGGCAATCTTGAAACATATCAAGTTGGCACTCTGATCGGTACAGCACAAAAAGATGTTGTGATCAATCCCAACTCAAAAGCGACGAACGTTACTTATAACAACAATCCGTATACCAATATTGTTGGTTTAGATAACCGCGAAGATAAAAGCTGGTATGATCCTGCTGGTGATAATTATCTCATTACCACGGTTGAACAGCTGAAGGGTTTGGACAACCTTCTCAATGCTGGCACGAATTTCTCCGGTAAAACTGTTCTTTTGGGCGCAGATATCAACCTTTACGGGCAAAGCTTCTTCCCCTTGGGCAGCTATGCCAAACCCTTCCAGGGCACCTTTGACGGTCAGGATCGCACACTTTCCAACCTTTCCTTGACACAAACCACAAATTATGCCGGCTTCTTTGCCCGCGTTTTTGGGGGTAGTGTTAAGAACCTAAGAATAGATAACTTCAACATCAAGGGGCCGGAATACGTTGGCGGTGTTGCAGGTGAATTTCATACAGCTAGTTTTGACAACATCCATGTTAGCAACAGTACCATCTTATCCGACCATTTCGGCGGCGGCGTTACAGGTTACCTTTACGGAAACGCGAAAAACAGTTCTGTGACGAATGTAACTGTAAAAGCCCATAACGAATTGCCAGGCGAGCTTGGCAATAAGTTGGGTGGTTTGGCTGGTTATGTTGGCGAAGGTGCTTATATTCTCGAAAACAATACCGGCACGAGCGTGACCGTGATCGGTCTTCGCGATGTTGGCGGTCTATTTGGTACAACTCAGGCTGGGAATAAAGTTTATACCAACACGATTACAAATAGCACCGTCACCGCTTCAAACCAGCATGGAACCGAAACAAATGCCTGGGCTGGCGGAATTGTTGGCCGATTAGGTGGCGCGTCAACGACCTTCCGAGGAAACCTGAACACCAACACCACTGTTACCAGTTATAACGCCGGTCAGGCTGGCCCCATTTATGGAGGCCCGGCAGCCAATGCAATTGATTATCGTGTCTTCAACCAAACACAGAGCACCTGGCATACATCGATTAGCGCAGCTATCACTGCCGCTGCTGAAAACGATGTACTTTTTGCAGGTCCAGGCATTTATCCTGAGAACATCGTCATCGATAAGAAAATTACTCTCAACGGAGCTGGTGAAAACAGCGCGTTTGGAGCCACCCCTGCCACCATACAGGGATTGGTCTCCATTGAAGCAGATGGTGTGACGATCAACGACCTGAAAGTTGCTCCTGGCAGTGTTACCGGACAGGTGGCTGCTGTCAAGATCTCTGCAAGCAACGTTACCCTAAACCGCAACCTGATCGACGGCATGACCGGCGATGGTACTGCAACCATTAAGGGTATCCACGTCTATTCCCACTCAGGCATTACAAATATCACCATTGAGGATAACGTTGTCAAAAACATCACGAATCCGACCAATCCAAACGAACCGAGCAAGAATAAGGGTGCGGACGGTATTATGGTTCAGGGCTTTGTTGATGGTGTGACGATTAACGATAACACTGTTGAAAACATTTACTCTGCTGGCTGGGCTTATGGCATCGAAGTTACTCCAACGGGTGGTGCACCTTCCAACCCACCCCAAAATGTGACCATTACTGGCAACACGGTTAGAAACGTAAACTCAGCTGGACAGCCAGGCGTGAGTTTGACCATCGACGTATATGACGCGGATCATCCAGCCGACGCAAGTGAAGTTACTCTTCACAGGAACAAATTCCTGGATTCTCCTTACGCAATCGTGAACAAAGACACCGCTCATCAACTCGATGCCACAGCCAACTTCTTTGGCCTTGGAATTGAGCCAGGCAATGTAATTTTAGGAGACGTTGATTGGATTCCTTTCTACGGCGATGAAGGCATGCTCTATCTGGTTGATGAAACCACACTGGATATTGAAACAATAACAACCAATGCCTGCGGCACTGCAACTGAAGTAACCATCGCTGTTAATGTTGGTCCTGTCAGCTACACAAGCAGTTATGAAATGAATTTCCAGTTTGATCCGGAAAAGGTCGAGATCGTAAACGCTTACAATGGTAATGTCTTTACTGGCGATTTGATGGAAGAAGAATATCTGGGTAACGGATTGTACGTTTATGGGAACACCACAATAGGATCAGGCGGTAATTTCAGTTACATTAATGATCCGGATGGCGGCGTACTGATGTATCTCAAGGTAAAACTGTTCAGTCCTGGCACTTCTACTATTACGCTGTTAGGTACTTCATACCTGACTATCGGTGATGATGTCCTGGTGGATCATCCTTACAATCTTGGCGAAAACGAAGCAATTGTTGATGTTGGCAACCCGGTCATCAGTATCGGCACCAATCTCTATTGTGATCTCCAATCTGCTGTGACCGCAGCTGCTACTGGTAATACGCTGACCGTCCTGCGTGACTTTACAACCACTGGCGGAGTTTTTATTGATAAGAAGATCACCTTTGATACCAATGGTAAAACGGTCAGCCGCACAAATGCAAACGATTGGTATTCCACCCTGTTTGCAGTTATGGAAAGCGGTGACATGACCATAAAAGGTTCAGGCACTGTGATGTCAACAGATACCGCGGGAACACATGGCGCAGCCGTTGTAGTCTACGGTGGCAAGTTAAGCCTGGAAGAAGCGACTCTTTCCGGCGGTTATGCTTCTGTGTCTGTTTACGCAGGCTATGATAATCCACCAACTCCAGGGACATTCAATATGATCAGTGGTACTATTACCGATGGAGTTCACATCGCTGAAAATGGTTCTCAATTCAACATGAGCGGTGGCACAATTCAGATAACTGAGAATAAATTTGCCATTGCCGGTAATGGATCAGCAGGATACGGTGGAACTATAATCAACATCAGCGGTGACGCGAAAGTGATCAGTGAGCAAACTCTCGCGATCTTCCATCCCCAGGATGGTACCCTGACGATCAGCGGTAACGCGGAGATCAGTGGTCCAAGCGCCATTCAAATGAAGTCTGGTGATCTGACCATTTCCGGTACCCCAACCATCACGGCGACCGGCACTTTTGTTGCCAACCCTGAACCGCCAACCAACGGCGCCCAACCTACTGGCGACGCGATCTTCATCGTCAGCCAAACTAATTACACTGGCGATCTGAACCTCAACATCAGCGGTGGCACGATCACGAGCGCCAATGGCTACGCTGTTCGTGAATTCGTTGGCTCTGGAACTACCAAGCTCGTAAACGCGACCATCAGCGATGGTCAGCTAAGCGGTGGCGCTGGCGCGGTTGTATTTGCAAGCAATACCGATGCTATTCTCGACCTCATTGGTGCTGCCTACAGCACAGACCCGAAAGCCTTCGTATACGCTCCGAAGTACTCTTACCTGGACAATGATGGCTGGTATCGCATTGGCGATATGGTTGGTCCGGTGGTTGGAACCGTCAGCATGCAGGCCCGTACCGTCCGTGCAGGTGTTCCTGTAACATTGACTGGCGCGGTTGGAGGAACTCATACAGCCACTTCCACCGAAGCCGTTGGACCCAACCTTAGTTTCGCTTTGCTGGCGCCTGACACTTATACCATTACGACCGCACAGCCCAGATACCTCAATATCTACACAAATTTGGGCAAGACAAAGACAATCAATGGCACTAATTTAGTGATCGCCCCGTTACGCCTGATTGCAGGTAACGCGGTAATGACGCTTGATGCTAATGGATATGACGTAATCAATCATCTCGATGCCGGCAACATCGGTACCCATTTCATGGAAACCGGTGATGATATTAGTGCCGACGTCAACTTTGATGGCATTGTCAATATTCGTGATCTTGCTTTGGTTGGCGGAAATTATGGCCTTACCAACGCAACGGCTTATCAAAACTGGACTCCATAGTCTGAGTCTGGCTGAACACTAACAATTGAGTAATGCAGGGCGGTTTAAACCGCCCTGCATGAATTGTTTTAGAAAGAAAGCGTGTATTTATGAAATTTTCACAGAAATTCTGGTCGGCCTTTCTTTGTCTTATTTTTTTATTTTCGTTTGCGCAAACAAATCTGGTCGAAGCGCAGGATCCACAGCCCTGGATCTATTTTTCCCCTGATCCATCTTATATTTACATGGACGACACAAACCAGGCAAGCGTTGCTGTCATGATCCGCGACGCGGTTGACATTAATGTGTTTGATGTGCAGGTAAACTTTGACCCCAGTAAAGTTACGCTCGTGAGTTATGAAGTGGGTGATTTCCTGAAGGAAACTCTTTGTTTTATTCGGAAAAAGGAAGCAAACTTCTTATGGTTGGCATGCACTCAAAACGCACAACCCGGACAAAATGGCACCGGAATTCTCTTCACAATGCATTTTCAAGGCGTGACAGAAGGAAGTACTCCACTAGAGTTAACAAGAGCATTCTTAGGGAACAAAAACGATGAAGATGTAGTACCTGGCACAACCAACGGTACTCTGAACGTGGTCAATACCGGGAATTTGCTCTACCTTCCGCTGATCCTCAACATTGCCAAACAGGGGCAGGCCAACCGCGGAGGGATCACGCTTTCTCTGGGGCGAGGCTTGCATTACGGCCTCGCCTATACTGGCGTGAGCACGAATATCCCCGGTGAGAACCTGACCATCCCGTCTGTGGCGGCTGACACCTATCTGCTGACAACGAATGAGCCGCGCGTGCTCAACATCACGGCTGACCTTAACAAGACCGCAACGATCACGAGTGGGGATGGAACGCTGACCCCTCTCGTGCTGCGCGGCGGCAACGCGGTCTGGAGTGATAACGTGATCGATATTCACGATCTGACCCTGGTCAATGGCGGTTACCTTGACCCTTCGGCCAACACAAACGCGGATGTCAACTTTGACGGCGTGGTAAACCTCATGGATGCCGCCATTGTTGCCGGAAACTACGGGCTGAGCAGCCAGACCGCTTACGCGACCTGGATCCCTTAGAGCTCAATGGCTGCGATGGACAACATTGTCAATGACAACAAAAAATAATTTTAGATTATCGGACAAAATATGAAATCATACAAAACATTATTCCAAAGAACGGTTAAGTTTCTGGCGATTGTGCTTGTGATCGCATTGTTGTCAACTGGCATCGCGAAAGCCCAATCTGTGGCCAGGGCCGGACTGCTTGAGGAGATGGAAATACGCCCCGGCGTCAGGGTCGAGATCCCCATTAATATTGAAAACGTGGTCGATCTGTACGGGATCGACATCGAACTAAAATTTGACCCGGCTTTCTGGGAATTTGAAGACGCCGACCCACATAGAGAAGGCATCCAACCCGCGTTGGGCACCTTTCTGGACCCCGGCATGACGCTTTATAACCGCATTTTGCCCAAAGAAGGTCTTGTTCAGTTGGTTTTAAGCCAGATCAACCCAAGCGAGGCAAAAAGCGGCAGCGGGACGATCCTGGTTCTCTACGCCAAGGCATTGAAGACCGGCACGACCAAAATTGAGGTCCAAAAAGTGGAACTGGCGACCCGCGACGGCCTGGGGATCGAAGTTGAGGGTGTGGACGGAGAGATCGTCATTAAAACGCAGGCACCCGTGGTCACCGCGACCGCGATCCCGGTCATCGACCCGACCGAGATTATAACGATTCCAACCTATATACCGCCAACGGCGACCAATACACCTTCCCCGACCAGAACACCCGTCCCGACCAGCACACCAGTGCCAACCGCGACGAAAGTTCCAACCGGTCAACCGGTAATTTCGGAGACGAGTTCTCCCAATACTGGCTCAGTGACCGCTCCAGGAGAAGAAGAGACTGCTTCGCCAGCTCCTGAAACGGCTGTTGAACCAAGTGAGGTTGACCCCACTGTCACAGCTGAGGTGTCATCAGCCGTAACTGAGGACGACACAGTCCAACCCACCCAAATCCCTGTGACCATTGACGAGACCGAGCTCTCGAAAGCGCAGGAAGGTGGGAACGGGATCTGGTTCATTGTGGTAATTTTGGCTGCGGCAGCGATCCTTGCCGTCAGCTTTTTAGTCAAAAATAAACGTAAGAATTAGTTTAGTGGAGGAAATAGTGAAATCAAGAAAAACCTTATTCACGCTGGTGCTTCTGGCAGTCCTTTTGGTCTTTGGACTGGCACAGACGCAACCAGCCCAGGCGCAGGGCACGACGCTTTATGTGACCCCATTCACACCATCACGGGGAAATACCTGCGAGCCGACCACCATGTACGTGCGGGTTGGAAGCGTTACAAATCTGACCGCCTATCATCTGGAATTGACCTATGACCCGGCTCAGATCGAGATCATTTCGATCGAGAATGGCGGCTTTCTGAACGCGACTGACGCCTTTCTGGAACCGACCAATACCTTTGGCGCGGACACAGGACGCATTAAGTGGGGCATGGCACAGCGCGGAACCAACGGCGACCCAAACCCAAAAAGCGGGACTGGCGCGCTGATCAAAATCACCTTCCAGCCGCTGGCAGCTGGTGTGACCACCACGATCACGCTGGATGGCGATAATTCAACGCTGGTAGATTGGCCGGATGCTTTTGCGATCCCATTTACAGTTCCTACCGATAAAGGCGCTGCAAGTTACAGTCTGACCGGTGAGGTGGTCTCGAACGTGAGCGCAACCCCGGCTGTTAATTACTGCTCGCTTGCCACGGCAACGAGTGCAGCAGCCAGCGGTGATGAACTCCGTTTCCTGACGAATTTCGAAGAGTTTGGCGCTGCATTTGTCAACAACAAAGCCCTCACCATTGATACGAACGGTTTTACCGCCACCCGCACCACAACATCAGAGTTTGGCTATCTCGTGACCGTTGGGACTGGCGGATCAGTAACTTTGACCGGCGATGGCGCCTTGATCACTCAGACCTATGGCGCGCCATTAAACTTAAGCAATGGCGCGGTTGCAGTTGTCAATGGACCCACACTGACGGGTGGTTTCCGCTCGGTGAGAGTCAATGGTGATACCAGCGCTTCTACCTGGAATCCGACCTATAGCACCTTCACCCTGCAAAGCGGTAATCTGACCAACGGCGTGATCGTGCTTGGCAACGGCGCTACCGCGATCATCAACGGTGGAACCATCTCCCGTCCTGATGGTCAAGGCGCGATCACTGGCAATGGTACCGTCAACACTTCCTACAATTATGGCGGCACTTCTGTGACCGTGAACGGCGGAACGATCAATGCTGGAACGACAGCGGCGATCTACCAACCTCAATCCGGCACGCTAACGATCAACGGTGGAACGATCAACGGTATCACCTCCGCCATTGAAATGAAACGCGGTGACCTGACCGTTACCGGTGGAACGATCACAGGCGCGACTGACGGCATCCTGATCGACAACCCAGCAGGCGGTTATGTGGTCAATGGTGCCATGAGCGTTGATATCAGCGGCGGCGTGATCACCGGCACCAACGGCTACGCGGTGCACGAGCAAGTGCCGTCTGACGCAAGCCTGCGTACGACCAGCGTCGAGATCTCCGGCGGCGACTTTACCGGCGGCACGGAAGGCGTGATCTTCTCTGATCAGCTGTTGGCAGCCGCGAGCGCGAACCCGCCAACGGCGGTTCTGGCTCTGACCGATGGACGTTACAGCCACGACCCGGACCGCTTTGTCTTTGCCCCCTACGGCAGCTATCTTGAAAGCCCCTGGTGGCTGATCGATCAATTGGTCGGGACGATCGAACGCGACCCCGGAAATACCGGCGATATCCCCAATTGGACGCCCCTAACCGTCACTGTGATTGGGGATACGATCGACTTTTTGGGAGAAATTGCCTGGTATCCTGCCGATGAGACACTGGGTCGCACGGAAGGCCACCGTGTTGGTGTTGAGATCAACGCCCCGGCTGGCTATCCGACGGCAGACACCACCTTCACTTTCAACGGTAACACCTACAATTGGAACACGGTTGCTGATGGCGATAATTTCGTCTGGATCTACCCGAAAGTTACCGCGGTTCCCCAAAACTGGGAGGTGGTGGTGACCTGGAAGGAAGGCGTTACGCAAACCTTCACGATCAATGTTCTGACCGGCTCAAAGCTGGAACCAACCATAAGCGCTGGTGATTTTGCTTACCTCAATGATCCCGCTGACGCGCATGGAACCTTCCTGGGTGTCAACAGCAGTTGGACGACCAACGGCGGTTTCATAGATGACGTTGCTTCGATCGTGGTCGAATTGTTCGGTGAGGACGAAAACGGCGACGAGGTTTTGCTCCAGACCAACACCTCCAAACTGGATCAATTTACTGACATCAGCGAATTCAGCTCACCGTTCAACATTTACGGCAAGTACAATTACGCAACCTCCGCCTGGACAAACGTCCGTCAGACCGAATTCGGGCAGCATCTGCCCGCGACCCGCGTTAAGGCTACCATGACTTTGAATGATGGCCGGATTTATACCGCCGAAAACACGCTGATTACCGGCAACCGCGCCGACATCGTGCCCACGCTGAACGCGCAGGATTTTGGCTACATGGCATCCAGTGGTGTTAAGGGCGTTTCAGCCGGTTTCGGCACAACGAAAGTTACCCTGGACCAGGCTGTCTCGATCAAAGTCGAACTCTTCACAGGGCCATCGACCGCCTATCAACTGCTTCAGACCAATACCGCGATTGCTGGTACTGATCTTTTCAGCGCGATCACGAACTTCTCAAGCCCCTTTGATATTTTCGGCACTTTTGACTACCCGACCGATGGCTATTGGGTCAATGCCCGCCAGGCGGAATATGGTCAAAAAGCCATACCGACCCGCGTATTGGCTACGGTCGAGCTGCCGGGTGGTTTCATCATGACCGCTGAGAACACGACCCTGACCGGCGACCGCCGCACGATCGTGAGCACGCTGGATGAGGAAATTGCCGAAGCGCCAAACTATGTCTATGACCCTGTCTATGAATACAGCGGCGACATGACCTTTGATGACACGAGCAACACCTACACCATGAAATACTGGCCGGCGGAATATCTGGACGGTGCGCCCATGCGCGACCTGGCCCGTTATCTGGGCGCTCTGCACTATCAGGACATATCAACCGTTGAAAGCATTACTTACGACGGTGTCGTCTATACCTGGGATGTCAACGGCACGCTGGTCGGCTCAAACTGGAAAGACGAAAATGACGTAACGCTGGTGAGCGTGGTTGTGGCTGATCTGATCAACCAGATCCCCGCGACCGCGACCATGACCATATCTGATGGCCTGAATACGGCCAATGTGACCTTTGTGGTCGATGTTTACAACACGCTGGACGATGAAATTGAATCCGCTCCAACTTATGTGTACGACCCGGTATACAACTATGTTGGCACCTTCGCGTTTGTAGACGCGACCAACACCTATACCGCGACTTATACAGATATCAACTACAACCCGGGCGCTCTGTACGACCTGGCTCGCTACCTCGGCGCTTTGCACCGCCAGGATGGCGCCACGGTCATTAAAATAACTTACAAGGGCGTTGATTACACCTGGGATCCCCAGGGCACACTCCACGGCTCCAACTGGGAAGATGCCAACGGCACCACTTTGGTAAGCGTGGTTGGCGCCGACTTCCAGAACGGTACCATCGTTCCTGGAACTGGCTTTACCTTCACCGTGGCCGATGGACTCCATACCGAAACAGTGACCTTCATCCTCATCATTGAGGACACAACCCCTCCAACGATCGGTAGCATCGTTGCTGCTGGCGCGGCCGGCTTTGATGACGTCACCGCTGTAGGCACCACGCTGACTGTTGATCACGGCTACACCGTTGATCACATCACAGTGACCCTGGACGAAGCCGTCGTTGTTGCTGACGGCACGGTCGTCAGCCAGGCTGGCGTTCCTTACGGCACCATCACCGCCAACGGCACGGTTCTGACCATTGTTCCGTACCCTGGCAACGAGGTTGCCAGCATTAAAGGTACATTCGTGTTCAGCGTTCCGGCTGGTTCGATCACCGATCTCGCAGGAAACGCGCTCGCGACCAACACCGTGACGCTGGTTGTCAACAACCTGGCTCCGCTTGCGGCAGATGATGGCTACACTACCGCCGAAGATACCGCGCTGTCGATCACAGCACCTGGCGTGTTGGCAAATGACACTGATCTCGACGATCTGACCGCGGTTTTGGTTGCGGGACCCACCAACGGCACCCTGACGCTGAATGCTGATGGTTCTTTCGTTTACACGCCCAATGCCAACTGGCACGGTACGGATAGCTTCACTTACAAGGCGAATGACGGCACAGTGGACAGCAATGTCGCTACCGTGACCATTACCATCACAGCCGTCAACGATGCCCCAGTCGCTCAGGATATTGAAGTAGCGACTCCGGAAAATACCCCCATTGACATCATCCTGCTCGGCAGCGATGTTGACGGTGATACTTTGACCTACGAGATCGTCAGCCAGCCCGCCAACGGCACCCTCACGATCGCAGGCAAGGTTGTGACCTATTCTCCCAATGCCAACTGGCACGGTTCGGACAGCTTCACTTACAAGGTCAACGACGGCACAGTGGATAGCAATGTGGCCACCGTGACCATCATCGTCACTCCGATCAATTTCGCCCCTGTCGCCCAGGATATTAACGTAACAACGCCGGAAGATACCCCCATTGACATCACCCTGCTCGGTACTGATGTTGACGGCGACACCCTGACCTATGCGATTGTTGACCAACCCACCAATGGAGCTCTCACGATCGTTGGCGACGTTGTCACTTACACCCCCAATGCCAACTGGCACGGTATGGATACCTTTACCTACAAGGCGAATGACGGCACGCTTGATAGCAATATCGCCACCGTGACCATTACCGTTACCGCTTTCAATGACGCCCCGGTTGCACAAAATGTTGATGCCACAACACCAGAAGACACCGCGGTGGACGTTACCCTGCTCGGTACTGATGTTGATGGCGATACGTTGACCTACACGATCGTCAGCCAGCCCGCTCACGGCACCCTCTCGATCGTTGGCAATGTTGTTACCTATACTCCCAATGCCAACTGGCACGGTTCGGACAGCTTCACTTACAAGGTCAACGACGGCACGGTTGACAGCAATGTCGCCACCGTGACCATTACGGTTACCCCGGTCAATGACGCTCCGGTCGCCCAGGACATCAACGTGACAACGCCGGAAGACACCGCGCTTGACATTAAACTGCTCGGCACGGATATTGACGGTGACATGCTGACCTATCTAATTGTCACCGACCCCGCGCATGGTACTGTCACGATCGTGGATGATATTGCCACTTACACACCAAGTGCCAACTACAATGGCACGGATAGCTTCACCTATAAGGCCAATGATGGCACAGCGGATAGCAATACTGCCACGGTGACCATTACCATCACCCCCGTCAAAGACCAGGTCATCGCGGTGGATGATTCTTATAATGTTGATCAAGGTCAGACTTTGACGATCGCTGTTCCTGGTGTCTATTCAAATGATATCAATCCTGACAACGATCAATGGGTCGTGAGCCTGAAAACCAATGTGGAACACGGCAATCTGGCACTGAACCAGGACGGCAGCTTTGTTTACACTCCCGATCCTGCTTTCCGCGGTACGGATAGCTTTATTTACACCCTCGCGACTTACCCTGCCACCCAAAGCCTGTGGGCAGATGATGCCAAGGTAACGATCACCGTCAATCCGGTTTATCCTTTACCCACTATCAGTTCCAATGATATTGAAGGGCCCTATACGGTTGGTCAACTGCGTGAATTCAACGTCACTTTGACCAACCCCGCCGATGGAGCGACCTACTCCAGTTTGAGCGCTTCGGTCTTTGTCGATAACATCACATTTGATGATTTCGAGACAGTTGAAGTGAAACATCCCGTTTATGGAAATTGGGTGCCACTATCGCCTGTTGTTGAGGGGTCTGGTCTGAGACTTACACTTGGACCGACCGGCAACTTCCCCCTGCTGCCTGGACAGACCTTCACATTGACCTTCCGCGTGAACTTTAATACTCCTGGCATTTATCCTGCGCAGGGCTCACTCTTCAACGCCGCTGTTATTCCTCCGGTCGAGATCGCGAGCTTCAACGCGACCCTGACCGTGAATCATGCGGACAACCTGGATGAACAGATCGCGGAAGCGCCAAACTATGTCTATGACCCCGAGTATGTTTACACCGGCGACATGACCTTTGACGCAGCCAGCAATACCTACTCTATGATGTACTGGCCCGCGGAATACCTTGATGGCGCGCCCATGCGCGACCTGGCTCGCTACCTGGGAGCTCTGCACTATCAGGATATTTCAACCGTTGAAAGCCTCAGCTACAAGGGTGTGATTTACACCTGGGATCCCAATGGTGGATTGGTCGGCTCCAACTGGAAGAACGGCGACGTCACTCTGGTGAGTGTCATCGTGGCTGATCTTTTAGG
The DNA here is from genome assembly GCA_964293995.1 of uncultured Anaerolineaceae bacterium. GTDB lineage: Bacteria > Chloroflexota > Anaerolineae > Anaerolineales > Anaerolineaceae > Mesolinea. Next base: position 13,303 of record CAXYYH010000014.1, read on the forward strand.
TCAATACCCCGCCACTGCCACCGTCACCCTGGCTGACAGTTTATATACGGCTGACGTGACCTTCGTGGTCGATGTATACAACACGCTGGACGATGAAATTGAATCAGCTCCAGGCTATGTATACACGCCCGCCTACACTTATGTTGGCACCTTCGCTTTTGAAGACGCGACCAACACCTATACGGCTACTTATACCGATGTCAACTACAACCCCGGCGCGCTCTACGACCTGGCCCGCTACCTAGGCGCTTTGCATCGCCAGAATGGCGCCACGGTCACCAAGGTAACCTACAAGGGTGTTGATTACACCTGGAATCCCGCTGAACCGCTCAAGGGCTCCAACTGGGAAGACGCTTCTGGCACGACCCTGGTGAGTGTGGTTGGCGCTGACTTCCAGAATGGCACCATCGTTCCTGGAACTGGTTTCACCTTCACCGTGGCCGACGGTATCCATACCGAAACGGTGACCTTCATCCTCGTGATCAATGACACGACCGCGCCTGAGATCGTGAGCATCACCGCCATTGGCGCTGATGGCTTCGCGGATGTTCCGGCTGTCAATCGCGTCATAACTGTTGATCAGGGCTACACCGTTGCCCGCACTGAAATTGTCCTCAATGAAGACGTGACCGTCGTTGATGGCACTGTTGTGAGCATTGGGACGACTCCTTACGGCACCATCACTGCCAATGGCAGCACGCTGACAGTTACGCCATATCCCAACAACGAAGTGGCAAGCTTGCCTGGCTCATTTGTGCTCAGTGTTCCCGCTGGTTCTGTCAAAGACCTGGCTGGCAACGCCTTGGTTGAGCTGAGCGCCACCCTGGTTGTCAATAATGTGGCACCTGCGGCAGCAGACGACGCATACACGACTGAAGAAGACATCACACTTGATGTTGCCGCTCCTGGCGTTTTGGCCAACGATGTCGACTGGACCCCGCTCACTGTCAGCCTGGTGGACGATGTAGCCCACGGCACCCTGACCCTCAATGCCAATGGCAGCTTCAGCTACAAGCCTGATCTGAACTGGCACGGCACCGATACCTTTACCTACAAAGCCAGCGATGGCGAACTGGAAAGCGCTGTCACCACTGTCACCATCACCGTGACTTCTGTCAAGGATGATGTGGCAGCAGTTGATGATGAGTACGAAACCGACGAAGACACCCTTCTGACCGTGCCCGCCCCTGGCGTGCTCGGCAACGATGGCGACGTCGATGGCAATCATATGATCGCCACTTTGCTCACTGGTCCGAGTAACGGTACGCTGAACCTGAATTCGGATGGCAGCTTCACTTACATGCCCAATGCCGATTTCCACGGAACCGACACCTTTGTCTACCGTCTGGTTACCTATCCTGCAATTTTGGGCTCCTGGACTGATGACGCGACGGTCACCATCGCGGTCAACCCCGTTTTGGATCCGCCCACGATCAGCTCACCAGACATTGAAGGCCCATACTACACCGGCTTGTTACGGGAATTCAATGTTGTCCTCAACAACCCCGCCAACGGGGATGCTTTCACCGCTTTGAAGGCTTCCGTCTTTGTTGATAACATCGGATTGGAAGATTTCTCTGTGGTCCAGGTAAAACACCCTGTTTCTGGAAACTGGGTAACGCTGACACCTATTGTTGAAGGCAATGGTTTAAAACTTGATCTTGGCCCAACCAGCAGTTTCCCCTTAGTGCCCGGACAAACCTTCACCCTGACTTTCCGCGTGAACTTCAATACTCCTGGTACCTATCCTGCTGTTGGTACTTTGTACAACGCAGCAGTTGATCCTGCTGTGGCGATCGCCACCTTCAACGCGACCATGGAAGTTTTAAGCTCTGAGATCTTCGATCTCGAAGACTTTGGGCTCTGGGGCCAGTCCTGGCCCGGCGCTATGAATATCGGCTGGCACTATGTCGACAGTTTTGATCTCGATACAATTCAGAGCATCGAAGTTGGTATGTTGGATGCCGATCGCAAGACCATTGTCAAATACACCGCAGACGCGGAACAGGTTGCCTGGCAGCGAGCCAATGGCTATATCACTCCCACCAAACAATCGAGCGCTCCCTTCTATGTGGAATATAACGGCAATCCCATCGAGGAAGGTCGCGATCTTGACTGGACAGTCATCTTCGGCGAAGCTTTCGCGGAATGGAACCCAAGATGGGGTTATGTCAAGGTCAACACGACCACCAGCCTCGAAGAATATGAAGAAAAAGAATATCTGGGCGAACGCCCCGACATCACCGCGCCGACGGTCAGCTCGATGGTCGCCCACGGAGCCACAGGTTTCGAAGATGTGACCGCAGTTGGTTTGACCTTTACCGTTCCTCAGGGTTACACCGTTGAGACCATCGAAATCACGCTGAGTGAGGACGTGGTTGTGGCGGACGGCACAGTTGTCAGCCAGGCTGGCGTTCCTTATGGCACGCTGACCGGGACTGGCAACCTGCTGACTGTGACCCCATACGCGGGCAACGAAGTCGCGAGTCTGATCGGCACCTTCACTTTCAGCATCCCTGCTGGCAGTGTGACCGACCTGGCTGGGCACAAACTGACCACGTTGGAAGCCACGCTGATCGTTGTCAATGTTGCCCCTGCGGCGGTTGACGATGCCTACACTCTGGCTGAAGACAATGTTTTGAACATTGCCGCCCGCGGTGTTCTGGCCAACGATACCGACTTTGACCCGAGCATCCTGACCGCAGTCCTGGTTAGCGAGCCTGTCAATGGCACCCTGACCTTGAACGCTGACGGATCCTTCGTCTACACTCCGAAGCCCGACTTCAATGGCTCGGACACCTTCACCTACAAGGCGAATGACGGCACGCTGGACAGCAATGTCGCTACCGTGACCATCACCGTGACCCCGGTCAATGACGCTCCGGCTGCACAAAATGTTGATGCCACAACGCCCGAAGACACCGCGGTGGACGTTACCTTGCTCGGTACCGATGTCGATGGCGATACGCTAACCTACGCGATTGTTGACCAACCCACCAACGGAACTCTCACAATTGTTGGCAATGTTGTGACCTACACCCCCAATGCCAACTGGCACGGCACCGACACCTTCACCTACAAAGTCAATGATGGCACGCTTGACAGCAATGTTGCTACTGTGACCATCACCGTGACTCCCGTCAATGACGCTCCGGCTGCACAAAATGTTGATGCCACAACACCAGAAGACACCGCGGTGGACGTTACTTTGGTTGGTACCGATGTTGACAGTGACACTTTGACCTACACTATTGTGGATCAGCCCGCGAATGGCGTTCTCACGATCGTCGGCAACGTTGTGACCTACACCCCCAATGCCAACTGGCACGGTACCGATAGCTTCACCTACAAAGTCAATGACGGCACGATCGATAGCAATCTCGCTACTGTGACCATCACCGTGACTCCCGTCAATGACGCTCCGGTGGCACAGAATGTTGATGCCACAACACCTGAAGACACCGCGGTGGACGTTACCTTGCTCGGTACCGATGTCGATGGCGATACGCTAACCTACGCGATTGTTGACCAACCCACCAACGGAACTCTCACAATTGTTGGCAATGTTGTGACCTACACCCCCAATGCCAACTGGCATGGCACCGATACCTTCACCTACAAAGTCAATGATGGCACGCTTGACAGCAATGTCGCTACTGTGACCATCACTGTGACTCCTGTCAATGACGCCCCTGTGGCAGTTGACGATGCCTACACTACCAATGAAGATACCGTTTTGACCGTGGCCGCGCCTGGTGTTTTAGCCAACGACTATGACGTGGATAGCGATAACCTCACTGTGACTGTCAAAACCAATGTCAGTCACGGCAGCCTGGTGTTGAATGGCGACGGATCCTTCGTTTACACACCGAACGAGAATTGGTTCGGCACTGATACCTTCGTCTACAACCTGATCAGCTACCCAAGTGTGACGGCGGAAGGTTGGACCGATGAAGCAACCGTCACGATCACGGTTACTCCGGTCAATGATGCCCCTGTCGCGGAAGATATTGACGTTACTACGCCTGAAGATACCGCGATTGACATCACACTGATCGGCACTGATGTTGATGGTGACACTCTGACCTACGAGATTGTCAGCCAGCCCACTAACGGCACCGCCACGATCGTGGACGAAGTTGTTACCTATACTCCCAATGCCAACTTTAACGGCACCGATAGCTTCACCTACAAGGTCAACGATGGCACGGTGGATAGCAATATCGCCACCGTCACGATCACCGTGACCCCCGTCAATGATGCCCCGGTCGCACAAAACGTCGATGCTACTACTCCTGAAGATACAGCGGTTGACGTCACCCTGGTTGGAACAGATATTGATGGCGACACTTTGACCTACGCGGTTGTTGATCAGCCCACCAACGGCACTCTCACGATCGTCGGCAATGTTGCCACCTACACACCCAATGCCAACTGGCACGGCACCGACAGCTTTACCTACAAGGTCAACGATGACACGCTTGACAGCAACATCGCTACCGTTACGATCACTGTCACCCCTGTCAATGATGCCCCTGTGGCTGTTGACGATGGATACAGCACGGCTTACGAAACCGCGCTGACAGTGGCTGCACCTGGTGTTTTGGCAAATGACAGTGATGTCGAAAACAGTCCTCTGACCGCTGTTTTGGTCGCGGGTCCTGCTCACGGCACCGTGACCCTGAACGCAAACGGTTCCTTCACTTACACTCCCGCAGCTGGATTCAGTGGTACTGACAGCTTCACCTACAAAGCCAACGACGGAGAACTTGACAGTAATGTCGCCACCGTTAGCATTGTAGTGGCTGCCTCTACCAACAATCCTCCGGTTGCGGTAAACGATACCTACACTACTGCCTTTGGGGTCACTTTGACCGTACCGGTACCTGGCGTGCTGGGCAATGACACAGATGCCGATAACGATCCGCTGACCGCGATCAAGGTTAGCGATCCAGCCCACGGCAACCTGACCTTCAACGCCAATGGTTCCTTCACCTACGTACCAAACGCGACCTTCAGCGGCATTGACACATTCACCTACAAGGCCAACGATGGAGAAAACGACAGCAATGTCGCCACCGTCAGCATTTTGGTGGAGACTGCTGTCAACACCCCACCGGTTGCGCAAAATCAGTCCGTTACCACTCCTGAGGATACTGTCAAGGCAATCACTTTGACAGCTACCGACGCCGATGGCGACACGCTCACTTACTGGATCGTTGGACAACCACAACACGGTACTGTGACGCTGGCTGGCAATGTGGCAACATATACCCCCGACCAGGATTACCACGGACCCGATAGCTTCACCTTCAAGGCGAATGACGGAACAACCGACTCGAATCTGGCAACCGTCAGTATCACTGTGACTGCGGTCAATGACGCTCCGGTGGCTGTGGATGATGAGTACACAACCGATGAGGGTCATACGCTGACAATTACCGCTCCTGGTGTGTTGGCGAATGATGCCGATGTTGATGGAGATGCTTTGACCGTGGTACTGGTTGAGACAGTCAGCAACGGTACCCTGACCCTGAACGCCAATGGTTCATTCATCTACAAACCCAATGCATACTTCAATGGCACCGATACCTTCACCTATCGCGCCAAAGACGCAAGCCTGACTTCGGAAATCGCGACCGTCACGATCAATGTGACTCCGGTCAACAACGACGTGATCGCCAACGATGACTACTATGAAACCCCGTTCAATACGGCCATCGTCAAGGATGCAGCGGAAGGTGTGTTGGCTAATGATATCCTCCTCGATCCGGACGAAGAAGTTTCCATTCAGATACTGGATGCTCCTCAGCACGGAACTCTTAATATCAATGATGATGGTTCCTTCACCTACACCCCCGATCCTGGATTCTTTGGGCGCGATACATTCCGCTACCTGCTTCTCTCGGTGCGGGTGAATGGTGAGTGGAGTGATGACGCGAATGTGGTACTTCTTGTCAAACCCTTCACCAATATTTACTTACCGCTGATGTTCAAATAGGTCTCGAATAGAGAAGATGGATTTAGGGCTGGCTCGCATGAGCCAGCCCTATTTTTATCCTCAGTAGAAAAACAATATCAATACCTGATTGTATACGTACACTAAAGCATTATCGGCTTTACTTTTGCAATTAACGCTATAATCACTCTTATGTTTTTAAGACAAAGCTTTATTTACTCCTTGTCAGGTAAAATACTATCGTCAAGAAAGATTTGCGAATCATTTTCTTTGGCGGTTATTAGATGAAACAAAAAAGACAATCTACGCTTCTGTTGATCCTTGCCATTCTCCTCACCATCGCGAGCGTCTTTTTCATTTGGCGCAAACTTGCGCCAGGAAAAAACACGCAACAGGCTCAGACCATCACCGATTGGGTTCACGGCAGCGGAGGGAGCCTCAAAGTCATGGTCAGCTACCCCGCCGAAATGCGTCAGGGCGAGAAAAACATCATCACAGTAACCTATCAGCCTGATTCCGCTCTTGAAGCCTTTCTTGACCAGGGCTACACCTTTGACGCTCAGTTTAGCGCTGAAAATAGCGTTATCTTGCCTCAGCAGCGTCTGCTCAGACCGCTTCAAAAAGGCCGGCAGTCGTTTGTCTGGGAAGTAGAACCATTTTCGAGCGATCAGCTCAATGCCAGCATTCAAATGGCGATGGGCGACAGCGATCTAAACGGCACCTATGCCATCAGCCCACAGATCACCTTCGATCTTACTGTCCCTGTCCAGGAAAACAAAGGTCTTAGCCCAGACACTTCCTTAAAAGTCGGACTGTTGTTATTAGGGCTCGCGGGCGTATTGTTGGTGACCAATTTCTTCATTCAAAAACAATTCTACGCACCCAAGGGATAATATGTTAAATCAACCACGCCCCAAAAAGCTAATAAAATTGCTAAAGAAAACCCCCGTCATCGTCAAAGGCACAATTCCTGATGTAAAGATCAGGGCCGTCTGCAGCGATTCGCGCCAGGTGCGCAAAGGCGACGCCTTTTTCGCCATCAAAGGAGAAAATTTTGACGGTTTTAACTATATCGAAGCTGCTAAAAAACAAGGCGCCAGCCTGATCATCTCAAACCGACCCGCTCCCGCAAATTTAGACATGCCTTATCTTGAAACTGATGACGATCCCCGCAAGGCTCTCGCCTGGCTGGCGGCTGCCACCCATGGTTTTCCTGCCCGCAAATTGCGCATGATCGGCGTGACAGGCACCGACGGCAAAACCAGCACTTCCAGCATGATCCATCACATTCTCACTAAATCGGGTATCAAAGCGGGCATGATCTCGACCGTCAATGCTGTCATTGGCGAGCGCACGCTCGACACGGGTTTCCATGTGACCACGCCCGATTCGCCCGACATTCAGGCCTATCTGGCGGAAATGGTGCGTTCGGGAATGACCCACTGCGTGCTCGAGAGCACCTCGCACGGTCTGGCGCAGGGCAGGGCGATCGCCAGCGAATTTGACATCGCCGTCGTGACCAACATCACGCACGAGCACCTCGATTATCACGGCAGCTGGCAAAACTACCTCGAAGCCAAGGGGCTGCTTTTTGAATCGCTCTGGCAGACATCGCGCAAGAAGATCGGCAACCCCAGGATCGCCGTTTTGAACAAAGATGACAGATCCTACGGCTATCTCAAGCGCGTTTCGCCCCTCAACCAGATCAGTTACAGCCGCGTCAACCAGGCCGACTTGTGGGCTGACAATATCGAGAACACTCCCTCGGAATTGAGTTTTAACTGTCACATCGGTGAAAGCGTTTACAGGGTCAAAAGCCCAATGGTGGGCATCTACAACGTTTCCAACGCGCTGGCAGCCCTGGCTTGCTGTGTTTTGGGACTGGGATTGGACGCGAAACGATCGGTCGAAGCCCTGGCGGACCAGACGACCGTGCCAGGGCGCATGGAACGCATCGATCTGGGGCAAAATTTCATCGCCATTGTCGATTTCGCCCACACGCCCAACGCGCTGGCGGTCGCCCTGGAAACAGCCCGCAGCCTGACCAAAGGCAAGGTGATCGCCGTTTACGGTTCCGCGGGCTTGCGCGATCGTGAAAAGCGCAAAATGATGCCGATCGCGTCCATTCAGGGCGCGGATATCTCGATCCTGACGGCGGAAGACCCCCGTACGGAGTCATTGGAAGCGATATTGCAGGATATGGCAGACGCTGCCATTTCAGTTGGCGGTGTTGAAGGGGTTAGTTTTTACCGCGTCGCGGATCGGGGAGATGCCATTCGCAAAGCCATCGCGCTGGCGGAACCAGGCGATCTGGTCATGTCCTGCGGCAAAGGGCACGAGCAGTCAATGTGTTTTATCACGACGGAATATCATTGGGACGATCGCACCGCCATGCGGGCGGCCCTGGCGGAACATCTGGGGATCGAAGGGCCCGCTATGCCCTGGCTGCCAACCAGCGAATCCTAAGGCTTATCGGCGGGGAGGATTTTGGTGGATCTTTTGGTACATTTCGCCGAGCGTGCCGCCGTTGATGCCGCCAAATATGGCCATAAAAGCGACCAGAGCGGAAAGCAGACCTGATTTCCAGGTCATCAGAACGATCACAACCATGCCGGCGATGCCGCCATAGATGCCGTAAGTGGGGCCTCGTCGGTCTTTGGCGATCTGCGTGACCACGAAGCCGATCGTCAGTGAACCGAGGAAAATACCCAGCATTAGGGTCGTGTCCACGCCCTGCATCACCTCGCCATATCGCAGCATGAGGCTGTCCACCAGGCTAAAAAAGGCGATCGCCCAGACGATATTGGCAACCATCGCCAGCCCCAGATAGGCGATCTTTGTTCCCCTCGGATCAAGCATTCGGCTAAGTTTCATGCCAATATTTTACCGTAGAAAAGGCTGGAGAGAAAAAAGTAGGCCGGATCGTGTAGTCCGATCCGGGAAGATTTGATTATCTTTCTCATGCCGGATTCAAAACCAGAATCCGGCCTACATTATCTCCTGCATACCTCAACGGTCTCCCGCAGGGCATTGTCAAAATCGCCATGCTCATAGCCCAGCAGGCTGCTTGAATATTCAGGGTCCATAAAAGTCTTTCGGGTTTGCATTTCGACAAAAGCAGGTGCATAGAGACCGCTTTCTTTACCATTGAGATGGAAATAAAGCGTTAGGATAGTTGCGCCCAGTTTTATCAACCAATTCGGCAAGGTAATAACGGGTTTTGGTTTGCCCAAATGCTTCTGAATACCGCCGATGAATTCGATCCAGCTGAGGTTGTGCGATACGACCGGATATTCCATTTCCGCTTCACCGTGTTCCAGAGCCGCCACCGCAGCGCGGGCAACTTCTTCAACCGTTACCATCGCGGTACCTCCGTCTGTATAGAAAACGCAGGGAAGGCGATTGTCAACATAGTCCACCAGGGATTTCCAAAGCGGCATCTTCCCCGGCAGAACCCCAAAAATATATGGCAGCAGGAGATAACTCACCACCATTTCATTTCCGGCCTCCAGGTTTGCAGCCTCGATCTGATCCAGGCGGCTGCGAATGTAAGGATGTTTCTCCGCCAGCTTGAGTTCCGGCCATTTTCGGGCAAAATGGACGAAGTAAGAGCTGAATACAACCGCCCGCTTCACGCCAGCCTGGCGCGCCAAACGGATAAGGCGCTGGGTTGCGTCGACATTGTATTTTTTAAAGAACGCATAGGCGGGCTTTTGAGGCAGGCTGCGGTCATCCACCCCAGCAGCAAAGATCAGACCATCAAAACCCTTTAATCGCTTGAGAATATCCTCATCATCCATTTTATTGAAGTCAGCCAGGGTAAGCCCGACTTCGGCTGGAAATGGAACCTGTTCGGGCACAGGGGTCAGGGACAGACTATCAATTTCATGCCCACGTTTCAACAATTCGAGAACGGTGTAATAACCCAAAAAACCGGTACTGCCAATCACAAATGTTTTCATATTCATTTTCCTCTGCGATCATTATATGGGATTTGGCACAGGTCTGGAATACCCAACCAGTTTACAGCCTCTACAACCACCTCCCAGGCGTGAACCGAAACACACTGCGGGCTTACAGTGATTTTCGAATATTACTGTCTCCACAAAATGCCCGCAGGACAATACTTATTCTTTCCAGAGGCTTGTGCCCAATTCAGAACTGCAATTTCCAGCTATAGATTCTTTTACGGCAATAGCGCGTGGTAGAGCTGGTTGCCAAAAGCCAAAAAGACGCGCCTATCCGGGCTGACGTAAAACGCGGTCGCGTCCCCACCTGGGATAGAGCCATCAGCGCTTCCAAACCGCAGCACCTTGTTCAGGTTCAGACGCAAACTGAATTGATACAACTGGGCTTTTTGCGCTTCCAGGTAATAGATCGATGGGTCTGGCGGCGGCGAATAAGACAGCCTGCTGAAGCTTAAGTGCTCCATATCCAGGTCAGAATCGACCCCCTCAGTATTCAAATATGGGTAAGGATCATCACAGGTGGTCGCGCCTGTGAGAAAGGAAGACAAGCAGTGCGCGCTGTGCCCGTCTTTGTAGAGCAGGAATATCTCTTCCCCCTCCACCTCAAAATCGATCACTTCGGCAAGATGCATGCTGTCATCCTCAAAATAAGGGTTGGCTGGCTCCACAAAATTATCAGCCATGCCCCTGAAGACCCACAAAGCGCTGTTCCCTGGGTCAAGGACATAAAGACGGTTGCTGTCAAAAACGATCCTGCTCAAACTTGACCAACCCAGGTCAGGCATTTGCAGGCTGATCGCGGTTGTAGTGCCAGATGGGCCGCAATACAGAAGATTGCCAGCATTGTCAATTGCCAGAATCGGCTGCCTGGCAGGGTTGTTGAGGGGCACACTGATCATATCGACCAATTTGCCCACCTCAGCGCCCTCATATTTTCCAGGCCCACAAGTAAAATCCTGCACCAGCTCATATCCGCTCGAGTGCAGGCGCATATACTTGACCGATCCGCTGGCTTTGTCAAGCAAATAGAGGTCGTTGTTGAGCGAAACCAGCGTGCCAATACGCAGATCAGGGAAAAGCGATGCGGCATAAGCCGGCACAAATTGCAGGCGTTGGGCGCCATCGAGGTTATCCAAAGCGTTCTGAACCTGAATACGCAAAGCTTTCACCTCGTCGGAATCCTTGTAAGCCGCAGCCTGGTTGATCCAGTTCATCGCCTGCTCCCAGCTTTCACGCTGCGACTCCGTTGTTTGCATGAGCGGTGAATTGGCGACCGCAGCCTGAGCCTGAGCCAGAAAATATTGATATTGATGATCTTCACCGCGATTGAAGTAGACCAAGGATGTCACGAAAACCAGGATCAGGGGCACGACGACAGCGATCAGGATCTTTGCCCAGGGGGAGAACTCGCTCGTTACGCCAACGGAAAAGCCATCGGACTTTCTTCCCGCGCTGACAACCGACTCGGCTTTTTCTTCCGCCCGCCGCAGCCACCCTGCCCCACTCGCGACACCCTGCAAAGCTTTTTCCCTTATCTGAGAAAAATCGGGCGCTTCACGTTGAGGCTGGCGTTTGGACTCTTGTTTGGGCTCAAGTTTGGGCTCTTCGATGATTGTAGTGATTTTTTCTGTCTCTTCAGCATCGTTTTCAGACAGCATGAGATCATCCACAGGCTCTTCAGCGGGACTGCCTTCCAGGAAAGTTTCCTCTGTAGGCATCTCAGAACTATCTTCAATCATTTCCAAATCGTCAGGGAGCAAAACCGCCTGAGAGAAAAGGTCTTCAGCCAGTGAGGGAACGTAAGGGATCGTCTCAGCCTCCGCGAGCTCTTCGCGGGTTTCAACTTCACGCTCCTCTGTTTCTTCAGGCGTCAATTCTTCATTGACAGTTTCTTCGACGCTTACTTCACTTTCGCTGAGCTCGCTTTGAGGCTCTTGCTGGTAGTCTTCCAGACTTTTATATTCAATACTGCCTTTGCCCGGCCTGATCTGAACAAAAGCCTTCGCCACAGCAGATTCACTGGCTTCCTCGTATTGGCTTTCGCTATCAGAACCAGACAAAGGATCAGGCAGGAAAAGCAATGACTCATTTCCTTGTAAAGTTGTCTGGAAATAGCGCAAATTGACCACCGTCGAGACGCCCAGCCCACGCCGATCCAGTTCAGGGTCAAAAAACTGTTCATCCCCCTCCGGCCGCAGGACGTGCGTGGAGCTCTGCCCCACCTGGGCGATGAACAAGGTGTCAGCATGGATCACACCCAGGCACAAAGATGCCATCTGCCAGGTTTCCGGTTCGTCAAAACGGCTGTTGCTCTGTAACATTGCGCGATTGAGCCCATCGACAAAAACACGGATCGCTTTGGTGACCGAGCCGCTGGCTTTGTAAAATAATTTCGCCTGGTTTTCGATCGTCTGCGCGAGGCTTTGCGTATCAAGCCCTTTGCCGCTGGTGGGGCTGATCTGGACAAAAAAGATATCCTCCGTCCGTCCCCGCGCGCTGCCTTTTTGAGCAGGCGAGGCAAAGAACATCGCTTTAGGACTGTTTTCTGGCTTGTAAATTGTCAAATCGTAATTCATGCTATCTACCTTACTATATTGCTGGTGTCTGGTTAATAACAGTACACAATTCATGCCAGGGGGTATAATCGCGCCTATGGAATTAATACTGATCGAGAACATTGAAGCCTGGGATACCCTGCAACCCGCCTGGAACCAATTGGTGGAGCGCAGCGGCACTGCCAATCCCTTTTTGGATTATTGGTATTTGCGCACCTGGTGGGAACATCTTGGCGGTGGGGAATGGCCTGTAACCGAAAGCCGTCTCGCCATTGCAGCTGGATATGAAAATGGCGTTCTCAAAGCAATTGCGCCTTTCTTCATTTCGCAAAAAGAGGATCACCCAACCGCGCTTCGCTTTATCGGGCAGATCGAAGTGACGGATTATCTCGATTTTATTGCTGAAGAAGGAGTCCTGGAAGAATTCCTTTTAGCACTGTTTGATCTTATTTTTGAGCAGGATCGCTTTGGAGTAAAGAAAGTTTCGCTCGCGAATTTGCGGAACGACTCCTCCAGCCTGCCCGTCCTCGCAAGGATCGCGGAAGAGAAAGGGCTAAGTTACGAGGCTCAGATTCTGCAGCCTGCTCCCGTAATTTCCTTGCCCAGGGACTGGGAAGACTATCTGCAAAGCTTGTCCAGAAAACAACGCCATGAGATGCGGCGAAAAGAGCGCAACGCCGAACAAAACTTTGATACCCGTCTGGTTTTCGCCCCAAAAGAGGCCGATATTGAGCAGGAAATGCACGACTTTTTGGAATTAATGCGCAATGAAGTCAACAAGCAGCAGTTTTTAAGCGCGGGAACCGAAAACTTCCTGATTGACCTTGCTCATAAAGCCAACCAACAAGGCAAACTATTGCTTTGCTACTTGTATTTAGATGGCGAAAAAGCTGCCGCGTATTTCAACTTTCTGAGCGACAGGAAATTGCTGATATATAACACGGGCTGGAATCCCAGGTTTTTAAAGGCTTCGCCGGGCTGGGTCTTGCTGGGCAAGCTGGTCCGTTGGGCGATTGAGAACGGGCTTGATGAAGTTGATCTCATGCGCGGCGATGAAGATTATAAGTACCGCTTTGGCGCCCAGGATCGCCATGTCGTTGGGGTCGAGATCGGGCAAAAAAAGGCATAGAGGTCATTTTTAGATTCGTTTACCCCTCACCCGCCCTTCGGGCACCCTCTCCTGCTGAGAGGGCTGTATACTTCTACACACGTCACACGTCTTACCCTTAAGCCTTCTCCTCAGCCCTGGAGCTTTTCCAGGGCAAGGAGAAGGGGAACCACGAAGTGGTGGATGAGGAAATCTAAATGATTCACGGTTTAGCAATTGGACTAATATTCCCCGATCCCCGACGACTGGCCCCTCATCCGCCCTGCGGGCACCTTCTCCCAGGTGAGAAGGCAAATCAGCCCCATGGGCACCCTATATAAGTTCATAGGACTCCGGATTGCTATAACCTTCACGGTTAAATAGCCGAATTTCCCCACCTTAATCAACCCCAGCGTCTCTTCTAATACAATATTAACCTTTAGCCTTTATCCTTTTCTTGACGAGTAAAATCGCAGATGATAACATTAATTACGATGAATTAGCACTCTCTTCATGAGAGTGCTAATATTGAGAAAAAGATGAGCCAACTAAGTGACAGACAGAAAATTATCCTTTCCCTGGTCGTGCACGAACACACGCGCACGGCTCAGCCTGTTGGCTCCAAATCTCTGATCGACCAGTACAATCTCAGGATCAGCTCCGCCACTGTGCGCAGCGAAATGAACCTGCTGGAAGAAATGGGCTTTTTGCGCCAGCCGCACACCTCCGCCGGGCGCGTCCCGACTGAAGAAGGCTATCGCTTTTTCGTTGGCAATCTGGTGCAGCATACCAGCCTTCCCTCGGCTACGCGCAATACGATCGCCCACCAGTTCTACCAATCCCGCAAAGGTTTGGATCATTGGCTGCCTCTGGCTGCCTCTGTTTTGGCCAACCAATCCCAGGCGGTCTCGATCGTCACCGCCCCCCACTCTGAGAACATCACTTTCAAGCATCTCGAGTTGATCGCGACCCGCGGTAACCAGGTCTTGCTCGTGCTTGTTCTGGTAGGCGGTGAGATCCAACAGCAAATTCTGAGCTTTGACGGCATTCACAGCCAGGAACAACTTTCCCAGCTTGCTCAGCAGGTCAATCACATTTGCGAAAACCGCAGCGTGGAGCAGATCAAGGCGCTGACGCCTGTCAATAATCCAAACTTAAAACTGGTTCTGGAGGCTGTGGTCGATCAGCTTAGCCTGGCGAACAAACTCGTGACAGGCGAGCTATATCTGGATGGCCTGAGCAACATTCTTAGCGAACCCGAATTCACCGACCTTCAGGCTGACAGCTCGCCCTTGCGCCTGCTGGAAGAGCGCCCCCTATTGGACGATCTGATCTCACGCACGGTTCTAAGCGAAGACATCGGCGGCGTGCGGGTTTTGATCGGCGGGGAAGGCACCTGGCAGGAGCTGCAAAACTGCACCGTGATCCTGACGCGCTACGGCATCCCCGATCAGTTTAGCGGCACCCTCGGCGTCCTGGGGCCCATGCGTATGCCTTATGGGCAAACGATCAGCGTCGTGCGCTACGTCGGCGAGCTCATGTCCGACCTGGTAATAGAAAACCTGATAGATTAACACATTGCAAAACAATGATGAGGAATAGATATGACAGATGATGATAAAAAAACAAGCGAAGTAGAAGAAAATAATGAGAACACAGCATTGGAGACCCAGCTGAGCGAACTTCAGGCCAAAGCCGATGAATACCTCGACAGTTTGCAGCGCGAACGCGCCAGTTTTGCCAATTACAAACGCCGTATCGACCAGGAAAACGCCGCGATGGCTGAACGGCTTTTGGGCGAGCACGTCAGGATCTTTCTGCCAGTGGTGGACGACCTCGAACGCGCGCTGGAGCACGCCCCCACCGATCCCGATTGCACCAATTGGATCGCTGGCGTTGAACTGATCCTGAAAAAGCTGCTTTCCACGCTTGAAAAGCAGAACGTGACTGTCATCGACCTGAAACCTGGTGACCTCTTTGACCCCAACAACCAGGAAGCGGTGACTCACGAAGAAAACGAAAACTTTACCGATGGACAGATCATCGAAGTTGTCCAGACCGGATATCAACTAAAAGAACGAATAATCAGACCCGCGCTTGTTCGCGTGGCAAAATAGGAGCGAAATTATGTCAAAAATCATTGGAATCGATCTTGGAACAACCAACTCTGCCGCGGCCGTAATGATGGGTGGCGAACCTATCATCATCCCCTCCGCTGAGGGCGAACGACTGGTGCCCTCCGTGGTGGCGGTCAACAAAAACGGTGAGAGGCTCGTCGGGCGCGTTGCCCGCAATCAGGCCATCATCAACCCTGAGAACACGATCTTCTCGATCAAGCGTTTTATGGGACGCAAAGCCAGCGACCCTGAAGTCCAGCGTGCCAAAGCGCTGGTGCCCTATTCGATCAGCAGCGCTCCCAACGGCGATGTGCGCGTGGTCATGGACGGCAAGGATTATTCTTCGCCTGAAATTTCCGCGATGATCCTGGGCAAGATCAAGCGCGACGCTGAAGCTTATCTTAGCGAACCCGTCAATCAGGCGGTCATCACCGTGCCGGCGTACTTCGACGACGCTCAACGCAACGCCACCATCGATGCCGGCAAGATCGCCGGGCTCGAGGTGCTGCGCATCATCAACGAACCCACCGCATCCTCTTTGGCTTACGGTCTGGACAAAGACGGCAAGAACGAAACCATCGCTGTTTACGACCTCGGCGGCGGAACTTTTGACATTTCGGTTCTGGAAGTTGGCGACGGCGTATTCCAGGTCAAATCCACTTCAGGCGACACTTTCCTGGGCGGCGACGACTTTGACCTGCGCATCATTGACTGGCTGGCAGACGAGTTCAAGCGCGAAAATGGCATCAATTTACGCGATGATCGCCAGGCCCTGCAGCGCCTCAAGGAAGCCGCGGAAAAGGCTAAAATTGAGCTTTCCAGCACAATGCAAGCCGATATCAACCTGCCTTACATCACCGCGGACGCCTCCGGCCCAAAGCATCTGGTCACCACGTTGACCCGTTCAAAACTCGAACAATTGACCGCTGATCTGATCCAAAGATCGCTCAAACCCGTTCACCAGGCGCTTAGCGACGCTGGCTTGAAACCCAGCGATGTCGATGAAGTCGTCATGGTTGGCGGCATGACCCGCATGCCCGCCGTGCAGGAAGCCGTGCGCCAGCTCTTCAACAAAGAACCTCACAAGGGTGTCAATCCTGACGAAGTTGTAGCCATTGGCGCCGCCATTCAGGCTGGCGTTTTGGCTGGCGACGTCAAGGACGTTCTGCTGCTCGACGTCACCTCACTGACCCTCTCGATCGAAACGCTCGGCGGCGTGGCAACACCCCTGATCAAGCGCAACACCACCATCCCCACCCGCATGAGTCAGGTCTTTTCGACCGCTTCTGACAGTCAGACCCAGGTCGAGATCCACGTCCTGCAGGGCGAACGCACCATGGCGGCGGACAACAAGTCCCTTGGCAAATTCACGCTCGACGGCATCCCGCCTGCTCCCCGCGGCGTACCGCAGATCGAAGTAACCTTTGACATGAACGCCAACAACACGCTTGAAGTGACCGCCAAAGACAAGGCCACCAACCGCCAGCAAAGCATTACCATCAACGCCTTCTCCGGTTTGACCGATGAAGAAGTTGAACAAATGCGCCGCGATGCTGAGACGCACGCCGAGGAAGACCAGAGACGCCGTGAGCTGATCGAAGCCCGCAACACCGCCGACAACGCGGTCTACTCCGCTGAAAAGACGATCAAGGACCTGGGCGACAAGATCCCTGCCGACGCGAAAACAAAGACTGAAGATGCCATCGCTGGTGTCCGCGCGGTGCGCGATCAGGATGATACCGTCGCGATCAACAACGCGGTCGAAAACCTGATGAAGGTCCTGCAGGAAGTCGGTCAGGCTGCCTACGCGCAGGAAGCCAGCCAGCCAAACGACGCCAACCAGGCGCAGGAACCCGAAACCCCATCAGACGATCCCGATATCGTTGATGGCGAGTATACCCATGCTGATTAATCCCAAAATATTCGGTTAGAATTAAACACCTGGCGCAGAAAAATTGCGCCAGGTGTTTGTCTTGAAAACGGAAAGATTTATGGCAGAAAAACGAGATTATTATGAAGTACTTGGCATTTCAAGGAGCGCCAGCGCTGATGAAGTCAAAAGCGCCTTTCGCAACCTTGCCCGCCAATATCACCCTGATGTTAACAAAGCCCCTGACGCTGAGGAGAAATTCAAGGAGATCAACGAAGCCTACGGTGTCTTAAGTGACGCGGACAAACGGGCTGCCTACGATCGCTTCGGTTTTTCTGGTGTCAACACCTCCGGCATGCCCAATTATGGCGAAATGGACCTCTCGGATCTGTTCGAAAGCCTTTTTGGCATGGGCGGTTTTGGCAGTATGGGCGGCTTCGGCAGAGCAAGCAGCGCCCGTCAACGCTACAACGCCCCCAGGCACGGCGCGGATATTCGCTCATCGATTCGATTGAGTTTTGAAGAAGCCGTGTTCGGCGCTGAAAAAGAAGTTGAGATCACGCGCAATGAGCGCTGCTCGGCTTGTGACGGCAGCGGCGCTGAACCAGGTACAAAACCCATCACCTGCCAAAGCTGTAAGGGTCAGGGCGAGATCCGCCAGGTTCATAATACCTTTTTGGGTTCAATGGTTCAGGTTGTCACCTGCCCAACCTGCAACGGCAGCGGCAAAATGATCGAAACTCCCTGCCGCAACTGCCGCGGCACTGGTTTGGAACGTAAAACCACAAAGAAGAAAGTTGCCATTCCCGCTGGAGTGGATGACGGCAACCAAATCCGTCTGGTAGGCGAAGGTCAACCCGGAGCCAATGGCGGCCCCAACGGTAATTTTTATCTGGAGATCAACGTCGCGCCGCATCAGTTCTTCCGCCGCGACGGTTCCAACATCCTGCTTGATCTGGAGATCAACATGGCTCAGGCGGCTTTGGGAGACGAGATCACCATTCCCACCGTGGATGGCAACGTCAACCTGCGCATTCCCCCGGGAACGCAGCCTGGCAAGGTTTTCAGGCTGAAAGACAAGGGCGTGCCCATTCTGCATCGCAGCGAACGCGGCAATCAACTCGTGACCGTCAACGTTCAGATCCCGACCAGCCTTAGCAAAGAGCAGGAAGAGCTCCTGGAAGCCCTGGGCAAAACGATGGGAACCGATATCAAAATTCAGGAGCGCAGCTTCTTTGACAAGATAAAGGACGCATTCAGTGGATAAGATCGATAATTGGTTGGAAGCATCTTTGGTTTGTTCCGGCGAGTTGGCTGAGGCCGTCGCCGAGGTTTTTTCACGCTACGCGCCCGATGGCGTGCTCATTCACAGCGTGACCGTTTTTGACCCCGCCGAGCAGGAAGAAATCCCAACCGGCGATATGCAGGTGGTGGCTTACTTCCCGATGGACGAGCAGATCGAGAATACCCGCCAAAAGCTCGACCAGGCCGTCTGGCACATGAGCATGATCGCTCCCCTTGGCGCGGTCAAGTATCAGATCATTGCCGATCAGGACTGGATGGAAGCCTGGAAAGCGCGCTACGAACCGCTTAAACTGGGTCAAAACCTGATCGTTCTGCCCTCCTGGGTCGATCCCGACCTGGCTGGCGAACGCCTCCCCATCATCATTTCACCCGATATGGCTTTTGGCACCGGCACCCACCCTTCCACCCAGCTTTGTCTGATCGGGCTGGAAAAATACCGCTGCGCCGGGAAAAACGTGCTCGATATCGGCTGCGGCAGTGGCATTTTGGCCATCGCGGCGGTGCGTTTGGGTGCCAATAAGGTTCTTGGCATCGATTATGACCCGATAACCATCCCCTCCTGCGAGCGCAACGCGGAATTGAACGGCATGGCAGGGCGGATTCTCTTTGAAGTCGGCACGCACAGCGATGTCCTGGCGCGAAGCGATGAACTCAAACAAGCGCCGGTGGTTTTGGCCAATATTCTCGCGCATATCCTCGTCAAGATGCTGGAAACTGGTCTGGCTGATACCGTTGAAAACGACGGAATTTTAATTTTGGGCGGCATTCTCGAAACCCAGGCCGAATCCGTCATCCAGGCGGCCAATAATGCCGGACTAAAGCACATCGACACCTTGCAGGATGAAGATTGGGTCGTGCTAATTTTTCAAAAGAAAATAGATTAATCCATCAAGTAGGCAAGATTCATATTCGTAGGCCGGATCGCGGGCCTGCCTCCTTTTGGGGGTTCGATCCAGCATGATTAGACATGTAGGCCGGATTTTGCATTTGAAATCCGGCGTAATTAGATTCGTAGGCCGGATCGCGGGCCTGCCCCCTTCTGGGGGTTCGATCCGGCATAATTAGATAGAGTCAGACATTTAGGATCCAACAGAAATGTTTGGATTGGCAACCGCATGCCGGATTGACAAACACAATCCGGCCTACATTTATGAATTTCAACGTACCTTACATAAAAATGATAAACTCACTTCATGAGAACTTATATTCGCAATTATGTTGAAGGTGGCACATTCTTCTTTACTCTGGTTACAAAAGATCGAATACCTTTCTTTAATAACGATGAAAATTGCGAAATCTTTATTAGCGCGGTTGAAATTGTCCGCAAATACCGTCCTTTCGACCTTGATGCCTGGTGTATTCTACCCGACCACATACACTTAATAATTACACTTCCAGAAGATGAGCATAACTATTCAAATATCATTCGGGAGATCAAGAAGAACGTTACAAAAAATATTCGTTTACATTTGAATGATCCACAAACTGTTATCTGGCAAGATCGTTTTTGGGAGCATACGATTCGAAACCAACGCGATCTACAAACCCATTATGTCTACACAACTTATAATGCCGTCAAACATGGCTTTGTCGATGATATTGGAGATTGGAAATGGTCAAGCTTCTGTGAGGATGATTCTCCACGACCAAACCAAAACATCCTGAAACACATAGAAAAAAACCAAAAAGATGGATATTCATTCGGGGAATGAGTTCCGTGTAGGCCGGAAATCGTGCCATTTGGGTATTTTACATTTAAAATCCGGCAAAACTTGTAGGCCAAACATCGTGCCCTATGGGTATCGTGGGCCTGCCCCTTTTTGGGAGTTCGATCCGGCATGATTAGACATGTAGGCCGGATTTTGCATTTGAAATCCGGAGTAATTAGATTGAGTCTAACATTTCGGATTCAACAAAAATGTTCGGATTGGCAACCGTATGCCGGATTCAAAAGAAGAATACCCAAAGGGCACGATGTCCGGCCTACATCTTTTCACCCATTCTGATATTCGCAATGGGCATGGTCAAAAGATCACGACCAAGTAGGCCGGATCGCGCAGTTCGATCCGGCATGATTAGATTGGATACGACATTTCGGATCCAACAGAAATGTTCAGATCGGCAACCGCATGCCGGATGCTTTAGGAATACCCAAAGGGCACAATGTCCGGCCTATATACTATCTGTTTTTATCGATCCTCGGCAAATAAAGCGGATAAGTTTTTTCGACCTTTAGCCCATATCGCACTGCCGAACCAAATAGTTTTGGGGAAGCCGACTCAACTTTGATCAAAACCTGCTCCCTTCCCTCTGTCGGCAACATAACTGCCAGGTGTTGACCAGGCCAGGCAGCAGCCTTGCTCATCAACAGGATGCTCCCATCCGCACTGTAAACGCTGATCTTTGCCGCTGCTCCGCCATCTAAAGAATCCGCCTTGATTTGAATATGCTCAAGCCCTCCAACATTCGCTTTGAACCAATCCACATCGCCCTGACCGCAAATATTCCGCTGATATTGACTGCCTAGACTTATCTCAACAGCCTGCTCAGGCGTGTTATCCGGCTCAGCCGCATCGGGCTGACAGGTGGCCGGGAAGGTGTAGGTGATCTCGGCCTCGTCATTCTTGGGCCAGGCTTCCGCCTGACCATTGGCGTCGATCGCGCGCAGACGAAAGCCAAACTGCTTTCCAGCCGAACCGATGAACCAGCTGCTGCGAGCCGCAGCGGAAAGCGTGAACATGCGCTCAGCAGACCAGGCCGCGTTGCCCTCGCGCCATTGCAGCTGGAATTTGCTGATCGGCACCCCGGCGCTCGTCGCGGCCCAATTTAGCTTCATCGCCGTTCCGTCATAGGTCGTTGGGGTTGTCAGCTGACTGGATGGCGGTGGACAGGCATGATCGACCTGCACGGTCCTTTTTGAAAGCTGCTCAACCTTATTGCCTTCATGATCCCAGATTTTCAAAGCGATCTCAAGCGCGCCGTGGAGCGGACCGACCTTGCACAGGTCAACATCCCAGTCAAACACGCCAGCGCTGTTTGGGTTTCTCACCCGTGGACCGATCTCACGCCATTGTCCATCGATCTTCGCCTGCAAAACCGCCTGGACAACGCGAACATCATCACTGGTTTGCGCGGTGACATCCATGATCGGGCTGGTGCCAGGCACCACAGTCGCCCCCTCAGCGGGTCGGGTCAGAGAGCCAGTGGGAGGGGCCGCGCCAACATTGCCGGAACGGTACCAATCATTATTAGGATTGAGCGGATCAGCTTTGTTCCCGATGCAATCGCGCGCGCCGTCATAAATTGGTAAGTGTGTTACTTCGTAACAGGTACGCGGAATCCCGCCATTGACAGTCACGTCATTGAAACGGATGTCAACCGATTGTCCCCAGGGGTAACCGTCGCCCGCGTAGTAGAAACTGCGTACCACCATGAAATGAACGTGTTCGGATGTTGAATAGCCGGTGTCATCGGTATCACCGATGTAGTTCCCGCGGCCTATATAGGTTCCATTGCTAAGCCTGTCCGGGATCGTGCCGTACGCCAGGTGCAGGTAGATCTGGTAAGCGCCGCCGGCAGCGTCCTGGATCACAATGTAATTGGTACAGCGCGTATCGCCATCGCTGCATGAATCCCGTGAGGCGATCACCGTGCCAGCCCGGGATGAAACCAGCGGAAAATGACTCTGATCGGTGAAGTCGTAAGCATAGCGACAGTAAGTTTCGCTGCAGCTTGGGTAGCCAAGGGCTGGGAAGGAGTGAAAATGGAGCACAGAGCCTTCCAGTCTGTGGGAGGTCCCGGCGACATAAGGCAGGTAATAGCCCCAGATGGGCGCGTTCGTGCTTTGTTCCTCCAACTTGTATTCAGCAGCCCGCAAACCAGCCGGGATCAAGTCTTCAGGCAGAGCAGCAAGGCTTGATTCCCAATCCGCGTCTGTGGGGAGGATCGTCCGCCAACCTTCTTCGCCCAGACTTGCCAGAACCAACCCTGGTTCCGTGTGCAAGATGTATCCATTTTGGTCCTGAATCGCCAGCCAGAGAACGGCAGTCTTTCCGTCTTCCGTGAGGAAAGCCTGATCAAGCACCGGAATGAACAGACCGCTCATTGGGTCATCCGAATGTTGAAGAAGCGCTGCCTGATAGCGCTCGAGGTAGGCTTGCCAGATCGGCTCCGCCTCTTCGTGAGTGATCGCCATTGCCCCAATCCCTTCCACTGTTTTTACTTCGGGATCAGCAGTCGGCATGTTCAAATCGGAACGCTGTACAAACCCCGGCGAGCTAAAAAATGCGATCACCAGCCCCAACAGCAAGCCAAACAAAGCAAAAATGCCAGTGAAATTGCGTTTTTGGATGTATGGCTTCATGATCTTCCTCAAATAAGGCTTTCTGTTCTTCTATAACCTATTGCGCCTGCTTTCATACAGCCTACGTTGCAATTTCATTACCAGAGCATCTGTGCTTTAAGCCTAAGTTTTTTGAACCATTGGAATAACAGGCCGGATCAGGCTGCCGACCCCATGGGATTTGATCCAACAATTATTGAAACAGTGATCGATGGCATTACTAACATCGTATTGAACCAATCCAACGCCCTCAGATCGATCCATATATAAGTCCAGAGTAGTTGCTTTTTTGTGCACCGCCGTCGCTAACGGTAATGCTAATGACAGGGCATTTTTAGGTTTTGCTTTACCAAAGACTAAAACAAAGCGTTGGAGAGATCAGAGCGGTAGTGGCGGGTGGAGGGGTGGTCGTCGCTCAGGAGTTCGAGCATGCCCAGGTAGATCTCTTTGGTCTGCCCGTCACGATGGTTTTTATCCTTGCGCAAAATGCCAAGCAAACCGTCCAAAGCGATCAGGACTTTGCCCTTTTTCGCCATGCGCAATGCGTTGCGGAAAGCTGATTCCTGCATGTCCTCAAAAACAAGCTGGTCTATTTCGGGCAGTAAATACGCCTGCGCAAGGGCTTTCAACTCTCCAGCCGCTGCCGATTCGGTACTGGTCGGGAAATGTTCGAGAATGTCCAGCGCGGGCCTGGATTTGCCCTGAAAGAGCAGAGCGCGCGCGTAAGCCAGCAAGCCGGCCGGGTCGCCATGGCTCCTGATAATAAACTGCTCCAGGGCAAGTTCAGCCGCTTCATATTCCCCCTGCAGAAGCAGGCTCTTGCCTTTTGCCAGCAGGAGGCCGCCGGTTTTTGGCATGATCCGGTCAAGGAAGAGGCGCAAATTCTTTTCTGACAAAACACCGGAATACTCCGCGACCATGCGCCCGTCCACAAAGCCCTTGATCCCCGGCAAGTTATTCACCTTCAGGCGCTCCGCCAGACGGGATTGCTCGTCAACATTGATCCTTGCCAGCCTGAAAGCGCCATCTGCTTCATTAGCTAACTTTGCCAGCAATTCTGATTGCACGCGGCAGGGAATACACCACTTCGCCCACAGATCGACCACTACCGGCACCTGTGTGGAATAATTGAGCACTTCGAACTCGAAGGTCTCTTCACTTACGTCAATGATGTTCGCGTTTCCCATGTCTTTTCTGTTGTTAATTTTAATGGCTTTATCGCTACTTGTGTAAAACTTTAATCTTCGTCTTCATTGGTGATGGTTGGTTGCTTAATTTCCTGAACTTCACCGCGGTGGTTAACGATCACTTTGAATCCGACCATGCTCATATACATGCGGGCGTCATGCGGAAAACCATTTTCCTGCAAATCAGCAAACTGCTTGTCTCTGTTTTTCAACTGATTGCGGATCACGGCGATCGAAAATATATCTTCCTGACCGAGCATTTTGGCCGTTTGCTCGCTGAGCATATCTTCCTTGCCTTCGATGCCAGCGGACATCAACTCCCAAACCTGGCGATCCACATCTTCGGCCGGTACATGGCGATCAAAGCCATAATCATCAATTACATAGGTCGGTTCCTTGCCAACATAGACTACAGGCAGCAGCCTATCGTCCATGTCATATACCAAACCTTCAAAAATAGCCTTCTTCACAGGTAACCTTCCCTTATTTATCTGCATCAATTATAGCTGAGGAATATAAGTGTTAAGTTAACATCAACTGGTTGGAGCATCACCGTAACCGGTAACAATGTCAATACGGGTGCCCTCGGGCTCTTCATAGTAGTATTTATCAAAAGGCACATGCGGGGTGGACCAACGATAGAGCCATTTGGCGTCGTTGGCTTTCATATTGACACAGCCATTGCTCATCACATGTCCCCAGTTGGCATGCCAGTAGGCGCCGTGGAAAGCAACGCCGGTGATGGTAATATAGGTCACCCAGGGCACCCCCGGCAGATCATATACGTTAGGATTGCCGGGCTCGTTGACCATCCGCCGACAAGGGCGCTTGCGATGGGTCATCCATCTGCCCACCGGCGTACTGCCGTCGATCACGCCGGACGAGATCTTCACTTCCCAAATCGCTTTATTGTATTCGTAAGCGCGCAAAACCTGCGGCCCAAGTTCCAACACCAGTCGTTTTTGCTCCGGCGGCACTTCCGGATGGATGGGCGTCACCTCTTCAGCTTTTGTCCGCCTTATGGTCGAGGCTTTTACAAAGTAGGAAACTCCGCTCAGATCATCCCATAGTTCATACCAGGGGATGCCATGCTCATCCTCAACCTGCTTGAGGATCCAGAAATTATTATCATAATAGAAAGTGCGGTTTACGTTGCGGCGATTAGGCTCGTAATAGACCGGTACGATCGGTACGCAGACCTCACCCAGGCAACCGCCTACGGGAATGGGTTCTTTGTTTATCGGACTGGGGCGATTATACACCGGCTGCACCCAGGCAGCTTCCAGATATTGACCATCTCCAATTTCGTACCATCCGACCTTCTTGCCAGCAATATCGGTCGTGTAAACCAGTTTTTTTATTGGCAGAACTTCATCATACAAAAGCATATCGAGAGCATCGGCAAGATGGTTCGGCTCCTTTTTGATCTGAAGCTTGTAGCGCAAAATCCGCCCCAACCGTGTATCGGGGCCCCATCCAAAAAGTTTTGCCTCTGCAGGCCTAGCTTTGGGCAGCAATAGGCCCAGGGCGCCCAGGCCGATCGACTTGATAAAGTCTCTGCGTGTCAATTCAAATTTTTTCATATTAATAATGTATATTAACAGCGATCCCTACATAAGCCCAGTCGAACAACCAGCCTGCTTCGCTGGTCTCCATGTTAATACAACCATGGCTCATCGGCGTGCCAAAATTGTGATGCCAGTAGGTTCCGTGAATTCCATATCCTCTATAAAAATACATGACGTAAGGCACATCGGGCAGATTATAGCCCGGGCCAACCATATCGTCGTAAAGCAATTTCACCCAAACATAATAGGTGCCGGTCACCGTCGGCGTGTCGCCCATGCCGGTTGAGACCAAAAACGAGGCCACCACAGTATCGCCTTCATAGGCATACAGCATTTGTTCGGAAAGATTGACGTCGATCCACTTCTCGCCCAATGGCTGCACAACAGGCGGGTCGATCGGATCCGGCTCAACATACCAGGGCGTGATCTCAACCGTTGGCGCCAGCGTTTCCGTCGGCGTCGCGGTGGCTGTATTCGTGGGTGTGGGCGTATTGGTTGATGTGGGTGTTGGCGTAAACGTGGCCGTATTGGTTGGGGTGGCCGTGTTGGTGGGCGTGTAACTTGGCTTGATCAGGTCATTGCTCTCGTTCTTGATCAAAAATTGCTGCCCGGCAACCGGTTTATCAGGGATGATACCGATCGAGTACAAACCAAAAGCAAGCAGCGCGGCCAACAGCAGCAGAGGCAGCACCCAGACCTTCTTCCTTGGTTTTTGCGCAGGCAGCGCAATAGCTCTTGTCTCTTCGGACACAGAAGCCGAAACAACAGGCTCAGGCGCGATTGCTGCGGAGGCGGCCGTCCACTGTGCCGCGGTCTGGGTTCGCATGCGCGCGCTCGCCCAGTGCATGGCTTTACGCGCGGTAAGATTGCCCGGGTCCTGCTCCAAAACCTCGCAAAGCAATTTCGTGCTCTCGATAGGATCAGAAAGACCCGCCAAAACTAATTTTGCGTCAATATTATCAGGGGATTGCGCCAAAACCTGTCTGGAAAGCTCACGCGCAAGCGCGGAATCACCAGCCAAAACAGCCGTTTTTGCCTGGTTGATCAGCGATTCAATTGTTCTTGCCTGTTCTTGCATAATTCCGCTTCGCTTCCGTTTAAGGTTGGTCAACTTCTTCGTTATTCATATAGCATTGAATCCCCTGAACAATGCCGTCGGCCAGCAATTCCGGCCTGGTGGTCAGAATTTCCTGATCCAGATTCATAAAACCCAGCTCAATGATCCCTGCCGTTGTATACGGACTGATCTCATCGAAGACATGATACTGGGTCATATCGGTCGTGACCGATTGGTAATGATACCTTAATTCAGTGACCTTTGCATAGCGATCCGCTACACAGGCGACCAAACGGGTAGAGCTTTTATCCATTTTCTGAGAAAAAGCCGCGGCGACCTTAAAGCCGGTGGCGGAATCGTTAATATAATCACAGGAATCGGAATGGATCGAGAGCAGCAATCCTGCCTCATAGTTTGCCAGACGCGCGTCAAACTCGTCCAACAGATCGACCTCATAGCCCAGGTCGATCAATTTCTGCTGCACATAAGTGGCGACATTGCTGTTGATCTCCAGTTCGGTCAGCCCATTGGCACAAACCGCGCCGGAATCGTGCCCACGGTGCCCGACAACAATGCCGATGCGCCTGGTCGGGAAGTTTGCGGGCAAAACCCCTTCCGCGATCGCCGTTTGTTCAGCAAGGTTATCCACCGCGACGGCATCTGCCAGTTTCTGATCCAAACCGCCGGGGATAAAATTGGCTGGCATCCAGAGCGAGAAGAGCGTCGCTGTGATGATCCCTGCCAGAATGACGGTCGAAAGCGTATGCCAGATGACAAAACCAAGACCTTTATCAGATTTTGATCGCTCGAAGGCAGTTTCCTCAGTTTTATCGGACCGTGTGGATGAGATGTTCCAGTTTTCAAATGGGTTCTTCCGCCCCATGCCGAGCTCACCGTCCCCTGAGCCTTGCTCAGCAGAATTGTTATCCTGAGTGTGATCAGCTTTTACCTCCGGGCGCAAGGAAGTGATCGGCTTTTGTTCCGATTCGGAGTCTTCGAAGCCGTGAAAAAAGCCGCCCTTGCCGGGGTTTTCGTCGTCATCAATTTGGTGCATTTGTTTGGCCATACGCGATCCTGCTTTCCGACATTCTGCTTAAATAATGATTTTCTTTGTATAATAACGACATGACAGAATGATTAGAAAGGTAGGTGCAAATCCTATGCCAGCGCAACTCAAACCCGAAGACAAAAAAACGTTATTGGAACTTGCCCGCCAGACCCTCGAACTGGCCGCCAGGGGCGAAAAACTACCCGAACTGGACATTGCGACTTTCAGCCTCGACCTTCAGGCGGACGGAGCCAGCTTCGTCACCCTGACCATTGGCGGAAACCTGCGCGGCTGCATCGGAACCCTCCAGGCCTACCAACCGCTTGCGCTCGACGTGCAAACCCGGGCAATGCAGGCCGCCAGACAAGACCCGCGCTTTGTGCCTGTCTCTCCCGATGAGGTTCAGCATATTAAAATAGAAGTCTCTCGACTAAGCTCACCGGTACCGTTGGTATACGATTCTCCAGAGCAACTTCGTGATCTGCTCAAACCTGGCGTTGATGGCGTTGTCCTCTCGACCGGCAGCCGCAGCGCGACCTTCCTGCCCCAGGTTTGGGAGCAACTGCCCGACCCAGAACAGTTCTTATCCCAACTCTGCCGGAAGATGGGCTGCAGCGCCAACTACTGGAAACACAACAAGCTGGAAGTTGAAACCTATCGGGTCGAGGAGTTTTCCGAGGAATAGGTTTTATTCAATTCGGGTTCACCTCAATGCGGCCACAGGTCTTTCGTCCACATATCAGCCGCAAGGTCAGGAGACCATATTGAAACATAATCCGTTTTTTAGGTCATAAAACCCCGTCTCATTTTTCCCTTATAATTATTATTGCTCATTTCCTACACGATATAAAAAATACAGCCTTTGCGATGATTGCTATATCTACAAAAATCCGAATCTCTATGCCTATCAGGTTGAAACAGACGAAGGCAAAGTTGTTCAGGTATTCAAAGACGATGAATTACGCTATAAAGTCCCTTTTGATTGGATTGGTCATTTGGATAATTTAATAGATTTTGATGGGGCAATTTATCTGGAGGTATATCGTGAACGCAAACCCCGTATCTGGTTCACTCAAACTGGCGAAATTTACAGAGATGGGGTTTCATTGAACGAAAAGTATGGGTACGATGAAGCCTTTGGTATGTCTGTGCTGGATGGGGAGATATCTTTCTTTTTCAAGCAGGAAGGTCGAATAGGGTTTCGCTGGGGCGACCTGGAACAGTTGCTGCCATTCGATGAAATTGACATTGATAGGCTTAGCATCCTTGACCGCCCTTATAGCTTCACAAAAGCCAAAGCCTTTTATGCGAAGTCGGGCTATCAGTGGTATTACGCAGTCCTCAATCGGTCTGGTGAAAAGTAACGCGAGGACAAGGGAACTCATCGAATAGGTTTAACTCACACCGCCTCGATCGCCTGAAACTGGATATTCGCCTCCTGAAGCAAACTTTCGATCGGACCGGCATCCTCGCCCAGAATGCGCACACAAACGCCGCAATCCGAGCTAAGATGGCGGGGAACCGGGATCAGTTTGCATTCAAACCCTTTTGCCCTGACCAGCTTTTCGATATAGAGCGCGTGGCTTGTTGAATCAACCAAAACGACCGCATGTTGCCTGCTCATCGCGCCTCCTTTGCCAGTTTCTCCAGGGCTTCGAGCGTCAGATCAATATCCTCACTGGTATTGAAAAAGCCCAGGCTCAATCTCACGCAGCCTTGCGGGAAAGTGCCCAGCGTTTGATGTGCCGACGGCGCACAATGTAGGCCCACCCGACTCAAAATGCCGTACTCCTCATCTAGCCGCAGCCCGACCTCTGAAGGCTCCATCCCCCCAAGATTAATTGCCACTGTCGCGGTTTGCTTGATCGGGTCCTGAGGTCCATAAACCTTCAGACCGCGAATCCTTTTTAATCCCGACAGCAGCTTTTGGGTTAATTCCTGCTCTTGCGTTTGGATCTTTTTCAGACCCTCGGTTCTGATCCACTGGATCGCGGCCAGCAAGCCAGCCAGACCAACCGCGTTTGGGGTACCGCTTTCGCAGCAGTCCGGGAAGAATTCGGGCTGCCATTCCTGCTCAGACCGGCTGCCGGTACCGCCCTGCTTCAGGGGCTGCAGCCTGCCCGGCTCAAGCCGATCGCCAACGATCAGGCCGCCAGTGCCCATTGGTCCATACAAAGATTTGTGCCCGGTGAAAGCCAGCAGATCGATCTGATCAGCCTGCATATCGATCGGCAAAACGCCCGCGGTTTGAGCGCTATCGACCAGAAACAACAAGCCGTGCCTGCGAGCGATCTCTCCGATCTCCCGGATCGGCTGGATCGTCCCGCAGACGTTTGAAGCATGGTTCACCACGATCAGACGCGTATTTTCGCGAAGCGCATGCTCAACATCCTGCGGATCGATTTCACCATTTTCCGAACACCTGACCTTTGTATAGCTGATCCCCCCCGAAGACAGCGCATTCAACGGGCGCATGACCGAGTTATGCTCCATCCCTGTAGTGACAACGTGGTCGCCCGCGTTCAACAGCCCATGCAAAGCCAGATTGAGCGCCTCGGTGATATTGGCGCCAAACAGCACGCGAAAAGGATCGGTCGCATTAAATAGCTCAGCGATCGCTTCTCTTGCCTCAAAGACGACTCTGGCGGCTTCGATCGACATACGATGGCCCGATCTACCCGGATTCGCGGCACAGTCAGCCATGAATCTCATCATGGCTTCGGCAACTCCTGGCGGTTTGGGCCAGGAAGTTGCCGCGTTGTCCAAATAGATCGCACCGTCTTTCGTTCCTGAAGAAGGATAGACGGTCAGATCACTTTTCATTTACTGATCTTCAGCTTAAATTCGTCATCCACTTCTTCAACTTCCACCTTGCAGCCCATTCGTTTTGCCAGGCGGAGGACGTTTTCACGTGATGTTACAGTATCAGCCAGCGCTTCGATCGGGAATTTTCCCTCGTTGATCGCTTTTTCAACCAAAATGATCGGTTGCGGGCAGGATAGCCCGCGGGTATCGATTAAAACACTCATGATTGCTCCTTATTTTCCAACCTTACTGCGCATGCCAAATCCGATCGCCAGGCAAACCACCAGACCCAGGGCGACAGCGATCATACCATTGGTCGAGATCCCGCCAACCTTTAAAACACCATCCACCACAGCGTCTGCCTTACCTGCCAAACCAAAATTATGCGAAAAAGCCGCGCCAGTAATCATCCCGAGCACAAAAATGCCCGAGTCGCTGTCACCTTCGCCGGAGAGGAAAAGCTGTCTGCCCGGGCAGCCGCCAGCCAGCGCGTAAGCAAGCCCGGCCAGGACCATTCCAAGGATGTTCCAGAGCAAATTGCTGTGCGCGATCGGCATGGCGGTATAACCCAGCTTGAACTGCCCCAGGATCAGATTGGTGATAAGAGCGAACAGGACCAAGGCCCCAAAACCGCTCAAGAGATGGAAATCGCGCATCAACAGGACATCACGGACGGCACCCATGGTGCAGAAGCGTGTCCGTTGAGCCAGAAAACCGATCAGAAGCCCAACGGCCAGGGAGATAAACAAAGGCGCGTACATCGAGCCTGGGCCGCTTTCGCTGAAAAAGATCGGGCCGCCATCACCAAAAACGGGGGTGAAAATGCGCAGCAGGAGCAGACCAACCATCAGAAGAGGCATGATCAGACCGACAATGGCAGGGGTTTTCTGGCTTCGGCCGAGGTTGTAGCCCGATTTGAGGAACATGACCCCAAACCCGATGCCAACCGCCAGGCCAATGAATCCGATGATCGCGGTCAGGTCACCGCCAGCCAGCCTGAAGCCTGCCCGCCAGGGGCAGCCCAGAAAGGCCAGCGCGCCGATCATGGCAAAGGCACCCAAAACAAAGCGAATGATCGGGGCTGAGCCGCCGCGCGCTTTAAATTCCTTGAACAATAAAGCAGCGATAAATGACCCCAACACGAAACCAATGATCTCAGGGCGGATGTACTGAACCACAGCAGCACGATGCAAACCCAAAGCACCGGCAATGTCGCGTTCAAAACAGGCTACACAGATCCCCATATTGGGTGGATTGCCCAATTTTTGCAAGACCGGCCCAAGGATGCCAATAACGGCACCAGCCAGAATGATTCCCCAACGGGAGGCAAAGAATTTTGTGATTTTTTCCTTCATAAAAAAAGCTCCTTTTTAAAATATAAATAATGATCGAACATGTATCATGCTTTCGCTTTTATGGGGTTTATTTGATTTGCGACCTCCTCTCCCGCTGCGCGGGAACCAAAAACCACCTGCCGCAGCAAGTGGTTTTGTTAGCGAAGGTGCCAGGAACCTATCATTGCAGAGGCAAGCGGGTGAATGAGTGCTGACCAGCACCCTGTAACGAAGCTCAAAGTAAGTGGAATAATTTCTTCACAGTGACTTCCTCTTTGATAGTGTGATAATTGTAATTGCAAATTGCGAACAGACAAGGGGATTTGTCAGGAATGATTTGTCAGGAATCAGCAATTCTCCAAACAACATAAAGCATTAAACATGGCTTTTTGTCCACATGCCCGCAAACGGGGGTGTGCTCAAGGGCGCCCAGGCTCCATCCGTTCTGATGGCCTTCCTGATTAATTTCATCCAGGACAAATGGCCAAAAGGATCAAAGATTTGATACCTAAAACCCGTGCCCGCTGCCAGCAACAATATTTAAGAAAAAAGACCAGCCTTTTGAGCCGGTCTTTCTACAATCTTCCAGAATCGGTTTAGCGTTGATACTCTGACACGGCGTAGGCCTGACCAGTCAGATGGGCAACCATGAGCTGGACATAGGCAGTTGTGATAAAAACACCTATGACGACGATTGCGCCAAGAGGAGCGATAAAGCCCCCGATCAAGGTGCCGGCAATTACCAGCAACCAGGCGCCGAAGTTGTTGCCCAGGCGGCGGAAGAAATTGCCGATCTCAAAGCCCGCGGAGAACTTGTCTTTGACAGCAAAATTGGCCATGATGATTGGTTGAAAGAGCATCAGGAATAGAGCGTAAATAAGAAGCCCAATGCTTAACAAGGCAATAAATATCCAGGCAATTGGATTGCCACTATCGCGTTCCAAAGCTGTAGTTGGGATCATGAGCAAGCCAGTCATGATCATAACAGGGATGGCCCAGACCAATTGCACGAGAAAATAGCGGAAGCCTCTTCCCAGATCTTCCCCAAAACTAAAACGGGGTAATGGATATGCTTCCCCACGGGCTACATTCGCGATCGTCCGCAGCACATATCCCAATAATGCCAAACCGCCCACAAGTGGGATCAGGCTAACCAGAATGGGGATCAATAGTTTGTCAAACCAATCCGGATCGTCAAAAATATACGTAAAAGCTTTTCCAAATTTCATTTATTCCTCCTGACCACTCATTTTTTATGGTCATATAGCAATTGTAGTGGATAATCCTTCAACATTTTCATATTTTGTATAAGTTTTTGTTAAATTTTAGTAAATAGCTCAACTATTCGTTTTCCCTGAATAAACATTCAGTGCATCGGCATACTTAGATCTGGCTGTATTCGTCCACATCCAGGACAAAGATCGTTGCCCGCTTTTCCTCATCGCTCTCAGGGATACTGGTCGTCTCACGGATCAGATCGAGGGCTTTCTGAACCCTTTCGGGCTCGACGCCGATCAGGAGCGTGCTCCTGCCGCTTCGAAAGAAACCGCCCGTTGAGGCAATATAGGTAACCCGATAGTTTTCATCCGTTAGTCTTCGTGAGACCTTGTCATTATCGGCATCCTTGATAATCGCTATGATCAGTTTCATCTTAATACTCCTCAAAGTGTTCCACGTCCATTGAAAAATAGGTTACGCCGCCCACCATCGTCTCCGCGGGGATGATCATTGGGAATGGGGTGTTATCCATCACGGCGGCTACATAGCTGATCCGCTTTCTTGCCGCGGCGGTCAACAGTTCTTTTGTCTTCATCTCGCTTTTATGATTGCAGGCGATTAAAAAGGTGACGTTCTTTTCGAGCAAAAATCCGCCTGAACTGGGAAGTTTGATGAAGCAGATCGAGGCCTCTTGCAAAGCAGTTTCGACCAGATCGCTGTCAGGGCTTTGGACAACAGCCACGACCATACGGGTAATTTCTGATTGTAGTTCTGTCATCATTCCTCCTTGGATTAAGGATTGGATAAGCAAATTTTAACGCAAAATCAACCGGAATACAAAATTAATCAAACCAGTTTACGACCATATCTTCCAGATCAGCCTCATCAACTTCCGCTTCGCTGACCACTTTCTTATAAACTGTCCGTCCGGCTTTGCGCGCGGAATCCGCATCACCGGTTTTGAGCGGATGCCACCAGGGCAGGTCCTGCCCGTCAGCCACCAGACGATAAGCGCAGGTTTTCGGAAGCCAGTCAGCATGGCGGGCGATCTCTGGCGTCAGAAAAATGCATTCCGGCACGTTATCATGCCGTCTTGGATAATCGGTACAGGCGCAGGTATCAAAATTGAGGTAGCGACAAACTACGTTAGTGAACTTCACCGCCCGGGTTTTTGGATCCCGAAACTTGATCAGGCAGCATTTGGCACAGCCATCGCACAATGACTCCCATTCCTCACGGGTCATTTCTTCAAAACTTTTGTGTTTCCAGAATTCTTTCACCCAGACACACCTTCTTATTTAGGTAAAGTTCTGAGGATCTGATGCTTCAGATCCTCAGAAAATGGTAAATTAAAGTTGAGCGCGTTCTGCCAGAATGGTCTTCAATTGGTGAAGCAGAAGCTGCGCTTCTTCGATCAGATTGCTGGCATGATCCTGCAATTCTTTGCTGCGCGGCTCAGATTCGTAACCGAGCAGATTGATCTTCACATTAAGGAACGCCGATTGCATCCCGGCATAGGCCTGATAAACGCCTGAGGCAGCATCGGAGATGCAGTTCACATTGCCGATCTCAGCCATGCGCAAAGCCAGGCGCATCACATCGAGGCACATTTCCGTGGTGTGCAGAGGCACCGTCGCGGCATGGAAGCTGGCTTCCATGATGGCGTTCTCGCGGATCTTCTGGTTTTCTTCGGTATCTTTCGGCAGTCGTCTGGCCTGAATAATGCCGTCAAAAGATTTCGCGTCGGTCTCGATCGCTTCGGTCAGTTTCGCGCGCAATTGCTCGCCTGTTTCGATCGTCTGCCAGCATTCGGCTTCCACATCCTGATAGTTTTTCCGACCGGTCGTCAGACGGGCGACCATGACTGCCAGGGCGGCGCCAAGCGCGCCAACATGCGCGGCTGCTGAACCGCCACCAGGCGCCGTCGTGCCTTCCGCGACGCGATCCAAAAAGCTGACCTGGCTGACCTCCGGTTGACCGGCCGGGGCGGCAAACAGGCGATTTTCCAGCAGCTGATCATGCTCAAAGCCGTCCATCTGCATGTAATAACGCCCGGCGTTAATGATCGCGCGGCTGGGAACCAGGCCTACGATCTCGGTATGATGGATGCCGACGCCGTATCGCTGCGCTTCGCGCCGCACAAATTCGGTCACCTGCGCCATCGGGGAGCGTTGATAATTGGTCAGATTCATTGAAACCTGCGCCAGGCCGTCAACCAACAGGCCAATGCCCTTCACAAAATGGAAGCCGCCGGTCGAATTGCGCACGCGACGGGCGATCTTTTCAGCAATGCTGACATCAGGCGTGTTCAAAAAAATGTTATAGGCGATCAGGGGCTGGCGGGCGCCAATCACAACAGCGCCGGCAGTACCCATCACCTTGGGCCCAAAATCCGGCTCCTTGTAAGGATCGGTCGCGATGCTTTCTTTGATGCCCTCATATTCGCCGCGGCGGATATCTTCCAGATTTCTGCGATCAGGCCGCGCGGAAGCTTCTTCATAAAGGAAAACGGGAATATCGAGCGTTTCCGCGACGCGCTTGCCCAAACGACGGGCAATTTCGACGCATTCCTGCATGGTGACATCTGAGATCGGAACAAACGGTACCACGTCGGTGGCGCCCAGACGAGGATGCTCCCCCTGATGCTGATTCATATCGATCAATTCAGCCGCTTTGGCGATGCCCTGATAGGCAGCCTCTTCAACACCAGCAGGGTCGCCGACAAAGGTGAGAACAGTGCGGTTATGATCGTTGTCCGAGTGATGGTCCAGAACACTCACGCCTGGCACCGCGGCTACTGCCTGAATGATGGCTTCAATCACTTCCGGCCGTCTGGCGTCAGAAAAATTGGGGATACATTCGATGATTTTCATTGTTTCTTTGTCTCCTTGTTTACTTATCTTAATTATACCAAGCCCTCCCGATCGTATTTAAAGAAACTTTCGCTTCAGCACAGGTTAACTTGAACCAGAACCTTCGTTTATAAGGTATTAACTTAAATATTCCTAAATTGTAATTTAATAATCTTTAATTTTTTTCGCATATTAACTTGACTTTCTTATAGTGAGGCTGTTGAAATAAAGCCATATTTTGGATTGTAACGCTGGTAATCATGCCTGT
>CAXYYH010000015.1:0-43809 GCA_964293995.1 uncultured Anaerolineaceae bacterium
GAGGCTGTTGAAATAAAGCCATATTTTGGATTGTAACGCTGGTAATCATGCCTGTGAACAAGATTAGAGTGTTATTTCAAGTCTGTTAGCCTGGTTTTATCTGCTCTTTTAGCACTTCTTTCATCTCTTTTCCTCCACCATCGACAATCCTCCCTTGTTTCACCTAACATGCCCCATAACCCGGACAGTTGAATCCCACCCCGCTGATCAGCTTCACCATCCGTTTCAGGTTCAGCACGATCGCGGTAAGATATGCCTGAACTCCATACTTCTCCAATCCGATATACCGACAGCGCCCTAATCCATGCTGCAGCTTGGCTTCCCCAAATTTGCGCTCGATCTTATAACGCTCCCGTCTCCCCTGCTGGTACTCCTCCGTCCTGACCAATTCTTCCCATACCTGTTTGTTGCCGTCTTTCTTCTTCAGACGATTATCCTTCAACAAGATCGCGGAATGCAAGCCTTTATACTCCAGATAAAAGTGATTGTTCCCATCGTCATAGCCCCGATCAGCAGCATAGGTCTCCACCGGCAATCCCTGCTTCATGTCCACATCCACCAGGCTGGTGAAGTGTTTCCCGTCCCATTCGTTCCCGCCGCTGACTTCTAATCCTGTGATCAAGTTGCTCTGCGCGTTCATGCTCACATGCGTTTTATACCCATAGAAGTAATTCGGTCTTGTTTCTTCTTTCCCCTCCGGCGTCTGCACTTTACGACTGTGTTTGACCCCCCATCTGGCATCCGGATCCTCCGGGTCGTCCGGGTCATCTTTATTCGTATTGACATTGGCTACACTGTGGACGCTGTCGATAATCTGGATCGAGCCAAACTGCACCCCCTGTTTGCGGGCTGTTTCAACAATCTCTGCCAGCATCTCTTCGAAGACTTTCAGCTTCCCTCTTTTCCGTAATCGCTCCCGATACACGCTCAAAGTAGAGTGATCCGGTGCATTCTGATCAACTGCCAGTCCCACAAACCATTTGGCTGGCAGGTTCTCATTGAGATAAACTTCCGTTTGCCTTTCAGAGAGATCATACAGGTAGCTGATCAGCAGACATCTCAGCAAGAGGGCCGGGTCATAGGCTGGTCTTCCTGCCAGTCCTTCGCCTTTATAAAGTTTGGTCAGCTTTTTAGTGTAATAAGGCCAGTCGATCAGGGCATCGAGTTTACGCAGAAAGTGGTTTTCGGGTACGATCTGATCGTAAAGGAAATCTCCGAAGAAGGAGTGTTGGTCTGTCTGGATGTATCGTGGGTTTGTCATCTGAGCTCATCGCCTTTCGTTTGCGTGGTGGATTTATTAAACCATGTATCTTTAATGTTTGAAAGGATTATGGACTTGTTTTTCAACGGTCTCTTATAGTTATGCTTTATTATCTTGCTATAGCGCTATAAGAAAGGTAAAACATGAAGCAACTACCAAAAAATTGTCCAATCTGTCAGGGAGAGCTGATCATCACCCGCTTTTTTTGCCCTGACTGTCAGTCCTCTGTTGAGGGCAACTTCAGACCTGCTCTATCGGCATTTCAAAACCTGACCGAAGACCAGCTCAACTTCTTACTGACGTTCGTCCGCAACGAAGGCAGGCTCAACCGCATGGAAGAGATACTGGGATTGTCTTATCCCACGCTCAAAAACCGTTTGAACGAGCTGATCACCGCCCTCGGCATGGAACCGGAGCGCCCGACGCAGACGAAACTGACCGCGTCCCAGCGCCAGAGCATCCTTGATGACCTCGAAGCCGGACGCATTGACAGCAAACAGGCTCTTCGCTACTTACAGGGCGAAGAAGAATTCAATTTAAATTAGGAGAAAAATGACTAAGCTTGAAGAAAAAACCCGCATCCTGAATATGGTCCAGGATGGCAAACTAAGCGCGCAGGACGCGATCCAACTACTTGAGGCGCTCGAAGCTTCATCCAATGAACAGAGCGATGAAAAATACGAGCTGCTCCCCATCCAGGCCGATGGACGAAAAGCCCGCTGGTTGAAGATCCTCGTTACAGATCAGACCGGCAAGAAAAAAGTCAATCTAAAAGTGCCCCTGGCTTTGGTGCGCTGGGGCCTGCGCATGGGCGGCAAGGTGAATTTTGGCAACGACAGCCTAAAAGACCTTGACCTCGAAAACGTGCTCACGGAAGAAATGCTCAATGACGGCGTTCCAGGAGTTTTGGTCGATGTTGAGGACGACGACGACGGCGAAAGAGTCCTCATCACGCTTGAATAAACACCAAATCAACGAATAATAAAAGAGGCTGTCCATTTTTTTGACAGCCTCTTCTGCTTAACCAAATAGTTAGTTGTTATCTTCCCGAATGAATTTTTTCCTTACAGCTATTTAACATATTCATTCATTGGTTTCGACATGTAAACGTTATTCGGCATCTTTTCAGTGGTGTAGAAGCCCGCCGGACTCATGATCAACTGCGGAATGCGATTTACAAGGTTCGCGCAGGTCAGCTCAACCGTCGCCGGGCAGCTCACCACAATATTGGTGTCCGGTTCGCCGATCAGTGTCCACTCATTTTTATCAAACTCGCCTGGAGCATACACCTTGCCAATGCACTCGGTCTCAAAGGTGATCCCCTCAGCCGTTTCGGTAATGACCACAGCCGACATGCCTGTGGCATCACCCGCCTTGATGGTCATATCCAGGGTTGAGGAATACAGATCTTCCTTCCAGGTATGAGGCACGCAGCGTTGGGTCTGGTTTGTGATGGTGAGGCCCATGCGGCTGCAAAGCCAGCCGTTCTGGTTCCACATATAGGGAGGCGGATAGGCGCCGCTTTCGATCTTTTCGCTGATCTCCGTATAAGGCAGGTCATTGAAGGCGCCGATTTCCTTTTCAAAATCTGCCAGGCTCAGGCCCGCGCCATGGCCCTTCGCCAACGCGATGCCGTAGTCTTCAACATTGTAGCTGCTGCTGCCTTTAATTTTAGTGATCTTGTGCATCGATCCGGCAAGCACGTCAATCAGAACGCCCCAGTACATATCAGGGTAGCCGCTGCCAGCAAGCGTGCAATTGTTCTTTTTAGCGAGTGCGTCCAAACGCTGTGTGATCTCAGGGCTGGAATTCCAGGGGAAAATTGCTTCTTCACAAGTCGCAATGGCATTGACACCATTTTGCGCGAAAACAGTAAATGCCCCTTCAACGTCAGCCATGGTACTCATCGTGGCGATCACGCCCACATCCGGTTTTGTTTGTTTGATGATCGCGTCTGCATCGGCAGCGTTTGAAACCTTTACGCCCAACGGAGCGATCCCGGCGATCTCGCCTACTTCTTTACCAATGACTTTTTCATTGATATCAAAGGCAGCCACCAGCTCAGCGCCGTGTTCCACCAGATATCTCATCAGATAAACACTCATTTTTCCACAACCAAACTGTGCAACTCTAACTTTACGGTCCATTTTTCTCCTTTTCTACTTTGAACGATTTTATGGTGATGGTCAGATTGCTATTTTTTTCACAATCTATGATTATTTTATAACATAAGACAAAAGCTGTCAACACCTTGCCAAACATTTCACAATCTTTCCATGCATAACCACCTGCCTACCCTTTTCCCATTTCGTTAAATGGGATATCGCCTTGTCCAATCATCCTGTCTTGACTTTGCAATAATTGGTAGTAATATAAATTTTGTTGGGTTTCCAACACAGAAAGAACGAGTAATTATGACATCAACACCGGACGAAACCGGTTTCAATAAAGACAAACAAAAGCTGACTTCCGAGCAGCTTTTTATTTTTCTCAAATCCAGCCCCGAAGGCCTGACCAGCGCCGAGGCTGCGCTGCGCCTGCAAAGCGATGGGCCCAACAAACTGGCAGAAGTTAAAGGCAAACCTTTAATTCTCAAGTTTCTGGCACAATTCAGCCACGTCATGGCGATCATGCTTTGGGTCGCCGGCATTGGCGCTTTCATCGCCAAAATGCCCGAACTTGGCATCGCCGTTTGGTCGGTCAATCTGATCAACGGGATCTTTAGTTTCTGGCAGGAATTCCAGGCCGAAAAAGCCACCGAAGCGCTGAAAAAGATCCTCCCGTCCTATGCCCGCGTTCTGCGCGATGGCGAACAAAAACGGATACTATCCGAAGACATCGTGATCGGGGACATCCTTTTCCTTGAAGAAGGTGAGAGCATTTCGGCTGACTGCCGCCTGCTGACAAGCGCTGAGTTGAAGGTCAACCAGAGCACGCTCACCGGCGAATCCCGCCCGGTCAATCGTTCCGCCGAACCGATCAGCGGCGAAGGGCTGACCGAAACCGAAATGCAAAACCTGATCTTCGCGGGCACCTTTGTTGCCGCTGGCTCAGGCAAAGCCATCGTCTACGCCACCGGCATGAACACGGCTTTTGGACGTATTGCCAAACTGACGCAGGAAGTCAGTGACGACCTTAGCCCGCTGCAAAAAGAAATGCAAAGCGTTACCAAGATCGTGACGATCCTGGCCGTAAGCGTGGGCATCATTTTCTTCACGCTGGCGAAACTTTTGACCAATATCAGCTGGATCGAAGGCTTTATTTTCGCCCTCGGCATGGTGGTCGCTTTCGTCCCCGAAGGTCTCGAACCAACCGTCACACTTGCCCTCGCCATGGCGACCCAACGCATGGCAAAACGCCACGCCCTGATGAAAAAGCTCTCCGCGGTTGAAACGCTCGGCTGTACCAACGTCATTTGCACCGACAAGACCGGCACACTGACCCAAAATGAAATGACCGTCCAGAAGTTATGGGTTCCGTCCTTACGGGATGGCAAATTGCGAGGCAGGGAGATCTCTTTTTCGGGTGTGGGCTATGAACCCGTTGGCGAAATAACCGAGAATGGCGTTCCTGTTTCTGTCCCAGCTGATGCGGCTTTGCTGCAGGTCTTATTGACCCAGGCAAAATGCAATACCGCCCGCCTGACACCGCAAGATGCCTCGGCTGACGAATCCAAACGACGCTGGAATATCATTGGCGACCCAACGGAAGGCGCGCTGATCGTAGCGGCGCTTAAAGCCGGTCTGACCAGGGATGCAATTGACGGCCAGATCGTGGCTGAACAACCCTTTGATTCCCGACGCAAACGCATGAGCGTTGTCCACCTTGTCCAATCCCCAACCGGGTTTGAACGTACGGTTTACACCAAAGGCGGCATCCGCGAAACCCTCGATATTTGTAACACCATCGCCGTTGATGGCGAAATTCGCCCCTTGACAGAAGATGACATCAGGCAGATCATGGCGATCAACGACAGCTACGCGAATAAGGGCTTGCGCATCCTGGCTGCCTCCCAGCGGCTAATGAACCCGCAGGAAAGCGATTATTCCATCGAAGCGCTTGAAAACGCCCAAACCTTCCTTGGCATGGTAGCCATGATGGATCCTCCCCGCCCGGACGTTGCCAGGGCGGTCAAAACCTGCCATCGCGCTGGTATTCGCATCATCATGATCACCGGCGACTACGGCCTCACCGCTGAAAGCATCGCCCGCAACATCGGCATTGTCGATGCTGAATCTGTCCGCGTTGTAACCGGCGTGGAGCTTGAGCAGATGAGTGATTCCGACCTTCAGCAGGCTGTTCAGGGTGAAGTGATCTTTGCCCGGGTGGCACCGGAGCATAAGCTTCGCGTTGTCTCTGCCCTTCAGGCGCTTGGACAGGTCGTGGCAGTGACAGGCGATGGGGTCAACGATGCGCCCGCGCTCAAAAAAGCCAATATTGGCGTCGCGATGGGGATCAGCGGCTCCGATGTCGCCAAAGAAGCCGCCGATATGATCCTGACCGATGACAACTTCGGCTCGATCGTCAACGCAATCGAAGAAGGTCGTGCCGTTTACGAGAACATCAAACGCTTCACCACCTACATCTTCACCTCGAATGCTCCTGAAGCGGTTCCCTTCATGCTTTACGCCCTCAGCGGAGGTCGCATTCCTGTCGCGCTGCCGGTCATGCATGTTCTGGCGGTCGATCTGGGTACCGATATGGTTCCCGCGCTTGGTCTCGGCGCTGAGCCGCCTGAAGAGGGCGTGATGGACCTGCCGCCCCGCAAACTCAGCGACCATCTGATTACCAAAGAATTGCTCTCCCGCGCCTATTTGATCCTTGGCCCGGTTCAAAGCCTGGTCTCCATGCTCGCATTCTACTTTTATTACTGGTCCAACGGATATCATGGTCAGTGGCTGGATCTGCCTGGAGAAGGCAACCTCTATCTGGCAGCCACCGCGATGGCATTCGCCGGTGTTGTGGTGACACAGATCGGCAATCTTTTTGCTCAACGCGCCACCCACCGCTCCATCCTAAAGGTTCCTCTCTTCAGCAATCCCTTCATTTGGATGGGTATCGCGACCGAGATCTTGATCGCTCTGGGAATCGTCTATCTGCCGTTCCTGCAAGAATTTATTGGAACAGCAGCCTTTGACCCCAAATACTGGTTGTTCCTGGTCATTTTCATCCCCGCTTTGCCTGTTGTGGATGCGATCTATAAGGCAATTAAACAAAACAAGCGTACAATTAAGCAAAGACTCGCTATGAAAGGAGAGTCATTATGAAAGTTATCATCATTGGGTGTGGTCGTGTAGGTTCCGGCCTGGCTAAAAATCTCAGCCTGCAGGGAATTGATGTTTCCGTGATCGACAATAACCCCGAGTCCTTTCAAACCCTCGGCAAAACGTTCAAAGGAAACACCTTTGCAGGCATGGCTTTCGACCAAAAGGTGCTCACCAAAGCCGGCATCGAACATGCCGACGCGCTCGCGGCTGTTACGGCCTCTGATGAGGTCAACCTGGTCGCGGCCCGCATGGCAAAATCGCTTTACAGAGTGCCCTCCGTCGCCGCGCGTGTTTACGAACCGGAAAAAGCCAAGATCTACCGACGTTTGGGCATTCAAACCATTTCTCCGGTCACGCTTGGGATCGAACGCCTTACCAGCATCCTGCTCTACTCCCACCTCGATATTGAACGCAGTATCGGCAGCGGACAGGTCAATCTGATCGACATCACCGTCAGGCACCGTCTTGTCAATAAAACCCCGTCCGACCTCAACATCCCGGGTGAGATACAGCTGGTGGCTCTGACCCGTAACGGAAAGACCCGGTTGATCAATGACGCGATCGTCTTCCAGCAAGGTGATCTGCTGCATCTTTTTGTAACCACCGCGTCAAAAGCACGCATCAACAGTTTGCTCCAGGCATAGAAAGGCGGATGAAATGAAAGTAATGATCATTGGTGGTGGCAAAGTTGGCACCTATCTGGCAGAAAAGCTGCTGGCTGAGAAACATGACGTCCGCTTGATTGAAATTCGCGAAGAAGAACGCGCGCATATTTTACTGGACATTCCCTCAGAAGCTCTCTACATCGGAAACGGCACCGATCCCGATACGCTTGAAGCGGCCGGGATCCGCAACGCGGATGTGGTCGCGGCGGTTACAGGAAATGACGAAACCAATCTTGTCGTCACCTCGCTGGCCCGTTTTGAATTTTTATCTCCCCGCACGATCGCGCGAGTCAACCATCCCAAAAACGCCTGGCTCTTTAATAAGGATATGGGGGTCGATGTAGCCATCAATCAGGCCGATATGCTCTCGATGATGATCCAGGAAGAGATGTCGATGGGCGATATGGTCACCATGCAGCTGCTGAGAAAAGGCAATTTCCTGCTCGTGGAAGAGAAAGTCGCCCCCGGTTCAAAAGCGCTCGGCAAAAAGATCTCCGACCTGCCGCTGCACAAAAAAGGCAATTTGGTGGCAGTTATTCGGGCTGATGAGGTCATCAGCATTAATGAAAATCTGGTCTTTCAGGTCGCCGATGAAGTTTTGGCCGTTGTCCATCAGTCAGAAAAACAAGCCCTGGCAGAACTATTTAACGCAACCCGAAACCAAATGTAGAAATGTCGCCTCTCACCTAAGCCTCTAAGCAGATCCATGGCATTGGAGAAGGCTTAAGAACAAGCCTGCGTGAGAGTCTGCCTGCCCGCAGGGCGTATGCTGCTTTAAGCCCTCTCAGCAGGAGAGGGTCGGCGAAGCCGGGGTGAGGGTTAGCCAGCCCTACGGGCAGGCAAAAACAAGCCTTCTCCGTCGGGGAGAAGGTGGCCGAAGGCCGGATGAGGGGTAGCCCGAAGGGCGGATAAGGTTATTTAAGCCCTCTCTGTGGGAGAGGGTCGGCGAAGCCGGGGTGAGGGTTTAGCCAACCCTACGGGCTGCTAAAAAAAGCCTTCTCCGCGGGGAGAAGGTGGCCGAAGGCCGGATGAGGGGTAGCCTGTAGGGCGGACTATTTTTAAACCCTCTCAGTGGGAGAGGGTCGGCGAAGCCGGGGTGTGGGTTAGCGTGATGGTAGGCGATGTTTGAATTTGGTTTCAATCCACGCCTCCGCGCAGGAGGCGACTTGGAAACAGATTAAGGAAAACAATCTTGATCCTGTTTCAATCCACGCCTCCGCGCAGGAGGCGACTTAC
This sequence comes from uncultured Anaerolineaceae bacterium, assembly GCA_964293995.1. Lineage (GTDB taxonomy): Bacteria > Chloroflexota > Anaerolineae > Anaerolineales > Anaerolineaceae > Mesolinea. The sequence continues at coordinate 8,430 of CAXYYH010000015.1, forward strand.
CGGTGGTGACAATCCGACGGCGTTGATAGCTAGTTTCAATCCACGCCTCCGCGCAGGAGGCGACTCAAACGGTGATGACATCACCTTTTGGCTGGATGTTTCAATCCACGCCTCCGCGCAGGAGGCGACTTATCCTTGACGATGGTAATACCATTGATGCACAGTTTCAATCCACGCCTCCGCGCAGGAGGCGACCCATTTAACGCTTCTTCTACCAGCATCAGTTCTGTTTCAATCCACGCCTCCGCGCAGGAGGCGACGAAATCCCCGAAGCAGGAAGCGCAGGCGATGATTGTTTCAATCCACGCCTCCGCGCAGGAGGCGACCCCAATAGTTTTGAGCGCCGCTCTTTCACTCTCAGTTTCAATCCACGCCTCCGCGCAGGAGGCGACTAATCGATTCCAGATACACAAGCGCGCTAAATCGTTTCAATCCACGCCTCCGCGCAGGAGGCGACAATGCAAATTCACCCATGCTATTCCTCACTTTCCATGTTTCAATCCACGCCTCCGCGCAGGAGGCGACACAACACGTATGGGCGAAGTTTTGTATTACGAAAGTTTCAATCCACGCCTCCGCGCAGGAGGCGACCACCGACACAAAGCAGACGTAATCGTCGCTGAAAAGTTTCAATCCACGCCTCCGCGCAGGAGGCGACATGTTCTCTGTGACGATGATTGCACGCTCATAATAGTTTCAATCCACGCCTCCGCGCAGGAGGCGACAAAAGCAAAGGCGCTATGTCATGATGGCGATCAGGTTTCAATCCACGCCTCCGCGCAGCAGGCGGCGCTCTTTGAGCATGTAGCCGATTCGCCCCCAATCGGTTTCAATCCACGCCTCCGCGCAGGAGGCGACCAGCGAAGTGCTGAAAAATCCGCTGCCGAAATGGTTTCAATCCACGCCTCCGCGCAGGAGGCGACTGAGCGCAAAACAGGCCGACGCGATCAACTATTACGTTTCAATCCACGCCTCCGCGCAGGAGGCGACCTATTGAGCTGATGCTGATTACATATCGGTTTTGGTTTCAATCCACGCCTCCGCGCAGGAGGCGACTCCAAGAGATAATGCTTCTCAGGTTGTTTTTGTGTTTCAATCCACGCCTCCGCGCAGGAGGCGACTGATGTATCCGCCTCACAGCCTTTTGAGCTACATGTTTCAATCCACGCCTCCGCGCAGGAGGCGACATAACGACCCCGACCTGACAGGTGACTATTTCACGTTTCAATCCACGCCTCCGCGCAGGAGGCGACGGCGATAGTAATCCACCCGATCGCGTTCGACTATGTTTCAATCCACGCCTCCGCGCAGGAGGCGACAGGCGAAGATTTTATCCGACTCCAGTTTGGTGAGGTTTCAATCCACGCCTCCGCGCAGGAGGCGACTTGCCCAGATGTGATTGTCTGACCGGCAGTCGACCAGTTTCAATCCACGCCTCCGCGCAGGAGGCGACACCCGCCCTGGCACCCAGACGATAGATAGATTTAAGTTTCAATCCACGCCTCCGCGCAGGAGGCGACCGCGCCTTGGCGAGGCCTGGCCGATGATGGCGATGTTTCAATCCACGCCTCCGCGCAGGAGGCGACCCGCGCGGGCACAGTGGACGCGCTGACGGAGGTGGTTTCAATCCACGCCTCCGCGCAGGAGGCGACAAAATCCATGCAGATCACAACCTGGACGATTGCAGTTTCAATCCACGCCTCCGCGCAGGAGGCGACGCATAGGAGCGCAAGATGCAGATCCGATTTTTCAGTTTCAATCCACGCCTCCGCGCAGGAGGCGACCGGAGTTTATCCAGGACAAAATCAAGTCCTGACAGTTTCAATCCACGCCTCCGCGCAGGAGGCGACTTGACGCTCCTCTTATCATGTTTGCCGCGTCCATGTTTCAATCCACGCCTCCGCGCAGGAGGCGACTCCGGTCAAGGTAGGTCGCAGGGGGTAGTTCGATGTTTCAATCCACGCCTCCGCGCAGGAGGCGACCTTCGAGCTCACTTCTCGCCTGTGCAACGTAGGGGTTTCAATCCACGCCTCCGCGCAGGAGGCGACCACATATTCTTTCAAATCGTCCCTACCTGTTTGCAGTTTCAATCCACGCCTCCGCGCACGAGGGGGCTTGGACGACTTTTGGGGTGTGGGGGAAATTGCGGTTTCAATCCACGCCTCCGCGCAGGAGGCGACAACTGGAAACTGGCAGCGAACTACCTTTACCAGCGTTTCAATCCACGCCTCCGCGCAGGAGGCGACGAGTTTATGCCCAAGATCGACGCCCTGACGGAAGTTTCAATCCACGCCTCCGCGCAGGAGGCGACCAATTAAATCAATTTTGGAAAGTGAGGAAACAAAAGTTTCAATCCACGCCTCCGCGCAGGAGGCGACCGCGATTTATCCAGGCAGGCGCGGCGACTTTTGGGTTTCAATCCACGCCTCCGCGCAGGAGGCGACCGAGGATCACAACCAGTGGCCGCAGGTCTGGCAGTTTCAATCCACGCCTCCGCGCAGGAGGCGACGTTGGTAGTCTTTCAGAGTTCCGGCGGATCTCTTGGTTTCAATCCACGCCTCCGCGCAGGAGGCGACTCAAACCCGGTCAAGCACAACCAATGGATGACCGAGTTTCAATCCACGCCTCCGCGCAGGAGGCGACCTAAGAAACTTGACCAACGAACCGTGATCAGGAAGTTTCAATCCACGCCTCCGCGCAGGAGGCGACCTCGTCGCCGGATAACGCCTTATCAAACAGTGCCTGTTTCAATCCACGCCTCCGCGCAGGAGGCGACGCAGCAGCTCCACCACCGCGCCAAAGAGCTGCTCGTTTCAATCCACGCCTCCGCGCAGGAGGCGACTTCGCCGATCGCCTGGATCTGGAGCGCGTAATCCTGGTTTCAATCCAAGCCTCCGCGCAGGGGGCGACGGCGCGTTGCTGGGGTCATGCACGATCGATCGCAGTTTCAATCCACGCCTCCGCGCAGGAGGCGACGGTGACGGAGACGGTCAAGGTGCAGCTGCGCTGGTTTCAATCCACGCCTCCGCGCAGGAGGCGACAACGATGGGGCAGTGATCGCAGCCGGGATCCGGACGTTTCAATCCACGCCTCCGCGCAGGAGGCGACGAGTCGTTTGATGCGCCAATGTGCCCCTCATACCTGGTTTCAATCCACGCCTCCGCGCAGGAGGCGACCAACCACGCCTGGATTATCCGGGGGCTTGCACCTGGTTTCAATCCACGCCTCCGCGCAGGAGGCGACAGGTTAAATTGACAGATGGCTAAGAGGAGCAAAGTTTCAATCCACGCCTCCGCGCAGGAGGCGACGGATGGCACATTCGGCCGACATGCCTTTTCGGCTGTTTCAATCCACGCCTCCGCGCAGGAGGCGACTTTGCTGGCGCTCAAAGCTGGGAGGTTTACTAATGTTTCAATCCACGCCTCCGCGCAGGAGGCGACCAACTTCAAAGAGCATGTCAACTGGCTCTCCCCTGTTTCAATCCACGCCTCCGCGCAGGAGGCGACAAACCGGACTATGATTTCTCCGGTTTTGAGCAGGTTTCAATCCACGCCTCCGCGCAGGAGGCGACGATCGGGATGGTCAATCTGATCGGATGCACCAAGGTTTCAATCCACGCCTCCGCGCAGGAGGCGACGAGCCTGGTGATTATTTGCATCGCGTTTATCACCATGTTTCAATCCACGCCTCCGCGCAGGAGGCGACGATGGGGACAAAGCGGAGATCGAAACTGTGGATGTTTCAATCCACGCCTCCGCGCAGGAGGCGACATTCGTGGCGATCTCACCCCATCGCCGCTTGAAGTTTCAATCCACGCCTCCGCGCAGGAGGCGACCGCCACCGTTATTCCAGACGCCCGTTCCATTCCCGTTTCAATCCACGCCTCCGCGCAGGAGGCGACATGGTTCCAGTCGCTCCCGTCCTCGACGATCCGGTTTCAATCCACGCCTCCGCGCAGGAGGCGACGACGATGCAGTATTTTTGAGCACCTCTACCTGCCAGTTTCAATCCACGCCTCCGCGCAGGAGGCGACAGCCAGCTGTTATCACAAGCCCGCACGAGTTTCTGTTTCAATCCACGCCTCCGCGCAGGAGGCGACCTTTCGTAAAATTAATAGCAATCGCTTTTGACGCTAAGTTTCAATCCACGCCTCCGCGCAGGAGGCGACTCCGACGAGCTCAAGCGCAATAGCAAGTTAACCCAAAGTTTCAATCCACGCCTCCGCGCAGGAGGCGACGATCACCTGACCAAGGCTGGCGTACTTGTACTTGTTTCAATCCACGCCTCCGCGCAGGAGGCGACCCGACGCCGTTTGTCGCCTTGATCTTGTCCTGAATGTTTCAATCCACGCCTCCGCGCAGGAGGCGACAACCGGAGCGTGAATATCCGGCCGTGCCAAAGCGGTTTCAATCCACGCCTCCGCGCAGGAGGCGACTCGTTTTTCCGCTCGAGATCGTAAAGCTCTGGGCGTTTCAATCCACGCCTCCGCGCAGGAGGCGACCGTTCATCGCCACGCCGAGGTTGTCCATCATCGAGTTTCAATCCACGCCTCCGCGCAGGAGGCGACCTGCGGCAACCCGCGCGTATTCAGCCTCCAGGCTCGGTTTCAATCCACGCCTCCGCGCAGGAGGCGACCCGATCGAAGATGGGATCCTGAAAGCTGGAGCGGAGTTTCAATCCACGCCTCCGCGCAGGAGGCGACTCTTCCAGCGGGCAGTCGAGATGGCGGGTAGATGTTTCAATCCACGCCTCCGCGCAGGAGGCGACATTGGGGACAAAATGAGATTGTTGGATTTACTGAGTTTCAATCCACGCCTCCGCGCAGGAGGCGACCAAGTAACGGACTGTCATGGACGCAGTTACCAGCGTTTCAATCCACGCCTCCGCGCAGGAGGCGACGGGTCACGACGTTTGGCAAGACAGCGCAAGCGGTGTTTCAATCCACGCCTCCGCGCAGGAGGCGACTTCCTTGTCGAATACGACAGGGTTTGCCTCTTTGTGTTTCAATCCACGCCTCCGCGCAGGAGGCGACCAACTCATTCAGGAATCGTTTGACCAGCTCAGCTGTTTCAATCCACGCCTCCGCGCAGGAGGCGACCATGTGCGTTTCTTTCTCCCACTCAAAGCGAAAGTGTTTCAATCCACGCCTCCGCGCAGGAGGCGACCTTGACTTCACGATATTTGTAATACGAATAGCTCATGTTTCAATCCACGCCTCCGCGCAGGAGGCGACCTCCGCCGTCTCACGATTGACTATTCCATCGGAGTTTCAATCCACGCCTCCGCGCAGGAGGCGACCAAGCTGGCAGAAGCCGTTACTCAGCACCTGCGGGTTTCAATCCACGCCTCCGCGCAGGAGGCGACCTGAAAAGCCGGTCGTGTCATATAGGTCGATGGTCTGTTTCAATCCACGCCTCCGCGCAGGAGGCGACCGCAAGATTTTGGGCTTCCCTTATTCTACGCCCTCATATCTTGCCTCCAGAGCAAAAAGTGCGCTGTTCTTTCTTCGCTCTACGCTCTATTATAACCCTATTTTCCTGCGAACCTCCTCCTATCAGGGCTGTTCACTTGGGGTTCGCATCTTACAATATCAAGGTGTCTTCCATGTGGACCACCTTTTTGGCGCCAACATGCCGCACCTTGTTTTCCCATTGATTGCCAAGCACATAATAGCGAAGGCTGTCCTTCTCCACATCAATGATGGCTTCCAATTTGTTCTGCAGCGCCCGCAGCTGCCCGGCATCCAGAATGCACTCAAAAACCGAGTTTTGGACCCGTTGACCATGGCTCTGACAGGCTTTCGCCATCCTTCTGAGGCGTTTCTTTCCGCCTTCGCTCTCGGTGTTGACATCATAACTAACCACGATCATCATTTCGTTCTACTCCCAAAAATATGGCGGATAAGACTGCAGATCCCCCCTGAGATGCCTCGCAAGCAGCAATGCCTGAACATGCGGCAGCAAGCCATAGGGGATCCTTTCTTTCAGAAATGGGTGCAGGATCTCTTCTTTTTTCTTTTCCTGCCAGGCGGTCAATACTGCCTTACGGGTCTCATCGTCCATCAATACGCCGCCGCTTTCCTTGATGACAAAGCCCTTAGGCGAGATCTGGCGGCGATTGACCAGATTTAACGCAAGACGGTCACACATTACTGGGCGCAATTCTTCCATGATATCCAACGCAAGGGAGCGTCTGCCGGGTCTGTCGGCATGGAAGAAACCCACATAGGGGTCCAGGCCAACCGCCTCCAAAGCCGAAGCGGCTTCATTTGCCAGTAATACGTAGAAAAAGGACAATAACGCGTTCATCCGGTCCAAAGGTGGGCGACGATTGCGTTCCTCAAAGCGGAAATCCTCTTTGTTCTGAAAGATCATTTGATCAAACAGTCCAAAATATCTGCGCGCGGCATTGCCCTCGATCGCCATCAACTCAGCTTCATCTTTGGCCAGGCGGGAAGCCTGCATTAATTCCTTCAGGACGGATATCGTACTGACAAAGTTTTCGCTTTCGATCAGGAGGGCATGGTCGCGCAGGGTTCTTTGCAGAACTTTGCGCTGGTTATAGAGCTTGCCGAGGACAAAGTTTTTTGCGACGGGCAAGGATCCTTCCAAACTCTCTGAGACAGCATACTGTTTTTTGCGTAATAATACATTGCCGCTCACCTGCCCTTCAACGCGGGCCAAAAAACGCCCACTCGGTCTCAGGAAGCACAAGCCAATATCGCGGTCAACACAAGCGCCCATCAAGGCCGGGCTGACCCCGGTGTAATTAAAGCAGACGATCCCCTGCAGGTTGAGCAAAGGCAATTTACGGGTGGGCTGACCTTCTTTACTGATGGTGATGGCTTCGTCTTCAAGCCCCAAATAAGCATCCGGGCTTGTAATATAAAGGACATTTCCAAGTTTTTTCATCGCTCACTCCCCTTGCAGAAACTGGTTGATATAGCTTTCGCTATCGGCGGCAGGGCTCATCAGTTCCGGCAGGCAAATATCAGCCAATGAACAGGAACGGCAGCCCTTATGCTTTTTGACCTTTGGCGTATAGCGCCTTGTGAAATACTGGTTCATCTCACTGGCTGCCTGAACGACCGTCTTACGCAGTTCATCGGTCAGATCGACCTTTACCCGACGGCGCGTGAGACCATAATAGATCCAACCGTAAGATATGTTTGTTGAGAGCATCTCTTCCAGGCAGATCGATTGAGCACAGACCTGTGCCTCGTCAAAATCACCTTCTTTGGGCTTGCCGCGCTTATATTCCACGACATTTGGTCGATAGAAACCCGATCTTCCAGGCAAAATGACGCCGCTTTCTGAGGCAGTAAATTCAACCAGGTCACAAACTCCTGACAAGCCAAGGTTGTCCGACCGGATGGGCACCGATCGGGAGAGGATCACTCCCGATCGGCTTTCATTGAAGAAGGGGTCATCAACCCTTTCGTGCAGGATCTTTCCATCCACGGTGAAGTAATTTTCCAGCCATTGGCTTTCGATGTGGATCAGCGCCCATTGCCGGCGGCAAAACAAAAAATGCTGCAAACCCGACAAGGGCAAAAGATCGTTGCCCGCTTCCATGCTTAGAGTCTTTCAATCAGTTGAATACCCTCGGGTATTGCATCGCGATCAACATTAACCACGTAGTCAGTATAATTACGAGCGATTCCTTTCTTATCTTTTCGTTCGACGGAGATCAGGTCAAAGAGCGTTTGGGCGTGAGCATTCCCCAATGGCGATTCATGTTTAAAAATGAAGAGTTTGCGGGACGTCATTTTGCCGCGGGAGGCAGAACGGTCAAACTCAAACATGTTCACCAGCGCATCCCAGAAGAGTTCCAGGTCTTCTTCGGAGAAACCGGTGTAATAAGAGCTTTTGTTCGGGTTGTTCTTTGGCGTAATTTCCTTGTTTGCCAGATTGGCGGAAATATAGCCTTCCACGCGATACAAGCCATAAGGCACAATGTGCTTGCGGCCCATCTCGGTTTTCTTATCGACCTCTTCCTGCGTGACGGTAACACGGGTGATGGTCACTTCCTGCTGTAGGATGGGGTCGATGCTGCGGGAAAAGTTCAACTGCACAGGACCGCGCACCTGACCACAATTAACGCCCGTGGTCATGACCGCGCCAAACGCGCGCACGTCATAGAAGTTGTCACACATCCATTGGCGCACGATGAGCAGATCGTCATCAGGAACGTTTTTCGATTTTTCGGGCATGGTGATGCCGGTATTGAGATAAGCCTGTTTGTGCTGGGCGTTGAGCGGAATGCCTTCGGTGACGTAAATCTTATAGGGTGCCTGACCGCCTTTGACGATCTCGACATAATTGCGGATCTTTCGCTTCAGGCAGACATCGGTAACGATGCCAAATCCGGTTTCAGGGTCGATGCGGGGCATGTTGCCGGCATCGGGGTCACCATTGGGATTGCCGTTTTCGACGTCATAAAGTAATACAAACTCATAGCGATTGTTGAGGGGTGTTTTTGCTTCCATTTCTTCTCCTTATTAATTTAATTGCAGTTGTGATGGGGTGTCAGTTGCGGCGTCCTGCTCTTCGGTCTCATCCTGTTCCCGGGCTTCACGTTTGGTGAACAGGCTGGTGCGTTGATGGTAATAACCGAGAATAAAGATGCCCTGCTCGTCCAAAGACAAGCGTTTTGGGAACGGATCGTTATCGATCTCAAGCAAATCCATAATTTCCCGAATGCGCCATTCCGTGTTTCTCCCGTATTCTGATTTTGAAATGTGATGCTGGGAAAGCCGCAGGATGATCGGGAAAGTTGAAGCAGGACTGGCGCAGGCGGATGTGAAGTAGCGATCTTTGATGGTCGCGTTCAGGTTACTTCCCAAGGCGTCTTCCTGTGCCTTTTCGAGCACAGCAAACAAACGCCCCAGAAGATAAGCCTGATTGGTTGAATTTGGATTTAATGCCATTGTGAGAACCTCCGTATATTGATCATTTTTCTGAGCGCGATATTTTCGGGTCAGGCAGGCTTTGATGATGCCAACCCGGATTGGATTGATCTTGTAAAAACGTTTTTCCGGCTCGTCCGAATCGGCGCGGATGCGGTTAATAACCGCGTAATAGAGCGCGGCGGGATAGGGCAGACCGGTCAGGATCGAACGCATGACAGCGCCGCCCAAAAGCGGAGCCGGAGTTTGGTCGGAAGCCTTTGGAGAAACCGTTTCTTTTAGCAATCTCCAGACCGACCAGGGGTAATTTTGTCCCATGTTCAGGTCTTCGTAGTGTTGGAACAATCGGGCAAGAATGTTCCTGAAAGGCGCCATCTCATAAAAGCGGATCGAAATCCGCGCCGCATTGGGGGAAAGCCCCAGCACATGAAACCTTGTGTTTGTGTCTAATCCCGATTCAATTGCCTCAAAATCAAGCGCCTTTCCGCTTTGGATGCTCTCGCCAATTTTCCCCAAAAGCTCGGTCATCTTATAGTCATAGCTACTTTTGGTATCGGTCTTTGAATCGGGCTCCGGTTCTGTGAACCCCTGCGGATCCATCATCATCTGAAAGATATCCGCATAGAGAGGGTTGGTGCTTTCCGCCCAGTAAACCACCGTCGCGTCGCCGATCTGAAGTTTGGGATGTGGGTTTTCTTTGGATAAAAGGTAGTTTAGAGCCGTGGTGTAGGCAAAAGCAGCCGTTTCGCCAACCGGAGCGTTCAGGCCCTGACCTTTTACTTTACCGTAAGACTCGTAAGCGCTGTTATTAAACGAGACGATCGAGCCACCGGAAGAATTGACATCCCTCACGCCTTTGATAGCCGCGTGAATGCGTTGAACCGGCTCTTCGAGCCCGGTCACAAGACATTGAGCGATCTTTGTGTCTTCCGATGGGTTGACCCAGGCATGATGGATCGCGTCACGTATCGCTTTTGTATCTGCGATCAATGTGTTTGTTGTCGCATATTGGAAGGTCAAAAAGCCAGTGCTTTTAAGCAAGGCTTCAATATTTGGAACGACCACTTGATGGGAACTCAATTCTTCCAGGCTGTACTTTGTCAGGAATTTCCGTAAAGCGCTTGCTTCAAGGCCGGGGATCTTTTCCAAAAACATCAGGTTGTGCAGTCGGAACTGTTCAAAACGATCCGCAATGTACGCCTGTGTCTTGCTGTCATCCGCGATTCCCAGAACATAGGTGGCATTATCCCAAAGCAGGTTGGGGGCGACCCCTGAACTGCGTTTTACGGCTTCCGGCAAAATAATGCGTCTGGGGTCCTCGATCACCTTGTTTTTTACCTGTCGGGGCTGAAAGACATAAAGAAGATCAAGCAGTTCTCCTTCAGGGCTGAGGTTGAGCAAATAGTTGATGTTGACCACGCTGAAGCCGGGAGGAGCGATCTCAACATCCTCATCTTCAAGCAAAATATCATAAAACCTGGCCAGGTTTTGCAGGATCATCTCAGCTCGCTTTCAGGGCATCCCGCAAATCGAGGATGCCATCCACCATGATCGCCCTGAAAAATATCGGTTTGATGTCTTCAGGATCGCTGAAATCCATGTCATAGAGCATCCAGCCCAGGTCGTTCTCGCCAGTCAACTGGCTTACGGGAATAGGCTCATTCTCAAGGATGGAAACATTGGCAGCAAACTCGCGCGTGCCAAAGCAGGGCTGGGCGTGATGCTGCCCCTTTCGCAATCGCCTGAGGGCAATGTTGTAGTGCTTTTCAGGCGTATCGCCCTCACCAGCTTTTTCAGGCACCATTTCAAAGTGGGCTTCGATGACATAATCGACATCCCGCAAGACCATGGCAGCCCGTTGCTGGCGGGAAGACAATACGTCCAAAAAGAAGTCGTTTTGGCTGCTGCCCCTCATCAGCGACTTTGCTGTCGCGAACGAAACCTTTTCTCCGACCTCGTTGCGGCGAACATTGGTGAACTGAATGGGGTTCAGCACGTGGATACGGTCGATCACCCAGCAGATGGCTGGCTTCCAATAGACCGCTTCGATAATTCCCCTGGCAGCTGAAGGAGTGAGAACGTCATAACTGACGCGCTCGACCTTCATCTCAGGGCGGGTGAAGAGGGCGTAATCCCCTTTTACCCGGACAGTGATACCAAAGCTCATTAGATCCTCCTTTTGAAATTAACTATCAAAAAATAACGCATCCCCGCCACTGGAAGTGGGGACGATCAGACCATAATCTTTATTGTAGTTGTGGTAAGGGTCAAAAAGAACAGGCACATGGCCAATCATGTTAATTTTACCGGATTCAAGCAACAAACGAAACTCGTGATGATAAACATTTACGGTGTAAGATTGGAGAGACCTCAACAAGGAAGTGGGGTATTTCGTCCATTTTAGTTTTTCCACCAGATCGTTCGCCTTCCCGTCTGTCGGCACGACGATGCCAATTGTGTCCTGTTCGATCAGTTTGAAGAGCTCGGAAGCCTTGCGGAAATCAAAATCAAGCTCGTGCGAATTGGGTTTTTCAAAACAAGCCAGCACCCCGGCGCTATCAAAAGTTGTTTTTGCCTGAATGCTGTAGAGCGATTCGTAATAATCGCGGATCGCGTCCAGGCAGATCGGGTCAGAGCCTTGCCACTTGCGCAGAATATGCCGCGCGACGTCACCGGTTTGCTGAATGAATCCCGGAGCGCGTTTGATGGCATCGGTAATGGGTTCAAACACGTACAGATGACTCGTTTTCGAACGGCGGTTGCGGTTCACGCGCCCACCCGCCTGGATGATGGAATCCAGCCCAGCCAAAGCCCGAAAGCCGACGGGGAAATCAAGGTCAACCCCTGCTTCGATCAGTTGGGTGGAAACCAGCCGACAGGTCTGGCCCTGGGCAAGCCTTTCCTTGATCGTCTGAATCGCGGCACGCCGGTGCGTTGGCGTCATGAGCGTGGAAAGGTGAAAGCGCCCCTCTTTAGGTAGGAGCTGAAAGAGTTTGTTGGCATGCTTGCGCGTGTTGACGATGCAAAGCACCTGCTCATGTTCGGTGAGTCGCTCAATTAACTCCTCGTCTTCGATCGAGCCCAGGTTGACCAGCTCCACGCGCTTAAAAGCATTGTAGAGCTGGGCTGGATCAGCGGTGATCTCGGTGATCTTCAGGCTTTCAGGGATAAAGCGCTGTAATTCGGGCTGGGTGGCTGTGCAAAGCACCGCGGTGCTTTTATAGTTTTGCACCAGCTCCGCGACCGCCAGCATACAGGGTTGCAGGTATTGCAGCGGCAGGATCTGGGCTTCGTCAAAAATGATAACGCTGTTGGCCATGTTGTGAACTTTGCGCGAACGCGAAGAGCGGGCAGCAAACAGGGATTCGAAAAACTGCACATTGGTCGTCACCACGATCGGAATATCCCAGTTTTCGGAAGCCAGCTTCAGCTTGCTCGAGATGGCGTAATCCGCCTCTTCACCCGCGTTGTTTTCGCTCGTCTTGGATAATTTGCCGCTCGCGGAAAAGTCTTCCCAGTCGAAATTGCTGTGATGCTCAAGGATGATGTCCCCGCCCAGAGCTTCGCGAAAGACTCTGGCGTTCTGCTCGATGATACTGGTGTAGGGGATCACATAAATGACACGCTCAAGCTTGTGCTTTCTGGCGTGATTGAGCGCGAAGAGCATGGAAGAGAGCGTTTTCCCGCCGCCTGTTGGCACTGTCAGGGAGAACAAGCCCTGCGGGAGCTCCGCTTTTTGCCTGCAGGCTTCCATGATCTCGTCCCGCAGTTTGTTGATCGGGGTTTCAGGGAACTGAAAACTTTGGAGATGCTTTTGAAATGTCTCGAGTATCTCGGGGATGGTTGTGGCGCTGCCGCGTTCGAGGCCCAACTGGTAAAACTGTTCTGTCTCCAGATAATCAGCGTCAACGAGGATGGAATAAAGCATTCTGATGAAGAAGCTCAGAGAGAACAGCCCCTTTTCGGTGGTGCGAATGATTTTTGGCATCGACGCAATTGGCAGCGTGCTCGGTTCAAGCTCTGTGCGGTATGCATCGTATGGATCAAGCGACCTTCTCAACCGCGCGAGCAAGGTGGAATCACCTTCGTGGTCGATGCTGGTGCCATAGTCGGGCAAACCGGTGTGATGACCCGCGATGCAGTAGGCGTAGGCATTGCCAAACAGCCTGTAGGGACTGTTCGCCAGAAGCTGAACAATTTCCTGCGCGCCAGCGGTGGCGTGATCAGCCTTGACGTTTTCGCCCCGAATGCGGCGCTGGAAATTGAGGGAATACTTGCCCAGGTCATGCAGCCGTCCACAGATGTAGGCGTGCTCGGAAAAACCCAGCGGCGCCCCAAGGCTGGCGGCTATCCTGGCGGTGTTCTGGAGATGGTCATCGAGAAGCTGCCATGCGCGCCTATCTTCGCCGAACGAATGGGCATAGAAAACGAAAGCATTATGATCATTTTCTTCCTCTACCATAAATTACGCCCTCCCTGCAGAGCTTTAATAATGGAAAAACCAAGTGACTGGCAATAAATATAATACAAATTTAAGCTGAGGAGAGACTAAAAGATGGCCTTACAAGCCGCACGAGCCTGACCAGAAGAACGGGCAACAAGATTCGCATGCAGCAACGGTCACTATTATCGCGAAAAGCTATAACCTCTCAGTGCAATTGCATCTAAATTAACTGTACAATTTAAATTATTGGACTTCCCATGAGCATTTTTCAATACTTATTCACGGACGGGACTTGGATTCGTCCGCTACTTTTGCACATTGAACGATTCGATAATTGACTTCTTTTTTACAACAATACCCACCTGAACCTCCAACCCAGATCCTTTTTTTTCATACTGAGAATGGCTGGCCTCGATCAGAAAATTTGCAATTACAACTATTACATGGTATTTTTAGAAAAAATCCTCAGGCGTTCAATTTATTAGAGGCCCTGAGACAAGGAAAAAATGATCCCAAATCAATGGTACGCTATTTTACCTTCCAAATCTGTTAAAGAAAATCAGGTCGTAGGGGTTCGGCGCATGAATCTCGATCTGGCCCTTTTTCGCAACGCTTCCGGGCAGATCGGCTGTGTGATCGATCAATGTACCCATCGCGGCGCGGCTCTAAGCCTCGGCAAGATTAAGGACGGCTGCATTCAATGTCCCTTTCATGGGCTTCAATTCGACCCGCATGGCAACTGCACTTTTATCCCCGCCATCGGGAAAGCCGCAACCACCGATCTGGGCCGTTACAACGCACATCACTACCCCGTCAAAGAAAAAAACGGCATCATTTATCTTTGGTACGGTGAAGATGAAAAAGCAGCGGATCAGGATCTGCCATTTTTTGATGAGGATATCGATGCTTCCTACGCCTACAGTGAACTGGAAGACCACTGGAACTCGCATTATTCGCGCTGCATTGAAAACCAGCTGGATGTCGTCCACCTGCCATTTGTTCATCACAACACCATCGGCAGAGGGAACAAGACCCTGGTCAACGGGCCAAAAGTCCTATGGGAAAACGGGGTTCTGACCACCAGCGCCAACAACGAAGTGGACCAAGGCCAGCAGCCCAGGCGCAGCGAAGATTGCATTATCAAGGAAACCCACCTTCAGTTTAAATATCCAAACATCTGGATGAACCATATCAGCAGCAAGATCAAGGTGATCATATATTTTGCGCCGGTGGATGACGAAAACACCGTTCTGTATATTCGTTTTTATTGCCGCCTGACGGGATTCAAACCATTGGATAGCCTGATCGCCTGGATCGGCAAGTTTGGCAACAAGATCGTGGAACGGCAGGACAAACGTGTGGTCATCACCCAAAGACCCAAGGCCTCGGCCTTCAAATCCGGCGAGAAACTCGTCCCAGGCGACCGCCCCATCGTCACCTATCGCAGAATCCGAGAGGAACTGAAAAACAACACCCCAGCGGAATAAAGATCACATTTTAGATTCTTTATACTAGCAGGCCGGATAATCTGTTTTGTGGGGATCATGCCTTTGGGCATCGAACCAGAAAACATATTCCAGCCTGCCCTATTTTCATATTGTAAATCTCCACCAAAATACTATATTCCATCGAGAAAATTTCCGTTATAATTAATCAACAATCCCCTAATGTTAGCCCAATCCCTGAGGAGGTAAAAATGGATTTGTTGGCAAGCAATGTTGCTCCCGCAGAGGGAGAATCTACCGTAAGAACTTATCGGTGTACTTATTACAAATCAAAACTATTAGGCATTCAAACCGACGGCTACCTGGGTGTCACCAATAAGCGGCTCATCTTTTTAGCCTCTGGCAATTCAACGACCGGGCGCACAATTTTGCAAAGTGAAGTCCCGATCGCTGATGTTTCCGGTATTAACAGCTTCAAGGGCACCTACTTCAGCATCCTTTTACTGGTCGGAGCGCTCATTTTGGCATCCATCGTTCTCACCCTCATTCCCGCTCTGCTGACAGCAATTGCTTATGCGCTGGAATCATCCACATTTTTCCAGATTTTGGCATGGTTGATCATCATCGCCAGCTTTGCGGGCTCTTTTCTTGTTCCCGCAAAACAGATATGGCGCACTGTGCTGGCGGCCTGTACTGTGGGAGGGCTGCTTAGCCTGGCCGGGCTAGGGCTTCAGTATCTACTTCTCGCACTATCCAGTGGAAGAATGGGTAGCAAGATCTGGCTGATCTTGCTCGCTCTGGCAGCACTGATCTATCTGCTCCTGTGCGCTGCCTGGTTTGCCCGCAGACCGACCTTCTCGCTTGAGGTCAGCTCGAAAGGCGGATCAAGCACACCCATTCGGATCGCAAGCGCGGGCGGTTTTTTGAGTATTTCATCCACGAATTCGTTGAATGCCCAACCCGCTGAAGATGCCGAAAAAATGTTGTGGGAGCTTGGAGCACTGATCACCGATATCCAAACGCTGGGAGATTACGGCATCGCCAAATGGACCCTAAGATAAACCCGGAGCGCTGACATGGATAGAAAAATCGTTGAATTCTCAGAAGGCGAATTTATCGTCAAAAGCTATCAGTGCGCGGTTCAAAAAGGTTTCTTTTCACGAAAAACGGATGGCTATCTTCAGGTTACCAATAAACGGATCATCTACGCGACCTCTTCTCAAATTGGCGGCAGCAGCCTGCTGGTCTCGGAGTTGCCGTTGATGGATGTTGGCCCGATCAGTTCATTTATTGGCAAATCCATCAAAATCTGGGCTTTGCTCCTCTTTGTTGTCACGGCTTTTTTGATTGAAAGCTTTTTGGTCGATAAATTACCCGAATTCATGACCCATTGGGCTTTCGCGCTCGTGCTGATGCTGCCCTGGTTTATCCTTTGGCTCATAGAAAGCAATGTGCTCAATCAGGATCTGAAAGATCGGATCATTGAGAACCTGGGGTCTGAACACCTCAAGGACATCGGCAGGGTCGAGCCAAGCCAGGCGATCAGAACCGTGTTTAAGGTGCTTTTATACATTGGTATTTTGTTGCTTGGCGCTGCGCTCATCAAAAGTGATTTTGTCCGCGGTCTCGGGATATTTGGCATGGCAATCCCAGCGGCTTTATTCACCTTTATGTTCCTTAAATATTTTGGGTTGCAGGATGATTACATTCTGGAGATCGCGTCCAAAACCGGAGCAGGTACTGGCATCACCATCCGCTCCGCCTCTTTTCAGTCTCTTTTTGCCAAAGGCAAGTTTGCCTATCCTGGCTCGATCGTGCCATCAAAAGAAGCGGCAGTTGTCGCGAAGGAATTGGGTTCTCTGGTCATGGATTTGCAGCAAACCGGCGATCTGGCAGCCATGAAATGGGCTCAAAGCGAATAAAAACCTCATTTACTGGTAATGTAGGAGCGTGATGAACGGTCAAAACATTTCGAAAGAAGAATACCTAAGGATTTATGAGATGAATTTGAGCAATCTTCTAAAATCCTATGAAACAACCTTTGAGAGACGAAGAGAAAATCTTATCAATAACCAAACGGAGCTGGCTGAAATGGCTACGAAGGACTTAGAGGAAATCTCATCACAAATGACTGAAATGAGGGAAGCAAAAAACAAATTCCTGCAGGAATACCAGGAACAAGCCCGTTCACAAACCCATAATCCAGAGGCGACCCAGCAGCAAGATCAGGAGCAGGATAAGGATTACGACTACAGTTACGGGATGTGAAAAATGGCATATTACGATAAAGAAAGAAACTTATCAGAAATTCAGGGAAGGTTGCATGAAGACGCCGCAGCCAAAAAGTTCGGCGGAGACATTGTAAACCTCAATGATATATCTGGAACCGATAAATTCAGGACCTATGATCTGATTTCCTCAGAGGGTGTTTTCAGTGTCAAGTCCCACATCAGCGAATCAGGAGAAATGAAAGAATGGGTCAAAAGTGCCTATATGGAAGATTTTGACAAATTGAATGGATGGACTTGGAGCGACTCAGCGCAGAAAGACGCGCAGGCCTTGAACAACCTCCCAAAGAGTGTACCTTTACCACCTGAATTCAAGGGCAAAAGCCCGGAGGAACAGGTCAACTATCTAAAAAACAACAGTATCCTCTGCATTCCAGAGGACCATGTTCAGGTCATGCGCGACCATTTGCGGGGAAAGGCCACGGAATTCCCGGAAAACTACCAACTTCCGGAAAATTACACAGAAGAGCAAATGGAAACGCTCACCCAAAGGATACAGGGTACAGGGCTCACTTCCTCAGAAACCAAAGAGATGCTGAATAAGCTCGAGCAAGAGTCAACAGTTACCGACAAACCCGAGAACGCCACAGACCAGGCTCTGGATGAAGAAGAAGACAAGGGTTATTACAACGATTATACGATTTAAAAGGAGCCATGGATGCTGCCATCAAACCCGATGAACAGAACCACCGTTTTCGATGGGAACCAACTTAATCGCACCGTCCCAAAAGTAAATCCGCAAGGAGCCCGCTGTTTGATTCAGGGCACAGAACCTGATAACCGACCGGTCAGCTTCCCGCTTAACGATGATCTGCTTAGCAAACATCTTTTATTTATCGGCGGGATCGGCATGGGCAAGACCAATGGCATTTTTCAGATCCTTTCGCAGCTGCGAAACGCTATGACACCCGAAGATGTCATGATCATTTTTGACACCAAGGGTGATTTTTATGACGCCTATTACCGACCTGGCGATATTGTTATCAGCAATGACGAAAAGGCGACCGGCCCTAATGGTCGGGATTATTGGAATATCTTTGAAGAGATCGTCTCCGATTCCAACGCTGAAGAAGATATCGTTGAAATCGCCCGAGCCTTGTTTTATGAACGCAGCACCAAATCCAGCCAGCCTTTCTTCCCCAACGCTGCCAGAGACCTGTTTACAGGCCTTATGCTTCATTTTTATCGCCAGGGCAGAAACAGCAACAATCAGGAACTGCGCGACTTCCTCGACCAGTCCCCTTCGGCGGATATAAGGTCGATCCTGCAGCTGCATCCAGACCTAAGGGCGATGGTTTCCTATATTTCCGATGACAGATCGCCCCAAACGCAGGGCGTGATCTCGGAACTGCAGCAGCATCTTCGGGAGATCTTTATCGGCAATTTCCGTAAAGCAGGTACGCTTTCCATTCGCAAAGCGATTCGTGCCAAACAAGGCAGAGCGGTATTTGTGGAATATGACCTTGGGATCGGCAGTTTGTTGACCCCGATCTACCAACTAATGCTCGATATGGCCATCAAAGAAGCCCTAAGCCGGAAAAAGAGTGCCGGCAACGTCTGGTTCATCATCGACGAGTTCAGGCTGATCCCCAATTTGCAGCATATCGATGATGGAATTAATTTTGGACGTAGTTTGGGCGCAAAATTCATCATCGGTGTGCAAAACATCGAACAGGTTTTCCATGCCTATGGGGAAGCTCAGGCCCATTCCATTCTTTCTGGTCTTCTTACTACAATAGCATTCCGGGTCAACGACGCCGCAACACGCAAATTCATTCAGGAACTACTTGGAAAGAACCGAAAGATGGAAGTTTTCAAGTCCATGGTTGCCTCCCGCGGAATTGTTGAACAGATCAGGGAGGCAAACGTTGTTGAAGACTGGGAGATCGCCAATATGCGGGTGGGAGACGCGATCATCAACACCCCCGGATATGAGCCATTTCTCTTTCATTTTAATCGGGTGAAATGAGATGAAAAGCCAGGAGAAAAAGGCCTCTAACCATCATTTGATCCTGGTTTTGCTGGCAGCGGTCCTGCTGATCCCATCCTGCCAATCCATTTCGGGCCTGGAAAACAAGGAGATCCAGGGTGTCTGGATCCCATCCGGATGGTCGTGTCCTGTCATGAACTTTTGTCAACAGGTCGAGTTTCAACCCGATGGGAAGCTTGTTCTGACCCAAACAGGAATAAGCGGACGCTACGCTGTTATCGCTCCAGGAAAAATCAAATTAGTTATTGAAGATATCTCTCTTGTTGCAGAATATCATGTCGAAGGCGAAACCCTCACACTCAGTTTTAAGGAAGGTGATCAGGATTATTTCTTGCTCAACCAGCCCGCCCAGGAAGCGCAACAAGCAGTTGAGACGCCTGTTCCCGCAGCCGAAGACTCTACTTTAGTGACGGAGGAGGCGGCAGTTACAGTTGAAGCAAGCCATGTAGAAGCCCAAACTACTCCCGAACCTCGGGATATCAATCTTAGGCTGATCAGCACACTTGACGCCAGAGAAGTTTTAGAAAGAAACAGTCGTTATCGTATCCAGCCAGGTGGTGATATGGTTGCCGACCCTGTCAGTTACTTCTCAGCAATATTTTCTACAGATTCAAATTATTTGATCACTTCTGCCGGAGACAACGGAGAAATGGTCTGGGTTCTGGCCGCTGAGCAGGTGATTGCTGATGGCAGCTTCAGAGCGTTTGACCTGAGGGTGTCATCTGATGACCGCTACCTGCTCACTGAGACAACATATTGCAGCGTTTTGGTCAGCGATCCTCATACTCTTGAAGTGATGGGCGATATCAGTCTGGAGGAAGGCTGTACTTCACTCTACGACCTGCATCCAAGCAAAAACATCGTGGCAGTCAGCGCGGGCAATCAGGATATCGCCCTGGTGGAGTTGGAAACAGGCCAGGTTCTTGATAAGACCCCTGAACTGAACGACTATCCGACTAACGCAAGATTCTCAAGTGACGGACAATGGCTGATCGCAATTGACCATTCGGGAAATGTAAGCATTTTCAATTCTCAAAACTATGAACAAACTGCGATTGATTTTAAGGTGCAAGGACCGGTTGACCATATTGAGCCTTCACCGACTGAACCGCTTTTCGCATACAGCTCTCGCTGGGCAGATCCTGCCTGGAATGGAATTCGACTCGTCAACTATCTAAGCCAGGAAAGTTGGTTCATCAATTATCCCGCTACGATCGAAGAGCTTAGTTTCATGCCTGATGGTCAGGTGATTGCAGGGTTGACAAAAGACGGCGAAGTATTCCTTTGGAACACACATTCAGGGGACCTGCTGGCAGAGATTCCTGTTGATGGAAGACCTGTGTCTGATATCGTATTTTCAAAAAGCAAGTTCTTGCTTGCGGTCACATATTTAGACGGTTTTATCGAGATCTACGAGGTCATGGAAAGGTGAGTATGAAAAAACACATTGCCCAAATTGTTATCTTTTTCTTCTTATTTTGTTTATCACTTTCCGCCTGCGATGGTTCCACCCAGGGAGATTTGCAAGGCTTATGGCAGATCGATTGGACCAGCAGCAGTAGTTCCAGCTTATATGGCAACCTAAATTTTGATGACCATAAAAAACTGGAGTTCGTTAGCGCTTATGGGCTCGATCCCTCCACGCTGCGCTACGCGGTGATATCCCCCGGGAAAATGAAGCTAACAGTGGACGACAACGCGCAGGTTGTGGAATATTTCATCGAAGGCGATTTGCTTCAGATCAATTTTCCAGATGGAACTAACTATTATCAACGGGAAAAACAAAACCAATTGGGAAATGTTCAGGGAGAAGCATCAACACCTGAACCCAGCCAAATTAGTTTTGACATCTTCCCAACACAGGAAAACGTCATTCAGCCGACCAACACAAACCTCCCCGCGCCAACATCAGTTCCAACAACAGCGCCAACGCAAGCGCAGGCGCGAACACCAACAAACAAACCAAACCAAACGCCTGTACCCACAAAATATTATCCGCTGGGCGATTGTGCCGCCTCCCAACTGAGCGTTGGGGATTCGGCATTCGTGAACTTCGCAACCGGATCTATCACAATCCGGAAAGAACCTGTCGCAAGAATTGGCAACTCAGCCATACGTAAACTCTCCGTTGGCGAGGTGCTTCACGTAATTGGAGGGCCGGTTTGCGATATGGGCTGGGTCTTCTGGGAAGTCCGCACCGTCCAAAGTGAGAAAGGCTGGCTGCCGGAAGGAGATGGCAGCGAGTTTTGGATCCTTCCGATCCATACCCGAAACGTGTGTAGTGGCGCGAAACCAACCCGCCTGGTCATAGGTGGTCGCGCTTTTGTTGAACCGATGCCCAATGATTACAACCGTATTTATCCCGAACCGATCATTGACGCTTCCAAATTGCTTTACAGAATGAGACCAGGAAGCTACATGAAAGTTTTGGACGGCCCAAGTTGCGGCAACGGGCAATCGGGCGTCTGGTGGTACGTCGAGTCTGAAGACTCCGGTATCCGAGGCTGGACGCGGGAAAGCGATTATGTCAAGGATTACTATTTCATCGCCCCGGTGATAACGGATACCCAGTAAGCTTTGTTTATTACTGGCCGGATTTCAGGAGATGAAACCGGTCGGTATACCAACTCACCTTGCCCATTTTCAGCTTAATCGTCTAAAATTTGCTTATGCGATTTGATGTTTTTTCACTCTTCCCTGATATCTTTCAACCCTACCTCGAGATCAGCATTCTCAAGCGTGCCATTCAAAAGGAGCTGATCGAGGTTCATACCCACAATATCCGCGACTGGGCGGCGGACAAGCATCACACCACCGATGACACGCCTTATGGCGGCGGTGGCGGGATGATCATGAAGCCCGAACCGGTTTTCGCCGCGGTCGAGAGCGTCCTCGGCGCGCCGCCCTCCTGCCCGGTCATCCTGCTTTGCCCGCAGGGCGAGCTCTTCGATCAATCCGTCGCGCGGGAACTGGCATCGTTTGACCATCTCGCGCTGATCTGCGGGCGTTACGAAAGTTTCGACGAGCGTATCCGCCAGCATCTGGCAACCCTCGTGCTCAGCATTGGCGATTATGTCCTGACCGGTGGCGAATTGCCCGCGCTGGTCATGATGGACGCCGTCGCGCGCCTGCGCCCAGGCGTTCTGGGCGACAACGAAGCCACTGATGACGATTCATTTTCCGAAGACGGTTTGCTGGAATATCCACAATGGACCAAACCGGCCGAATTTCGCGGCTGGAGCGTGCCGGAGATCATGACCAACGGCAATTTAGGGGAACAACTCAAGTGGAAACGCCAGCAATCCCTGATCCGCACGCTTAAAAACCGCCCCGATCTGCTCGAAAAGGCCAATCTGACCGACAAAGACCGCAAATTTCTGAAAGAGTTTTTGGAAGAGCAGGATAGCCTGACGGATTGATATCAGATACGGTTTTCAACCATAAAAAGAATAAAAAAACCACACCCTTTCATCCCTCTCCCTTCGGACAGCTTGTTTTCTGATTTGACAAAGTCACGAATATAAATCGCTGTCCTGGAGAGGGTGATGGTTTCCCAATCCCAATCTTCAAAATCCAACATTTGCAAATCCTGGCATCACAAGGTCGGATTGCAAAATTGATCTGATTGGCTATCGCAAGCCGGATTCCATGAGAATCCGGCCTACATCTTACCTGCTCCTGTAGCGAGCGGGCGTGGGATACCTGACACTTCGTCTCACGCATAGGCCCACCCCAACCGTAGGGGGGCCTCCCACGGTCTCCCGTTCCAGGCGGACATGGAAGTCCGCTCCTACGATTTACAAACGGGCATCTCCAAAAGGCACAGGTAACAACCCGCCACTGCAACTACATCTTGGGTAGGTCGCGATTGAATCATTGGGGCGAAATCGCCCCAATGATTCAATCCGACGTCCCGTATTGCAAGATCGATTCTGTCGAATTGAAATTGCCCCCAATTTGGGCAATTTCAATTTCGACCTACCATAGACTTTTGGTGTCGCGGGAGAGGGAACAATTGCGCGCTTATATGCATCGCACGAATAGGAGCAATTCTCTACTATAATTATCCCATCAACTTATTCATCGGAGACCTCATGATCGAAGAACAAAAATTCAATTTTGGTAAAACTTTCCTGCTTGGTTTTGGCTTTTTTGCCGTTATGGTCGCCTGGTCGGTCTACAATGCCTTTGTACCGCTCTTCCTGGCAAACCGCTTCAACCTCGACCCAGCCACGATCGGCTTCTTTATGACGCTTGACAACATCGCCGCCCTCTTCCTGCAGCCGGCGATCGGCTCGCTTTCCGACCGCACCCGCACCAAGATCGGTCGGCGTCTGCCTTTCATGCTCACCGGAGCCCCAATCGCCGCGCTGGCTTTCTTCTTTGCCCCGGCTGTTGCCATTCCGATCCTCAACATCCCGGTCGAGGCACGCCTGCCGCTCTTTGTGACCTGTACGATCACTTTTATGCTCAGCATGGCCATCTGGCGCACGCCCGTGGTCGCCCTGATGCCCGATGTTACCCCCTCCAAATATCGCTCTCAGGCCAATGGTGTGATCAACTTCATGGGCGGTATCGGCTCGATCATCGCCTTCCTGATCGGAAGTAAGCTTTACGATATCAATCCAGCTTACCCCTTTTGGCTGGCTGCGATCCTGATCTTGCTTGGTGTGCTGATGGTTTTCATCTTCATTCGCGAACCGAAGATCTATGATGAAAACCCCAATCTTGAAAAACCGAATCTATGGAAGAGCCTCCAACAGATATTCCGCGAAAAGCAGCACAACGCCATCCGCATCTTCTTCGCGATCTTCTTCTGGTTCGTCGCCATGAACGCGATCGAGTCTTTCATCACGCTCTATGCCAACCATTCGCTGGGGATGTCAGAATCGCGCGCGGTCAACCTGATGACACTTAATTCGCTTGCATTTGTCCTCATGGCGCTCCCGGCAGGCCTGATCGGTGGAAAGATCGGCCGCAAACGCACCATCAGCATCGGTCTGATCTTCATGATCATTGTTATGACCTCGATCTTCTTCATCCCCAAAGCCACCCTGGTGCAGGATGTTTTCAGCCTTCCGATCCTCGGCACTGTACCCATGGTCGGCCTGATGCTGATCGTCGCCGGGCTTGGCTGGGCGCTGATCAACATCAACTCGCTGCCGATGGTGGTCGACCTGACCGATGCCGTCCAGATCGGCACCTTCACCGGTCTGTACTACCTTTTTTCAACCCTGGCAGCCATCGCTGGTCCCAACATCAACGGTTGGATCGTGAAATTAACTGGCAACAACTATTCCTCGATCTTCCTGATCGGCCCCATCTTCATGCTGGCGGCACTGGTGATGATCGTGACAATGAAAGAAAGCAAACAGGCCTAAGAATTGTTAATTTTTTCGTTTTGCTTGCGAAATACAAGGCGTTAAACTATACTTAATATAACAATTGCCGCAAAAGCGGTTCTTAGTGAAGAAGAGGAGAAAATTCATGCGCAAAAAGTTAGTTTTTATCATTTCCCTGTTATTGGTAGCGTCCATGGCCCTGGCAGCCTGCCAGAAAGACGCCGCCCCTGCTGTTGACCAGCCTGTTACCGAAGACAAAGTTAAAGTCTGCCAGATCACCGATACCGGTGGTATTGACGACAAATCCTTCAACGCCACCGCCTGGAAAGGCATTCTGGATGCCGAAGGGTCCCTTGGCATTGAGGGCAAATATCTCGAATCCCAGGAAACTGCCGATTACGAAAAGAACATCAACTCCTTCATCGAAGATGAATGTGACCTGATCATCACCGTCGGCTTCCTCATCGCAGATGCCACCACAGCCGCCTCCGCAGCCTATCCCGATGCCAAATTCTCGATCGTTGACTACGCTTTCGATCCTACTCTGCCCAACGTGGTTGGTCAGGTCTTCGAAACTGACGAAGCCGCCTTCCTGGCTGGCTACCTCGCCGCTGGCGTGACCAAGACCGGCAAAGTTGGCACCTTCGGTGGTATGCAGATCCCGACCGTCACCATCTTCATGGATGGTTTCGTCAAGGGTGTTGCCAAATACAACGAAGTCAAAGGCACCAACGTGGAAGTTCTCGGTTGGGACGTTGAAAAACAGGAAGGTCTTTTCACCAACAGCTTTGATGATCAGCAAAAAGGCCGCGAACTTGCCATCTCCCTGATGGACGAAGGCGCTGACATCATCATGCCCGTTGCCGGACCTGTTGGCATCGGTGCCGCTGCCGCCATTCAGGACCGCGGTGGCGCTTATTTCATCGGTGTGGATGCCGACTGGGCTCTCACCAACGAAAAATATGCCGACATCACCCTGACCTCCGTCATGAAACTGATGGACGCGACCACCGAAGCTGTCATTAAATCAGTTATCGATGGCACCTTCACCGGCGGTAACGTTGTTGGTACCCTTGCCAACGAAGGTGTCGCATTGGCTCCTTTCCACAATCTGGAGAGCCTCGTTACTGACGAAATGAAGGCCGAGCTCGAACAGCTCAAGGCAGACATCATCGCTGGTGTCATCGTCCTTGACTAAGCCCTAAAAATCAAACACGAAAAAACAGGTTGACAAAATCAACCTGTTTTTTTATTCCAAACCCCTGTTATAATTTTCATACAAAATTAACCTCATTTTAAATGAAACGGGGATTTATGACACCGATACTTGAACTGAAAGGCATCACCAAACAATTCCCTGGCGTGCTTGCCAACGATCATATTGACCTGCGCCTCGAAAAAGGCGAGATCCTCGCTCTGCTTGGCGAAAACGGCGCCGGAAAATCGACTCTGATGAATATTTTGTACGGCCTTTACCAACCCGACCAGGGTGAGATCTGGATCGATGGTAAACCGGTCACCATCCAATCCCCATCCGATGCCATCGAAGCTGGCATCGGCATGGTCCACCAACACTTCATGCTCATTCCGGTTTTTACCGTGACTGAAAATGTGATGCTGGGTGACGAGATTGTTAAAACCGCCGGGGTTTTGGATCGCCAGACCGCGGCAGCGAAGATCGAGGAGATCTCAAAGACCTACGGCCTCGAAGTGGACCCACACGACTACCTGCGCGACCTGCCGGTCGGGGTTCAGCAGCGGGTTGAAATCATCAAGCTGCTCTACCGCGAAGCCGAAATTCTCATTTTCGACGAGCCGACCGCCGTTCTGACCCCGCAGGAAGCCGACGAGCTCTTCCTGATCATGCGCTCGCTGGCGGAACGTGGAAAGTCGATCATCTTTATTACCCATAAACTGCGTGAAGTTCTCGATATTGCCGACCGCATCATGGTCATCCGCCGTGGAAAGATGGTCGGTGAGACCATGCCTGAGCAAGCCGATAAAAATTCGCTGGCAGCCATGATGGTGGGTCGGGATGTCAATCTGGTTGTTGAAAAGAAATTTCAGGAGCCAGGAGATATTGTCCTGGAAGTCAAAAACCTGACCGTGGCGGACAAATTCCAGAACGTCATGGTAGACAATGTCTCAATGGACGTGCGCGCAGGTGAAATTGTCGGCATTGCCGGCGTTCAGGGCAACGGGCAGACCGAACTGGTCGAAGTCGTGACCGGCCTGCGAAAACTGGAAAGCGGCTCCGTGACCCTCTTTGGGCAGGATATCTCAAACGCCAGTCCCCGCAGGATCACCGAACTTGGCAGCGCGCACATCCCGGAAGACAGGCAGGCAGACGGTCTGGTGCTGCCTTTCCCGGTCGCCGAGAACCTGGTCCTGTGTACCTATTACAAGGAACCTTTCTCCAACGGCGTTGTCTTGCGCTACGACAAGATCATGGAAAATGCCGTGAAGCTGATCGAAGACTTCGACATTCGCACACCCAATGCCCTCACTCCGGTTGGCTCGCTTTCCGGCGGAAACCAGCAAAAAGTAATCATTGCCCGCGAACTTTCCCGACCAATTCAGTTCCTGGTCGCCTCGCAACCAACCCGCGGACTGGACGTCGGCTCCATTGAATACATTCACAGTCGCATCGTCCAAAAACGGGACGAAGGCTGCGCGGTTTTGCTCGTTTCGCCAGAACTGGATGAGATCATGGAGCTTTCAGATCGCATCGCGGTCATGTACCGCGGTGAGATCATCGCGGTTGTGCCCAATCGCGGCGTTTCCAAAGAACAGATCGGTTTGCTGATGGCTGGCGTGCTCCCGCAAGGTGACATTCCGACCGATGAAAACATCGTCATCGAAGCAACTTTTTAGGTAGGTGCCCATTGAAAAAAGAAGAACAAGAAAAAAACGATCTGGGTAAGGCCTTTCTCCGCAAGTTTAATAAGGAAGATGGCGACGAGCCCAAAGAAAAAAAGAACTTTTGGCAATCCATCAGCATTCCTGCCCTCGCGATCCTGACCGGGTTGCTGATCGGCGCGATTCTGATCGTCCTGACCAGTCCCCGTGTTTATGAGGCATTCGCGCAAGGCTTTTTTACGGGAATTGGAACAGCTTTCAACGAGGTTTACGTCTCCTACAAGGCTTTATTAACCGGCGCTTTTGGCGATATCGGCAAAATTATCAGCGCGCTGCAAAGCGGGACGCCGCACCAGATCCGCGTAGCGATCAACCCAATTCTGGAAAGCCTGGTCGTCTCCACGCCCTATATCCTGACCGGTCTGGCAGTCGCGCTTGGCTTCCGGGCGGGATTGTTCAACATCGGCGTTGAAGGGCAGCTCTTCATCGGTGCCGCTTGCGCGACCTTTGTCGGCTATTCGATCAAAGGTCTGCCCGGCTTCATCCACATGCCGCTGGCTTTGCTGGCGGGAATGGCAGGTGGCGCTTTTTGGGGCTTTATCCCCGGCTTTCTTAAAGCGAAAACCGGTGGCCACGAAGTCATCAACACCATTATGATGAACTACATCGCTTTCCGTTTGACCGAATGGCTGTTGACTGGTCCAATGACGCGTCAGGGCGCTGGCAGCATGCCCGTCAGCCCGGTCATTGAAAAAAGCGCTGAGATTCCCCAGTTTTTCCCCTCACCGATCCGCTTCCACCTGGGCTTTTTTATGGCTCTGGCGGCGGCATGGTTGATCTGGTGGCTGCTCTTCAAAACCACCTGGGGCCTGAACCTGCGCACCGTCGGCACGAACCCTCGCGCGGCAAAATATGCCGGTCTGAGCACTGTTAAAACAACCATCATGGGCATGTCCCTCTCCGGCGCGCTGGCGGGCATGGCAGGCGCCGTTCAAACCCTGGCCATCAACCGTAGCATGGCGATCGGACTTTCCTCCGGTTACGGCTTCGACTCCATCGCTCTGGCGCTGATCGGCAACAACCATCCGCTTGGCGTGGTGCTATCCTCGCTGCTCTTTGGCTCTCTGCGCAACGGCGCCACCCGCATGATGGTGGTTTCCCGCATTCCGATCGATATCGTCAGCGTGATCCAGGCCATCATCCTAATGCTGGTCGCCGCGCCAGGGATTATCCAGGCAATCTACCACCTGAAAGACTTGAAAACAGGTGACAACAAAGTTTTCCTATCCGGTTGGGGAGGTAAGGCATGAGCAAATCAACCCACGCAATTCAGCACAAACAGATCACTGAAGTTTCAAAACCTCGCCGCTACGGCATGGCCGCTGTGGAAATTGGCATTGCCCTGCTGATCTTCTTCGCTTTCGCGCTCAATATCAGCCCCGATATCAAAACCAATTTCGTCATGACCCCGGGCGGCATCACCCAGGGTGTGATGAAAGACCTGATCCTGCCTTCACGTTTGACTTTGATCGTCATGGCCGCTCTGGCATTGATCATTGGCCTGGTACAGCTCTTCAAAGGCTTCCAGAAGCGCACCAATCTGATGGTTGGGCTGACCGGCTTTTTGCTCATCATGAGCTTTCTGGTCTGGCAGGGAGCGGGCCAATCGCTCAACCTGGGCGGCATGCTCACCAGCGCTGTTTTGCTGGCCGTGCCGATCACCCTGGCTGCCTTCGCCGGCATTCTCAGCGAGCGTTGCGGCATCGTCAACATTGCCATCGAAGGCATGATGCTCTTCGCGGCAATGACGGGCACCGTCATTGGCAGCCTGACCGACAGCCTCATCCTCGGTGTGTTGGGAGCGATCGTCGGGGCGCTTGCGCTGGCAGCCATCCACGCCATGCTGTCCATTAAATACAAGATCAACCAAACCATTTCCGGCACTGTCATCAACATTTTCTCGGCTGGCATCACCGCTTATGTCTCCCAGAAATTCCTGCAGGTCAACGAGGCCATCAACACGCCCCCCATGTTCGGGCGCGCGCCGATCCCACTCCTGTCAGACATTCCCTTTATCGGTCCGATTCTGTTCAACACCAACATTTTCGTTTATCTTTTGTTGATCATTCTGGTCATCCTGCAATTTGCGCTCTTCTCCACCCGTTGGGGGCTGCGCCTGCGCTCTGTCGGAGAACACCCCAAAGCAGCCGACACGCTCGGCATCAACGTCAATCGCCTGCGCTGGATGGGCGTTTTGCTCAGCGGCGCCATCGCTGGCCTGGCTGGCGCTTTCTTCACGCTTGGTTCCGTTGGTCGCTTCGAAGAAGGCATGACCGCTGGCAAGGGCTTCATCGGCATAGCCGCCATGATCTTCGGCAACTGGAACCCCATCGGCTCTCTTGGCGCGGGGCTGCTTTTCGGCTTCGCGGACGCGATCGGCTCGAAGCTTTCCATTCTCGGCAGCGGCATCCCAACCCAGTTCATGGCGATGGCACCCTACCTCATCACCATGATCGTCCTGGCTGGCTTTATTGGCAAGGGCCAGGCCCCCGCCGCCGCTGGCACGCCTTACGATAAGGAATAGGATAAAAAAATATAATAAGAATGATATGTTAAATTTAAAGTGACTGGTACGTAAAAGCAATTTTGTTCCGGGCTTAAAATAAATATATGTTTGGAAAGGAGCCCACAAAATGAAAAAGAAGCTTAACTTTTGGCTGGTTTTAGCTGTAATTGCTTTGACTGTCGCTGTATTTTTGTTATTTTATAGACCTGCTAAAGAAGAGCTCCCTCAATATTTGCATGTTTATGGCAGGGATGAAGATTTTGCGGAGTGGGCAACCAGAATCGCTGAAATGACTGACCCAGTTATCAAAAGCACCCAACAAGCGGTTTTTGCTGAATTTTCAGTTTTAGCCACTAATAGTTTGAGGCTCGCCAGGACACAACAAGCGATGGGCTGTTTCGATAATTTTGAGGCAATCGGTTGTGTGGAACTCAATCAAAGCGTGACTTACGGAATACGCAATGACCTGGGTCAGGGGCGTGTTCCCACTGGGATGAAACCAGTCAATGGCTGGATCGGCAAGGTGAATGGCGAGGGTATGTCTGTGCAGGTTGGATACTATCTGGATGACCCATCCCAGGGCTTCGTTTTCGTTCACACTGAAATTTCCGGAAAGACTTTTTTGCTTTTCCTGCCCTCACCACAAAAAGTTGGCGCCTTAAGGATCGAAAAAGTGGTCGGAAATCGACTCGTTCTGAGCGCCACGGAATCCGAACAGCCGCTGTATTTTGACGTTCTGGCTTTGAATTTTGTTGATGACCTGACCAGCATCGTCCCAACCGCAACTCCCAGACCCACTTACCCACCACAACCGGACACCGGCCCAACCCCCAGCCCAAACTGGTCCACTTATCCTTTTGAAACACCTGAAAACAGAGGATTCCCTTATCCATAAGCCAAAAAGCTTTACTGATTAAAACAGTTTATACCAGGATTAAGATAATAAGTATTTGGAAAGGAGCCCATACAATGAAAAAGAAGCACACCTTTTGGCTGGTTTTGGTCATAATTGCTTTTATTGTCGCTTCATTTCTGATATTTTTTAGACCTGCTGAAGAAAAGTTTCCAGCATATTTTTATATTCACGGCCGGGACGAGGATTTTTATGCCTGGTCTACGCAGATTGCTGAAATGACTGACCCGGTCGCCAGAAGCACTGAACAAGCAAATTATGAAGAACGTTCACATTTAGCCACTTATGACTTTGGACTTTCCATGACACGCCAGGCTTTGGGCTGTTTTGAAGATCTGCAAGCACCCGGATGTATGGAACTTATCCCAAGAGTGATCTACGGTATTCAAGACGACATGGGGCAAGGTCGCCTTCCCTCCAATATGAGACCTGTCAACGGCTGGATCGGCAAGGTGAATGGCGAGGGTATGGCCGTGCGGGTCGGGTATTACACGGAAGACCCCTTGCAAGGTTTCGTTTCAGTCCAAACAGAAATTACCGGAAAAACATTTTTGCTTTTCCTGCCCTCACCACAAAAAGTTGGCGCCTTAAGGATCGAGGAAGTGGTCGGAAACCGGCTTGTACTGAGCGCCACGGGGTCTGACCAGCCTCTGTTTTTCGATGTTCTGGCTTTGAATTTTGTTGATGACCTGACCAGCGTGGTACCAACCGCAACCCCCAGACCCACCTACCCACCACAACCGGACACCGGCCCAACTGCCAGCCCTGATGGGAATTATTATCCTTTTGGAGGGCATTAAAGCAGGCAACTGAAACAATGTCAATAAGTTGATCGATTTTTACAGGCAAAATAAAAAAGATCGATTTTCCCATATTAGTAATAGTCAACAACATCGATGCGATACCCGGGACCAAACATACAAGCCTTGTTATCCACCAACACATTTACGACTTTCTGGTTAATGACTGGAAGCAAAAACTTTCCGGCACAAATTCCTCAATTCCCAACCCTTTATTAACAAGCCTTTACCAAATGGCAAGGGCTTGTTAATTCTTGATAAACAAGCCTTTTATTTCTTCTTTCCGCAAACGCGGTATGTTAAACTATAAACGTGTAAATAGAATAATTGGAGAAATATGGAAACTATTATCGTTAAAAACATCGCAAAAAGTTTCGGCAAGACCGAAGCCGTCAAGGACGTTTCCTTCAAGGTCAGCCCTGGGATCATCTTTGGACTCCTGGGCCCAAATGGATCCGGCAAGACCACCTCGATCCGCATTTTGCTGGATATTTACCAGCCCGACCGCGGCACGGTCGAGATACTGGGCGGCCCCATGGACGAAGGCAAACTCAACAAGATCGGTTATCTGCCCGAAGAACGCGGCTTGTACCAGGACGTGGAAGTCAACCGCTGTCTGACCTATCTCGCCACCCTCAAAGGCATGAGCAAAGAGCAGATCGCCCAGCGCTTGCCCGTCTGGCTGGATCGTTTCGACCTGACCGC
The DNA here is from genome assembly GCA_964293995.1 of uncultured Anaerolineaceae bacterium. Classification (GTDB taxonomy): domain Bacteria; phylum Chloroflexota; class Anaerolineae; order Anaerolineales; family Anaerolineaceae; genus Mesolinea. Next base: position 40,690 of record CAXYYH010000015.1, read on the forward strand.
GCACCAAAAGAAAAAGAACAAAGAGCTAAGCAAGGGTATGCAGCAAAAAGCCCAATTGATCGCCGCCCTGATCCACGAGCCGGAGATCATCATTATCGACGAGCCCTTCTCCGCGCTCGACCCGGTCAACACCCAGCTGGTCAAAGACCTGTTGATCGAACTGCGCAACCAGGGCAAGACCATCGTCATGTGTACCCACCAAATGAACCAGGTCGAAATGCTTTGCGACCGCCTGGTGCTGATCGATCATGGTCAGGTGCTCCTTGAAGGCAGCCTTGAAGAAGTGCGTGAGCGCTTCGCCTCCAACCAGATCCTGATCCAAAGCGACAACCCATTGCCCCAGGAGATCGCTGGCGTCGAAAGCATCGTCAAAGAAGGCCTCCATTACCGCCTGACTCCCTCCGGAAATCTGACCGCGCACGATCTTTTGCGCGAGTTGGTCAGGCAGGGCATCAACCTGAATACCTTTCAAGTTGCCGTACCTTCGCTGGATGAGATCTTCATCCAGGTTGTAAAAGAAGGCAGGAACGATCATGAACAAAACGATTAAAGTCGCCAGGTTCGAATACCTGCATCACGTTGGCAAAAAACGCTTTTGGATCACGCTGATCAGCGCCCCTTTGGGAATGGTGGTCCTCATTTTGGTAACGACCCTGATCACCTTCATGACCATTGATAAAAGCCCGATCGGTTTCATCGATCAAGCTGGCCTGATCACTCAGGTCAAGGATCCTAACTACAAACCTGGTTTTTTGGACATTGAGATCGAGATGGTTCCCTATACCGATGAAGCGACCGCCCGCGCGGACGTTGAAAACAAGACCCTGCAAGCCTTTTTCATCATCCCTGCCGGTTACGAATCGACCTATCAGGTCGAATATTACGCCAACAAGATGCCCTCCTCTGATATCACCGAAGAAGTAATTCGCTTTTTATCCAGGAATCTGCGTCTCGGCGGCAATATTCCCAATCTGGAGCGCATTCAGGCGGGCAGCCAGATCAGCCTGCGTTCACTGGACGGCAGCCAGCAATCAGACGGCACAGGCTGGCATCGAATTGTTGTCCCCATCCTGATCGGGCTTATTTACTTCGTTCTCGTCATGAGCAGCGGCGGCTATTTGCTGCAATCCCTGGTTGAAGAAAAACAAAACCGCACCATGGAGATCATGATCACCTCCGTCACCCCAAACCAACTGATGGTCGGCAAAACCATTGGCAACATCAGCGTTGGGCTGACACAGATCGGTTTTTGGGCGCTGGTGGCCGCGATCGCGCTGTTTATCATGCGCAATCGCATACCCTTCCTCAACGACCTGAACCTTTCAGCTGGCTATGTCATCCTCAGCCTGGGCATGATGATCCTGTCCTTTATCGTGAATGCCGGTATTATGGCAACCATTGGCGCAACGATGACCACCGTCGAAGAAGGCCAGTCCATCACCGGCCTGATCGTGGTTCCGATGATGCTGCCCTTCTATTTTATGCAGGCATTTTTCACCAACCCCAACGGTACCCTGCCCAAAGTACTCAGCTACATTCCGGTCAGCGCCCCGCTCTCGATGAGCCTGCGAATGGCTTTCACCAACATACCCGCCTGGGAGATCATTCTGGTTTACGCCATCCTGATCATCTCAGCCGTGCTCGTTTTGTGGCTCTCCGGCAAAGCCTTTAGCCTGGGCATGCTTGAATACAGCAAGCGCATCCGCATTCGCGATCTGTTTCGCAAGGAGGTCAGCAATGGCTAAGGTTCGTAAAGTTTTCGCTTTTGAATTTTTCAATCTGATCAGCAAGAAGTCTTTTATTCTCAGCCTTATCCTGGTTCCGCTGATCCCTTCCCTGCTCTTCTTTGTTCTGGGCAGGCTCAATCAGGACCAAACCCAAAGCCTGACTCAGATCTTCACCTCCGAAGTCGCCAACCCCCTGCCGATCGGCGTGGTCGATCAAAGCGGTCTGGTCAGCGATTATCCATCCTGGCTGACCAGGGGCGAACTGATCGAGGTCGTCGATGAAGCCGCCGGCCGCGCCCAGGTTGAGCAAAATCAGATCGAAGGCTTCTTCATCATCGCGCCCGATTACCTCGAAAGCGGCAAAGTTACCTTCATCAAACCCGAGATCAACATGGTGACCGAGATCATGCAGCAGCACACCCTCGACAACCTGATCAACTACAATCTGATGGGTCAGGATCAGGAGCTGTATCTCAAATATACCAATCCCGTCAACTTCAATTACAACTTTGTCAACGAGCAAACCGCCGACAAACGCGATCAGGAAAGCCCCATGACCATGCTCGTGCCGTATCTGATCACAATGCTTTTCTATATGGTCATTCTGATCGGCGCGGCATTCATGATCAACGCGGTCGGTAAGGACAAGGACAATAAAACCATCGAAATCCTCATGACCTCGACCAATCCGGTTGAGCTCTTTTTTGGCAAGTTGCTGGCCTATGGCTCAGCCAGCCTGCTGCAATTGCTGGCCTGGGCAGGGGCTTTCGTCCTCGTATCGAAGATCGGCGGAACGAGCCTTTCCTTTATGCAGGGCTTTGACATTCCTGCCAGCCTGTTCCTTTGGGCAATTCCTTTCTTCGCCCTCGGATACATGATCTACGGCTCCCTCATGGCAGGCATCGGCGCCATGGCCCCCAACATCCGCGAGGGAAATCAGTCTTCCTTTATCCTCATGCTGCCGCTCATGTTCGTCCTGATGAATATCTTTCAGCTGATCGACAAACCGAATGGAACCTTCACGGTCTTCCTGAGCCTGTTCCCGCTCACCTCACCGGTGACAATGATGACCCGTCTCAGCATCGGGCAGGTGCCGCTATGGCAGATCCTGCTGGCATTGTTGCTCCTGGTCTTGTTTGTGATCCTGACCATCCGCGCGGTAGCGAACCTCTTCAGCTCCCAAACCCTGCTCAGCGGAGACAAATTTAATATGAAGACCTTCTTTCGAACCCTGTTCGTAGGAAAATAGCCGATAAGCATTTACCTAAACATTTACTTATTGAAAGAAGCTGGTTGAATATCCACCAGCTTCTTTTTTTGTAAGACATAGGTGCTTTTTGTAGATACCGTCTTGAATGTCAAGAGGAAATCTCGTAATTTGCAGCAAAATCAG
>CAXYYH010000016.1:0-41503 GCA_964293995.1 uncultured Anaerolineaceae bacterium
CAGTCCGCCCTGCGGGCAAAAACCCCTCATCCTGATAGGGCGCAAGCAGTCCGCCTTTCGGGCAAAAACCCCTCATCCGCTGTATACTTAGGTCGGCTTCGCTGACCCACTTCTGCTGATAGGGCAAGCCTTGACCTTGTATGATAAAAGACAAGGACACAGCAGACCGACCGTCCCTAGGGTAGACCCCGATGTGTAACATGGATCGCTGTGTCCTCAAACCAAACAAACCCGAAAAGTTACTTTATATGATAATACGAGAGGACACGGCAGATCGTTCTCCCCGAGGGTATAAACCGAAATGTAGCAAGGGTCGCCGTGTCCTCAAGTCCAAACTAACCCGAACAGTTGCCTGGAGTATAGTAACCCGTATAACGCAAGGTTGGGTCAATCAAGATTATAAAGGAGAGATGATGGAAAATAAAGTTTATGTTGGAATTGATGTAAGCAAAGACAAGGTGGATGTCGCCTTATTTCCTGATGGAGAAACCTGGACAGTGGCACAGGATGAAGCCGGTCTGGAAGAGCTGATCAGGAAACTAAAAAAGATCAAACCAGAGTTGGTCGTTCTGGAAGCCACAGGAGGCTATGAGACTCGTGTGGCGACAATGATGGCAGTAGTAGGTTTACCTGTATCGGTGGTCAATCCCCGACAGGTAAGGGATTTTGCAAGGGCAAAGGGGATACTGGCTAAGACAGATCGTCTGGATGCAAGTGTTATTTCCCAGTTTGCCGAAGCGATGAAACCAGAGGTTCGCTATTTGGCTGACGAGGAAAGCAGAGAGATGGCGGCCATGATGAGTCGTCGCAGACAGTTGGTCGAGATGATGACAGCAGAGAAGAACCGGCTGCATACCTGCCATCCAAACCTGCTGGCACAGGTAAAAGAGCATTTGGAATGGTTGGAGCAGTGTTTGGCAGAATTGGATCAAGAGATACAGGCTAAGATCCAAAAGGCGGAAATCTGGCGGGAAAAGGATGATCTGCTGCAGACTGTTCCTGGGATAGGGAAAGTCACATCCAGCACCTTATTGATAGAACTGCCTGAACTGGGACATGTCAACAGAAAAAAGATTGGTGCGCTGGTAGGAGTGGTGCCGTTCAATCGGGACAGTGGAAAGTACAAAGGCACACGAGGAATCTGGGGTGGACGTTCATCAGTACGTTCAGCGCTGTATATGGCAACGCTAAGTGCGATCAGGTATAACCCGGTAATCAAAACTTTTTATGAAAAGCTGCTTACAAGAGGGAAGATAAAATCAGTGGCATTGACGGCCTGCATGCATAAATTATTGACCATTCTCAATGCCATGATCACCCAATCCAGACCCTGGAACCCGATTTGCCCTTGACATTTAACACAGTCCTTGTATCTTGTATATGTTTTGACAAAAGATCCTTCTTATGGCCAAATAAAAAAGAGTTCTTGCATTGGCACAGATATTTCAAAAGACAGTACATCGCTCAAAACGAATCCATATTTTATTATTGATTATTTATCAAAACTGTCTGCAAAAAATAAACCTTTCCCCGAAGGGGTTGAAACTGTTGATTTTATGGAGCACATTCACTCTGTTACCCTGGAAATCCCTGAGTGGAAGGGAGAAGGCTTGTACGAAGTCACCGCCCAAACAAAAGAAGGGACGATGTCCCCCGCTTTTCTGGTCTATCACTGGTACACCAATGATGCTCCGACGATCATCTATAATCACGGTGCTTTTGAATATCCGTTTTACAATACTTTTCAACATGTTTTTGAAAAAGATGATCTGAAAGACCTGAAAGTTAACCTGATTGTTGTCAGAACTCCATTCCATCAGCAAAAGGGGGAATTAAATAAGGGGATCTCATCCTTGTCAAAATTCTTGGCTACCATGGCGGTAAGCACTCAGCTGAACGAAGAAATTTTGAAAATGGTAAAAAGCTATGGCGTGAAGGAAGTTGAAATTGCTGGTCTCAGCCTGGGAGGAGTGATCGCGAACAGACATCGCGTAGTCTATAACAGTGCGAATTACTATGTCCCGATTGTTGCGGGAACAGCTCATGCCAAATTATTTATTAATAACAATGCAAACACTCAGGATGAGATCGAACGAAATATGGCGATCTCGAAAAAACTGAATTTTACAGAAGAATGGGATCACATTCACTCTGATAATGTGTTTCCGATTGTGGCACGCTATGATGATTATTGTAAGTTGAACGAACAAGGCCCATCCTATGGTAATACTTCTATTGAAATATGGGATCTGGGGCACATAACGACGGCTTTGTCGTATGAAGCAGTACGTTTTGTATTACTAAGACCATTCAATGATAATTAATGAAGGGATCGGGAGGTTCATAGAACCATTGGGTTTTTGGATATTATTATGCCAATAGAAAACGATATGTTCTCTGATGCGGATTTAGGGAAAGATGTCATCACAATGCTGAAGGGAAAAATATTGTTATAAATCGAATTTGTGAGGAATTGCTATGATACAAAATAACAGCGAATTTTGGGAAGCGCTGGATAAACTGGCGGCGGGTTCGGAAATTGTAATTGATAGGCCAAAAGGAACAGCCCATCCCAGGTATCCCGAGTTCATTTATCGGGTCGATTACGGATATTTGAAAGATACCTCGTCGATGGATGGTGGAGGCATAGACGTCTGGGTAGGCAGCGATAAAAAAGAGATCGACGCGATCATGTGTATCGTTGATCTGATGAAGAAAGATTCCGAAATAAAATTACTGATCGGATGCACAGAAGAAGAAAAGGTGATCATCTACGAAACACATAACGCGACACCGTTCATGAAAGGAATTTTAGTACGCCGTTAGATTCCAACTTGTAATCCCTGATGTCGTTCTAGCCATTGACGTCAAGCAAATGCAACATATCGAAAAGGTGATTTCAAAAAGAGGTGTTAGGTAAAAATGAACAAAGATTCCATCTATTCCCGACCTGGTTCCGTGGGAGGATTTTAGCAATGAAAGTTATAGAAATAACTGGTGAAAACTATTTTGGGAAATGGGATAAAACCAGAGTTGCCTGCAGGGGGATTGTTATCAATGACGCTAAGATCTTATTATCCTATGAAACTGCAACTGACCATTGGATGATTCCCGGCGGAGGATTGGAAGCTGAAGAGGACGAAAAAGCCTGTTGTGTTCTGGAGACCGCAGAAGAAACAGGCGTAATTGTTGAACCTTCCGAATGTTTGTTAGAGATCCATGAATATTACGAGAACATTAGATGAGAGAACAAATACTTTCTATGTAGCGTGATCGGTTCAATTGATCGCAGCCTGACGCAGGGTGAAAAAGAGCTTGGCATGGAGCCCAGATGGCTTCCTGTTGAAGAAATCAGATCCATATTCGCGAAACATAACGCTTATGCGGATACAGACGAGATGACCAGAGGCTTGTATCTGAGAGAATACACTGCGCTGTGTGAATTAGTGAAATAGCATAATCAGATCAGATAGGCTGTTTTTAGGTATTTTCATGACCTTCGTGTTTTGATCAACCATCTTTACAGACAGATAAAGATTGTGTCATGGGATACAGGAAAAATGTCTTTCCTTCTCCAAAACAGGAAAGTCTTTTCGTATCATTCGTTTTAGCCAACATTTATTAATTCCAAAAGGCTGGTGAATTAGTTGGTATTAAAGTGGGTAAAAACGAGTCTTTCTGATAACGAATAGCAGTTTTGAATTTCCAAAATTGATGAAAATGAAGATGAGTTTTTAAACAGTCTCATTGTATTTATTTGGTGAATTTTTTATACTAACAACACTAACACCCGGAGGTGAATAAAATGGCTAATGAAGATAAGAAAGACTTTAATGAAATGCTGCAGGATAGCAAGGATATGCCTAAAATTAAGGTCATAACAGATGGTCCAAGCATTGAAAAATATGGCGGAAGCAGAATGTATTTTGCCCCACCGATCGACTATGACAAGATCATGAGAACGATCCCGTTCGGAAAAGTGATAACTGTCGGAAAAATCCGCGAGTATTTTGCCAGCAAATCTGGCACGGATTTTACGGACCCGATTACGGCAGGTATTTTTGTGTCGATCGCGGCATGGGCAAGTCACCAAAGGTCAGATGATAAGACCCCTTACTGGAGAACGTTGAAAGCCAACGGAGAGCTGAATGAAAAGTATCCTGGCGGCGCGATAAAACAAAAAGAACAACTGGAAGCCGAAGGTCACACGATCATTCAAAAGGGCAGGAAGAACATAAAATACTACGTCAAAGACTATGAGCTGGTTCTCTTTGAGCTGGATTGAAAACAAGTGTTTTGGAACCATATCCGCGTGAGAACAGACTTGAAAGTGACAAGGAGCATTAAATGAAAAAGGCAGTGATTTATGTCCATGGAAGGAATGGATCACCAGATGAGGCTGATCACTATCGTAGATTCTTCGATGAAACCTATGACGTCATAGGGTTTGATTACAAAACAGAATTCCCCTGGGAAGCCAAAGAAGAGTTTAGCGATTATTTCAATACCATTGGCAAAAACTATAAAAACATATTGCTAATTGCCAATAGCATTGGAGCGTACTCTTCCCTGATCTCGCTATCTGAAAAACATATTGAAAAAGCACTTTTGATCTCGCCAGTTGTTGACCTGGAAAAGTTGATTTTAGATATGATGAAACGGGCAAAAGTTACAGAAGAAGAACTCTATTTAAAAGAAGAACTAAAAACATCATGTGGCGAATCATTGTCCTGGAAGTATCTTTCTTATGTCAGAAATAACCCTATAACCTGGAATGTTCCTACCAGTATTCTCTACGGGGAAAAAGACCATATAACCAGTTTGGACACAATAACAAGTTTTTCGAACAAGATCAACGCAAGATTAACGGTCATGCCTGATGGAGAGCATTGGTTCCACACGCGGGAACAAATGGAATTTTTAGATAATTGGATCATTGAAAACATATAACTGATTCTGGCTTGATCTGATGGCGGTTGCGATAAGCTTTGTCAGCTTATAATTAGGTTCTACCATTTATTCCGTAGTGGAAACTCATCGGATCAGGATAAGGAGTCAAGATCATGCATAAAATATTCAAGTACAAGGACAAGACCATCAACAGCGGCGATGGTACTGTTATTTGCGGCATTGTCAACGTTACACCGGATTCTTTTTCCGACGGAGGGCGATGGTATTCAACCGAAAAGGCTGTGGCTCATGCCCTGGACCTGATCAAGCAAGGGGCGGGAATGCTGGATATCGGCGGTGAATCCACCCGACCCGGCAGCACACCGGTGGACGCTCAGGAGGAAATCGACCGTATTGTCCCGGTTATCCGTGAATTAAAACAACGCATTGATGTCCCCCTATCGATCGATACCTGGAAGGCGACCGTGGCAAAAGCGGCTATTGAAGCCGGAGCGGATATCATCAATGATATTACCGGCTTTGTGGGCGATCCGGGCATGGCAAAGGTCGTTGGCGAATCCGACGCGGGAGCCATCCTGATGTTTAATCCTGTGATCGCGAGGCCAGATCATCCGGGGTCAAAGATATTCCCTTCCTTCGGCGGCGAAGGAGTTTTCAGCCAGGAAGAGATCGAAAAAATGAGCGCTTTACCCATTCAGGAATCCATGCGCTTCTACCTTAGTCGCTGCATCGAAATCGCGCACGAGGGCGGGGTCGATGATGACAGGATCATGTTGGATCCGGGCATCGGTTTCGGCCTGACAAAGCGGGAGAATCTCTTATTGATCAGAGATCTCCACATCTTAAGAGACATGGGTTACTGCACTTTTGTGGGCGTATCCAGAAAAAGATTCATCGTCAACATTTTGGAGGAAGCTGGCTTCAATATGGATCCAGAAACTGAGGTTGGACATGAAAACCGCGACCTGGGCTCCGCCGCTCTTACAGCCATTGCCGCCATGTTGGGGGCTGATGTGATCAGAGTCCATACCGTTTCACATCATCGTATGCCTTCGGTGATTGGGAGTTCTGTACACTTTGCTGAAACAATAGAAGACCTTCATTTGAAGCAATACAGCACGAAAAAACAGTGATCAGGGATGACCAGCAAGGTTTAGCAGACAGATAATGGAATAATGAGGAGGAACTTCTATGTCCAAAATTAAAAAAGACACGATCGAAGCAAAAGGTTTTTCAATTCAGGTTTATACCGAGGATTTTGTAAATGACTACATAAGTCTTACAGATATTGCGAAATATAAAAATGCAGACGATCCCAGATTTGTTATCCAAAATTGGATGAGAAACAGAAACACCCTGGAATTTATCGGTTTGTCGGAAGTGCTTAATAATAAGAATTTTAACCGTGTGCAATTCGACACGTTTAGAAATGAAGCAGGCTTAAACAGATTTAACATGACACCACAAATTTAATGGAGACAGAGAAGATGATCGTCGAAGAGATTTCAGAAGCAATCGAAAAGCGACGTATTTCGCGTTTGATATTGGAGGCACTGCCCGATTGGTTTGGCATTCCCGAAGCGCGCGAACAATATATAGAAGAAAGTGCCAACCAAACATTTTATGCCGCATACGAGGAGGATCACCCTATTGGGTTCATCTATTTGAAAGAAACGGGAAAAGATACAGTTGAATTGCATGTAATGGGTGTTTTGAAGAAATACCACAGAAAAGGCATTGGAAAAGTTCTCTTTGAGAAGGCCAGAGATACAGCTACCCGAAATGGATACTCATTTCTCCAGGTCAAGACAGTACAGATGGGGAGAAATGATGATTACGACAAGACCAATCAATTCTATCTTTCGCTGGGGTTTAAAGAGTTTGAAGTATTCCCTACGCTATGGGATGAGAGTAATCCCTGTCAGGTATACGTGATGTCTCTTGCATAACATTTATCAAACCTCGTTTTGTTATACTTAAAACCATCAATAGTCAATCGGAATCTGAGATAAAAATTTCCTGATGAACTGTTTAGCGAGTTGTGGCCTCACTCGTTGAAAAAAATGAAAGAATGGGCAATCCGATATTATTTTGTTATGATTAATGTAAGTAGCATTTATTTTGTCTGTAATTGCCAGATGTGTAAGAGGAGATGTAAAGATGACGAAGGACGAAATCCTTGATATATTCAATAAATATTGCAAGAAACTAAGAATTGCTCCAGCTTGGGACGTGAAATTAGAACTGATAGATGACGCATCGTGGTCTAAGTCAGGAGATTTTAAAATAGACTGTGATGATAGAAAAGCGATTCTGATGTTAAATGTAAACAATCCAAAACAAGAAAATTTCGAGGAAGTAATTGTTCATGAATTAATGCATCTGAAAATGTATCCTCTGGACCAGGTAACTGAATCGCTGATTCAAAATGCTTTTGAGGAAGGCAGCACTGCAAGTTGTTTTGCCTATCAACAATTCTTCACTGCCCTGGAGCAGACCGTAGAAGAAATGACCAAGTGTTTTTTGTTAGAATTCGGAGACAATAAAGAGCTGTCATATGGTCGTTGTAAAAGCATGAAATCTTTCAATGACCTTTATGATGGACTCAAAAGCATTGAGTAAACAAATTTCCACTTTATCAAACCAACATTAGCCATCACCCTGATGTCAAAAAGTTGCTTAGCAGAGTGTGTATTCGCTATCCTTGATTTGAAAATAGCTCAAAATACAGCATTTTATCTTCAACTTCTTCTCTGGAATGTGAAGGACATAGTATATCAAGGGAGGACATGGCGTTAAACCGCTGAACAATCGTTTATAATTCCTCTATCGATATTGATTTCAGGAGAGAATTATGGAACTTGATCCTTCTGCTTTTTATTTTGGCAACGCCTATGACCTCAAGAGCCAGGCTATCGTCCCCGACAAGCTGGCTTTTTATGATCCGCAGGACCTGACCACCCACGCCGTTATCACCGGCATGACTGGTTCGGGCAAGACTGGTATGGGCATCATCCTGCTCGAGGAGGCAGCCCTCAAAGGCATCCCCGCCATTCTGATCGACCCCAAGGGCGACCTGACCAACCACTTGCTGCATTTCCCCGATTTTCAACCCTCAGACTTTGTCCCCTGGGTGGACGCTGATGCCGCCAAACGGGAGGGTCTGACCGTTGAACAAGCCGCCGAAGGCGCTGCCGCTTCCTGGAAGAAGGGCACCGAGCGTTCCGGGATCGACCGTGAGCGCATGGTCAAACTATCCAACAACGTGGACTATGTCATTTACAGTCCAGGCTCCGATTCTGCCATTCCGATCAGCATCCTCAGCTCGCTCAAAGCCCCCAAAGTTGACTGGAACGAGAACAAGGAAATGCTGCGCGAATCCATCAGCAGCACGGTGACAGCCCTGCTGGAGCTGGTCGGTTTCAAAAATATCGATCCCGTCCGTTCCCGCGAGCACATTCTGCTTTCGAACATCTTTGAAACCGCCTGGAGCACTGGCAAAGACCTCGATCTTGAATCCCTGATCCTGCAGGTTCAAAACCCGCCTTTTGAAAAACTGGGTGTCTTCGCGATCTCAAAGTTCTATCCCGAAAAAGACCGCTTCGACCTGGCAATGCTGCTCAACAACTTCATCGCCGCCCCCTCTTTCGGCTCCTGGCTGGAGGGACAGCCGCTCGACATTCAAAGCATTCTCTACTCCCCGGACGGAAAACCCAAACACAGTGTCTTCTATCTGGCGCATCTGGCTGACGCCGAGCGAATGTTCTTCATCACCCTGCTCTACTCCGCCATCGAAACCTGGATGCGAACCCAGGCGGGCACGAGCGACCTGCGCGCGCTGGTCTATTTTGACGAGATCGTGGGCTACCTGCCGCCTGTCGCCAACCCGCCCAGCAAGCCCATCATTTTGCGCATGCTCAAACAAGCGCGCGCTTTTGGCGTTGGGCTGGTGCTTTCGACCCAAAACCCGATCGACCTCGATTACAAAGCCCTTTCAAACACCGGCACCTGGATCATCGGCAAACTCCAGACCGATCAGGACAAACAGCGCCTGCTGGACGGTCTTGCCAATGTCGCTGGCACCTTTGACCGCTCCTACTTCGACAGCGCGATCTCATCGCTGGGAAAACGCGTCTTCATTTTGCATAACGTCCATGCCAAGGCGCCTGAAATTTTCACCACCCGTTGGGCGATGAATTATTTGCCAGGTCCCGTCACGCGCAACAAGCTGGCAGACCTGAACCGCCTGGTCGGCGCTGATGTGCGCATGCTGGCTGCCGCTTCGGCTGACGGTGGCGCCTCCGTTACAGCAGCCGAGATCACTGGCCGCGCGGAGAACGACCCGCCTGGCAGGAGCACACAGCCAGTGCTTGGTTCCAAAGTGCCTGTTTACTTCCTGCCCGTTAAATTGAGCCTTTCGGAAGCCCATCGTCAGGCCGCTGACCGCGGTATCGCCCCAACCGAACAGCCCCGCTACCACTACCGCCCAACCTTGCTGGGTCAGGCACAGATCTGGTTCGCCAATCGTACCTACAACGTCAACACCCAGGAAAAAGTAGCCGTCATCTTGTCTGAATTAAACCAACGCGGGCTGGTGCAGTGGCAGGATTACGCCACCGAGCCGTTCGCCGCCCAGGATTTCGACTATCAGGCGCTCCCCAACGCGACCTTTGCCGATCTGGTCTACCCCTTTGACGACGAAAAGAACGTCACCAGCCTGGCTTCAGATTACGCGGATTGGCTGACGCGCAGTTATCACCTGACGCTCTATCGCAACCCCGACCTCAAACTTGTTTCCGAAGTCGGTGAAAGTAAGGAAGACTTCCTCAGTCGCATTCAGACCGCTGGCGGCAGTGACCTGCAGGAAAAGATCGAGGCCATTCAGACCAAATATGCCAAACTGCGCAAGACGATCGAAGACCGCAAGCTCAAAAAAGAACTTGAGCTCGAAAAAGAGCAAACTATCCTCAATCAACGACGTATTGAAGAAGCTGGGACAGGCCTGCAAACTGTTTTGGGCTTTCTGGGTGGACGGAAAAAGAGCATCAGCAGCTCCCTGACCAAACGCCGCATGACTTCAACCGCGAAAGCCAATCTGAAAGAATCGGAAGTCATGATCGAGAAGTACAACAGCGAACTGGCAGAGCTGGATGCCAAAATGCAGGAGGAAATTGCCGACCTGCGTGCGAGTGTGAAAGATCAGGTCATGACCGCGGAAGAGATCATCATCAAACCGCTGAAGAAGGACGTGGCTGTTGAGCTCTTCGGTCTGGCCTGGGCACCTGTCTATGCTTTCAAAGACGGTGACCGCTGGCTGAAGATCGACGCTTTCTAAATCTCAAAGTCAATATATCCTTTATTAATGGAAAAGGCGACAAAAAAGTCGCCTTTTTCCTATCTGGTGAATATTAATTTTTTCGTTTCCAGACATCAAATTGAAGGAGGAAAACCTTTAATCCCGAGCTTATATTTCGAACGTCGGATGGAGGGAATTGAACATACTGTTCAATTCCCTCAATCCGACATCCCATGAGCTGGATTCTTTTCTTACCCAATGAGGATTGACTCTGGTAAAAATCACTGTCTTGCGCTTTGAGCTTAAGGTTCTACGCTTAACATTCAATACGGTATCTACCCCAGACACTACCTGAGACAAGCGAAGGCGGACTCCTGTCCACTTGCATAACGCATGACCACCATCCAACCTGAAGATTCCAATTTCAGTTGTCGACAAAAAGTTGACGACGGGTTACTGCAACCGACAAATCATCATTGCAATCTAACCAAAAAGGAGGGCTGTCGTGCCCTCCCAATTAATTCAATTTTAAATTCCCTTGCTTATCCAACCAAATACGCCATCGAGACCGTGCCAGGGCCGACGTGGCTGCCGATCACGGGGCTGACCTCGGAGCGAATGATCTCAATGGGATGGAAGCGTTCGACCGCCAGCTCTTCCATCATGATCATCTCATCATACGCCAGCGCGTGGAAGGGGCCAATGCGGACAGGCGTTCTCCCCGCGATGTCCCTTTCGATCAGGTCAACAATGCGCGTAATGGCCTTTTTCTGGGAGCGAACGCTCTCAACCAGCTCGATCTTGCCGTCGCGGATCATCAGGATCGGTTTCAGGTCCAATGCTGATCCAAGCAGGCGTTTGGCGGTATTGATGCGCCCACCGCGGTGCAAATATTGAAGGTCATTGACGGTAAAATACACACCGATGCGCGGATAGAGATCCTCTGCCAGCTGCTTGCACTCCTGCAAAGAAGCGCCTTTTTCAGCTGCCCGGGCGACTTCCACCACCATCAGCGTCAGCGCCATCGAAACCAGTTGTGTATCAATAATGACCAGATTCTCAGGATCGCCCAATTCCTTGCGGGCCTGGTTGGCGGAAAAAACTGTGGCGGAAAGTCCGGTTGTAATGCCCAGATAAATGACATCCTTGCCCTCTTTCAGCAGTTTATCAAAAACTTCAAGAAACTGGCCCACCGTCACCTGGCTGGTGGTCGCCTTTTCTTTGGACTTTGCCAATTCCTGATAAAAATCATTGGCTTTGATATCCACGCCATCATACAAGGATTTCCCTTGCCAGTTTACCGTCAGGGGCAGAATTGTAAGCCCATATTGATCCACATATTCCTGGGGGATATAAGCAGATGAATCACTCACCACTGCTACTTTGTTCATATTAACCTCGACCTTCGATATTTTTCTGTTAAAAGTATAGCATATTCGCAACAGACCGATAAAAGGGACTGTACGCTCTTAACAGAAGTTTAATTAGTCAACAGCAACAAGCTCCTTTTGTATTTCTGAAGGCGTTTTCCTATTGATCGACACTTTCCCGTCAGCAATCTTCAGTTTCATATTCGAGATGTAAATTGGCGCCTCATCCCAGGTTTGCAGCCACTGACCCACCGCCTGCCAGGGCGCGGAAAGAGTCTGGCCGAAACGATTGCTGAGGTTTCCATCTTTTTCAAGATAATAGATCGCTTCCTCCTGGCTGGGCTGCTGCCAGATCTGGATTCTGCGCGTTGGGCTGATCTCAGCGCGCAAAGGTCTCAGACCAGCGTTTCCTTGCTCCAACAGATCGAAAAAGCAGCGCAGGCAGTCCTGATTTTCCCGCAGAAATAACGGCAGCGCCAGACCTTCGATCTGGCTGGTGTCAACCCCATTCAGGAACTGCCCGGCAAAATCGACCAGATCAGTGATCTGCTGCACCAAAGTCTTTCGCCCCACGACCCGAAATAGCATATCTGCCTCTGGGTTTCGCCCAGGCCAGCTGCTTCCATTATATAGAAGCATCGCACCGTTGCCAAAACCAAGATTCTCATCCAGACCAATCCAGTAGCCATTCTGCCCGTCAATGCCACCGCTGCGTTTCAACACCAGCCAATATTTCCCTCCCGCAAGAAGCCTGACTGAAGCCTGCGGGACAAGGTCCAGCCACTGATAACTTTGATCATTGAGATCTGCTCCCTGAACACTCTGACTAATGAGGTCGATTCCAGACGGTTTCCCGTTCGCGTCAGCCTGCAGAGCGATCACCAGGCGGTCGCTTGGCAAACCCTGCCTGCGAACACGAATTGCGAAGGAAAAACTATCAACCGATTCCGGCACCGTAAACGACTGCCCGATCCTTTGACTTCCCGCTTCCATGCCCAGCGACTGCACACCCGACTGATCAGGTCTGTGCTCAACAACTCCATTCCAACCTTCCCAAATTCGCCAGGCGAGGCTGTGCATCCAGCCCTTACATCTTAAAATGAAGCGATCCCCGTCTTCTTTCGTAAAAGATTCGAGGCGCGTATTAAGGAAAGCGTGCTCGTCCAAATACTTTTCAGCCATCTGATCAGCGACCTGCTCATGCAAAAACGCGCGTCTGAACAATTTCTGCCGGATGCCGTAGCCCTCCTGACTGATCAGATCATCTTTCCAGGCGCTTCGCTGCGGCGGCCCTTGCGAAAAGAGCGCGCTCTCCTGATAAAGAACAGCCGCGCGATTGAACACGCTCCCAAGGTCCAGGCTCTTAATACAGCCAGCCTGATGCTGCTCAACCTTCTCCAGAAATCCCCACCAGGCAAGCCGACCCGCGGGGTCGTACACCCTCACGTCCTGACCCAGGAGATATTCCCAGTAAGGCAAGTTCAAGCCGCTGTTCTCGCATCGGATCAGCGCCTGATCAGCGCCCAGGCGGTCGTTCCACTCCAGACTGACTGGTAGACAGGCCTCAGGCGCGTGCAAAAAACGTCCGTCCTCACGGTTCAAAAATTCAACCGCCCAGCTCATGGCAGGCTCCAATGCCGCCGAAACCAGGCGCGCATCTTCACGCTTCGCCCGATGGCTGCTTTCGCGCCAGTATCCGTCTGGAAGATCCAAAAATGCTGCTTATTCGAAGGCACCAGGCACAAGGCCCCTCCGAGTTGATGGTGAGTTTTCATTTCCAGACCATCACGCAAAGACCAGCTCAGACCCGACCTTCCATCAACGATCATTTTCTCCCCATTTTGAAGCATGCTAAGCGCATTAAAGCGAAAATACGGCTCATGCGGCAGCAATAAAAGGTCGTCCACTTCCAGCAGGTGTTCCCCGCTGTTGCCATGGCGCGCCTGCAGGATCAGCTGATGCGGATAAGCGTAAGCTTGCAAAGGCAGACCGCCCAAAGGCAGCTGGATCGGTTCAAAAGCTATATAACCAACATTCTTCTCAACCGCCATCGTCGGGGACTGCCACATCACCGTTCCCGATTGGGCGATCTGAAGGCGCAAATTGAGCCGCTCGTCTGGGATTGGGCTGAAAAATCGCAAAAATGGCGTTAAAGCCAGCCCCTTCAACTGGCTCACCTCGACCGCTCCAAGTGTCCAGCTTGCCAGTGTGTTCCAACCCGTACCCGACCAGCGATATTGACAATATTTTCCGCCCGATGCCAGCCCAGAGAGCAAAACCGTACCTCCCTGCGCGTTTTCCGCCTCAAAATTGAGTGTCGGACGGCTTTCCTCATCGCTGCAGGTCAAGCCGCCAAGCCAAAAATGGCTTAAGCCGTTGCCTGTGCTGCTGTTTTCGATCTCCAGGCGCAGGCTGGCGGGCTGCGTCAGACCCAGCGCGGAAGTGTTGATCGTAAACCAGTTGTCATGCCCCAGGTGTGTGTCGTCATGGTTGTAGACCGTCAAAGGGCTGGTGCCGCTGCCAGAGCTGTTGGCGATCGGTAACGCCTCTTCTTCACCAAAGAAGAAGCTCTCCCGCGTGACGCATACATGCAGGCGCATTGAACCAGACGCCTGGGAGCTGAGCTGTCCCTCTTCGATCTCCAGTTGGGCTTGCGTGATCGCGCTGTAAAGATACGCGCCGCGATCCTGACTCCAGACGCGCAAAACCAGCGGGGCTAACTGCGGGTCAGTCGGAGTGTGCAGCAATTTTTCGAGCGTGCTCACCACATTTCGCAACTGTTGCCGCGAACCGCGTAAATTCAAAGAGATCCTCTCTTCGACCATGCTGTTCAAGGCTGGGTTGAGCTCATGATCACAACTGACCAGACCCGCAGTCTGATTCGCGCCTCTCAGGACGAACCATCCGCCTTCATCGGAGGAACCCAGAAAACCCAGAGCAAACTCACTCATGACCTTCACCTTGCTCCAGTTTCCAGTTTCCCCAGGCGGGATTTATGGCGGTTTGCAGATTGGCAAGCCTCAATCGGTCCAACAAGGCGTCCCGCTCCCCGATCAGGTAGCGCAGCCAGGCTGCCAGTTCCGCACTGTCAAGCGGCAGATTGCTGTAACTGGCAAACTTATTCTGCAGGACCATTTGCAAAACCACGGCAGCCGCCCCGCGCTCCAGCACGGGCAGATATGCCTCGGGCAGGCTTGTCGTGGTCGCGCCATCCAGACCTTCCAACGTAAAGCTTTCCGACAACTGGCTGTTAAGATAAGCCAGAGAAGCGCGAAAAGCTTCCACCTTGGCTTCCTGATTGAGAACCAACTGGTAGGGGTCCAAAAACTGGCTTTCGAGCCGTCTGATCATCTCACTTAGCGGCGGCATTTTGCTTTCCATTCGGGTTTTGCAATTCCTGGAGCGTTCTCTGCACTTCTTCAGCCGAGAAGGTCACTTTCCAGCCTTGCTTGTTGATCACCACCAAATATCCGTCCTCGCGCAATCGCCAGCTCATGACATCTTTGCCCATGAGCTTGTTCAATACTTTTTTCAATTCCCTGTCTGTCATTTTTCCTCCTTTCCAGCCCCTCTGGGTGTCCAAAGGGGCTGGATTCTAAATTATTTACTTTTGATCTGCCCGCAGGCCGTCCTCCAACGCGGTGCCCAGAATATAGGTGACCAAGATGGCGATGATGCCCGCCAATTGATCAGCATCCAGCGGAAAATCAGGGCGCCAGGCTTTCAGAATCATGAAAACCAGACCCACCAGCGCCGCCCAAAACTTACGTGAACTTAGCAAAAGCTTCAATTTATCCATCGCTCTCCTTTTCTACGCGACATTGTTCTTGTAAAGTGGTCTGAAGTCATTGACCCAAACCGCCAGATAGTGGCGCACCTTCAGTCGGTGCTCATCATTGCTAAAGACCGCTGGCGAAAGCTCGTCCCCGGCGATGAAAATTTCAGGCGCCAAACCGAACCGCTCACCGACAAAGATGGCGGGCGCGACGCGTGGGTCGCAGGCCGCCGCCCAGTCGTTGGCGTCAGTCCACTCCGGCACGACCAACGGCACTGCGCTGCCCTTGAGCACGTTGTCATAGACATGATTTTGCTCGCGCACCAGCGCGCCTGTGCAGATCTCCATGGCTGTTCGCTGCAAAGCGCGCGGTACCAGGATGAATTTCGGGTTCACCGCCATCTGCGGGCCCGTGCCATAGAAGCCAGCGGCGTTTTTGATTAGCATGGGCTGACCATAGACTCTGGCGCTGACCGTATCCCAGTTGGCGGCATTCAGCGCCAGATTGCCAAGGTTGCCGTGACCATCCACCAAAGTGACCGCGGCATTGTTGAAGAGATTTCCGCCATCTGCCAGGACAGGCCCAACCCCTCCGTTTTTGGTGAATATCTCCGCCACCAAACGTGAGATTTTGCGCATCCCGGCCGAAGCGAGTTCACGGGCGTAGGCGCGCAGCTTGCGGGTTTCATCGCGATCGATCAGTTCCAGCGTCAAAGGGATATAACCGCCATATTTGGTGAATCTGGCGGTTTCGGGTGAATCGCCCACCTTCAGCTCGGTATAATTGCCGCCCTCGGCAATGCTTGGCAGGTCACCAACCGTGCCAACCAGCGTGCCGGTGATGTCATGCAGGCTGTTGAAATGCTCCTGAACGGTGACGTCCTTCCACCAGTCGTAGCCCGCCTTGCCCAGTTCCTCCCATGTGTTGGCGACCAGCTTATTCAGGCTGTTTTTGACCAATCCGCTGAAATCCGCTGTGGTTGCCAGTTGAGCGCGTTCGGGGAAGTAGCCGCCATGCAGGTCATAATCACCCGTCAGGCTCAGATAAAGCTCACGAATGCCCGAAAGCTTTGCCACCTTCGCGCCTGCCAACGCTTTTTCCCGCGGGACGTTAAAAAGATCGTCCACCGCTGCCTGCAGGCGTTCGCCCGGCTCGATCATCCCTTCGATGCGCGCGGGGCCTTTGACCACGTTCGCGCCCTGCAGTTCGCTCAATAATGTATGGGCTTCCCGCAGTGCCTGGGAAAGCTCCGCGGGCGCAAAACTGCGCTGCTGGAACTGCTTTCTGATATTGTTCTTCATGCTTTGCGGCAGATTCGTGTTGGCGAGGCTGCTTTCCAGCAAGAACGCGCTCATCTGCTCGCGCATTTGCCTCATTTCTGCCAGTCGTTCTTCCAGGCTGATCCCCTGATCGGTCTGGACTGCTTCAGGGCTTTCCTGAAGACTTATTTTGCTTTCAATCACTTCTTCCTGAGTTTCTTTCATCGAGGATTCTCCTTCCATGATGGGATTGATGCCGAGTTGATTGAGCGCGCGCAGGAAGATCCCTCCGCGTGCCGGGTTGTAGACCAGATCGACCGAATAGATGCGCAGGATCTTCTCGACCTTGCCAGCCTTGCCCTGAAAAAGCACGTCTGCTGAGAAGCCAACCCGAACAGCTGGCTCGTCAGACTTTTCGAGCACTTGCCTGCCGATGTCCTTCAGCACCTCCGCCGAGGGTCCAAAGGCGCTCAGTTCTGCCCGAATACCGTTCGCCTGGCTGTCCCAGGCCGGCTTTCTTAATATTCCAGCGATATCGCGCACCGAGCGTTCTTTCATGCTGTGGTCCACAAAACAGTTGACCCCATCCCACAGCTGCAGCGACTCTCTTAATACTTCGGCTGGGAAAACCCAACCATTGGCTGGTCCCGCGGTGATCGCCAGAATCTCAAAGCGACCGCTTCCAAGCGGGTTGACCTCCAGTGCCAGCCTTTGCCGACTTTCAGTCATAGATCTCCTTCCAAATGATTCGTACCCAATGCTCACGCCCGCCAGCCCCACGCGTGGCAGGCGCAGGCAGCTTATTCCATCGGCGCGTTCGCTGGTTCAGGCAAGCGTTCGCCCATAAAGCGGTAGACCAAACGCAGATATTCCGCCTGATCGATCGCGCCGCGCTCCAAAAGCTCACTGGCAAGTTCCTGAATTTGCTGCCCGGCCTCAGCCAGCTCGCGGTTATCCCTGGCGCTGACATCACCGCCCTCCACGCGGATAGATGCTTTGACATCAACGCTCAGATCCACCACCGCTCGTCTTTCGACGACTACGCGCAAGATATCCTCGACGATCTGACACAAATAGCGCTGCCTTTCTGAAAATCTTCGGTAGGTCGGACTGCCAGAAGCTTCAGCGGTCGTTTTGGTTGACGATTCCGGTTCTGCCAGAAAGTGCATTGGCAAGCCTACCCCAGCCGCGATCATCTTTTTAATCGCCAGACCATCACTGGAAGCATCCAGCGCCTCCAGTCTGGGCGCCAGAACTGACCATTCTTCGCTCTCGTCCGTCACCAGGATCGAACCAGGCGCGGGCGGATTGGCGCTCAGCTGAACCTGGCGGGCATAGCGGTCATTCTCACTGGCAAAGCGAGCTTTAACGACGTAGACAAAGGCGTTGCGGAACCGGTTCAGCCGCACCCGATCCTCCAGCCAAGCGCTGTAGCGCGTCAGCCACTTCAGGACGGGCGTCAGGTCTCCCTCACCCCACTGCGAGCCGCTTGGTCGGTTGATGGCGTAATGCAGCACAGCAGGCGGAAACGCCGCTCCCTCCTGACAGCTTTCTTTCAGGGCGTCATAAGCGGGGATCACCTGCTCATCCCCATCCTGATCGGCTTTCAGGCGATAAGCCAGCTCCTGCTCGATGTCATTTTGGCTCGATTCGATCGCCAGCACATCGCCCGCGGGGATGACCCGCAGATAGCTCATTCCGCTCGCGTCCGTGCTTAGCAGGAGGAACAAATTGCCAGTCAAACACAATTCATCACTGAACTGATTGATCCTCTGATCCATGCGGTTGAGCCGATGCCCCAAGAACTCCTCCAGAAAGTCCTGGGTGGGCTTGTTAGCACATTTGACCAACAAACCGCCCCCGGCGGCGTATTGGGTCGTCAGTTCAACGATCCGCCTCGCCAAAGGGTTGTAGCGCCAGGCGTCCAGGCTGTCCTGCATGCTTTGCTGACGGCTGTAAGTCACGCGGTCGCGAGGTGAGCCAAAAGCGCTTTGCGACCCGATCAGGAAGTTGTTTTCATCCTCGATCAGGCTGAACCCAACCCGCTGGCTGTCAGGCTTTGGCGCGGAACTCCTCTGAAAGACCATTTTGATCCTTTCTCTCAGGCTCGTTTTCATGCCGCCACCTCCTGCATGACCGCTTCTTCCTGCCTGACCAAACCAGCCCGTTCACAGGGGAAAGAATCCAGCGGACAAGCCGCCAAACGGGGTTTGTTCCTGCCAAAATATGCCCAAAGCTGTTCAAGGCTGCCGTTCCAACGGTTGTAATCCATATAGTGCCCCAGGCCCCCGATCGCGGGCGCGCGCTGCGAGGTTTGATGGATCAGCCACTGGCGCACGCCTCTCGGCAGCATCGGCGGGCATGGATATTCAGGCGTATACTCCGGGCTCTCACAGCTGCGAATATATTGCGCCAGCCACCAATCCAGTTTCGGCAGATCCTCAACTTCCAAAAACTCGTTGATCCACAGCGTGCGGCTGTAAACGATCGGGTAGCGCCCCGTTCTGCTTTTAAGATAGCGCAGACACTCGTTCAGCGTTCTGGTGATCTGCGCCTTGCTCCTGCCGTGATCCAGTTCCAGGTCCAGCACCAGTCTGACCTGATCCAGGTCAACATCCTTCAGGATCGTCAGGAAGAAATCCATCTGCCTGACCGCATCCTCGCCGGGATACAAAACGTGATAAGGCAAAATGCAAACGCCGATCCGCCTGGCTTCGCTGAAATAGCGTTCGAACAGCGTGTCGCGGTAGCCCCAGGAAAGCCCCGTGCGCATGGCAATAAAGCGCACCTTTGGCTCGTGGGCTTTGATCAGGTCAAAATCCGGCATGCGCTTACCGTCATAACTGGCGTTATGCTGTGAAATGTCGATGCCAAAAGGGTAACCCTGGTTGCGGGTAAAGTAAGTCACTAAAAACCTCCATCCATTTCTCTGATCGGGTCGCTTGCCTGAATGATCGCGGGGGCGAAGGTGGGCGTCCACTCCATCTCATCCAAAATTGCCGTCATCGCGGCTGAAATGACCAGGTCGTCATGCAGCAAGCCGCCCAGCGGGTCTGATGTCCCGTCAGGCACCCACCACTTGAGCGTTTTTTGGGGACCGATCCCCACTTCAAAAGACAATGCTTGTAACTGACGTTGAAAGAGGCTCTGCAAACGCTCCTGTTCATCCGCCATCTGCAATGATAAAAGGTTGAGCCTGCCGTCCTCGGTTGTGAATGCCTGTCTGGGTTTGAAATCCTGAAAGCGTCCCGTATCGACCACCGCCAGGAAGCCCCAGCCCAGATCTGACTTAATTTTTTGATTGAAAACCAGCGGGATCACGCGCTCGCCCAAACGGTCGCGCAAAAAGGAACAGACGCCCGCGCCAACGCCGCTGGCATCGACGACGATCTTCTCGCAATTCCAATGTTTCGCCAGGCTCAGCAGGCGTTGGTAAAGCGTGCTGTGTTTTTCACCCTGCCAGAGGTAGCGCTGCGCCACCAGATAGCGCGGTTTGCCGATCAGATCGTCATCCAACAAACTTAGGTCGATATCCACGATCGTGACCGCTGTGCTGTCCCTGCCAGGGTTTTCCAGCTGATCGGTCTCAGCCGAAACAAAGCCCTCTTTGCGTACCTGTTCGTCTTCGCCCGCCAGATCGACCAGCATGGCATAGCGTTTGCCAGCCTGAGGGGTCTCACAGGCGGAATGGCTGCCCTGCATCAACCCCAACCGCGCGGGGGTGAACAGACCACCCGCGAAGTCGATCTCCTCACTGAAAAACTGGGAACGCACCATCGGGTGCGAGCGCCCCAGACGAGCCACCTGCTCATCGACAAAGAGCCCATAGGCGGGCACTTCCGCGCGCACCTGCTCGGCGCCCAGGCGGAAGACGCGCCGAACGCCATCGCGGGCTTCTGCTTCCTGAGCCGCTCTCAGCTCGCGCGCCAAAAGCGTTTGCCCCGTCCAGACAGTGCCCCAAAAGACGCGCGTCGCGTTGGTCGATGCGGCCATCGGAGCGATTTGCTTGTCATATTTGGCAATGCCGATATCCTGCGCCTCGTCCAACATCAACAGGGTCGAGGCGGTCGCGCCAACGATGTTCGAGCCAGGCGCTGCGGACAAAAAGGTCAGGTGCGCGTTCTTGAAACGATAATGATTGCCAGCGCTTTTTTGCCACTGCCCATGGGTCAGGTAGTTATCCTCCAGGGCGGTCTCCAGCCTGCGCATGGCGTTCAGGCTCTGCGGCTGAAAGGTCGGCGAAAGCTTGACCATCTCTGCCCCCATGCCGCCCAGGACGGTCATCAGATAGACCTCAAGCTGCGCCTGCAGCATGTTCTTCCCCGATTGTCGCGGAAACATGACCACAAAGCTCAAGCCCTTCTTCCCCAACACCGAATCAAGGATCGCGTCAGCCGCTTCGATCTGATAATTGCGCAGGCGCACCCGTCCAAAGACACGGCTGAAGTTCCTGATCTCGCGCAAGCCGCGCAGGAACTCCGCCCTGGTGTTCAACCTCCGCACGGCTGGCAGATCATCCAACTTAGACGGAGCCTCTTCAGAAAGGCGCACGCGCCTGAATGGGTTGATAACTTGTGTGTTACTTCGGGCTAATTCCATAGGCCTCCATCGCCTCTTTCGCGAATTCCTGAACCGTCTCGATCATTTCAGTGACGAGCTGATTGCTCTCGCTGCCTGTCAGCTCGGCATGAGCGCGCATCAAAGTTGCCAGACGCAAAAAACACATGCCAAGCACATCGACCGTTTTGGCAAGATTGGCAGGGTAATTCTCCTCCCCACCCGCTTTGGCCGCTCTTGAAAAGAGCCTGCCAACCTCGCGCAGGGTCGAGATCTCTTCGCTCAGTTCCAGCTTGACCTGCTCAGAAAGCTGCAAACGCGATGAGTCAGGGTACTTGTTTAAGGCTTCTTTGCCCTTGTAGCGCGCTTCCAGTTCGTGCAGCTCCGTTGAAAACTTCATTTGTTCCTGGTTCAGAACTCCTCCATTTTGCTTTTGTGATCTCCTGCCCGCCGCAATCAGGCGGGCAGGGTCAGGGATCAGCGACGCTGCGATAGTTGTGGGGTGTTCGTGTGGCATCTTTCGCTTCTCCTCTATTATAGAACATTCGTTCTATTTCGGAATTAGTTTAGCAAATTTTTAGAGGAAAGAAAAGGGGGAATACCAGCAATTCTCATTAAAACCCGTGTCAAATCAGTAATCGAGGAGTAGGGTCACAACGAAGCCGTAGGTCGCGATTGAGAAATGGGGCATATAGCCCCATTTCTCAATCCGACGTCCAAGGTACAAGCAACTGTTCAGAAGCACAGCTAAAAATAATTCGTTTTTGTAGGAATGTTTATTTAATCATAAACAGAAGAAAACAATATATGAGAACGCTTTATAGATTTCTCTGTTTTGGGGTAAAATTTTTACAGTTTAGCACTATACTATTAGTTAATATGTTTCAGTGCTTTATACAGAAAATTATACCTTTTCACTAGCAATAAGCGAAGGAGGGAACACAATGGCAAAGATTGCCGATATTATTAAATATGAGGGCGATAACAGCACCTTTATATGGAAGCATCCTTGCGAAGATTTCAATACAGCAACCCAATTGATTGTTCACGAATCACAAGAAGCCGTCTTTTTTCTGAATGGGCAGGCTCTTGACCTATTTGGTCCTGGACGACACAGTCTAGACACAGAAAATATTCCGCTATTGCGTAGGCTAATCAACATTCCAACAGACGGGAAAACAGCATTTCACTCGGAAGTTTACTTTATAAATAAGACCGAGCATATGGCAATCCGATGGGGAACAGACAGCAAAGTTCAGTACGTAGAGCCGACATACAAGTTTCCGCTATCTATTGGTGCAAGTGGTGAAATGACACTGAGCGTGGAGGATTCTCGCAAACTGCTTATCAAATTGGTTGGTACAGAGCGACTGCTGGATCGTCAGCAGCTCATAACCTATTTTCGCAGCATATTAATGACAAAGTTGAAATCCTATATCGCACAGACAATGCGAGCCAATGCAATAAACATCTTTGAAATCGACGAAAGCCTTGAATCCTTTTCTGCTGAAATTCAGCAACGGTTGATCCCAGATTTCCTTGATTATGGCATACAGTTAGTACGCTTCTATATCACAACCATTGTAAAACCAGATGGTGATTCACAGTATGAAAGATTCAAAGAATTGCATTTCCGTCAGTATGCTGATGTAGCCGAAGCAAAGTTATTACATCAGACCGATGTAATCCGTGCACAAACCGAAGCACAAAAAATCGTTATTGATTCTCAAGCTCAGGCAACGAAGCGGATGCAGGAAGGTTACACATATCAACAGGAACGTGGATTCGATGTGGCTCAGGATGCGGCAAAAAATGAATCTGCTGGTCAGTTCTCTAATATGGGTATCGGTTTAGGTATGATGGCTGGTGTAGGTGGGACTATTAGCAATATGGTTGATGGTGCTTTATCCAATGCCGTTGTTGGAATGGGTCCTGTTCAGCCTCAACCTTTAGCGAATAAATTCTGTGACCAATGTGGCGCAGAATTGACACCGGGCGCTGCGTTTTGCGATGAATGCGGTACACCGCAAGTATCGTCTAACACTTGCATAAATTGCGGTTTCAAATTCATCAGATCCAGCAATTATTGCCCGAAGTGTGGCACAAAAAGGGAAGGCTAATGATGAAAAAGAGCAGTACAAAGGGATTTGTCATTCTTGTTATTTTATTCATTCTTATCAGCGTGATCGCCTTTGTAGTCCCGACAGTAAAAACAAACACTTTCTGGATTGCCTACGCATTTACTATTTTTGTATTTGCTTCACAAATCTGGATTTGGAAAACCGCTTTTGGACGGGCAGAAACGCTGAGAAGCAAGTTTCTCGGATTACCTATTGTTTATATAGGCGTCTCATATCTTATCATACAGACTATTGCGTTTGTTTTTTTCCTTTTAGTTCCTACGCTTCCAACATGGAGTGCATTTATGATTTGTGGGATTATTGCCTGCCTTTCTGTTGTATTCATGATTGGTGCCGATACAGGACGAAACGAGATAGAGCAAAAAGAATTAAAGGTGCAGAAAAAGGTTTTCTACATTAAAAACATGCAAACTGATATCGAATTGATGGCAGATATCGAGACAGATAACGTAGTAAAAACATCGTTAATCCAACTAGCCGAAAAAATCCAATTCTCGGATCCCATGGGCAATGAACATCTGGCAGATCTAGAAGATAGAATTTCTGCCAAGATAGCAGAATTGAAAACTGCAACAAACAAGTCGGATATTATCAACGAACTAAACTCGCTTTTGGATGAGAGAAATAAAAAATGTAAGATCCTAAAATGACTTGAAAGGATGAAGTATGGCAGCATTAGTATGTGACCTCTGTGGAGGCAAACTTGTAATGGTTGCTGGCGGAATCGCTGTATGTGATAGCTGTGGTATGGAACACAGCGCCAATTTGCTTAAAGAGAAAATTCAGGAAATTAAGGGAACTGTACGAATAGATAATTCTCACAAGATTCAGAATTATCTTGAGATGGCAAATAATGCGTATGAATCAGTAAATAACGTTGAAGCTGAATTATATTGCAATAAAATTATTGAGATTGATCCAACAAATCATATGGCTTGGTTTTTAAAAGGTAAAGCGGCTGGTTGGCAATCAACATTGCAAAATTCAAGACTTCTTGAAAGTGTGTCTGCTTTTTCTAAAGCGATTACTAATTCACCGGAGGAAGAAAAAGAAGAACTTATTAGCCAATCAACAGAACAAGTGATTAATCTAACAACAGCAATGATAGTCCTAAGAGGTCAGAACTTCGCAAAATGGCCAGAAAAAGAAGAAGCACTAGGTTTCTTGTCCGATATTACTTTAATTATGAATGTTATAGGACAATTTCTTATTCAAGCAGGTGTATCAATCTCTTTATCTGAATTAATGACTCCGATTGTTACAATCATCAACCAATCTGTTGTAAATGCATATAAAGATGTCATCTCACCTGATTACAATGGTGATCTTAATGATTCGGATGATCGTGCCGACAAATATGAGTTGCAAAGATATATTGAGAGAATCGAAAATTGTACTTTATTATTAAATAGTGCAATTCATTTGTGTGACGAGAATAACGAATTTAATGTTCAGCTGTATAAGAATCTTATTACTCTTCACGAGAATGCTATTGATAGCTGTTCCTGGGACTATAACCTTACTAATAGGGGTACCAAAATCTGGCGTAAACGATGGAGTTTGACTGAAAAAGAGAAGAATGCCCGTCGGCTCTTAATACAAGGTTATGAAATGAAAATAAAAGCAATCAAAGATTCCAAGAAACAAAAAGAGGAAGAAGCAGCTCAAAAGCGTCTTATTAATTATTGGATTGAACATGCAGACGAGAAAATTGCTCTTGAAGCAGAAAGAACATCTTTAGAAGATCAAGTTTCTGCACTCAGAGTAGCAATTATTAATATTCCTGGAAAAGAAGAGAAAGAAAACATTCAGAGGCACATCAACACTTTAACCATTGAAGAAAATTCTCTCGGCTTGTTCAAGAGAAACAAAAAAAAAGCTATACAAGACAAGATAGCTACCGCTAATCTCGAATTAAAAAAAGTTATTGATAGAATCGAAGCTTATAAGAAAGAAATCGAGAAAGAAATTGATCCGCTCCAGAAGCGTATTGATGAAATCAACTTTGAACTTAGAAAAGCAAGATAAATATATACACGATCTTATTAGAAACCCTCTTACCAATTGTTACTTATAGACATTTCAGTGTCAATTATTCATGTTGTAGTAAAGAAACACACATGGGAGGATTTCTATTAAATTAGGTTTTTCACAAAACAATACTCATGAACTCTCATAGACAAGTCAAATCTTCTAAGAATAATCAGATATAGAGGCAAGTTGGATATAGTACCCTTTTGGTATCGTTGTACCCCATTTTAATCAAATCTCCGGCAATGTCCTGGCAATTTCCTTAAGTCGCTTGCGCCGCTGCTGATAATCCGGCATCATCTCCCCCA
Source organism: uncultured Anaerolineaceae bacterium (assembly GCA_964293995.1). Classification (GTDB taxonomy): domain Bacteria; phylum Chloroflexota; class Anaerolineae; order Anaerolineales; family Anaerolineaceae; genus Mesolinea. The sequence goes on from CAXYYH010000016.1 coordinate 25,650, forward strand.
CCAGACTCCAAAAACGCGCGCTGTGGTCGTGATGTCGGGTGTGCGCCAGTTCGTGCACCACCACATATTCCACCAGATCCAGGGGCAACAGAGCCAAACGATATGAAAAATTAAGGCTGTTCTTCGAGCTGCACGACCCCCAACGCGTCTTCGCGCTGGTGATCCGTATCCCCTGCCAGCTCAAACCCCACTTGCGGCCCACTTGCGCGGCAATCGCTGCAACCTTCTGCCTGGTCTGAAGACGATACATTCCGACCAATAACTGCCGACCCACATCCAGGTATTCCTTATCCAGGCTAAACCCGCGCGAAGGCTCAAAAACCAGCCCGCCCTGGGGCTTGTCAACCACTCTCAGGGGATAATTCTTCCCAAACAACGGCAAAACACCTCCGTCTTTGAAAATGATATCCACACGTCTCGCTTTTGACCGCAAGACCCTCTCTCTGGCTTGCCTGATCCAGTCGGCTTTGATTTCCAAAACCTCCTCGATGCGCTTTTGAGTGGTTCGGTTTGGCACGCGCAAAACGAGCTTCCCGTCCGCTTTCACCTCGATTGAAATCGTTTTTCGCTTGCTAAAGATAACTTCATCCGCATCAATTGTCATATCGCCGTTATTTTAACATCAAATCCGCCATATACGTATCCAACCACCAGAATGGCAGGCCGCAGGGCGGGCGAGGTAGATTAACAGAGTAAGGACTTGGTACTACAAAAAGCCTTCTCACCTGCCCGTGGTGCTTTCCCATGGGGCTCGGGAGAAGTTGCCCGCTGAGCGGATGAGGGGTAGCCCGTAGGGCTGGTTAGGATAGCCTTCTCACCTGCCCGTGGTAGTTTTATTCCAAAAAGTCAGTTTACATTCGCTCAAAGAGGTAACTGTTATTCTAAAAAACCTTAAATCCATCAATTCTCAGTATGGAAAAATCAAGCCCACGGTATAGTCCCATCAATGTAAAATAATGCCCAGACACTTAATCATTAAAGCGCGATATATTGGGTAAATTTTTATTATTAAGAGTTTCGGGCGGCAATTGTAGGGGCGGACTGCCATGTCCGCCCGTTGGTTTGGGAAATAAAACGTAGAATTCCTTGATTATTAGGATTCATCATTCTGGCATTCCTCGATATTCCAGTTATATTTGATCCATTCCAAAGGACGGGCGGGCACAGCGGCCCGCCCCTACCATAAAAACGTCCTTACAATCGATTATCGGTTAAAAACTAAATGAAAAATGGAGAATACAAGCTAAACAAAATTGTATACTGAGAATTTCTACCTTAAATCAGTTTCAATTCCCCCTCTCCATCTTTTGAAGTAAAATTTCACTATATGCGCAAAAACCTATATCGTTCGATCCTCATTCTTCTCTGCCTGGACCTGCTGGCTGGCTGCGCTTCCGCTTCTGGTAAAAGTCTGCCGCTGGAAGACTACACGGACCCCCACGGGCGCTACACCTTCGCCATCCCCGAGGGTTGGCTGACCGAATCCGAAGCCGAGATCCTCAAAGTCACCCCACCGGACTATCAGGCCAGTGAAGAAGAGTTGGTCATCTACGTTTACACCGCTCCGACCGACACGATCGACACAGCCACCCACCTGGAGCAAGCCAAAGAAAGGATCGAGCCCTTCCTTTCCTCCATCCTCGATGATGACTACGCCGTGGTCAACGAAGGTCAGACCAAGGTCGATAAATACCCGGCCATGCTGCTCGATTTCGCCAAACCGCACGCCGAAAGCTACATGCTCGGGCGCGTGGTGATCGTGGCAATGCCGTTTTACGTCCTGGTTTTCGTTGGCAAAGGAATTGAAGCCGACTGGGAAGCCTTCCTGCCCACCTACCGTCAGATGCTCAAGCAGTTTCACCTGACATCAAGAGTCGAGCCCGAAGGCGATGAGGTGATATTACCCTGATGCGCCGCCTCGCCTTTCTCCTGCTTGCCATCCTGCTCCTGCTGAGCGCCTGCGGCTATCAGATCAGCAGTCCCGCCCGCACCGAGGTGCCCATCTACCTCGCGCCAGTTGTTCACGCTCCCATACAGTCACGGACACCAACACCTGACTATTCCACTTTTATTCAGATGGGCCAGGAAGTGGCCGTTCCCGAAAAAGGCTACGCCTTCACGCCCATCCTGGTTGCCAGGGAAAATGGCCCCACCTATGAGACGAACTTTTTTGTGGACGAAGCTCCCGCCTACAACACAACCGGTCGTTTCACTTCCATTACCGCCGGAGATTCAGGCCTCGGCTTTTCGATCTGGCAATATAAAACCGAAGAGATCATCGATGAGGCCAGCTGCCTTGCCTATGTGCTCAAAAAAAGTTATTTCCTGGGTTCCCAATATTCCTTCTCGCCTTACGAAGCGATCACACTCCCGATCGGCACAGCCCAATCGACCAGGATCAGTGGGATCAACAATGAATTTCATGCCACCGGCGAGATTGTTTTTCAATATTCTGAGCACGGCTGCCTTGTTTTCATTGGCGAAAGCACAAACGCGCATGAAGATGACGTCACTTTATGGAACAACATTGGCAAACCCGCTTTTGACAAAATGGTTCAGAGCCTGCGCTTTCTGACCCCCGAAGAAATGGCCCTCTGCCGGACTGCACCAAACGATTCGTACGGCGTCATGCCAGAAGACCCGATCCCGGTCGGCAACAGTAACCTCTACGACGGGCGCGAACGCGAAGAGCTTTATCTGCTGACCTTGCGCGGCCCCAACGGGGAAGAGATCATTTTCCAGCGCCAGAGCCCGATCTTCAATAAAAATGGTGAGATCGTCGACCCCTACCAGATCCAGTATGGCAGCAGCCCGGCCACCACGCTCTACTTCACGATCTACCGCTATCAGGAACCGCTGTACCTCCCCATAGGTTACACCTGCGAAGCCGCCTTCCCTCTCAGCAACCCGGTGCCGCAACCATGAAGCAGTTCAACTCCATTTTCCAGCGATATCCCATTCAGTTTTGGCTGCTGATCTTTGGTCTGGTCGTCTCCACGACCGGCACGACCATGGTTTGGCCCTTTTTGACCATCTACGCCTCTGAAACCCTGGCTCTCCCCATGGCAGCCGTCACCAGCCTGATGACCTTCAATTCCGTCTCCGGTCTGATCGCCTCCATCCTGGCTGGTTCGCTGGTGGATTACTTCGGTCGAAAAAGCATCATGATCCTTGGCGTATTCGGTATGGCTTTCGTCTACTTCAGCTATATTTTCGCCAACAAATTCTGGCAGTTCGGCTTGCTGATGTTCTTCTCCGGCAGTTTCAGCCCGCTCTATCGCATCGGCACCGATGCCATTGTCGCCGATATGCTGCCAGCTGAGGAACGCACCCAGGCTTACGGCCTGATCCGCATGGGTCGCAACATCGGCGTAGCCCTCGGCCCGATCCTGGGCGGGTTGGTGCTTTCCCGTTCCTATAATATTGGTTTCGTGGCGGCTGCGCTTGCCCTGCTGACCTTTGGCGTTATCACGCTTGTCTTTCTCAAGGAAACACTCGAACGAAAAACAGGCGAAAAACGGGAAAGCCTGGGCGATCAGTTCAAAGTCATGCTCCAGGCCATGCGCAACAAAGCCTTTATGCGCATGCTCGGCTCCTTTACCCTGATGGAAATTTGCGCCACGCTCATGTGGGTCATTCTGGCCGTCTACATCAAGCAGAACTTCGGCATTCAGGAAGACCAATATTCGTGGATACCGACCACAAACGCGCTCATGGTCATCTTCCTGCAGGTCGCGATCACCCGTCTCACCATACGTCACGACCCGCACCGCGTCATGCCAATTGGCGCGGCATTCTATCCGCTTGCCATGCTGATCGTTGCCTACAGCACCAACTTCTGGGGCTTCTTGCTCGCCATGGTGGTCATGACCTTTGGCGAATTGATCACCGCCCCAACCGCCACCGCTTATGTTGCCAACCTCGCTCCCGCCGACCAACGCGGACGCTATCTGGGCTTTTTCGGCCTCAATTGGTTCATCGCCCTCTCGATCGGCCCCATGGGCGCTGGCATTCTCACCGATAAATTCAGCATCCAAACCCCCTGGCTGGTCGGCGCTGGCATTGGCGTCCTATCCGTACTCGCGTTTTTGAGCCTGCGCCGTATCGGAAAAACCCCCGTGGCCTCGCCGGAAATCTTATAGTTTTTTACGAAAATATGTGACTGGTTATCAACCGATCAATAAATTGAGCAATAAATTAAGAATAAATTAAGCTTTCTCACCTGCTCATGGTGCTTTCCCAAGGACCTCGAGGGAATGTGCCCGAAGGTCAGATTCTTTAAGCCTTCGCCCTTGGGAGATAGGCCTGCCCTTTCAGTAGGAAAGGGTGCCCGAAGGGCGGACTGTTTACTCTGGTTTACCAGAGTGAGGGGTAGACCGAAGGGCGGATTGTTTAAGCCTTCGCCCTTTGGGAGAAGGTGCCCGAAGGGCGGATGAGGGGTATGAGAGGTAATATTAATATAGTCTATAAAGCTTGTTTATCTGCTGAAATATATCCCTGTTCAATGCGCGATTACTGCTGCTCGAATTCAAACACCGGTTTCTTGACAAAAGCTATTTTTCGCACGATAATAGCACATACGTTCTATTATCGGATGCGAAGATGACTCAGATTTTTCTTTTTCAGGAGAATGGCGCCTTTCAGGTACTTAACGATCCCGCCCCACCGGAGGCGATCGTGCGAAAAATAAATTCCGGCGACTGGCAAACCCATCTCGGTTTCCAGCTTTCGCGTACCTGTGCCTGGCAGGCGATGAGAATCGGCAAGATCGTAATTGTCTATCCCCCCACTCCGGAAGAAGACAAGCCCCAAATCCATTTAACAGCCAGGGATATTCAGGTTCTGCAGGCGCTTTGTTCAGGCCTGAACCTCACGCAAACGGCTTACCACCTGCGGATAAATCCCAAAACAGTCCAGAATCGGCTCAATAACATCCGGATCAGGTTCAACGCTCAAACCCGCGAAGAACTCATGGCAAAAGCCACCGCCCTCGGCTATGTCCAGCCCGACTTGGACAGCATTTTCGATTGAGATCAGGCGACCGACTGGGCGGCTTCCCACAAATGCTTCGCAACCACAAAAGCCGAATTGGGCCGCCCAATGAGTCTGGAAGAAGCAGCCGTGCGTTCCAGCTGCGCGGCGTCCTCATTTAGCCAAAAATCGATCATGGTCTTAAATTCACCTACATTCATGACCTGCGCGCCGGCCTGATGACTGGTCACATAACGAACATTTCCCTCTTCCTGACCAGGCAGAAAATCTACCAACAGGATCGGCAATCCAGCCGCCAGACCCTCCGAAAGGATCAGACCGCCCGCTTTGGTGACAAGCAGATCCGAAGCCATCATCCAATCGGGCATGTTATCGACAAAACCTTTGATCATGATCGGAAAATCAAACTCATTGATCTGCAATTCCCGGTACAGGTCTTCATTTCCGCCCGCGATGACCACGACCTGAAATTGCTGCTCCTGTTTATCCAGGCCATGCAGGTTTTCGAGAATGTGCCCAACGCGAACGCTGCCAACGAAAAGGATCGTCCGAACCTCAGGGTCAAGCCCCAGCCGCGCCCGCATCTCTTGCTTTGAAGACTTGTTCAACGCAAAGGCAGGATTCACCGGAATGCCGGAGATGTGCAGCTTGCGCAAGGGCACGCGGTTTTCGCGGGCCTTGACGCGCACCCAATCGGAGGCAATAAAAAACAGATCGGGCCCGGGCGCGAACCAGAGCGAATGCACATCCGCCAGGTCTGTCACGGTCGAATACAAGGGAACCGCCGGATTATAATCCTTGCGCACCTTTCCGGCTGGCGCGTTGAACATCGGGTTTGTGATCAAAATGCCATGCGGCAAAAAAGATTCCACCTTCTCACTGATACTTTGCTGCAAAAGCACCTTGAGCGCGCTCTCCATCACCTCACTCACCTGGCGGGAATCGCTGAATTCATAGCCCATTCTCCAAAGACTCGGTATGTTCTTGACGCCTTTGTCATAATTTTTCTCGATAGGTTTCATCAGCGAGAGTGAACTACCCTCAAGGATCGGATTAACGACCAGATTGACCTGACGGTCACCATAAAGATGATCCAGGGCTTTTGATACCGAAAGCGCCGCGCTTCGGTGGCCAAAGCCTGAATCGCTCGTCAGGATCAAAAACCGTTTTTTGCTTTCCATCATGCGTCTCCCCGTCTGCCTTCTCCACACTAAATCTGAAACAGGCAGACGTATTGCTTAATTGTAACTCAACAACAGGAACTTAAAATGGATGCTATTTTCAGGTAGCAATTCTCAGTATAGAAAAATCAAGCACATGGTATAGTCTCCTCAATGGCAGACCATACCCACAAACCGAGTTATTTCACTGGGTAGAACATTTTGGGTATATATATATTAATCAGAGTTATGGGCGCCATTTGTAGGGGCGGACTGCCATGTCCGCCCGATGGTGTGGAAAATTAGACGTCACAATTCCTTGATATTCCAGTAATTTTTTATTCATTCCAGACGACGGGCGGGCGCAGCGGCCCGCCCCTACCACTAAAAACGTCCTATAGGTCGATTACCAATCAAAAATTAGATAATATTCGCTCGAAAAAAAGAGAATCCAAGTTACACAAATTTTATTCTGAGAATTGCTGGTTTCCAGGAAAGATCAAACTTTAAACATTGATTCGGTGGAAAACCATTTTAAAAAGAAAAGCCGTCTGAACACTCAGACGGCGATCCTTGCTACAATTCTTAGTCTTCGATAGCGATTGCCTGTTCAGGGCATTCTTCCGCAGCCTCGCGAGCGGCATCCTGGAATTCTTCTGGCACGGGGTCCAGCAAAACTTCCGCGTGGGGCTCATTCTGGAGGGTGAATACTTCCGGGACGATACCTTCGCAGATACCGCAACCAATACAAAGATCAGCGTCAACAGTTACTTTCATTTCATTTTTCCTTTCAGAAACATTAATAGGGGTTAATTCTTCAGCTTCTTCTTCGGAGAGTTCCAAAGCTTCAACTGTAGTTTCAGAATTAATGGATTGATACTCTTCTTCAAGAAGAATAGCGCCTTCCGGGCAATCCTCAGCAGCCTGCCTGACATCATTTTCATAGTTTGGCGTGACAGGATCCATGACCACCTCAGCCGCAGGCCCGTTTTCGAGGCTGAAAACGGCAGGAACGGTACCTTCACAAATTCCACATCCGATGCAAAGGTCTTCATCCACTTTTACTCTCATGCTCATTCCTCCTGTAGGCTTGCCAGCAAACTCAAACTGATCAAAGCAGCATCAGTCACCAGCTAAGTATAACATGTTGTGCCGGAGTCAACAGCCTGATTTAGAGAGTTTTCAGCCAACAAGGCGGGTGAGGGTCGGCGAAACCAGGGATGCTCAAGTTCCTCATCCACCACTTCGTGGTCCCCCTTCTCCTCTGCCCTGGAAAAGCTCCAGGGCAAGGAGAAGGCTTAAGACCAAGCCTATGTGAGAAGACTAAATAGAAGAACTAAGCAAATATATATCGAAGGGCAGAGGGTACACCAAAAGCCTTCTCCGCTGGGGAGAAGGTGCCCGAAGGGCGGATGAGGGGTCTAAAAAATGGAACACACACTGTAATCTACTTCAAACCAGACGAAAACAGGCATCAACATCCTGCCTTTAAATGATCGATCCCTCCTTGTGTGGTAAGGAGGGATCACAGGCAGGTTTTTTCTATTCAAAGAAATTACACGGTTGTTTTTCTCACTCTGAGCGTTTTGACCCCTATCTTTACGATCTCAACGATCGAAATAATAATAATGATCAGCAGCGCGATCATCAACGGCATCGACTGCATCGCCCATTTGCCGATCAGTCCTGTCATTCCTTCGCTGACAAGATCGGACACTCTCCACACATTCAGGCCCAGTGTTCCCTTGAGCGCGCTGACGTATTCCGGATTGACCACCAGCGGATTCCCAAACCAAACCAGCGATGTAACGATCGTAGTCACATTCGCCAGTAGCGTCGCAAAGAACCTCATCACGCTGCCGATCGGCTGCACCATTTTCACCACGGCCTCGAGCAAGTTCACCACTAAAAACACGATCAACAATGGTCGTACACTCACCAAAACCTCCGGATTAAAGTACGAGTACCATCGACTGTTTACAAACAAAAAAGGCAAGTTGATCTGGGGCAGGATCACGAACAAAACCGTAAAGATGCTCACAAACACCAGGCTGCCGATCAGCTCACCGATCCCGGATCGTTTTTCATAACCAGGAATTTCGGGCAGGTCATCCAGACTGAACTTTTCTGTTTCCATTTTGACGCCCTGGTGATACAAAAGGGCAAAAGTGATCGTCACAGCGGTAAACGCGCCCACCATGCCGTCAATAACAGTCGAAGCGAGGTGAACAATGCCCTTGATAGTCATCGAAATAATATCGCCCAGATCATAATACATGCTCCAGGGTTTGCCGCTCAGCCACTCCATCAGGAGAGCAAAAGTGAGTGCCCCGCCAACCGCAATGAGAACGATCTTAAGCACGCGTTTGTAAAGGCTGAAATGCGGCTCACCGATCAGGCAGCTCTGCCCCACATTGCCGTAGCTGCGGGCCAGATCCTCCGGGTTACCCAGTTCGGTCAAAACTGCCCGCACGCGTTCTTCCTCGCTCTCACCCGAGCCAGCTCTCTCCGCCAGCATGGACGATATCATCTCATCGATCTCCAAAGAGACATCCTTGCGTTCCTTTTCAGGCAAACGCCGCACTACTGCATAAATATATCGTTCAACCAGATTATTTTTCATGATCACTCCTCAATCACATTCTTTACGATTTCGATCGTTTCGTACCACTGTACTTTCAGACGTTCAAAAAATTTCTCGCCCACTGCTGATATCTGGTAATACTTGCGCGGTTTTTCCGTGCTCACATCCCAATCCGAACGCAGCAGGCCCTGCTTTTCCAGCCGACGCAGCAAAGGGTAGACCGTGTTGGCATCCAGCGGAAAGCCTTTCTCGTCCAGCGATTTCACCAACTCATAGCCGTAGGTCGGCTGTTTGCACTGACTGAGCACAACCAGGTTGGTCAAACCCCGTTTGAGCTCAATAGATACATTTTCAAAGTTGTTATCAAATTCCTCCATGGTTTCCTTTCTTCCTGTCTGTGACAGTATACTGTACGTCATACACTATTGTCAAGACTAAATTATTGCTTTCTTTGAAAGTTCCCGGTTTTGGCTTTACAATTGGAAAAAGAAAGTAAAAAGCTGGAGGTTCCCATGATCTATCACATCACCACCGAAAAAGTCTGGCAAAGCGCGCTGCAGGAGCAGTCCTACATTCCTGAAAACTTTCAGACCGACGGCTACATCCACTGTTCCGACCATTATCAGCTCGAAAACACAGCCAACCGCTTTTACAATCAAACACCCGGCCTGATCGTGCTTGAAATTGACCCCGATAAACTGACTCCCAGACTTGTCTACGAGAACCTTGAAGGCGGCCAGATGCCCTTCCCTCACATTTACGGCAGGCTGAACCTGGACGCCGTCGTCGCCACTTTTCACTTTGATCGCACGCAAGACGGCCGCCTGACCCTGCCTGAAGGTCGCGAACACCCCGAACCTGGTCTGTTGACAGAATTCCCCTTCCACCTGGCCGGTAAAGTTTTCCGTTCCCCCACCCCCGGCAGCAGCATGTTCGACCCTGAAGACAAAGTGCTCGGGCTATACAAGCAAAAGGGGATCGATACCGTCGTCGTCCTCAACGACGAAGACGAACACGTGCGCCAGACGGGACGGCTTCTCCTAAAGCGCTACCGCCAGGCTGGCATTCGGATCATTTATGCCCCTATACCCGATTTTTCCGCTCCTGAATCCGGCTACTGGGATAACGCCATCGCGGAAACCATCCAGGCGCTCCAAAATGGCGGGAATGTCGCCATCCACTGCCACGCCGGCATCGGGCGCACCGGCATCTTTGTCGCCCTCCTTGCCAGCCAACTGCTCGATCTGGATGGCGATCAGGCCGTTGCCTGGGTGCGCCAAACCGTCCCATACGCGATCGATACCCAACATCAGAAATCCTTTGTGCTCGACGAGATCAAGCGCAAACGCAAAATTTAATCAATAAAAGCGGAATCTTACAGATAAAGCAAAAAAAGATTCACACATTTAAAAAGATAAAATCTAATAAATACATCATGGTCATGAATGCAATAGTATTTGCTGTAAATCAATGTACGGATGGGGCTCGTCCCCATCCGAGCCTAAGACTATTAAAATGTTTATAAGAAGTCCAGGACCATAACATGCAAAAGTAGCGGACGGGGATACCCTTACGGCAAGGATAAACCCCGTCCCTTTTACTTCCCATAACAAGGCTTGACCAACATCAAAAACTTATTTGATCGTCATATTAAGTTCGATGTTGATCTGGCCTGCGGTGGCATTGCTGACTGTAATGATATAGTCTCCCGCGGCAGGCAGCTTGCCCTCAAAACTCGTCTTTCCTTCCGATTCCGCCAGCAGAACATCGCCGTTGACGTGCCGGATGGACAGCACCAACCCACTGCTCGGATTGAGCGAAAGGCTCATCGTCTGGTCTTTATTGGCCCAGGCAATAAAGTTATGACTGCGGTAGCCGCCCACGCTCGCCTTGGCGATCAGGGCATTCTTGCCCGATTCAAAGCTGATCCGCTGCGGCGCGATGAAACTCAGATTGATATCAGCCGCGTAAGCGCCCGTCTGCACATCCACGTACCAGTCTCCATTCTCGGTCGCGTAATCACGATACCACAACCATTTCTGAGAAAAATCGACCAATTGTTTACCTTTTTCAGTGCTGACAGCAATGTAAGCAGAAGTATTGCTCTTGAGGGAGATCTCGATCATCTGCCATTGCGTCAGACGCAGCGCGTATCGCTTGGTCGTGTTGGCTGGAATTGTTTCCTTGACAGTGTAATTTGTCGTCCCGGTCGCAAAACTCACCCGCGTCACCCCAGCCGGAGTGGTTGGCATTACTCCGCTGGTCGCGGTTGGGTAGACGGGCGTGACCGGCACAGATGTCGCGGTCGGGTAGACCGGCGTGACTGGCACGGCTGTCGCGGTTGGCACTTCGGTCGGGGGAACAGCGGTCGCATTCGGGGTGGGAGCCTGCGACCCCATTGTCGCTGTCGGAACCACAGTTTCAACAACCGGCGAGGCCACGGGTGCGCTGCCATCTTTTGGCGCTTGCGTTGAGGCCGCCTCCACAGCTTGTTGTTCTGCAAATTTGGTCAGGGTTGCCTGTGCAAAAACGGCCACTTGCGTCAGTGACCCTCCGTTTTCAGGCGTAGCCTTCGGCAGATTACAGCTGGAAAGCAAAATCATTACCCACAAACTAATTGCTAAGATCAAATTTCTCTTTTTCATCATATCCTCGCTTAATTACTAAATGAAAGAATACTTTATTATACTGAAAGACGAAATTATTCCCCTGTTTGTTCCAATCATCCCTGAGGGATCAGCTTAAATGCAGAATATCCATAGTAAAAGATCACCAAAGCCGCCAAAATAGCAAAAACTATGTATAGAATCGTAAAAAGCAAAGCCTTCGGACGGACCGCCTTCGCCAGGTACTCATACGCTTTGCCGATCCCTCCCACCTGAGCGCTGACCCAGAAGAAGGCATAACCAAGCCATGTTCCAAAACTGTTCAGGATCAGGTCATCCACGTCAAACACCCTTGCCGCCAGCAAGGTCTGGGTCAGTTCGATCGTCAGCGAGATGCCTAGCCCTATTAAAACCACCAGCCAAAACCGGCGCAGCTGCTTTTCAAGTAAGGGGAGAAGATATCCAAACGGTGAGAAGATCAAAATGTTCCCAACAATATTAATGAAGACGATCCGTTGGGTGGTTTGGTCGTCAAATTTGGACGCGTTCTCGATCATGCTCATGACCCCCTTCAAAGGGATCAAATTCGCTTTGATCGCGCGCTTGTCCGGAACAAAGACAAAGGGTTCAAAGGTCCGGTAAAGCAAAAATAGCGTAAAAAGAAACAGCGACCAGATCAAAACTGCCCGGGTCAGGTTTGGCTTACCATGCAAAAACGCGCGTGCAAGCCGAAAGACCAACCAGCCCGCGATCAGGATCTGGACCAATTTCTGAAAATCAAATTTATACAAAAGCATAGTTACCTCTGTTTGCATTGTAGCCGATTTTTAAAGGTTAACGTTTTTAGACAATTGCCTCCAGTCGCTGAAACGTGTGTTATTATGGTCTCATGAGTTGAACTGCTAACAATCCATCAGGAGAAGATATGAGCAAAAAAATAATGTTAATGCGCCATGGGAAATCAAGCTGGAAGGATAAAGAGCTCAAAGATTTCGATCGTCCCCTTAAGAAAAAAGGTCATGAGTCCTCGGAAAAAATTGGAAAACTTCTCAAGGCTTCCGGCATGCTTCCCGACCTGATCTTCAGCTCACCAGCCAAACGCGCCTCGGAAACCGCTGAAATTGTCGCCAAAGAGATCGGTCACGACGCGGTTCTATATGTCGATTCGTTTTATATGGGTGAGCCCGAAGATTACATTACGCCCCTCAAAGAGCTGACTGATGACGTTAAACGTGTTTTGATCATCGGGCACAACCCCGGGTTGGAAGCTCTTCTACAGGTACTGGAAGGCAAAGTCAATGTCCTTTCCACTGGCGCACTGGCTTGTCTGGAACTGGAACTGAAAAAATGGAAAAACCTGAACCCTTCCACAGTCGGTGAACTGGTGACCTTCTGGGATCCTGACGAAATGGACCTGGACGATGCCATCAAGGAAATCGAGAAAAGCCAGAAGGAAAAGAAGGACAAAAAAGAGAAGAAAGAAAAAAAGGATAAAAAAGAAAAGTAGTAGACTCTTCTCAAAAATCCGAAGCTACAATTAACTTTCACTTGCGCAATTGTTAACTTCGGGTTTTTTTTTGCTGTAACCAAACTAAAAAAAGCACCCGTTTTATAACAGCGGGTGTTTTTTGTTCAACTCTGATTGGCAACTGAAAGTTTGTTGGGAAATCTTCTCTTTCAGATCTCAAACGAAGATGGTTTCAGACTCAGCCATTCCCCGAACAAAATTCCAAAACTTTCTATGATCCAGAATCTTCAAATTCTACCGAATTCCAGATCAACAGGCATTCACGTAATTCCTGTGGATCATCCAAATAAAACGATGTCTGCAGACAGGTATAAGGCGCGGTAGTAAAAGCATGCAATGCCAGGCGATTGTGCCCGGGCATTGCTTCCTCCGGTTTCAAATAACCAAACAGCGTCACATCACCTTTGTCTTCAGAGATCATTTCCAGCTTTTCCGCTTCGGCTTTGGCTTTCAGGTTCGCCAGCAAGGTCTGGCGGTGCTTCTCCCCCGAGTAGGCGAAAATTGTCGTCAGCAATGTGCAGCCAACACGCCAAAAGATCACATTATCGCCTTCTTTCCGGCGTTGAAAATCATCCGGAACATCCAGCAGCCATTCATTTGAAAGATAGATTTGCATAACTCAATTATACCGTCAGGCTTCGATCTTTTTCAACTGTTTGCGCACCCACAACGAAGTATCCGTTTGATAACGCCGAACGATCATCACCGAACACGGCGCGGTCTCGATCAAATGGTCATTCAAAGCCCCAAAAACACGATCCGGATTCGAAAAATCTTCCCCGGCGCCCATGATCAACAGATCGTATTCTCCCTGCCCACATTCCTCCAGGATCGCCTCAGAGACTGAATCGACCTTGCGGACGATAAAATCGAATTTCTCATGCAGCTCACCCAGTTCAGCTTCGGCGATCTCATGCAGCTGCAGTTCTTCGTCTTCCATCCGTTCTTCATCCGCTTCGCCAACCACAAGTCGCAGCCCGACAACTTGTGCCCCATTCGGCTCAATGATATCCCGTGCCAACTGCAAAGCCAATTTCGCGTTGGGCCCATTTCCAACCGGCACCAGGATCCGCCTAATATTCTCAGGCAGACCTTTATCCCGCAAAACCGCCACATTTCGGCTTGCCATCATCAAAACCTCTTTAACCAGACTTCCAGGTTCCGAAAATTTTGCTTTCTCCGCTGGAATGCCCATCATCACCAGCCTGATGTCAATATGTCGGCTCAACTCAGAAAACAATCCTTCTTCCACGCGATGAGCCGCTTTCAGTTTGGCATAGACCGGCACATTTCGATGGGTCGCCAGGGGTGTGATCTCTTCTAAGATCCGCATCTGCGCTTGCTTCTTCTCTGCCACCAACTGCGGCACCTGTTCAGCATCTAAATTGAGCGGCGTCTTCATTACCGTGAAAAGGCAGATCGCGGTATCTTCCTGATGGTCTACCATCTGAGCAGCCAGGCTCACCAAACTTCTGGCGGATTCGACGCGTTTCGCCGCAACCAGAACCCTGCCGCCCCCTTGTTCATATTCCAGTTTGGAGTGCAGCTCCTGCCTGGCTTTCAGCTGCCGCGTGACCAGATAGGCAATTGAAAGGATCACCAACACGATCCCCAGGAAAAGCAGCGCCCGTGGGTTGGCAAAAGCAATAATAAGCAGGCCCGCTGCGGCTGCCAGAATGACCGTCAATGGATAGAAGGGCACTTTGAATGGTCGTTCGATATTTGGATAGATATTTCGAAGCCTTGGCATCGCTATTGTCGCGAAAAAGAGCACAAACATATAGCCCGCGCTGGAGATAAAACTCAAAAAATCAACCAAACCGACGGCTGCCACCAGCCCGCTGATGATCACCACAACCAGGATCGCCACCCAGGGTGTCCGCCAATGGCTCAAACGCGTGAACACACGCGGCCAAACTCGTTCCCTGCCCAGTGAAAAGGCTTCCCGCGTCGCCGAGAGCATAGCGGAATTGACCGAAGTCAAAGTTGCCACAATGCCAGCCGCGCCCATCAATTGCACGCCGATCGTGGGCCAAAAACGCGCCGCGGCATCGGTAAGTGCCACCTCTGACCCGGCTAACTGCTCAAAAGGCACTGTTCCGATCGTTATCAGGCTGACCAAACTGTAAATGATCGTTGTCAACAGCAAACTCACCAGGATCCCGATCGGGATGTTCTTATTGGGCTGCGTGATCTCTTCGGCATCGTCAGCGATTACCTCAAAGCCAACATACGCGTTGTAGGTCAGCGCGATGGCAGTCAACATTCTCCCCAAATGGGCGACCGGGGTCTGGTTTTCAAAAACAACTCTTCCTGAAAGGAAGGTTTCCATCTGAAAACCGCTTGCTGAGCTAAAGCCTTTAAAAATGTAAGCTGCGAACACAGACAATAAGAAACCACCCAGAAGGATCTGCAGGTTTCCAACGTTCGAGACACCGCGCAGGTGCATAAAGCCAACGAATACGATCACCAGCAGCGCGATTGGAATGATCGGCAGTTCCGGGATGAAAACAGAAAGTGATATCGCGAATCCAACCGCGCTCAACGCGGCGTAGAACGTGCTCGAAAGCATATCCAGCGAACCCACCAGAAACATCAGCCAACCCTTGCCAAAAGCCTCGCCGACATAGGTCATCGCCCCGCCAGTGACCGGGAAAGTGGTTGCCAGCTCACAATAATTCAACGCGATGCTCAGCGTCATCACTCCCCCAAGAACCAGTGCCAGAACTGTCTCGGGACCAGCGATCCTGGTCACATGCCCGGTGAGCACAAAGATCTCAGCCGAGATCGTCCCGGCCGTTCCCAACATGATCACCTGCAGGAGGTTAAGTTGTCTTTTCAGTTTTCGTTTTGCCATGATTTCTCCGTAGCCAGGCGTACAGAATAAAGCTTGATTCATTATAGCATCAACTTTATGACAGGTTTTTGGCCCGCATTGACTCAAATTAAAAGTCACTATTGAGAATACGTTGCCTCATAATAGG
>CAXYYH010000017.1:0-39977 GCA_964293995.1 uncultured Anaerolineaceae bacterium
GGTTCACATCCGTGAGGTTCGGAGGTTCGAGTCCTCTAGCGCCCATTCGTAAGTCGGATTAATAAAATAATCTGGCTTTTTTATTCCTGTAAGATATGTGGCTTTTATTGTATAAAATAGTTCCCATCCGAGCCCTAAAGGGGGCTGCGCACAGGTTGGAGGGTTGAGTCCTCTAGCGCCCATCTGAATGCTGGATTTTTTCTAAATCCGGCTTTTTTATACCTGATCACAAAATGGTTCACAACCGAGCCCTAAAGGGGGTGTTTAGTGATGTTTTATTATGAGGCTGTACAGAGAAACTTATTTGAGCAACCTATAAAAAAGATATACGGTAATAAGCTCTAAAGTGGGGGACCGATTTGGATGTCGGATTGAACCCAGAAAAGGGGTTCAATCCCGACCTTATACTCATTACTCAGTAACCTCCTGGGAAAGCGCCACGGGCAGGTGAGAAGGCTTGAGCAATTTTCATGAAAGCGGTTTATCTCTTATACAATAAAAAAACATCCCATCAGGTTGATTTCCAGGCAATTAATTAAAGGGGTTCGCTTGTAGTCAGGCAAAAACGAGCCAAACAGATCTCATACTAAGCATTGATGTTCAGCAATTCTCATTATGGAAAAACAAACCTATGACAAAGGATATAGGTGTCCATTTTTTTGAAATTTAATTCAAATATCTAATCAATTAATGTGCAAAAGTAGCGGACGGGGTCATACCCAAAGGGCACTTAGCCCCGTCCGTACAGGTCGGTTTCCGATCAAAAATTAGATAACATTCGCTTGAGGAAAGGAAAATCCAATTCGCAATAATTTCATACTGAGAATTGCTGATTAATGTTAACAAATCGCGTTTGGTGTCTGATTCTTATGGTAAAATTATACTTCTCGTATGATGGCGTTAGGTTTGGAAATTAGAAACGTCGCGAAATAAAAACACAAAATAAAAAGCTCGACCATTGACTAAGAAGATAAATTGATTTACAATATAAATTTGCACTTAATGTAACCCTGATGCGTGGAACGCGGAATGCACCACGCTTTTATTCGTGTTAGGAGATGTGAATGACCGACCATATGACACCCAAGAATTACGCGCGTATCCCTGTTGGGCTTCAGTTACCTCAACTTATTCAGGTTCAGCTCGATTCGTTTCAACGCTTAAAGTCGGAAGGTTTAGGTAGTTTATTTGATGAAATTTCTCCCATTGCTTCTTATGGGAACGATCTGCGTCTTCATTTCCCGAGCAATTCCGATATCGCAAGGGAATTTGATCTTAAATATTGGTTTGATGAACCAAAAAACTCTATTGAAGAATGTCTTGAGCGGGATCTGACCTATGCCTGCCCGCTGTATGTTTCCGTCCTCCTGGATGGCGCTGAGAGCAGCGATAAGATCAAGCATGATCTCTTCTTGGGCGACTTCCCTGAGATGACGCCCAAGGGTACCTTCATTATTAATGGTACTGAACGTGTGGTCGTCTCCCAGCTGATCCGCTCCCCAGGCGTTTATTTTGAAGCTGAACTGGACCGCACGACCGGCCGCATGATGTCGACCGCGAAGTTGATCCCGGATCGCGGCGCCTGGATGGAATTTGAGACCCGCAAGAACGACTTCATCATCCTCAAGTTCAACCGCAGACGCACTGTGCCGATCACGGTCTTTTTGCGCGCTTTGGCCGCGGTGGATGACGGTTTGCCCAACAATCCGTTGCAGACCGGCTCGAATGAAGAGATCCTGGCACTTTTCAAAGATGTGGATAACAACGAAGAGCATCTCTATATTGAGTCTTCCTTTGATCAGGAGCCTGATTTTGACCTGAGCAATATGACCATTGCCGAGGCGTCTTTGATCGATTTCTACAAAAGATTGCGCCCGGGCGAGCCCCCTCAGTTGGATAATGCCCGTGCTTATGTTGCGGAACAAATTTTTGATCCACGTCATTATGACCTGGAGGCTGTTGGGCGATACAAGTTGAATCAGAAGCTGGATTTGCAGGATATCGTGCCGATCAGCCATCGCATGATCACCAAACATGACATCATCCGCATCATCCGTCGTATGATCCAGATCAATAACAGCGTGATCCCTCCTGATGATATCGATCACCTTGGCAATCGCCGCGTCAAAACGGTGGGTGAACTGATCCAGAACAAGCTGCGTGTAGGCTTGCGCCGTATGGAGCGCGTGATCAAAGAGCGCATGTCCATTCGTGAGCAAACCAACGCATCACCGGTAAGTTTGGTCAATATCCGCCCGCTGGTGGCTTCTTTGCGTGAGTTTTTTGGCTCGAGCCAGCTTTCTCAGTTCATGGAAGAGACCAACCCGCTTTCCGAGCTGCGCCACAAGCGTACGGTTTCGGCATTGGGTCCCGGCGGCTTGCGCCGTGAACGCGCTGGTTTTGATGTGCGTGACGTTCACTTCTCTCACTATGGTCGTATTTGCCCGATCGAGACGCCTGAAGGCCCGAACATTGGCCTGATCGGCCGTTTGGCAACCTTCGCTTCGGTTAATGAATACGGTTTCATCGAGACACCTTACCGACGTGTTTATCGCTCGATGAAGGGCGATGATCCCAACCTGGTCAACCACCTTTTGCGCCAGAATATCGTTGATCCTGAAACTCAGGAAGTGATCTACGAAGCTGAAACCCGCGTCACTGAAGATATGGCGGAGAAGATCAGGGCTTTGGGTCTCAAAGACGTGTTGGTGCGCCCCTTTGTCAGCAACGATTACGAATACCTCAGCGCGGATGCTGAAGACAAATTTGTCATCGCTCAGGCCAACGCGCCGGTGAATGAATATAACGAATTTTTGCGCCGCAACAGCTGCCGGTATCATAACCAGTTCGCGATCTATAATTATGAAGAGATCGACTTCATCGATGTCGCCCCCAACCAGGTTGTGGGTATCTCGGCTGGGTTGATCCCCTTCCTTGAGCATGACGATGCCAGCCGCGCGCTGATGGGCTCGAACATGCAGACCCAGGCCGTGCCTTTACTGCGCCCCGAGGTGCCGATCGTTTCGACCGGTATGGAGGAAGTCGCGGTGGCAGATTCTGGCCAGGTTGTGATCGCTGAGGAAGATGGCGAAGTTTTGTCCGTCACCGGTGATACCCTGGTGCTGAAGCAAAAAAGCGGCGACCTGAAGATCCATAAGCTGCGCAAGTACCAGCGTTCCAACCAGAGTACCTGTATTGACCAACGCCCGGCTGTTGTCAAGGGTCAGTTGGTGAAGAAGGGTGATGTGATCGTCGATTCGTCTTCAACACAGGATGGCAAACTGGCGCTGGGTCAAAATGTTTTGATCGCCTTTCTGCCCTGGGAAGGTTTCAACTTTGAAGACGCGATCCTGATCTCAGAACGATTGGTTGAAGACGATCGCTATACCAGCATTCACATTGAAAAACACGAAGTGGAAGCCCGCGACACCAAGCTGGGCCCCGAAGAGATCACACGCGAAATTCTTAATGTCGGTGAGGATACCATCCGTGATCTGGATGAGAGCGGTATTGTTCGTATCGGAGCCAGCGTTGGCCCGAACGACATCCTGGTCGGCAAGATCACACCCAAGGGTGAGAAAGAACTGAGCCCTGAAGAGCGACTTTTGCGCGCGATCTTTGGTGAAAAATCCCGTGATGTCAAGGACACCTCCCTGCGCATGCCCCATGGCGAGCGCGGCATTGTAGTGGATGTCAAGGTCTTCACCCGTGAAGAAAACAATGATCTGAGCGCGGGTGTAGACAAGATGGTGCGTGTTTCTGTCGCTCAGCGGCGCAAGATCACCGCGGGTGACAAGATGGCAGGCCGGCACGGCAACAAAGGCTGCGTCTCGATGGTGCTGCCGGTTGAGGACATGCCTTTCCTTGAAGATGGCACGCCGATCGACATCATCCTGAACCCGCTGGGTATCCCAGGCCGTATGAACATCGGCCAGGTGTTGGAAGCTGAGCTGGGTTGGGCAGCGCACAATCTGGGTTTCAGGGCTGTTACGCCGGTGTTTGATGGCGCTACTGAATCTGAAATTGAAGCTGAACTGGTGCGTGCCTGGATGATCAATGAAGCCTGGCGGATCACAGCCGAAAGGGGCTGGGAATGGCTGAGAACGATCGAACACGACCCGGAAATGATCAAGAACGACGACGAAGTTCGCTTGTTGTACCTTGAAGAAATTCTGGCAGATCAGGATGTGGACCTCTTTGAGATCAAGGAAAACGAAACGCTGGCCCGTCGGGTCGCCCTGAACGAATGGCTGAAGTCTGAGGGATTTGACCCCGCGACGATCACTTCCTTCCCGGAAGATAATATTTCTGTGGCTGGTCGTAAGGTTCAGGATGATAACGCGGTTCGGGCCTGCCTGTACCTGTGGGCCCGGAAATATGGCTATGAAATTGATCGCGACATGAGCCGTGAGGAAATGGATGCCATCGCCAGCAAGGTCATGCTCGAAACCGGAGCCCCGATCCCGACCCTGGGCAAGCAGCTGGTGCGCGACGGACGAACGGGCGAATTCTATGACCGACCGGTCACCATTGGCGTGATGAGCATGCTCAAGCTGCACCACCTGGTGGAAGACAAGGTACATGCCCGCTCGACCGGCCCATACAGTCTGGTCACGCAGCAGCCTCTCGGTGGTAAGGCCCAGTTTGGTGGGCAGCGCTTTGGTGAGATGGAAGTTTGGGCGCTGGAAGCCTACGGCGCGGCTTATACCCTGCAGGAAATGCTGACGGTCAAGTCAGATGATGTGGCGGGTCGTACCGCGACCTACGAGTCAATTGTCAAGCGCGAGCCCATTAACGCACCGGGAATTCCGGCTGCCTTCCGCGTTTTGGTCAAAGAGCTGCAGTCCCTAAGCCTTTCGGTTGAGGCGATCATGGAAGATGGCGAAGTGGTCAAGTTTGGCAAGGATGAAGGCCGCGGAAGCAAAAAACCTGTTCCGACTGCTTTGATGGACCAGGGCTCAGAGGTCTTTAGCCAACTAAAAGGGTCTTATTAGACCTAAGGTATTGTAAAGTAAAAAAAAGCCAGCAGAAAGAAAGCTGGCTTTTTTCGTTAAAGCGGTTTTCGGCCTAACACAAGGCCTGGCGCGTCGGCAGAAGACAATAGTGGTCGCTGACTGCCATTTAATTCCCACGCAGGGGTTTGGTCAAAACTGAAGCGCATGACTCATTTTCTTTTGTGCATGGTTTTAATAAAGGAATTCATTGTTTGCGATGTTAGATTTTTCAACAAAAAGATCAAGAGTATAATTATTGTAAGTTCCAAGGAGGCGGAAAATGAAAAAGAGTCTGTTGTTTTGTGTTGTCGTTCTGCTTCTTGCAGGATGTACTGTTCAGCCGCTGGCTGAAGAAGAAGCGCCATCTATGCAGCTGCCGGAGGGAACCATGAGCGTTGCGATTGGTGGCGAAGATGCATCTTTTCGAGAGAATAAAGACCTGCGTTTGGCTCTCAATGCGGAGCCGCCGACAGAGTTGAACGGGGAATGGGAAGTGAGCCTTCAGATCGAAGCTTTCAGAGACCTAAAGGATGTGAGTCTGATCTTTGCTGTCTATCCGGAAACCGCCTGTCAGATAGAGATCGATAACATTGAAGGGCTGGATATCCCGACCCCGGGTTATGAGCGAAGGTCTTCAATGCTTATTGATTTGCAAAAAGGGGCAAGGACGCGCATCGTTTACAAGCTCAACGCTTGCCCCTGGGAGCGTGAGTGGATGCTGCTGAGAGTATCGGCCGAACTGAGCTATGACCGCATTGTTTCTGTCTTTGATGATCTCAATCTTGTCCTTAATAAAGGAGAGGGATACGTTTATTACCACGGCACTCCCTGGCCTACTCCGGTTGTGGAGGGCATCTATCCGGTGATCACGCCCATGACAATTTATACAACAACGCCGGAGCATTTTGTAACGCCAGGGGCGACTGTTATGCCGCCTACACCAAGCTTTCCTCCTATAGAAACCATGGCGCCCATAACCCCGGTACCTTATCCATAGAGGAGGGTAATAACGTTTTTGCGAACACGGGCAATTTGCCCTAACCTTGCATAATGAACCAGAAACGTCTGATTGAGGTACGGGGTTGTAATGCCATACCTCATTACCCTTTCGGGTACATTGTCCCAACCTCGCAAACAAGCCAAACGAGAAATGACCGACAATAAAATTGTCCCAAGATCAGCGATTTGGAGTACAATCATGCGGTACGGGACTGCCTGAGAGTGGTTCCTGGGACACCGGGAATGGTGATCATATAGCCAGTTAAAAAAGATTCTCAAAAATGCTTGACGCAATTGAATGAGGCGTGGTAGAATCTGATTTCGTCTGTAAACAGAAGTCGTATTGACGTGCCTGAAAGACAGAGATAAAAAGGGCCTGAAAATGGCCTATAAGGATGAATAATAGTAAGTTATTAGTAGTTACGGAGACAAAAAGGTGCCAACAATAAACCAACTTGTTAGAAAAGGTCGCACGACCAAAAACCAAAAAAGCAAGTCGCCCGCCTTGCTATATACGCTGAACTCGGAAAAACAACGTCGAACCCGCCAACCCAAGGGCGCGCCCCAGAAACGCGGCGTTTGTACGATCGTTCGTACCATGACCCCGAAAAAACCGAACTCAGCTTTGCGCAAGATCGCTCGTGTCCGTTTGTCAAACGGTATCGAAGTCACTGCCTATATTCCTGGCGAAGGCCATCAATTGCAGGAACACAGTGTGGTTCTTGTTCGCGGTGGTAGAGTGAAGGACTTGCCCGGTGTGCGTTATCACATCGTTCGTGGGACTCTGGACAGCACTGGTGTCGCAAATCGCAAGCGCGCTCGTTCCAAGTACGGCGCCAAACGCGCAGAAAAGTAATTTGGAGATGGGCAATAGCTTGAGACGCCTGCGTCCGGGCTGCCTGGAACTGAGGAGCAAATATGTCGAGAAGAATTAAACCAGAAAAGCGAGTAACTTTACCTGATGTGCGCTATAACAGCGTGCACCTTCAGATGATGATCAACCGCATTATGCTCAACGGCAAGAAGAGCGTCGTTACCCGCCACGTCTACAACGCCATTGATATGATCGCCGAAAAGACCGGCAAAGATGGTATCGAAGTTTTCGAGACCGCTTTGAAAAATGTCAGCCCGATGATGGAAGTTCGCCCCCGCCGTATCGGCGGCGCGACCTATCAGGTGCCCATGGAAGTTGCGCCTGAACGTCGGATCACTCTGGCAATGCGATGGATCATTACCGCTTCCCGCGCGAGATCAGGCAAGTCGTTCTCCGAGAAGCTGGCTGGTGAATTGATGGACGCTGCTGAAAATCAGGGCGCTTCAATTCGCCGTCGTGAGGAAACGCACAAGATGGCAGAAGCCAACCGCGCGTTCTCTCACTTCCGTATGTAGTACTGGTACCTTTACAATTCAGGTCTGATCATGACAGAATATCCGCTCGAGCGCTATCGAAATATTGGCATCATTGCCCATATCGATGCTGGTAAAACTACCACCACCGAGCGGATTTTGTTTTATACCGGCAAAACCTATCGCATCGGCAATGTCGATGACGGTACGACCGTTACCGACTGGATGCCTGAAGAACGCGAGCGCGGCATTACCATCGTTTCCGCAGCTGTAACGGCTGAGTGGAAAGATCACCTGATTAATATCATTGATACCCCCGGTCATATCGACTTCACCGCCGAAGTGCAGCGCTCATTGCGCGTTTTGGACGGCGGCGTGGTTGTGTTCGATTCCGTGCAGGGTGTTGAACCTCAGTCTGAAACCGTCTGGCGGCAGGCTGATAAATATGGGGTTCCCCGCATTTGTTTCTCCAATAAGATGGATCGGGTTGGCGCGTCTTACGAACGTACCATTGAGAGTATCAAGCAGCGCCTGGGCGCCAACGCGCTGCAGATGCAAATTCCGATCGGTGAGGAAGCAGGATTTAACGGCATCATCAATCTGCTTGAAATGAACGCCGTTTTTTATGGCGATGACGCTGGATCTGAACCTAAAATTACTGAGGTGCCGACCGAATTTCAAGACGAAGCGCAAAGACTGCGCGAAATTTTAGTCGAGCGGATCGCCGAACTGGATGACCATCTGACGGAAAAATTCCTGGAAGGGCAGGAGATCGCGCTTGACGAATTAAAGCAGGCGCTGCGTAAGGCAGTGATCGCCAACCTGGCTACGCCGGTCTTTTGCGGCACCAGTCTGCGCAACAAGGGCGTGCAGCTGATCTTAGACGCGGTGCTGGATTACCTGCCGTCCCCGCTGGATATCCCTCCAGTGACCGCCAATTTGGTTCGCGACGGCAGTGAGGTTTTACGTCACGCGAAGGACAGTGAGCCGCTCTCGGCTTTGGTGTTCAAGATCGTTTCTGACCCTTACATGGGCAGATTGGCTTATATCCGCGTGTATTCCGGCAAGGTCAAACAAAACGCGACTGTTCAAAACTCTTCCAAGGAGAAGAAGGAACGCGTTGGGCGGCTGCTGCGAATGTATGCCGATCGGCGCGAAGATATTGAGGAATTGGGCGCTGGCGA
This sequence comes from uncultured Anaerolineaceae bacterium, assembly GCA_964293995.1. Classification (GTDB taxonomy): domain Bacteria; phylum Chloroflexota; class Anaerolineae; order Anaerolineales; family Anaerolineaceae; genus Mesolinea. The sequence goes on from CAXYYH010000017.1 coordinate 8,525, forward strand.
TATCGGCGCCATATTGGGCCTGAAATTCAGCTTCACCGGCGACACTTTGAGCGACCCGACCAATCCGGTCTTGCTTGAAACGATCAGCTTCCCTGAACCGGTCATCTCGATCGCGATCGAGCCAAAAACGAAAGCCGATCAGGACAAAATGTCCGAATCGCTGGTCAAGCTGGCAGAAGAAGACCCGACCTTCCGCATCAGGCAGGATGAAGTGACCGGGCAGACTGTTATTTCCGGTATGGGCGAGCTGCACCTTGATGTTTTGGTGACGCGTTTGCTGCGTGAATTCAAGGTCAAGGCCAATGTCGGCAAACCACGGGTTGCTTATCGCGAAGCGATCACCAAAGCGATGATGAATTACGAGTACCGCTATGTCAAACAAACCGGCGGTCACGGTCAGTTTGGACATGTCATCTTCAACCTCGAACCACTGGCGAGCGGGATTGGTTTGCAGTTTGAAAATCAGATCCGCGGCGGCGCGATCCCGAAGGAATATATCCCCGCGATCGAAAAAGGCTTTTTTGAGGCCTGTGAGAGCGGACCTTTGGCTGGCTTCCCGATGACAGATGTGAAGTTTACATTGGTCGACGGCAGTTTTCACGAGGTCGATTCGAGCGAAATGGCATTTAGAATGGCAACCATCTTTGGCATTCGTGAAGCGGCTGAAAAGGCTGAATCGGTCATTCTTGAACCGATCATGCAGGTCGAGATCACGATCCCGGAAGAGTATACCGGCGATATTATCGGCCAGATCAACATGCGCGTAGGCAGCGTGATCGGGATGGAAGACCGCTATGGCAACGCCAAGGCGATCCATGCCGAGGTGCCGCTTTCGGAGATGTTTGGCTACGCCACCGAACTGCGCTCTGCGACCCAGGGACGGGGCGTATTTACAATGGAGTTTAAGCACTACGATCGTGTGTCGGATGCTTATATGAAAAAGATCCTCGGTCGCATTTAAAATGAGATTGAGGTAAAATGACCAGCCATGCTGGAAAATAAGGAAAGAATAACAGGAAAAGAAAAATGGCAAAACAAAAGATAAGAATTCGTTTGAAGGCGTATGACCACCGTATTTTGGATCAGTCGGCAAAGCGCATTGTCGAGACCGCGGAACGCTCCGGCGCCCGTGTTGTTGGCCCCGTGCCCCTGCCCACCCGGATCGAAAAATACACCATCCGCCGTTCCACCTTTATTGACAAGGACTCACAGGAACATTTTGAAATTCGCACCCACAACCGTCTGATCGATGTGCTGGAACCCGATTCCAAGACGATTGATATGCTCATGCGTTTGAGCCTGCCCGCTGGCGTAGACATCGAAATTAAGATTTAGGCGAGAATTCAGGCCAGGTTGCTCCACATTGTTGTGAAATGAGGTGGAGGAATCTTTACAACTTAGAAAAATTACGAGTGTTCGAAAGAAGCTCGCATTTTTCGTTTCCTGTTAATTAACGACGGCTCGCCCGTCGTTAATGTTTTAAATGATGGGTTTCGTCCCTTTTTATGTAAGTTTCAAGTCAAAGATTGAGATATAAACATCTTATATCGGGTGTTTTTCCCCAGAGGGGGTCTAGCCCAGATCAACCTTCGCATTAGAAAATGAAATTTACGGATGGGTAACTGTCCTCGTCATGCTATTACCCCCGTCCGAATACTATTCTGCCCGATTGGAGTAAATAACAGATCAACAGGCCAGAGACCTTGACCCTGGAAACCAGAGTAAACAGTCAGCCCTACGTGCAACCCCTCATCCGCCCTTCGGGCACCTTCTCCCCGCGGAGAAGGCTTAGGCTGCGACCTGTCAGGGTATGCCCGTGTTGACTTGAATCAACAACGATAAGGGCCAAACTTTGGCAGGCTATCCGGGAAAACACGCGTAAGGCGGTCGGTCTTTGGGCTGAGCAGGTAGGTATTACCGTCGCGATGCAGGATGGGGATGCGGCGGCGTTTTTTGATAAAGTGTTCCCGCATGTCTTCGGAAAGCCAGTAGTAACTGTCGTACTCACTGGGATGTTCAAAAAGCAACTGGTCGTAAATATCCAGAAACTCCCGCCGGTATTGATCCGAAACCTGGGCAAGGTTGCTGATGACCCAACAGACCTGTTCGAAGTCCCAGTTGTAAGTCAGGCCGATCAGGCGGTCATCGGAGGTGATGTAGGGAGAAAAAGGAAACTGACGGCAGCTAAGCGTGCGGTTTTCGCGTTCGCAATGGGCCGGGCCGAGGCAGGCCATCAGGTGCATGTATTTTGGGGTTTCAGCCTGCATTTTCTCTTTGTCGATCGGGTCGCAGGGGCATTCGTCGCCCCGCAGCCGATGCCAGAGTTTGGTGTTGGCTTTCAGGTATGCCCATTCCTCTTTGAGCGCGACTGGGACGGCAACGCAGATATCGCAGCAAAAAGGCTTGCCGGAGGGGTTGTATTGCCTGCATATTTCGCCGCAATCCTGCTCACAGATGGGGGAGGCGAAGCAGGCGTAGAGATCGGGGATGTTGAGCTTGGGTTTGTAGGCCATGAGAGAGATTTTACATCAAAAAAGTTCATTTTATCATCATAAATCGAAAAATAGAAGAAAAAATATGGTAAAATCCAGATAATCGGGAATTATATTCCTGATTATCTGGAGTAGCACTCCAGAAAAGTCTAAAACTGTGGTTTTGGAGGTGCCATGTATATCAAGCGACAGATCGAAGATACCATCCTTAATGCGTCGAAAACGTTCCCCGCAGTTTTGCTGACTGGTCCAAGACAGACTGGTAAAAGCACCGTGCTAAAGCACCTTTCCGAAGAGACAAGGGCTTACGTCACGCTTGATGATCCGCAGATCCGTTTTTTGGCAAGGAATTCTCCGGAACTCTTTTTTCAGCGCTTTCAGCCTCCGCTACTAATCGATGAAATCCAGTACGCGCCGCAATTATTCCCTTACATAAAGATGATCTGTGATGAGCGGCAGGAAAATGGCTTGTTCTGGATGACCGGCTCCCAGGTTTTTGAAATGATGCGCAATGTTCAGGAGTCTTTGGCTGGACGAGTCTGTTTGCTGAAACTGTATGGTTTTTCGCAGGCGGAAAAGGTGGGACGCGAGGCATTGCCGTTTCCACCCGAACGGGAAGGGCTGATCGAACTCGCTTCGTCCAGAGTGGAGGGGCAAGACGTGGATATCTTTGATTCCATTTGGAAAGGCTCCATGCCAAGGGTGTTCACCCAAGCAGAAATGGATGTGGAAGCTTATTACGCGTCTTACATGCAAACCTATCTTGAACGGGATATCCGTTCGATCACTAATATAAGGAATGAGGGCAGCTTTGTGAAATTCGTGCAATTGATCGCTGCACGAACAGCGCAGGAGCTAAATATTGCGTCTTTATCGAGGGAGATTGAAGTTGACGCAAAAACCTGCCGCAGCTGGCTCGATATTTTATTGACGACCGGGCTGGTGATCGAGCTGCCGGCTTTTTCCGGGAACCTGAGTGACCGCCTGATCAAACGCCCGAAGATCTATTTTATGGATACCGGACTGGCGTGCTACCTGACCGGTTGGCAGGACGCGAGAGCGCTGGAAGCGGGCAGCTTCGCGGGGGCGATCTTTGAAACCTGGGTGATTGCTGAGATCCTGAAAAGCTGGTGGTTCAATGGGAAATTGCCACGGTTCAACTATTACCGGGATAAGAACCAAAGCGAAATTGATCTGATCATTCAGAGAAATCAAAAAATCTATCCTTTTGAAATTAAGAAAAGTTCCTCAGCAAGTCATGTTTTAAGGAACTTTTCTGAGATTCGGAATATGGGTCAGGAACTGGGATTTGGCGGGTTGATCAGTTTGTCGCCAAATCTGTTGCCGGTGAATAAACAATACTGGATGATCCCAGCCTGGATGTTGTAGTTATCCAGAAAGAGCAGAGGCAAACCGGTTTCTTAACAAGGAGTTGTCAGCAGGGATCATCTCAAGGGTGACGGGATACGGAATCCACCCTATCAGCAGGCAACTTGATCGCTTCATTTAAAAAAGTCAACCCTCACCCCGGCTTCGCCGACCCTCTCCCGCTGAGAGGGCTTTAATCACCTTAAGACACCTAATAATTCTTGGCAGATTGTTCGGATTATTCCATTCCTGTGGTAAAATTCCAATCCTCAAAAGGATCGGAATAATGTGTAATCCCCGGAGAGTAAAGTTACACGAATTTTTCAAAAAAAGCTTGCATTAGCAGGGGCGGTGTGATATTATTGATAGGCTACCTTGCAGGTAGTTCTATTTATGTGGCAATTTAAGAATGTATCCCGAGTGGACAGAGACGTTGCATAGGGTGCATTAACTGAATTGTGCGGAGATGATGCGGCTAGCCCAGGCCGACAGTCTCGCAAGAATTATTAAAACAGGAGAATAGAATGTTAAAAGGGCTAATAGGTAAAAAGATCGGAATGACCCAGATCTTCGATGGAGACGGCCGCGCCGTCCCGGTAACGTTAATCGAAGCTGGGCCTTGTTTTGTTTCCCAGATCAAAACCCTGGCAAACGACGGCTACAATGCCGTTCAGCTGGCTTTTGACGAAGTGAAACCAAAACGCCTCAGCAAAGCTGAACTTGGTCATCTTAAGACCAACAACCTCCCCCCAGTGCGCACGCTGCGCGAGTTCCGCACCAACAAGTTGGAAGGGATCAATCCCGGTGATGAGATCGATGCCTCTGTTTTTGAAGTTGGCGATCTTGTCGACGTGATCGGTACGTCCAAAGGTAAAGGTTTCGCAGGCGCGATGAAGCGTTGGAATTTTGGCGGCGGCGTCATGACCCACGGTCAGTCAGACCGTCAGCGTTCCCCCGGTTCATCTGGTTCCGGTACGACCCCAGGTCGTGTTTTCAAAGGCAAGAAACGCCCCGGTCGTATGGGTAACGAGCGGGTAACCTCTTCCCACATCCGTGTCGCGTTTGTTGACCCTGAACGCAACCTGATCGGTGTGCATGGATCTGTTCCTGGCGCAAAGGGCGGCACCGTCATGATCAAGGCGGCTCGCAAGCAGTAGGCTTGTGGTGAATGGAGAATGTGAAAATGAAAGTTGATGTTTTTAACTTAAAAGGCGAAAAGACAGACAGCATTGAACTGCCCGAAGAAATTTTCGGCGCGAAGGTGAATGTTGATCTGATGCATCAGGCTTACCAGCGCCAGATGGCCAATGCTCGTTTGGGTACGCATAACACCAAACGCCGCGGCGAAGTTCGCGGTGGTGGCGCGAAACCCTGGAAACAAAAGGGTACCGGTCGCGCACGACGTGGCAGCATGATCAACGCTCAGTCCGTGGGCGGTGGTCGCATCCACACCCCGAAACCGCGTGATTATTCGCAGTTGATGCCCCGCAAGATGCGCCGCGCTGCATTGCGCTCGGCTCTGACCGTGGTTGCCAACGGCGAGAAACTGATCATGCTTGACAGCATTGAGATGAAAGAAGCTAAAACAGCCGAACTTGCCAAGGCTCTCAAGAACCTGACTGGCAATAAGCGCGCGTTGGTGCTTGTGCCTGATAAAAGCGAAAAAAGCGAAAATCTGATCAAATCCGGCCGCAATCTGGCCGACGCGAAATTGTTGCAGGCAAATTACCTCAACATTCGCGATCTGCTCAGTTTCGAGAAAGTTATCATCCCGCTTGCTTCACTTGACGTGATCAAGGCTTATTTGGGATAGAAAGGGTAGCAGCATGAGCATCTCAGTATTTGATATTCTGCGACGCCCTGTCGTGACCGAAAAATCAAACTATCTTGCCAGCAAGCTGGGTCAGTATGTGTTTGAGGTTAAGAGCGAGGTGACCCGTGAACAGGTCAAAACCGCTGTTGAAACCGCTTTCGATGTCGACGTTGTGCGTGTCAATATCATCAATCTGCCTGCCAAGGCACACCGCAACTCCCGCAATCGCCGATTGGTTGTGCGAAGCAGCGGTTATAAGAAGGCGATCGTAACCCTGAAACCGGGTGACAGCATCCCTGTGTTTGAAGGAGTAGAATAATGGCCGTTAAGATTTATAAACCCAAGACTCCTGGTCAGCGCCATAAGAGCGGTTTTACGTTTGAAGAAATCACCAAGACCACTCCCGAGCGTCGTTTGACCGTTATTCGCAAGCAACATTCCGGCCGCAACGCGCTGGGTCGTGTGACTGTTCGCCATCGCGGCGGCGGCGCCCGACGCCAGATCCGTTTGGTGGATTTCAAGCGCAACAAGGCCAATATCCCCGCCAAGGTTGCCGCGATCGAATACGATCCCAACCGCACAGCCCGACTGGCTTTACTGCACTATGCCGATGGCGAAAAGCGCTATATCATCGCCCCGATCGGCGTCAAAGTCGGCGATACCCTGATGTCTGGTTCCAGCGTAGAAATTCGCCCCGGCAACAATCTGCCTTTGGCGAACATTCCGATCGGTACCACCGTTCACGCGGTTGAGCTGCACCCCGGCAAGGGCGCGCAATTGGTTCGCTCGGCTGGCGCCTCAGCGCAACTGCTGGCGAAGGAAGGCAAATATGCCCATATCCGCATGCCAAGTGGCGAGGTTCGCCTGGTTCTGCAGGAATGCAGCGCCTCGATCGGCCAGGTCGGTAATGTGGAACACAGCAATGTCAAGCTCGGCAAGGCCGGTCGCAAACGCCACCTCGGGCGCCGTCCCGAAGTCCGCGGTTCCGCGATGTCCCCGAGGGACCATCCTCATGGTGGTGGTGAAGGACGTTCCAACATTGGTATGCCCGGTCCAAAGACCCCGTGGGGCAAACCAACCCTTGGTTACAAGACACGACGCAACAAGCGTACGGATGACATGATTGTTCGCCACCGCTCAAAGGCCAAGCGCAGATAGCGGTTGAGAGACAGAAAAGGATTTTGAAATGTCGCGATCATTGAAAAAAGGGCCATTTGTAGACCCGAAATTACTACAAAGAATTGAAGATATGAACCAAAAAGGCGAGAAGAAGGTTCTGCGGACCTGGAGTCGTGCCAGCACCATCTTCCCGCAGATGGTTGGTCATACAATCGCTGTTCATAACGGACGCCGTCATGTGCCGATCTATGTGACTGAAAACATGGTCGGTCATCGTTTGGGCGAATTCGCGCCGACACGCTGGTTCCGTGGACACGTTGCGGAAAAGGGCAGGTAAGAGATGACACAGGAAATTACCGCAAAGCTCTCTAACTTCAGAGAATCTGCCCAGAAGACCCGCCTGGTGGTGGACCTTGTTCGGGGTAAGAAGGTTACGGAAGCGCTTGATATTCTGAGCCTGACCCCCAAAAAAGCTGCTGCCCCGGTTCGCAAGTTGATCTATTCGGCTATGTCCAACGCGGAAGAAAACTTCGGCGTCAGCCGTGATGACCTCGTTGTTCACCAGATCTTTGCTGACGAAGCCCGCACACGCAAGTGGCGCCGCTTCGGTGCACGCGGTCGGTTTAAGCCAGAACTGAGACGCAGCTCTCATGTGACGGTCATTTTGCGCGAAGTCGAGTAGAGGTAAGGAGAAACTATGGGTCGAAAAGTACATCCAATTGGTTTTCGTCTTGGCATCAACAAGCCCTGGTTGGGGCGCTGGTATGCCGAAGGTAAGGAATATACCGAACAATTGCACCAGGATCTGAAACTGCGTGAAATGGTCATGAAAGATACCGAACGCGCGGGCGTTTCCTCTGTTGAGATCGAACGCTATCCCGGCAAAGTCAAGGTCACGCTGCAAACAGCCAAACCTGGCATTCTGATCGGTCGCAAAGGCGAGAACGTGAAAGAAATCAGACAAAAGCTCGAAGCCTTGACCGGCAAGAAGATTGATCTGGAAGTGAAAGAGATCAAAGCTGCTGACGCGGACGCGTTTTTGGTTGCGCAGAACATTGCCAGCCAACTGGAACGCCGTATCAGCTATCGCCGTGCAATGAAGCGAGCGATCCAGCAAGCCCTGCGCCAGGGTGCGGAAGGTATCAAAGTTACTGTTGGTGGTCGTTTGTCCGGTGCGGAAATGGCAAGAAGTGTAACTTTGCGTGAAGGTCGTGTGCCGCTGCAGACGCTGCGTGCCAACATTGAGTTTTCCAGAGCTACCGCCAGCACGACATTTGGCCAGATTGGTATCAAGGTCTGGGTTTATAAAGGCATCGTCATGGATCAACCGGAAGAAAAGGTTGAGTCTACCGAGGGTGTTTATATTAGCGAGTAATTATCGTAGCGAGTGAGGTAGCAGATTATGTTGATGCCAAAGAGAGTAAAGTACCGCAAGCAGATGCGCGGCCGCATGAAAGGCAAGTCCTATCGCGGCGCGAACGTCAACTTCGGTGATTATGGATTGAAAGCCTTAGACTGCGGCTATATGACTGCCCGCCAGATCGAATCAGCCCGCCGCGCGATCGTCGGCGAGATGAAACGTCGCGGCAAGGTGTGGGTGCGGGTCTTCCCCGATAAACCCTATACCAAGCGTGCAGCTGAAACCCGTATGGGTAAAGGTAAAGGCGCAGTGGACCACTGGGTGGCAGTGATCCGCCCCGGTAGAGTTCTGTTCGAGATCGGTGGTACCGATCCCGCGACAGCAGCCCGGGCATTACGCAAGGCGCGTTTTAAGCTTGGTTTTAAGACCAAGGTCGTATCAAGAGAAGTATTAGGAGAAGGTTCATGAAAGCCAAAGAAGTAAGAGAACTTTCTGTAGAAGAAATTAAAACAAAACTCATGAACACCCGGCAGGAGCTGATGAATTTGCGCTTCCAGCTGGTGACCGGTCAATTGACCGATACAAGCCGTTTCAAGCTTGCCCGTCGCGATGTTGCCAGGCTTCAGACCATCCTAAACGAACGTGTTCGCGATGAGAAGGAAGGTAAGAAATGAACAAACGACGTCGTTTAACCGGTACCGTCAAATCCAATAAAATGGAAAAGACCGTTATCGTTGAAGTGACCCGCACTTATCAGCACCCCCTGTATCACAAGGTTGTGCGGAGTGCCAAAGACTATAAAGCTCATGACGAACTCGGCTGCAATATCGGCGATAAGGTCGTTATCGTTGAATCACGCCCCTTCTCAAAGACTGTGACCTGGATGATCGAGAAGATCGTGCAGGTTGAAGTTCGCCAGGAAGGTGTCGTCAGCCAGGAAGAGACCATCGAAGAGGTGGAAGCTCTGGTTGCTGAAGAAGACGTGGTCGAAGAAGCTGCCGAAGTTGTTGAAGACGAAGAAGAGAGTGCAGCATGATCCAGAAGGAAAGTCGTTTAGTTGTTGCTGACAACACCGGAGCCCGCGAACTGCTGGTTATCCATATTGTTGGTGGTACACGCCGCCGTTATGCTGCTGTTGGTGATATTGTTGTTGCGACCGTAAAGACCGCAACCCCGCAGGCTTCTGTTAAGAAGAGCGAGATCATCAAGGCTGTTATCGTGCGCACTGCCAAGGCCTATCGCCGACCAGATGGTTCCACCATCTGTTTCGATGACAACGCCGCGGTCGTCCTGGATAATGACGGTGTCAACCCCCGTGGTACCCGTATCTTTGGTCCGGTCGCACGCGAACTGCGTGAAAAAGGCTACATGAAAATTGTTTCATTGGCTCCGGAAGTGCTGTAGTCAATGATAGGAGTGAGCAAATGAAAATGAAGATTCGGAAAGGTGATCGAGTTCGCGTGATGCGCGGTGACGACAAAGACAAAGTCGGTGAAGTCATCCGTGTGCTGCCGAAAGAGAACCGTGTAGTGGTGCAGGGTGTCAACCTTGCCAGTAAACATCAAAAGCAGACCCAAATGGGCGGCAAGACGATCCCGGCCGGCATTCGTGAATTCGAAGTGCCGATCGATCTGTCCAATGTCGGCCTGGTGGACAGTGCTGCTGAGAAAGAAGCCAAAGAAACCCGCCGTACAAGAAAAGCCAGGGCTACCGAAGAAGTGAAAGCTGAAAAGAAGACCACTCGCGCCAAGACCGCGAGCTCTACCAAGGAAGCCAAGCCCAAAACCAGCAAAAAGACGGATGCCGAAGGCAAATAGGCGCAGGTGAGCAGATATGAACAGACTACAAGAACAATATAAGAACGAAATCGCTCCAGCCCTCTACAAAGAGCTCGGCCTGGACAATGTTATGCAGATCCCCCGCCTCACCAAGATCGTTGTCAATATTGGTGTCGGTGAAGCTTTGGACAACCCCAAGGCGCTGGACGCTGCCGTGAACGATCTGACCATTATCACCGGTCAGAAGCCTGTTGTCATCGCCGCCAGAAAAGCTATTTCCAACTTCAAACTGCGTGAAGGCCGCCAGATCGGCGTAAAAGTTACCTTGCGCGGTGAGAAAATGTGGGCTTTCCTGGATCGCCTGATCAATATCGCTTTGCCCCGTGTGCGTGACTTTCGTGGTATTTCCCCCGACAGTTTCGACGGTCGCGGAAACTATACTCTCGGACTGACAGAACAGTTGATTTTCACTGAAATTCAGTACGACAAGATCGATAAGGTCCGTGGAATGGAAGTCAGCATCGTTACAACTGCTGAAACTGATGATCAGGCGCGCGAGCTTCTGCGCAAGTTCGGCATGCCTTTCAGGAAGGATAACTAATGGCTAAAAAGTGTATGCAATATCGAGAGATGCGACGTAAATATGCGGGTCGCGTTGTCAATCGCTGTCGCATTTGTGGCAGACCGCGTGGTTATATGCGCAAATTTGGCTTATGCCGTATTTGCTTCCGAGAATTAGCGCTCCAGGGCAAACTCCCTGGTGTGACCAAATCATCCTGGTAATTTGACCTGGAGGTATAAGAATGACTATTACAGATCCAATTGCCGATATGTTGACCCGAATTCGCAATGCCGCATCCGCGGGCAAAACGCTGGTTGCGATCCCGAATTCGAAAATGAAAAGCGAATTAGCCCGAATCCTGGCCGAGGAAGGCTATGTCGAAAGTTATGAAGTCGTCGATGGTAAAACGACAGGCAGCAAAGTTCTTCAGATCAAGCTGAAGTACATTGGTGAAAGACGTCAGCGCCGTTCCCTGATCACGGGTTTGCAGCGTGTCAGTCATCCCGGCTGCCGCGTTTACACCTCCAAAAAGGATATCCCCTGGGTTTTGTCCGGGATTGGCATCGCGATTTTATCAACCCCCAAAGGGATCATGACCGGTCACCGCGCCCGTAAGATCGGCGTTGGCGGCGAAGTCCTTTGCAAGGTTTGGTAGGAGGTAGAGAATGTCGCGTATAGGTAAATTACCAATCACCCTGCCCAAGGGTGTGGAAGTAAAAATTGACGGGAATAAAGTTTCGGTCAAGGGCCCCAAAGGTCAACTGGAAGAAACTTTCTCTCCTGAGATTGCAATTTCAATGGAAGACGGAACCATTACGGTAAGCCGTCCCAATAATGAGCCGCGTATCCGCGCTTTGCACGGAACCACCCGCGCTCTGCTCAACAACATGATCGTTGGCTGCAGCGAAGGTTTTCAGAAGGTTCTGGACTATAAGGGCGTTGGTTATCGCGCTGAAGTAAATGGAACTGACCTGGTCTTGAACCTGGGTTATTCCCACCCGATCACCGTCAAAGCTCCTGAAGGCATCACCTTCGAAGCAGACATCAAAACCCACCTGATCAAGGTCATGGGTCGCGATCGTCATTTGGTCGGTTTGATCGCGGATCAGATCCGCAAACTGCGACCACCAGAACGTTATCATGGTACTGGTATCCGCTATCAGGGTGAGGAAGTCAAACTCAAAGCTGGTAAGGCTGGAAAGACCGGTAAGTAGAGGTAGACAATGGCAAAGAAATCAAGAAATCAAGCCCGATTACATCGTCACGCTCGTGTGCGTAAGAAGATCTTTGGCACTCCCGAACGTCCTCGTCTGAATGTTTTCCGCAGCATCACCGATATCTATGCTCAGATCATCGATGATCACAGTGGGAGCACCCTGGTGTCGGCTTCCAGTGTTGATACCGGGCTGCGCGCAGCAGTTGAAGGCAAAACAAAGATGGAACAAGCCCAGATCGTTGGCGAAGAACTTGCCAAACGCGCCAGGGAAAAAGGCATCACTGCGGTCGTTATGGATCGCGGTGGTTACATTTACACCGGCCGTGTGAAATCATTGGCAGATGGCGCCCGTAAGGGTGGACTGGAGTTCTAAAAGAGGATACTATGGAAGATTTTCAATCATTAGAACCACAATTCGATGAACGAGTGATCGATATCGCCCGCGTGGCAAAAGTTGTCAAAGGCGGCCGCCGCTTCTCGTTCCGTGTTACCCTGGTCGTGGGCGACAACAACGGAAACGTTGGCATGGGTATCGGCAAGGCCGGTGCTGTGCCGGACGCGATGCGCAAAGCTACTGATCGCGCCTATAAAAATATGCACAAGGTCAGCCTGATGGGTACAACCATCGCGCACGAAGTGACCGGTGTTCAGAGCGGCGCCAAAGTTTTGCTCAAGCCCGCATCGCCTGGTACCGGTGTTATTGCTGCCGGTGGTGTTCGTGCTGTTTGCGAAGCCGCAGGCATCACAGACATTCTGACCAAATCTTTGGGCAGCGCGAACATGCTCAACATTGTTCAGGCAACCTTTAAGGCCCTTGAACAATTGAAATCGCCCGAGGTTGTGGCTGCAGAACGCGGCAAGAATGTTGAAGACGTGACCCCTTACTGGGAACGGAGGAAACATGGCTAAGAAAACAAGCAAGATCCTTCGTATTAAACAGGTAAAAAGCGGTATCGGTTATACCGTTCGTACCAAAAATACGCTCAAAGCCCTGGGTTTTCGTAATGTTGGCGATGTTGTCGAACATAAGGAAAACGAAGCCCTGTTAGGTATGCTGGACAAGGTTTCCCATTTGGTGGAAATCGAAACAGTGGATGAGGAGAAATAAGAATGCAATTACACGATCTTAAACCCAATGAGGGTTCAAAGAGAAATCGCAAGCGCGTAGGTCGTGGCATGGCAAGCGGCTCTGGCAAAACTGCCGGTCGTGGTACCAAAGGACAGAACTCCCGCACAAGCGGCGGCGTTCGCCCGTACCACAGCGGCGGCAACCTGCCTTTCTTCCGCAAGCTGCCTTTCCTGCGCGGTGAAGGTTTCACCCCTCGCAACCGCGTCCGCTATGCTGAGGTCAATCTGGATTCATTGACTGGTTTTGAAGCCGGTAGTGAAGTGAATCCTGAGACCCTCAAAGCAGCTGGTCTGTTAAAAGGTAAAGGACTCCCGATCAAAATTATGGGTCGCGGTGACATTAAAGTTGCCCTGAAGATCAAGGCCCATAAAGTGACCGATGGCGCGCGCCAGAAGATTGAAGAAGCTGGCGGCAGTATCGAGACCATCGAGCTGGCTTAAGAAGCAATAGGAGAATACTTATGAAACGATCAGCCTGGCGCTTTTTATGGAAATCAGAGGATATCCGCAATAAATTGCTGATATCCTTACTCCTGCTTGCCATCTACCGTCTGGCAGCAAATATCCCGGTGCCCGGAATTAACCGCGCGGCTGTTGCTGGACTTTCCCAGATGACAGGCGCGGGCAGGAACCTGGTCAATTTACTCGACCTTTTGTCTGGTGGCGCGGTTTCCAACTTCTCCATTTTGGCAATGGGTGTTTATCCTTACATTACCGCCCAGATTATTCTGCAACTGCTGACCCCGGTCATTCCGGCTTTGGAACGCAAAATGCAGGATGATCCCCGCGAAGGCCGGATCTGGATGGAAAAATGGACGGTCATTCTGACCATTCCGATGGCGCTGCTGTCGGCTTTTGGTCAGATCAACATCTTCAACCAGATGTTGAAAGGCAGCTCTGTTATTTCCCAGTGGGGCTTTACCGGAGCGAATCTGCTGCCGACCATCACCGCGATCATCGCCATGGTGGGCGGCACCATGCTTGGCATCTGGATCGGCCAACTCATTTCTGAATTTGGTCTGCGAAACCAGGGTCTATCCCTGATCATCTTTGCTGGCATCGTCTCCCGCTTCCCGGTAGCGATCGCCCGCATGGTTGCTAACACCGAACCCTGGTGGGTTTTCGTGGTCGTAATTGGCCTGTTCATCCTGTCCATCGCGGCAATTGTTTATGTTCAGGGTGGGCGCAGGAACGTACCCGTTCTCTTCCCGGGACGCCGTATCGGCAACCGCATGTCCATGCCGGTTCGGTCTCAGCTTCCGCTGATGGTCAACATGGCTGGCATGATCCCGATCATCTTCGCGCAAAGCTTTTTGACCTTCCCGGCGATCTTGTCCTCTTTCTTCCTGAATTCTCAGGTGAAATGGATCAACAGCGCTGCCAATTGGTTCTATAAGGCATTTGGAGGCGATACCTGGTGGTATCCGATCCTATTCTTCCTGCTGGTGGTCGCGTTTGCCTACTTCTATACGGATGTGCTTTTCGCGCAGCAGAATTATGGCGAGAACCTGAAAAAGCAAGGCGCCCAGATCCCGGGTGTTGTCCGCGGCAAGCCCACGCAGGATTATCTGACCCGTGTTCAGCGTCGGATCACCCTGCCGGGTGCGTTCTTCCTCGGTCTGGTGGCAGTTTTGCCCTTTATTCTGGCTTTCGTGCTGCCCGAGAACAGCGCTGGCGTGCAGTTGATGCAGGCTTCCGGTCTCCTGATCGTGGTCGGTACCATCCGTGAAACTGTGGAACTCATCGAAACTGAGCTGCGCATGCGCGGTTATGATGATCGGCTGATCAACTAAAGCGGATTTGAGATGAACGAGCGAGCTACTTATATTGTCATGTTGGGTCCTCCCGGTGCCGGGAAAGGTACCCAGGCGAAAGTTATTGCTGAAGAGTTGGGCCTTATGCATGTTTCGACCGGCGATCTCTTCCGTGAAAATCTCAGTCGGGAAACCGAACTGGGAAAGTTGGCCGCGAGTTACATGAACGCGGGCGAATTGGTGCCGGATGACGTCACCATCGCCATGGTGGAAGAACGTCTGGGTCGGGAAGATTGCGTCAAGGGAGCCATTTTGGACGGCTTCCCGCGCACACCGGCTCAGGCTGAGGCCCTGGACGAACTGCTTACCCGCCTTGGCGGCAAGGTTGACCTGGTGCCCTTTATCAAAGTGCCGAATGAGGTTCTGATCGAACGCCTGAGTGGGCGTTGGATGAGCCGAAGCGGCCGTGTATATCACGCCCTCTACAATCCCCCCAAAGTAAAATGGCTGGATGATGAGGACGGAAGTGAACTTTACCAACGAGACGATGATAAACCCGAGACGGTCGCGCATCGCATCAATGTCTATTACGAACAAACCTCCCCTTTGATCGATTACTATCAGAAGGCCGGAACCCTGGTCGAGATCGATGGTACTCAGGAGATCGAGGTTGTTACGAAAGCTCTGCTGAAGGTCGCGAAGGCATAATGTACGGTTTTGAATCAGGTATAAACATTAAATCTGCCAGTGAGATCGCAATCATGCGGGAAGCTGGCAGATTGAACCGCATGACGTTGGAAGCGGTCAAGGCTGCCATTGCCCCCGGTGTGACCACTGGAGAGTTAAATGAAGTGGCCGAGAGCTTTCAGCGGGCGCATGGTGTTTATTCACCTTTCAAAAACTACGATCCCGGCAACGGTGTGCCTTTTCCGGGCAGCATTTGCACCAGCATTAATGAAGTTTTGGTGCATGGCATTCCCGGGGATCGCAAGCTGAAGGAAGGCGATATCATTTCGGTCGATTGCGGTACGGTCTATCAGGGATTTGTCGGCGACGCGGCTTTTACCGTGGGCGTCGGCGAGATCAGCGCCAAAGCGCAGCACCTGATCGATGTGACTGCCAAAGCGCTTGAGATCGCCACCAGTCTGATGGTGATCGGCAATCGCAGCGGCGATGTCGGCGCGGCGATCGAAGAATATGTTGAGAGCGAGGGTTATTTCTGCACGCACACCTATACCGGTCACGGTGTTGGGCGTGAAATGCACGAAGACCCGCAGCTGACCAATTACGGCAAACGCGGTCATGGTTTTTTGCTGCGTGAGGGTATGACGATCGCGATCGAACCGATGGTTCTGGTTGGGACAAGGCAAACACGCGTACTGCGCGACCGTTGGACAGTGGTTTCGAAAAATGGCGCCCTGACAGCGCATCAGGAAAACACGATCGCTGTTACCAAAAACGGACCGCTGGTATTGACGAGTTTGTAGAACATTGAAAATTGTGAGGAAAGCTGATTTATGCAAAGCAGTAAAATGGTTTGGAAGCATGAATTTTCCTTACGAAAACGAGGAATTAATAAGTGAAAACCTTGCCAGATGCGAGGGAACACACTATAATAAGAACTTTGCGGATAGAAGAAGGAGTGACTGATGAAAGTATCAGCTTCAATTAAAAAACGCTGTAAAATGTGTAAGATCGTAAAACGCGATGGTCGTCTTTACGTTATTTGTACCAATCCCCGACACAAACAGCGACAAGGATAAGGAATTATAGAATGGCACGTATTGAAGGTGTTGACCTCCCGCGCAACAAGCGCATTCAGATTGGCTTACGCTATATCTATGGTATCGGCCCGAAAGTAGCCGATAAAATTTTGGAAGCTACCGGAGTTGACCCGGACATTCGCGTTAAGGATCTTCCTGAAGATGAAGTGTCAAAACTGCGCGAATACATCGGCCAAAACTTAACTGTCGAAGGTGACCTGCGTCGTGAAGTTCAGATGAACATCAAGCGATTGGTCGAAATCGGTTGTTACCGTGGCCTGCGCCACCGCCGAAACCTGCCCCTGCGCGGTCAGAACACCCGCACCAACGCGCGCACCCGTAAGGGACCTAAGCGCACCGTTGCCGGTCGTGGCCGCCGCCGTGGAGCAACCAAGAAATAATAAGATCAACCAACTGACAATCCAATTCACCGGGTGGGGTTCCCTTTCTCCCCTGCGGCAACCTGGTGAAAGACCTGTCAGACGTGAAAGATTGAGTGAGGAAGAATTATGGCTAAACAAGCACGTACAGCGCGCCGAACACTTGGCTCGCGCAAAGTCAAGCGCCAGATTTCAACAGGTCAGGTGCACGTTTTTGCGTCCTTTAATAACACCATCGTTACCGTAACAGACCTGCAGGGCAACACGGTTGCCTGGGGCAGTTCCGGTTCAGCTGGTTTTAAGGGTTCCCGCAAGAGCACACCTTTCGCTGCCCGTATGGCAACTGAACAAACCATTAAAGTAGCCCAGCAGATGGGTCTGCAGGAAGTGGAATTGTTCGTCAAAGGCCCTGGCCCCGGTCGGGAAGCTGCCATTCGTGCCGTCCAGGCGTTGGGTTTGAAAGTGATCAAGATCACTGATTTGACTCCAGTTCCCCATAACGGCTGCCGGCCTCCAAAGAAACGCCGCGTGTAGTACAAAAGATAAAGGAAATTGAGTAATTATGGCAAGATATACAGAAGCAGTTTGTCGATTATGCCGTCGGGAAGGCGAAAAACTTTTCCTAAAAGGATCACGCTGTTATACCCCGAAATGCGCATTTGAAAAAAGAGCTTATGCCCCCGGTATGCATGGCAAGATGAGCGCTGCCCGCCCTGGTCGCCAATCTGACTATGGCAAGCAGTTGCGCGCCAAACAAAAAGCCCGCCGTATCTATGGCATTTACGAGCGACAATTCCGCCGTTTTTATGGTCAGGCGCTGGCAATGCGCGGTCAGACCGGTGTTAACCTGCTGACCATCCTCGAGACCAGCCTGGCAAATGTTGTTTACCGACTGGGCTTTGCTGCCAGTCGCGCGCAGGCTCGCATTCTGGTGACCCATGGTCATTTCCAGGTCAACGGCAGGCGCGCTGACATCCCCTCCTATCGTATTTTGGTGGATGATGTCATCAGCGTTAAGGAAAGCTCACGGGATAATGCCTACTTTAAGCACCTGCGGGAAGAAGCTGAAGGTCGTGTGGTACCAACCTGGTTGGCTCGTGATCTGACCAACCTGAGCGGTCGCATGTTGCGCACACCGGAACGTTCTGAAATCGACGGAAATCTCAACGAACAGCTGATCGTTGAATACTATTCCCGCTAATCAGTAGAATAGTACAGTCTTTCCCTTGAAGTTAGACTGAACAGAGGTAAACGTGACAAAAATAATGGAAATGGTATCACCAAAGATAGAGCGCACAGAAGAGTCGCGCGATTATGGTAAATTCACCATCAGCCCGTTGGAACGCGGCTATGGCGTTACCCTCGGCAATGCTCTTCGCCGTACACTGCTGTCTTCATTGGACGGTGCCGCTGTCACATCCGTGCATATTACAGATGTGA
The DNA here is from genome assembly GCA_964293995.1 of uncultured Anaerolineaceae bacterium. Taxonomy (GTDB): domain Bacteria; phylum Chloroflexota; class Anaerolineae; order Anaerolineales; family Anaerolineaceae; genus Mesolinea. Next base: position 26,698 of record CAXYYH010000017.1, read on the forward strand.
TGCACGAGTTCAGTACAATCGAAGGCGTACGCGAAGACGTCATTCAGGTGATGTTGCAGATCAAATTGCTGCGCTTCAAGCTGCACAATGTTGAATCGGCCAGCATTCATCTGGATGTAAAGGGCCCTGGCACCATCACTGGCGCGGATATCGTCTGCCCTCCGGAGGTGGAGATCGTTAACCCCGAACTCTACCTTTTCAGCATCAATGAGGCTAACGCCCATGTCGAAATGGACATGACGGTTGAAGCTGGTCGTGGTTATATCCCGGCTACTGACCGTAATGCCCGTCTGGCAATTGGCGTTTTGCCGGTTGATGCGATCTTTTCGCCTGTAAGACGCGTAAACTGGGAAATTACCAGCGCGCGTGTTGGTCATAGCACCGATTATGACCGTCTTACGCTCGAAATCTGGACGGATGGCACTTTGTCTCCTGAAAAGGCTCTGATCGACTCGGCGCGCATTCTTATGCGTCAGTTGAGCATTATCAGCGGCACCAGCGAAGACATGCTGACGAAAACCATCGAGCCGGTGGAAGTTGAAGCCCCCGTGGTCAAACGCGAACAAATTGAAACCTCGATCGACCAGCTTGAACTGGGCGTCCGCGTGTTCAATGCCTTGAAACGCACTGGCATCGAAACGGTCGGTGATGTCCTGGAACTCCTGGAAAAAGGCGAAGGCGCGATGCTCTCGATCCGTAATTTTGGTGAAAAGAGCCTGGTCGAACTGAAAGCCAAAATGATCGAAAAAGGCTATCTGGAAGAAGAAGTGGAGAAAGAATAATGCGGCACCAGATTAAAGGATATCGTCTCAATCGCAATATGGGACATCGCACCTCCATGCGACGGACGATGATTAAACAATTATTTGAACATGAAAAAATTAAAACTACGCTGGCGAAGGCAAAATCAATTCAGCCCGATGCTGAAAAACTGATTACCCTGGCGAAAAACGTCTTGAAAGAGGATGAAATTCTGCAGGTCAACGCCCGCCGGTCGGCTGCTGCCCAGTTGGGAAACAACAGCGGTGAGATCGTCAAGAAACTGTTTGACGATATCGCCCCTCGTTTCACCTCCCGCAAGGGCGGCTATACCCGTTTGCTGAAATTGGGCCCCCGTCAGGGCGATAACGCTGAGATGGTTGTGCTCGAGTTGGTGGCAGAATAGTAAAACAATATCGTTAGGCCTTTTGAAAGTACGAAAGGCATGGCACATTACAAACTTATCCTCGCATACGAAGGCACAAACTATAGCGGCTTTCAGAGGCAGATCGGTAAAAACAGCGTACAAGGCGTTTTTGAAGACGCCTTGAGAACGCTGGGCTGGCAGGGCAGAAGCATTCTGACCGCTGGCCGGACCGATACCGGCGTACATGCCAGCGGACAGGTGATCAGCTTTCAGTTTGACTGGAAGCACGGTGATTTGAAGCTGCTCAAGGCGCTGAACGCCAATTTGCCTGACGATATCCAGGTTCAGAGACTGGAGCTTTGCGGCGCGGAATTCCACCCCCGTTACGACGCGCTGACACGCATTTATCAGTACAAGCTCTATAGCAACCCTGTGCGTGATCCTTTGCGAGACCGCTTTGCCTGGCGGCTGGATGCTCTCCCAGATTTGGGGTTGATGAACCAGGCCGCGGCAGACCTGATCGGAGAACACGATTTTCAGGTCTTTGGCAGAGCAGTCTCGGAAAACGGCACGACGATCAGAAGGATCGAAGAGTCCAGATGGGTGCAAACCAGCCCCGATGAAATGGAATTTACCATTACCGGCAACGCTTTTTTGTACCACATGGTGCGCCGGATCGTTTTTGTTCTGGTCAAGGTCGGTCTGGGTGAGGTTCCGGTTTCGATCATTGAGACGGGACTTCGGGACGGTCAGACAGGGATCGTGGCTTTGGCGCCTGCCAGGGGATTGACCCTGGTTGAGGTGCGTTATGCTGAGGATGGTGAAGAAAACAGTTTGCCCGGGCAAAATGCCGGGGTGTATTTTGAAAACGGAGAATGTTAAAGTGGAAAAAACATATTATCCTAAAGGAAATGTTACCGGCGAGTGGTATGTGGTGGACGCTGCAGGTAAATCCCTTGGCCGCCTGGCGACCAAAATCGCCGAAGTGCTGGTCGGCAAACACCGCCCCGATTTTACCCCCGGTGTAGTGTTGGGCGATCATGTGGTTGTTGTGAACGCTGAAAAGATCGTGGTTCACCCAACCCGTGTTAAAGAAAAAATTTATTACCGTCACTCCGGCTATCCGGGAGGGCTGCACGAGATCGACTATACCCGTCAACTCGAGAAATTTCCCGACCGCGTTATTCGTTTCGCGGTGCGCGGCATGCTGCCCAAGAATCGCCTGACTGAGCGCTATATGGACAATCTCAAGGTTTATGCTGGTCCTGAACACCCCCATCAGGCGCAGGAACCCAAGCCTTTTGAAATGGAGTAATGAAGAGGAATTATGGCACAATATACTGAAGCAACTGGTCGACGCAAAGAGAGTACCGCCCGTGTTCGTGTTTACGAAGGCACCGGCGTATTCACCGTAAACGACAAGGAACTGGTCGAATATTTCCCTCGCACAGGCGACGCTCCTGCCATTTTAGGCGCATTGGAAGCAACCGGACGCCCGGTGGAATCCTTTGACGTGACTGTCAAGGTCGAAGGCGGCGGAGTCAGCGGTCAGCGTGACGCTGTCAAACTTGGTTTGGCGCGCGCTTTGGTCGCGATGGACGAAGGTCTGCGCGGTGTTATGCGCCAGCATGGTCTTCTGACGCGTGACGCCCGTGTTAAGGAACGCAAGAAGCCAGGTCTCAAACGCGCCCGTAAGGCTCCTACTTACACCAAGCGTTAGTGGACGCGCCTGCCCTTTTGGGTCAGGGAAAGTAAATTTGCGATACAATCAAGAGGCTGTCCCTTGTTGGGCAGCCTTTGATTTTTATGATCTCAGTGGAAGTCCACACTGTCTGAGAAAAGGATATGCATGAGCGGTATTACAATCGTTGGCCTCGGGCCAGCAGGGATCAACAGTCTGACCAAAGAAGCCTGGGAATGGCTGAGCAATTGCCCGATGGTTCTGGCACGAACAAAGTATCATCCGGTTTTTTCTGAACTGCCTGAGAGCGTGCAGGTGAGCAGTTTTGATGAGAATTTTGCCGAAAGCGAAGATCTGGAAGAAACTGAGGTGAGTCTGGCGCGACGAATGATCCAGATCGCGAAGGAACGCGGTGAACTGACCTTCGCGGTGCCTGGGAGCCCTTTCATCGGTGAACCACTGGTTAAAAAGTTAATGGAGTTGGTGTCAGAAACCGATATCCCCGTTCGCGTGATCGATGGGTTGAGCTATCTTGAGCCTGTTGCTTCAGCATTGGGCCTGGATCTGAGTGATCGCGTCGTCATTGCGGATGCTTCAGCACTTCTTAAAGTAGAAGTACCGTTCTTTTCCCCTTCGATGCCTGCTCTGGTTGCGAACCTACCGAGCGAGTTGGAATTGACGGAACTGAAACTGACCCTGATGAATAATTATCCGGATGAATATCCGGTGAAATTGGTGCATAATGCCGGTTTGGCGGATGAGCTCGTTGAAGAAATCCCATTGTACGAATTGGATCAGTCCCTGCACACAGGTGTTATGAGCACTTTGTATCTGCCCGCGCGGGAAAACGGACGCGGATTTGAGGACTTTCAGCAGATCATCGCCCGCTTGCGCGCGCCGGACGGCTGCCCCTGGGATCGGGAGCAGACGCATTTGAGTTTGCGCTCGCATCTTTTGCAGGAGAGCTACGAGGTGCTGGAAGCGCTGGATGAGGAAGACCCCGATCACCTGCAGGAAGAGTTGGGGGATCTGCTTTTGCAAATTGTTTTGCATGCCCAGATCGCGACCGAGAATTGCGATTTTAACATGACTGATATTTTAGCTGGGATCAGCAACAAGATCGTCCGCAGGCATCCGCACGTCTTTAAGCAGTTGAAAGTCAATGGCGTGGATGATGTTTTGACCAACTGGGAACAGATCAAGGCGGAAGAACGCAAAAAGAAGGGCGAGGAGCGCAAAAGTATGCTGGACGGTCTGCCAGCCGCCCTGCCAGCTTTGAGCCAGGCAGATGAAATTCAACGCCGCGCCAAACGGGTTGGCTTTGACTGGCAAACGATCGAACCGGTGGTTGCCAAGATCCACGAAGAATTACAGGAGCTAAAGGAAGCTGAAACGGACGCGGAAAGACAATCTGAGGCTGGTGACGTGCTTTTCGCTGTCGTGAACCTGATCCGCTGGCTGGATGTTGACCCGGAAATGGCGCTCAGGGAAACGAACAATCGCTTTCGAAAAAGATTTGCTTATTTGGAAGAAAGCGCCGCAAAACAAGGCAAACATTTGGAAGAGATGAGCTTTGAAGAACTGGACGCGCTCTGGGAAGAAGCCAAGCTGTTTTTGCGAAAGAACGGAGAAAAGTAGCGATTCAAACGGAAACGCGTAATGGATTGGTTCGCGTGATGAACAGGTAGGATGATTGGATGACAGATAACTTTCAGCAGGAAAGCGAAGAACTGACTGTAGACAATTCTTCTCAAAAACCGGAGATGGTTTGCCCTCTGCCGACAGCGAAAACAAAAGAGGAGACAGCCAACAGCCAGATCGCGCGGGCGGCAAGCATCGTGATGATCGCTTATATCTTCAGCACGCTGGTTGGCGTGGTGCGCGGGATGGTGATCTCGCGCGCTTTCGGCACCAGTCCTGAACTGGATTCCTACAACGCGGCCAACCGCGTTACCGAATTGCTGTTTAATCTGACCGCTGGCGGCGCTCTCGGATCGGCTTTTATCCCGATGTTTACCGGGATGTTGACCCGCGGTGACAAAAAAGCCGCCTGGAAGCTGGCATCCGGTGTTTTGAACACCATCATCGTAATTTTGATCCTGGTCACGCTGGTCATGTGGGCTTTTGCGCCGCAGATCGTTGAATATGGTTTGTTCGCGCTGGCGCCTGGCAACCCGGGTCAGGTCGAGCTTACGGCCCGACTTTTACGCATCATGCTGCCAACCGTGATCATTTTTGGCATCAGCGGGCTGGTCATGGGCATGCTCAACGCGCACCAGGTCTTTTTATGGCCCGCGCTCGCGCCCGCGATGTATTCGCTTGGTTTGATGGCTGGAACTCTGCTATTACCGGAGTCGTTGGGGATAGAACGGCTGGCGATCGGCGCTGTTTTGGGCGCTTTGGGGCATTGGCTGCTGCAGATCCCCAGCCTCTTGCGCTTGCCTGACCGCTTTTATGACCGCATGGTCTGGTTCAAGGATCAGGCCGTTCGTCGGGTGTTGAAACTGATGCTGCCGCGTGTGATCGGGGCGGGTGTGGTGCAGCTTAATTTTGTTGCCAACACGATCATTGGGCTATCGCTGGGTGAGGGCTCGGCCAGCGCGCTGACCTGGGCATTCACGCTGATGCTCATGCCGCAGGCCGCCATCGCCCAATCAGCTGGGATCGCCTCTTTGCCGACGCTTTCGGCGCAGGTCGAGCTGGGGCACAAGGAAGAATTTCGCAGGACTCTGGCTGGAATTTTAAGGGCGATGCTGCTTCTGGCGCTGCCGGCAACGGTCGGTTTGATCGCCTTGCGGATTCCACTCATTCGGGTTTTATATGAACGGGGAAGCTTCGACGCGCATTCCACTGAGATGGTCGCCTGGGCTTTGCTTTGGTACGCGATCGGGTTGACCGGACACAGCCTGGTGGAGGTGCTGAGCCGCGCTTTTTACGCCATGCACGATACCAGGACGCCGGTAACGGTCGGCGTGATCGCCATGACGGGCAATATTTTGCTGTCCTTTGCTTTTTCATTTCTTTTTGGACGGCTGGGATGGCTGCGATTGGGCGGCCTGGCGCTGGCAAACAGTTTCGCGACCGCGGTGGAATGCCTGGCTTTGCTGCTGATCCTGCGCAAACGCATCGAGGGGATCGAAGGTGGGCGGATTTTTCGTTCTGCGCTGAAGGCCTTGGCTGCCAGCGCGGTAATGGGTCTGGTTTTATACGGCTGGATGAGGGTGTTCGGGCAAAGAAATCAGCTGATCGTCCTCGTCCTCGGGACGGGTTTGGGCGGTTTGGTCTATGTTGCCATGCTGTGGCTGTTGAAAGTGCCTGAATTGCGAGCTGTGATTGCCCGAATCAAGGGAAAACTGGCAGCCAAGGGTTGAAAATATTGTCAGTAGTCACCGGTCGGTGAACAAACAATGAAAGAAACAATAGCAGCCTACGAGAGAAATCTGGACGATCTGGCCCTGGATGAGGATGTCAGGACCGAGCTAAGGGGCTTCGCGCAGCGCAATGATGGGCGGATGGAAGCTTTGGCGAGCAAGGCGTATGAAGGTGAGATTCCGGAGTTTCCAATCTGCCGCCTGATGCCGCTGAGCCGTCTGGCAGTTTTGGTTTGGAAACTAAGCGAGATCCGGCAAAAATATCTGGAATTGGGCGTTTCTGAAGAGATCTACCGCGACACGATCAGTGATATCGCGCTGCGACAGCAGTTGTATTACCAGAAAACAGGCAAAATTGGAGTCAGCAAGGGCGATTGCATCTGGTTTCGCCATTTGGTTTATGGGAAGATCTTTAAACTGGGGGTATTGCAGTTTCAGCCTTTTGAGATGGTTTATCTGGATGAGATTTTGGAAGAGGAATCAGGGTTTCGTTATACAAATGACTTGAGATCGCGATTATTGGTAGGAAGCCCGGTGGTGAATGTGCATATCCATAAGGGGGCGGATCTTGAAGCACAGAAAGTGGCGGATTCTTTTGCATTAGCCAGAACCTTTTTTAGAGAGGTCTTTCCCGACAAAGCCTTTGAAGCCTTTGTCTGTTATTCCTGGCTTTTGTATCCGGGCTTGCGGGAGATCCTGCCTGCGCGCAGCCGAATCTTATGCTTCGCGGATTTCTTTGAGATCCTTGGGTTTTCGAGGAACAGGGAACAGGCGGTTGAGCGTATTTTTGGCAGGCGCTTCCGCGCGAAGGCGGAATATCCACAGAACACGGGCCTGCAAAGGGCGGCCTTGAAGCGAATGGACAGCCTGGGCTATGCCATCGGGCTGATCTGGTGGTGAATCAGGTGATATGCTTGTAGTAGGTTGAGGCGAAGTTCCCGTAAGGGTATTGGGAGGACACACACAGGCGTGTGCGCTGTCAATCCGGCTTTTACCCAACCGTTTTATTATCTTCTTGGTTGAAGATCATCGCGAGATGTCGGATTGAAGATATGCGGGCAAACCCGCATATCTTCAATCTCGACCTACTACTATTCCTACTTGCTAAAAATTACTGCAAAACTCGACTTGACATTATTACAAGTGTAGTTATATAATGTGGTTATTACAGCTGTAATAAAGAGGAATGGCATATGAAACAACTATCCAACAGTGAACTTGAAATAATGATCAAACTTTGGGATGCTGAAAACCCGATGAGTTTTGAAGAAATTTACAAGGCGGTTGAGGAGCGCAACTGGGAAGAATCGACCGTGCGTTCGTTCATCCAACGCATGATGACCAAGGGTTTCATTCAAAGCGAAGCGGACGGGCGTAAGCGCTTGTATTCACCGAAGGTGAGCCGAGACTATATCGACCGGCAAAGCCAAAACCTGATCAGCAGGCTTTATGATGACTCGGTTCAGAATTTTATTGCCGGGCTGTACCAAAACAACGCCCTGAGCAAACAAGACCTCCAGGAGCTGAAAACTTTCCTGGAGGAGATCTTAGAGGAGAATTAAAATGAACGCAATTCTCTTATCCAGCCTTTCGTTTTCCGTGCTGGTACTGATGGTACTGGTATTTCGTCACTTTCGGGGCGATAAATACTCACGCCGTCTGGCGCGAGCGCTTTGGATCGTGGTCATCCTGCGAATGGTGATCCCGTTCACGCTGACGGACAGCCTGGCAGTGATCCGGCTGCCTCAAAACGCGTTGACAGAACGCATTTTCGGGGTCGAAGAGCCATCCCCACTGCCTGCTGAGCCTATTGATGGAATGGTTGATGAGCCTGTCACTCCGATAACAGGAAACGAACGATCGGAAGTCGAGCAGCCCATCATTCCGATCACGATGAACAACCTTCCGCCGGTTGAAAAGCCCAACACGCCAATCTTAGTGAACGAATTTTCGCAAATTGCGCATGAGACTCAAATGCCTTTACAGAAACCTGAAGAAAGCTTACCCGTTGAACCCGTTCCTGTCATGAATCCTGTTCCAACAGAAGCGATCTTCCTGACTGTCTGGGGGACTGGCGTGTTGGTTTCGCTGGTTTTCTTTGGGATTTCCTACCTTAAATTCAGGAACGGAATAAAGGGACAACTCAAAAAGCTTGATCCACAGACCGAAGCCGCAATTTGGGCGTTTTTAGGAGAAAAGGTAAAGCTTTTTGCCATTGAAAGCGATGAAAGCCCGATGACGACCGGGTATTTCTTCCCCTGCCTGGTCCTGCCGACGCGATTATTGCCTGATGAAGGAAACCCGGAACGGCTTTCCGAAAACCTGCGCTATGTGCTCAGGCATGAGTACGCGCACATTCAGAAGCGGGATCTGTGGTTGAAGGCATTGTATTTGTTGGGACGGTCATTCCAGTGGTTCAACCCGCTGGCCTACCTGATCCAACAACCCTTAAATGAAGATATTGAGCTGGCGACTGATGAAGAAGTTGCCAAAGATCTGGCTAAAACAGAGCGGGCTGCCTATTGCCGCTCGATCCTCGAGGTGGCGAATGCGTTGCCGGCAACCGCCAATAATTACTCGAGCAGGTTTACGGGAGATGTGAAATCCATGAAAAAGAGGATATCTGTGTTGTTCCAGGGCGGCAAAGCGAAACGCGGTCTGACCGTTATCGCGCTGCTGCTGGTGGCGGCTGTGTTGACGGTTGGGATCGTTTCGTGTGAGATGGCAGAGCCATCTCTGGAAGAGACAAGCGAGCCGGTCGAAACTCTGCCTGCAAGGGAGATCGAGATCCCGACGGAGCCAGCGGCGCTGGTGGAAAAAAGATTTGATCGCGATGAGACCATGCCGCGTCTTTTCGACTCGCTGACGGCTGAAGACACGCTGGCAATCTATACTTTTGAACTTACAAATGACTATGATGCGGCTAAAATCGGGAGCCTTTACGCTGAGGTCTTTGATCTGGTGACGGACGTGATGAAGCAGTACCCGATCTCAACCGCAGAAAAGCCGGAGTTCATGTTCGTCGAAAAAGATGGAGCAGGCAAGCTCTTTGACAAACCAATTTTTTACGGCAATAGGACTGTGATCGCCTACAGCGCAGTTGAAGCTGGTGACTTACAGCAAATACTGGTGAAAGGCCTGGCGTATGAGAGCGAGCCCTGGGTCGCCTACGGCCTGGCGGGCATGTTGGCTGGCGAAACAGGTGAGGAGGCTGACCTTTCCCTGCTTGCGGATGAAGAGAAACTTTACCTTTCCGGTTTGAGCTTTAAAGAGCCGTACGTCAGCGCGGAAGAAAGGGAAGAATCGATCCGGCTGGCGACCGCTTTCCTTAATAGAATTGTGGAAACTGAGGGTCAGGAAGAGGTCATGAAGCTCATCGACGGTAGTTCAACCTTGGACGTTTACAAGGCATATCAGGATTGGGGTGGGGTTGACAACCCCGTATTCGCCGCTTCGCCCGAGTTGTTGTTCGGCAGGTATTCTTATCAGGCTACACCTGGTTATGACGTGATGATCAAGGACGGCAGCTCGAATTTCTACTTCAGGATCGCTGAAGATCAGCCCGCTGAGCTGGATACGGCTTCCATCATCTATGCTTTTCTGGAGCGCTTCCATAACGCGGTGGAGACGATCGGTGCGTTTGGACGAGATCACGGCCTGGTGGTGAAAGATGCGGGCTTTAATGTTTTCACAAGCCCGATCGGTTTTCAAAAATATCAGACAGGATATGTGGACGGAGACAATGTCATTTTTACTCATGCCGGATGGAAGCATTACACGGAGATGGTCATGATCCCGGCTGTGCTTGGAATGGCTGAGGATAATTGGTTGACACCAGGTCTGACTGAATTGCTGATCTATAAGGAAATCTATGGTCCCGAAATTTACGAGATCACTGGTTTTCCAGAGTATTCTGAACTTGAAACCTTAAAACAAGTTCGTGATAAAAAGCTTGATAAGACTGATTTTAGAACCGAGCTGGGTTATGAGACGTATCTGGAGATCGAGCGCTATTACAGCCAACGGGCCTCTTTGGATGACGCGGATTTTAACTATGACATCTTTTTTGACGGCGCGGCGTCTGCCTGGCTGGAATATGCCAAAAAGAACAATATTGACCCGAATGCTGCGATCCCTCCTGTAAACGCGATCAATGAACATCCATTCCGATGGGAGATATTCGCGTCGTACGCGAATTACCTGATGAATCAAAAAGGTTATAGCCTCAACGAACTGCTTGGTTATTTGCAGATCGGGGAGCTGCCGGTGGAGCTGACCAGTTATGTGGATGAGTGGCTGGAGTATATTCGCACGGCTGAGCTTCGCGAAGGGAGCCAATCAAGTGATCCATCCACGCAGGAAGCTGTGCTTGTGCAGGCATGGCAGTTGGGTGATCTGACCCTCTATCAGTACGATCTGCCGATTCAGAAACCTTTTGATACATCTTTATCGATGCACCCACTCAATGGACCGATCAATGCGGAATTTGCTGGGGGTCAAATCAATAAAGAACGCCAGCGAGAGATCCTGATTGGCACTAATGAATACCAGGCTTTTGAAAGTATTGGTGAGGATCTTAAATCTGAGGTCGGCGTGAAAAAGAATGGGGAAACGATCTTTGTGGTGCCTGTAATTCCGACCAGCGATGGCCTTTCAATGGTCTACGGAAGAGTTGAAGGATTGTATGTGCTGAATGAAAGCTGGATTCTGGAAGTTGTGCGCGATGAGATCAAGAAAGCTGATGATGGCTCAGAAATTCCCGTATTGGTTGGGGAATTATATCTGGATGGCGAGCTGCTCAACGAGAAGTATGGCTATGACGCGGCTTTTGAATTTCAGATCCTGGCTGGCAAGCCCTTCTTTTTCTTTGAACGTGATGGAAAATTCGGCATCTCCTACGACTGGCAGGAGTATGAACTGCCGGTTGAAAGCATCATTCACTATACCTGCTGTTCTGGGGCTGCAAACAATCCGCTGCATTTTGAGAATCTGGTCGCCTTTGTGACGAGTCAGGGCCAAAAACTTAGCTATTATGAGCTGTTGAACATTCAGGGTGGGGTATCTTTGCTCGACGAACCAATCGCGGTGGAAAAGAACGATGTAAGAATGGAACTCCAGCAGGTGAGCCAAAGTGGCGAAAAGCTGACGCTGACCGTGAAGTACTCGCTTCTCGATTGGAGAGGTTGGGGTATCTCGAATATCAAGCTGTTGATCGATGGAAAGAGCTATGAGACGCCAACGCATGAACTGATCGAACAGCGATATCAGAAACTGGAAGACCAGGTTTGTCTGATGAACACGCTCACGGGTGAAAGTTGTTTTGAAGGCGCTTTTGGTGACCTTTATCGGATCGAGCGATTGACCTTTTCTGGCCTGCCCAAGGACCTGAAAGATAAGAAGATCGAGCTGCAGATCTGGCAATACAAGATCGACCCTCCGGAAGGGGAAAGTTATTGCGATGGGATGCGGGTGGAGTATCTGCAGGATGTTCTCGCGAAGAAGTACCCTGGCCTTGTGGTCAATTGCATCGTCGCGCCGGGGATGAATGGGCTGGAACTGGCAGAAGGCACTCCTTATGCGGACGACCTGCAGGCAAAGGCTGATCTTTTGGCTATGGTCGAGGAGATCATGGCTGGAAGTGTGGTTGGGCCCTGGACATTTGTGATCGCGGAATAGGGAACGATACAAAATAGTCGTCGGATTGAAGATGCCCTCATTTATGAGGGCATCTTCAATCTCGACCTACTAATGCTCGCTAATCGTTAAAAATTGCGAAGCCGAGGGTACCGAGATCGACCAAGGTTTTGAAGCCAAAAGAACGATACCAGTCGTGCAAAACGGCATTACTCTCATCGAGGTCGGTCATGAGCACGATCTCCTGAGTTTCTCACTTTTGCAAAAAAATCGGTTTTCATCGAGGAAAAGAGATAAATTTAGGGCACTAAAACGGAAAAATTCGGTAAGTCACTTTCAGCTGCATATGAATTTCAAACGCTTACATCTATGTTACAAGGCTCTGTTAGGCTTGCTCGCGGATGGGGGCAAGCCCCATCCGTACATTTGGTATTTGACAACATCAAATTCCTACTTTGACCAAGCTATTTATAGGTCACCAAACTGTACGGACGGGGTTTAGCCCCGTCCGCTGCCTATGCATATCAATGCCTCTGCCTTCATAACAAGGTTCTGATGCTACATTTGATGTTTCCTGCGCCTCTCTCGTTTGTGAAAAACGGGTTTTCATCGAAGGAAACGGAAAAAATCAGGGCACTAATATGAGAAACTCGGGTACTAATGCTCGCTAATCGTTAAAAATTGCGAAGCCGAGGGTACCGAGATCGTCCAAGGTTTTGAAGCCAAAAGAACGATACCAGTCGTGCAAAACGGCATTACTCTCATCGAGGTCGGTCATGAGAACGATCTGGCGAATGCCAGCCAGCTTTGCCAGCATCTGACGCATCAACTGCGAACCGACGCCTTGCTTATGGTAATCTGGTCGCACCAAAATATCCTGTATATAGGCGATCGTGGCTTCGTCGCTCAGGGCGCGGATGAGCCCGACCAGGGCGTCGCCCTCCCAGGCGCTGATCACGATCGTGCTGCGTTCCAGAGCGGCTTGCAGACGGGGAATATCCCTGGTGTAGGCAGTCCAGCCGACCGAATCATATAAGGCGAATAATTGTTCTGCGGGGAATTGCTTTTGAGCCGAGTAGCGAATTTCCATCTTATTTCATCAAGAACCAGACAACGAAGGCGATCGCGATGCCCAGCAAAGTGCCAGCGATCGCTTCGGCAGGGGAGTGACCGATGATCTCACGCAATTCGGTCCAATTGCTGTCGTCAATTTTGTGCTCGGTGACGAAGCTGCGCAGAATGTGGTTGATGCGCTCGGCGTGGTATCCAGCCTGACGGCGAACCCCGGTAGCGTCGTAAATGACAATCCCTGTGATGGAAACTGCCAGAATGAATAAGGGGCTGTCCCATCCCTGGCTGAGCCCGATGGCGGTCGAAACGGCGCTCATCAGGGAGGAGTGGGAGGAGGGCATGCCCCCGGCGTTGATCAGAAGCGACCAATCCCATTTTTTCGTGCGAATATAGCCAA
>CAXYYH010000018.1:0-32247 GCA_964293995.1 uncultured Anaerolineaceae bacterium
CTCATAACCCGGAGGTCAGTGGTTCGAATCCGCTCCCCGCTATTGAGAAGGAACCCTAAATAGGGCGCAAGCAGCCAGAGTACGCAATACTCTGGTTTTTTGTTAGCCGCGCGTACAGAGGTTGCCAACATTTTAGAATCGGAGGATTTAATAATGAACCACTGTTCGCCGGGCTCAAAAAACTCACATACATCAATTCTGTTGTCAAAAGCTATCGATGGTTTCCTGACTTTCAAGATAGCAGAGGGCTTAAGCAAGCGTACGATCGACTCTTATGAACATATCCTAAGGCATTGGCTGGATCAAATTGGAGATCGTAAAGTTGCTCAAATCAAAACTTCAGATCTGATTTCCTTTCTGGCATGGATGAGGACTGATTACAATCCCAGAAGATAGAATGGAAATACTGAACCGTTTTCTGCTAAATCTTTAAGAAATGTTTATGTATCCCTTCGAGTTTTCTTTTCATGGCTTGAAAAAGAGTTTGGATTAGAGAATCCCGCAAAAACCATTCCACCTCCTAAGAAAATGCGCGATATTACAGTGGTTGGAAAGCCGGTGCAAATGTTGGTTTAGAGAAAGAGCATGATTGAATTTAAAAATTTCCTTCCAGGCACAAAACTTGCTACAATATGTGCAGGCGTGACCGAAGGAGAATATCATGTTCAACATCATCAAATCTTTTCTCTTGCAATTTTTCAACCCACTGGCATTCGTGGGTCTGGTGCTTTTTATCTCGCTCTTTCTGATTAAAAAGAAGCCCAAAACAGCCATTTGGTTTGTCGCGGTTTGTTTGGTGATCGTGGCAGTGATGGGCAATTCCTATTTCTCAACCTTTCTGACGCGCTCGATGGAATGGCGTTACATGCCGCCAGCCCAGTTTGAAAAGGCTGATGCGATCCTATTGATCGCTGAAGGTACTTACCCTGCCAACACGCCCCGCCAACGCGTTGAGGTAGGTGAGGGCGCTGATCGGGCGATCTACGCCGCGCAGCTCTACCAGAAAAAACTGGCCCCGCTCGTTATCGTGAGCGGCAGCCTCTCTGCAAGCGCGAGCGCCAAGACTTTGCTGATCGAGCTGGGTGTGCCGGAACAAGCGATCCTGGTGGATCAGACCAGCCTGAATATGCGCGCTTCTGCTCACTATATCAGTCAGATCATCGAAATCGAAGAGATCAAAAATGTCATCCTGGTTCAGTCCGCACTGAAGATGGACCGAACCCTCTTCCTTTTCAAAGACCTTGATCTGAATATCAGTGTCGCGCCTGTCGATTATCAGGTCACATTGCAGGACTGGCAGAATTTGAAAAGTTCGAATTGGCAAGTTGTCATCAGCCATCTGATGCCCGGCGCGGAAGCTTTCGAAAACAGCTGGCAGGCGCTTTGGGAATATTTTGGCCTGGCTTTCTACCGCGTGAGAGCCATCTTCTAACCTGGTTAATTCGCTGACCCTCTATCAGCGATTTACTTCCGCAAAAAGCCTGACGGTCCACCCGGCAGGCTTTTGTGTCCCAAGCCTGGAACAAAGGAGCTGCCTCTTTCGTCTTAACTGCGAAGAAGAATGGAGAAAGAAATGAAAAAAATGATCCTTACCCTGATTTCCTTATTACTGATCTGCAGTGCCTGTATCAGCAATCCTGTCGAAAATCCAGTCAATGGCCCTCAGACGGGTGACGACGGCGATCTTCAAAACGGAAAGGTTGACTATGACCCCAACCCCGAATACAGTCCCGAAGAACTGGATGGGCTGGTACTCGGGCATAATCAATTCGCGTTGGCGCTATATAAGCTGCTAGCGAAAAGAGACAAAAACCTGGTCTACTCGCCATACAGCCTCTACCAGGCGCTGACGATGCTCTATGCCGGCGCTGCCGGTGAAACTGCCAGTCAGTTTGAACAAGCGCTGGCGCTTTCCGCTAAAAATCCTGACATCCACCGGCTGATGAATGCCTTGAATCTGGATTTGGTTCAAAAGAACGAAAATATGGAGGAGAGCGAGCAGGCGGTTCTGGAGATCGCCAACGCGCTTTGGGTGCAGAAAGACGCTGAACTCTTGCAATCCTATTTGGATACCATCTCGGAAAATTACGCTTCCGGTTTGCGCTCGCTTGATTTCGCGAACGCGCAAAAGGCGGCTGACCTGATCAATCAGTGGGCGGCAGAAGCCACCAACGAAAAGATCACAGAGATCGCCAGGCCAGATATGTTCAGTGCCGATACACAGCTTGCATTGACCAACGCGGTCTACTTCAAGGGTACCTGGGCGCAACAATTTGAAGAATCGGGAACACGGAATGAGGATTTCATGCTTCTGGATGGCACTGTCATCAGCGTGCCTACGATGATCACCTCTGGCACTTTCCCGGTCCGGGTGAACGAGCATTATCAGATGATCGAAATGCCTTACAAGGGTTCGAACATCGCGATGGACCTCATCATGCCCCTGGATGGCGATTGGGACCATTTTGAAGAGATGAGCGCAGAAAATCTGCAAAGTTATCTCACAGATATGGTCTATCATCTGGTCTATCAGGATGTGATCCTGAGCATGCCCAAATTCAAAATTGAAACACCGGAAATCGATCTGATAAATCCGATGAAAAGCCTCGGTTTAGTGGATATCTTTGGACCTGACGCTAATCTGGCAGGCATGGATGGCAGAGAAGACCTGTATGTCTCCACCCTGGTACAAAAAGCCTACATTGACGTCAATGAAAACGGAAGTGAAGCAGCTGCCGCGACTTTGGGGGTGGTCGAGGCCAAAAGCGCTCCGTCAAATGAAGAACCGATCGAGATGCACTTCGATCATCCATTTCTGTTTGTGATCCGTGATACAAAAACTGGCACGATCTTGTTCATCGGCCAGCTTATGCAGCCCTAATTAATGTAAAAGGAGTTTAAAATGAAGAAAAGTAGAATTTTGATCGTTGCCATTCTTGTTCTGAGCCTTGTTCTGGGCGCCTGCACAACAGCCACACCCAGCACAGTCAACGAACCGGAGCAGGAAGACACAGACAATGCTGAAATTATAAAATCAGCTGGTACCGATGAGGATATGAAGGGCGTGGAGGCCTATATCGTCAACCCTCCGGTCGAAAAGACAAAGCTTGACGAGCATGCCGCGGATATGAACGAGTTCGCTGTGGCGCTCTATCATCAACTTGCAGCCAGCGATGAGAGCCTGATCTTCTCACCGTACAGTATTTTCCAGGCTTTTTTGATGACCTACGCTGGGGCAAATGCTGAGACCAAAGCTGAGATCGCAAAAGCACTGGCGATCGACCCTCAGGATGGGGACAAGGTGCACGAGTGGATGAACGCGCTCAATATCCGTCTCACCGCCCGACCGGAATTTGTCCGTCAGGACGCGCAGCCATTGGAATTCAATGTCGCGAACGCGCTTTGGGCGCAGAAGGAAGGACAGTTTGAACAGGCGTTTCTGGATATGCTGTCTGCCAACTATGACGCTGGTCTGAAATTAGTCGATTTCTCGAAACCCGAAGATGCTCGCCAACTGATCAATCTCTGGGTGGCAGCCCAAACCAATGAGAAGATCAAGGAATTGATCCCAGCCGGAATGCTAAACGAGATGACCCGCCTGGTGATCACGAACGCGGTCTATTTCAAGGGCGCCTGGAGCCATCAGTTCGACCCACAGATGAACACTCAAGAGCCTTTTTACAAGCTGGATGGCAGTCAGACGACTGTTGAAATGATGAACACACATTTCAATGGCGCCGCGCTGGTAAATGATCAGTACCAGGCTGTCAGACTGCCCTATGAGCAAAGTAGTTTTTCAATGCTTGCGATCATGCCGACCGGCGATTTTAAAACCTTTGAAAATGAACTGGGAAGCAGGCTCAATGACATTTTGAAAGCCATTGATGCCAGCTCAGCCTCGATTCAACTGGGAATGCCGAAGTTTAAGACCGAAAGCAACTTTAGCCTGGCCGATCAACTCCAGGCATTGGGCATGGAGCAAGCCTTTGATCCGAATTTCGCTGACTTCTCCGGCATTACTGGCGCGAAAGACATTTTCATTTCCGACGCGATCCATCAGGCTTATATTGATGTCAATGAGCAGGGCACCGAAGCCGCCGCGGCAACCGCGGTTGCAATGGAAATGACCTCCATGCCGGGAGAGTCGTATGAGATCAAGCTCGATCATCCCTTTATCTATGTGATCTATGATCAGGAAACCAACACCATCGTATTCATGGGAAGAGTGCTCGCTCCGTAAAGTCAATCACTCTTCACATGTTTCAACCCCCGACGTTTTGAATCGGGGGTTTTTGTTTTGTTGTATTACCTGAGTATCTCACTTTTGTCAAAATATGCGTTTCCATCGAGGAACCCAGATAAATTAAGGGCACTAAAATGGGAAAATTCAGGAAGGTACTAATAAGAGAGACTCAGGTATCAGGTTGTGTTTAAGCGCGTGGACAGGAAGACAGGGTATTCTATGGTCTCCCGTATTCGGGCGGGCGTGGCAGCCCGCCCCTACGGTATCCAATTATTATCCAGACTACCTTATCCACCAATTCCAGTCACTAATGCGAGCAACAAGCCGCCGGCGATGACCGAGCCAAGTTGGCCGGCAGTGTTGGAGCCCATGGCGTGCATGAGAATGAAGTTGGAGGGGTCTTCTTCCAAAGCCATTTTCGCGCTCAGGCGACCAGCCATCGGGAAGGCGCTGATGCCGCAGGCGCCGATGAGCGGATTCACCTTTCCGCGGGTGATGACTGCCATCAGCTTGCCAAACATCAAACCAGCGACAGTGTCGATCACAAAAGCCAGCAAGCCAAGCAGCAGGATCTTGATCGTCGCGAAGTTGAGAAAGCTTTGGGCGGTCATGGTTGAACCGATCGACAGACCGAGGAAGAGCGTGGCGATATTGATCAGTTCATTTTGCGCCATCTTGCTCAGGCGATCCACCACCAGGGCTTCGCGCAGCAAGTTGCCAAGCATCAGGGCTGCCATCAGCGGCGCGGCGTCGGGAGCCACCAGCGCGACCAGCAGGGTGACCAGGATCGGGAAGAGGATCAGCGTCAGGCGCGAGACCGGTTTGGGCGAATATTCCATGCGGATCAGGCGCTCTTTACGGGTCGTCAGCGCGCGCATGATCGGCGGCTGAATGATCGGGATCAGGCTCATATAGGAATATGCCGCCACCGCGATGGGCGCGATGATGTGTGGAGCCAGTCTTTCCCCAACAAAGATCGCCGTGGGCCCGTCGATGGCGCCAATTACGCCGATCGAAGCGGCTTCGTTGAGCGGAAAACCGAGCAAAATAGCCAGTAAAAGGGTGAAGTAAATGCCAAACTGCCCGGCAGCGCCCAGCAAGACCAGGCTGGGCTGCGCCAGAAGTGGGCTGAAGTCGATCATGGCACCGACACCGATGAAGATCAGGAGCGGGAAGAGCTCGGTTTTAATACCGGCATCGTAGATAACTTTCATAAAGCCGACCTGGTTGGACATGCCCAGGTTGGCGATCAGACAGCCAAAACCAATCGGCAGCAGCAAGACCGGTTCGTACTCTTTCCAGATCGCCAGGTAGATCAGGATCAGGGCAACAAGAATCATCAGCGCGTTTCCCCAGGTAAAGGCTTCGAAACCTTTACTGAGGTCAGCAAATAATTGGGTGAAATCCATGGAGTTGTCCTCCCTATCCTTCAAAGCTCATGATCGGCTGATTATGCCTCACCTGGTCGCCAGCTGATACGTGGATGGCAGCAATTTTACCGTCGTGATCAGCCAGGATCGAGTTTTTCATTTTCATCGCTTCGAGAACGTAGAGTTCCTGCCCTGTTTTGACGGTTTGGCCTTCACGCACTTCAATGGAGATGATGACGCCTGGCAAGGGCGCGGTCAGCGTTTGCGCTCCGGCTGCGGGAGCAGGGGCGGAGGCTGCGGCGGTTACCGGGGCTGCAACTGGCGCGGCAATGGGAGCGCTGGCTGCGGGAGCGTCAGCTTCTTCGGGCCAAACTTCATAGGCTTTTCCATCCACCTCAGCCAGGATCGGGCGGGTATTAAGGTCATTGATCGAGACCTGATATTGTTTACCTTCGATAGTGATTGTTACTTTCATCTGTTTCGTCCTCTGATTGTGCTTCTGTACAGTTGTTGGGTTCTTCCTGCGTTCAGCCAGGCGTTTTCGCTGCGGGCTTGCTGGCTGGGTTTGAAGGCGTAGGCGCTTGCCTGATCTGCGAGCGCACAGGCGACGGCAATGGCAGCCGCCAGGGCAGCGTTAGGGTCCTGCGCTGGCACGACTTCGCTGACTGGCGCGGCCTCCACGACTTCTTCCGCTTCTTCTTCAGCTTCGGGTTTGTTGGTGAGTTTGACCAACAGAGCCATGATCCCCCATAAGGCGAAGATCATGACGAAAACCAGGCCCATTCCGATGCCGGTGATCAGCAATCCTTGATTGATTAAACTCATTCTTGCCTCCTAAACAGGCATATTACCGTGCTTGCGCGGCGGATTGGTTTCGATCTTGTTTTCCAGCGCCTGCAGAGCTTCGATCAGTTTCTGGCGGGTTTCGGCGGGTTCGATTACTTCGTCGATATAGCCAGCTTTGGCTGCCACGTAGGGGTTCAGGAAATCTTCCTGATACTGCTGGGTCAGGCGTTCACGCTCGGCAGCAGGATCGTCAGCATTTTTGATCTGACGATGGTAGAGGATATTTGCCGCGCCTTCAGCGCCCATGACTGCGATCTCAGCAGAGGGCCAGGCATAGGTGATATCGGTGCCGAGGTATTTGCTGCTCAGGACGACATAAGCGCCGCCGTAAGCCTTGCGGGTGACCACGCTGACCTTGGGGGCAGTGGCTTCGGCATAGGCGAATAGTACCTTGGCGCCGTGGCGAATGACGCCGCCGTGTTCCTGGGCAACACCTGGCAAAAAGCCGGGCGAGTCCACAAAGGTGACGATGGGCAGATTGAAGGCGTCGCACATGCGCACGAAGCGGCTGATCTTATCGGAAGAATTGATATCCATCACGCCAGCCATCATGGCGGGTTCCTGGGAGACGATGCCAACCGCCCGGCCGCCCAGACGCGCCAGACCAACAATGGCGTTGGGGGCAAAACCAGCCTGAATTTCAAGGAAGGAGCCTTTGTCAACGATCATTTCGATCGCGTCGTGCATGCTGTAGGGCGTGTTGGGATCATCCGGGACGATGCTGTTGAGGGCTTCGCTGCGGCGATTGAGCGCGTCGCTCGTTTCCGCGAAGGGAGCCTGCTCTACGTTGTTGGAAGGCAGGTAAGACAGCGCCTGGCGGGCAAGTGCGATGGCGTCTTTTTCGTTCGCACCGACCATATGGCAGTTGCCGCTGGTCGCGAGGTGAACATCGGCGCCGCCGAGGGTTTCAAAATCGACATCCTCACCGGTAACGGTCTTGATGACGGCTGGACCGGTCAGGAACATGTAGGAAGATTTGCGAACCATGATGATCAGGTCGGTAACGGCTGGCGAATAGGAAGCGCCGCCGGCGCAGGGGCCCATGATCAGGCTGATCTGAGGGACGACGCCGGAATAGATCGCGTTGCGGCGGAAAATTTCGGCGTATCCGCCCAGACTGTAGACGCCTTCCTGAATGCGGGCGCCGCCGGAATCGATCATGCCGACGATGGGGGAGCCGGTTTTGACTGCCAGATCCATCACCCGGCAGATCTTTTGGGCGTGCATTTCGCCCAAAGCGCCGCCCTGAACGGTGAAGTCCTGTGCGTAGACGTAGACGGTGCGACCGTCGATCTTGCCGTAGCCGGTCACGACGCCATCACCCAGCGCGGTGTCCGGGTCGGTATCTTTTGGTGCGACTGCCATGGAGCCAATTTCGCGGAAGCTGCCTTTATCAAGCAAAAGGTCAATTCGCTCACGTGCAGTCAACACGCCTTTGGCGTGTTGTTTGTCGATGCGGGCCTGGCCACCACCTAATTTGGCGCTGGCTCGCATAGCCATCAGTTTATCAATGCGGGGGTTTTCCTCGGTCATTCAATCTCCTTGTACATTGTTTAGCCCGGTTTGGTGAGAATGGGCTTTTAGTCGGTATTATTGTAACATCACTTGAGCAGAAAACGACTGTTGCCAGGAGAAAAATTTTGGAAAATATCGAATTGCACATGGAAAAAATATTCTGATCGAGCCCAGCCTGAAAAGCCTTTTCACCCTGTCCTGGTTTACCAGGCGCGGGAGAAGGAGCCCGTAGGCGGAAAGGTTGTAGCCCTCACCCCGGCTTCGCCGACCCTCTCCCAACGGGCGAGGGCTTAATCAGGCTAAGCCACTTAGTGGCGGTTGAAAAGGTTAAGGTGCACGTAGGGTAGATGAGGGCTTACAAAATTTTACGCAGAAATGTATCAATTTCCTCGCGCGCGTATTTGACCTCAGGCACCCATTTCGCGAACATCAGCTGAAAATCGTGCACCATGCCAGGATATTGGGTGAAGATCACGGGTACACCGGCGTTTTTCATCTTTTTGAAAAGCTGCACACTGTCATCGTACAAAATTTCATACTCGCCGACCTGGATCAGCGTGGGAGGAAAACCGGTGAAGTCGCCAAAAAGGGGCGAAATAAAGGGATTGGTCTTGTCTTCACCTTTGGCGTAATTGATCGTATTTTGTTTTTTCACATCCTCCCGGTCGGTCAAATTTCCGAGGATGGGATCAAGATGATAGCGGGAAACGTAAGATTCACCGGACAAAGTCAGGTCTGTTTGCGGTGAAAGCAAAACAAGTCCGCCCGGCAGAGGTTCTCCGGCTGCCTTGAGGCGATGACAGAGAGCCAAAGCCAGGTTGCCGCCGGTACAGTCCCCAAAAATGACGGTTCGTTCAGGCGCAAACCCGAGGGAAAGCATGTGACGATAGCCAGCCACAACGTCATCCAACGTGGTCGGGTAAGGATGATCCAGCGAGCTTCGGGGGTCGACAGCCGCAATGACAGTATTCGGATAAACTTTAGCGTTTTCCTGACATAATCTACGGTAGAGGTTTGTCAAGGGAGTGATATGACTGGCACCGTGGATGCCGTAATTGAGGCTGGTTTTTGGGGTATCTTTCAGGGAATAGACTTCAATATTAAAATTCTGGAGCCAGATGATTTCGCAATCAACTCCTGATGGGCAGGGGCGGGCTTTTCGGCTGCCAACCTTTTGTAAAAACTCGATCTTGTTGGGAAACACGGCACTGACCAACCCGGCCAAACCAGTGGCCAGGTTGCCCCAGAAACTCGAATTCGTATTACCCCGGCCATAATAGAGCGTCAGAATGGCAGGCAGGAAAAGATTATGGCGAAAAAAAGTGGCTTTGGCATAGGGGATATTGAGCAAAGGGATGGTCAGCCACAAGATGAGAAAGAAAATCAGGATAAAGTTAGCAGAACGTTTCAGATCGAGAAGATACGCAAACAAGGTAATGACCAGAATGACAAGAGTGAAAAAGACATTAACGAAAGATGGCGAAAGAATCGTAAAATACCCCATACCGGTTCCTATTCCGTATATAATACCATTAAATCATATTTATTGCCACATTACACAGCAAGTCGATATTTTTGCTTGCGTCTGATGGGTTTCCTGTTATAATCAGGGCAATGACTGGTCCGGTGCGCGGTCCTTTGTTTAGGCTGCAATCAGGGAGACCTGCAAAATATTATGAGGAGCATATGTCATGGCTTTAACAAAAACTGAAAAAACTGAGATCATCGAAAAGTACGCAACCAAAGCGGGGGACACTGGTTCTCCTGAAGTACAGATCGCTCTGCTTTCCAAACGAATTTCTCAACTCACTGATCACCTGCGCGCAAACAAACACGATGAGAGTTCTCGCCGCGGTTTGCTGAAGCTGGTTGGTCAGCGCCGTCGCCTTCTGGCTTATCTGCGTCAAAAAGACTACGAAAGCTTCCTGACGATCACTGAGTCTTTGAACATTCGCAGAAAGTAATCTCTGAATGCAGTAAGAACACTTCAAAAAGCCTTTCCCATACCATGGAAAGGCTTTTTGGGGATTAAATTAATCAAGCCAGACGGGTATTGAAAAGTGTTGATCAAGGTTTGATCGGCGTTTTTCAGTCCCTGTTCTGGCAACAGACGAAAGGACAATATGAAACCTGAAGCAAAGTATTATTCCACGACGCTTGGAAACAAAGAAGTCAGCTTCGAAACCGGCCGAATCGCAAGATTGGCTGGCGGCTCAGTCATCCTCCGACAGGGCGACAGCATGATGTTTGCTGCCGCGACCCTGGGCGAGGCTCGTGAGGGCACTGATTTCTTCCCCCTGACCGTTGCTTACGAGGAACGGATGTATGCCGGCGGCAAGATCCCCGGATCTTTTTTCCGTCGTGAGGGACGCCCCTCCACGGAATCGACCCTGATCGCCCGCCTGACCGACCGCCCTCTGCGCCCGCTCTTCCCCGAAGGGATGCGCAATGAGGTGCAGGTGATCTTGATGTCAATCTCCGCCGACGATGAGAACGCTCTCGATATGATGGCGATCAATGCCGCCTCGGCCTCATTAATGATCTCTGATATTCCCTTCGGCGGCCCGGTTGGCGCGGTGCGGATCGGTTTTGTCAACGGCAATCTGGTCGTCAACCCTACGATCAAAGAGATGGAAGAATCCAGCCTCGATCTGCGCGTAGCCGGTACCAAAGATGCCATTCTGATGGTCGAAGCTGGCGCCAATGAAGTGACCGAGGTTTTGATGGTCGAAGCGCTGCAACTGGCGCATGAATCCATCCAACCCATTATCGCTCTGCAGGAGCAAATGGCGGCGGAAGTTGGCAAAACCAAGCAAAATATTAACTATGATGTTCTGGATCAAAGTTTGGTCAAGGCTGCTTACGATCGCGTACATGATCGCCTGACCAGTTTGCTGGATCAGCCTTACAGCAAGGAAAATCTGTATGGCGGTATCGCGCGAATCCAGGAAGAGTATCTGGCTGAAATGGCGCAGGAACAGGAACTTACCCCGGAACTGACCCTGGCTTACAAGCAGGCTTACGGCGAAGCTGAAAAGCAGATCATTCGCCAGCGCATCTTAAATGAAGGCAAACGCCCGGATAACCGCAAGGTCTACGAAGTGCGTGAGATCTCCTCAGAAGTGGACATCTCTCCGCGCGCCCACGGTTCGGGTCTGTT
This sequence comes from uncultured Anaerolineaceae bacterium, assembly GCA_964293995.1. GTDB lineage: Bacteria > Chloroflexota > Anaerolineae > Anaerolineales > Anaerolineaceae > Mesolinea. The sequence continues at coordinate 11,135 of CAXYYH010000018.1, forward strand.
CACCCGCGGTGAAACCCAGGTTTTGACCTTCGCTACACTTGGCACGCCCAAAGAGGCGCAGGAACTGGACAACCTCAATGGTATGGATTCGAAACGCTATATGCATCACTATAACTTCCCGCCGTTCTCGACCGGTGAGACCCGCCGAATGGGTGGGCAAAGCCGCCGCGAGATCGGTCACGGCGCTTTAGCGGAACGCGCTCTCGAACCCGTTATTCCGGACGAGAAGAGCTTCCCTTATACCCTGCGCCTGGTCTCAGAAGTGATGGCTTCCAATGGTTCTTCATCCATGGCTTCCGTTTGCGGTTCCACGTTGGCCTTGATGGACTGCGGTGTGCCGATCTCGGCTCCGGTTTCAGGCGTGGCAATGGGCCTGATCAAAGAAGGCGAAAAATACGCAATTCTGACCGACATCCTTGGCACTGAGGATCACCTCGGCGATATGGATTTCAAGGTCGCTGGCACCCGCAACGGTATCACCGCGCTGCAGATGGATATTAAGATCGCAGGGATTACCCCCCAGATCATGGGCGAGGCCCTGCAGCGGGCACAGGACGCGCGCTTCTATATTCTCGACAAGATGCTCGAGACGATTTCCGCCCCGCGACCGAGTCTGAAGCCGCACGTTCCCCGCATTGAGTCTGTCAAAGTGCCGGTGGACAAAATCGGCGCGATCATCGGCCCGGGCGGCAAGAATATCCGCGCTTTGCAGGAAGAGACCAACACCAAGATTGATATTGATGATGACGGGACCGTTTACATCGCTTCGACCGACGGCGTTGGCTTTGAAGAAGCCCGCGATCGCATTTTGTCCCTGACGGAGACGCCGGAGATCGGGCGCATCTACACCGGCAAGTGTGTGCGCGTAGCTGAATTTGGCGCTTTTATCGAGATATTGCCCGGTGTGGACGGGTTGGTGCACATTTCACAGCTTTCGACCGAACGGGTTGGCAAGGTTGAGGATGTTGTCAATGTCGGCGATGAGCTGACTGTGATGATCATTGATATCGGACCTGATGGCAAGATCCGCCTTTCCCGCCAGGCTTTGCTGGAGGGATGGAGCGCGGAAGAAGCCCGCGAGCAGGATAACGCCAACCGCAGCAAGTCAGGCGGCGGCAACCGGGGTGGTGGTGACCGCCGTGGTGGTGATCGCCGTTCCGGCGGTGACCGTGACAGACGTCCCAGTGGTGACCGGCACTCAGGTGGAGACCGGGATCGCCGTCCCCGTCGGGAAAAATAGTCGTTGAGTAAAGTAGAGGCCGGATTTCACAAGAATCCGGCTTCTTGTATCATGGGCATGACCGCGAGGTTGCCTTAATACCTGAGTTTCTCAGTTTTAGTGCCCTGATTTTTTCCAATTCCTTCGATGGAAAATTTGTTTTTTGCAAATGAGGGAAACTTTGAAATTATCAAATGCAGCATCAGAACATTGTAATGAAGGCGGAGGCTTTGATATACATAGGCAGCGGACGGGGTCAAGCCCCGTTCTTACAGTCCCGTGCGTACAGGCTGATTTGAGAGTAAAAATTAGTAAACATCCGCTTGAGGAAAGGGAAATATAAGCTATACAAATTGTGTACTGGAAATTATTGTTGGTCAAAGCAGGAATTTGATGTTGTCAAGTACCAAATGTAAGGATGGGGCTAAGTGCTCTCTGGGTATGTCACCATCCGCGAGTGAGCCTATCAGACCTTTGTAGCAAAGATGCAGGCTTTGATACGCATCTGTGGCAGATTAGGAAACCCTGGTAAAACGGCCTGGAGGTTTTGACGTGAATGTCGGGAGGGTCGGGCAATTTCAGCTATTTCGTAACCCCTCTTGAACCTGTCCGCTCGAAAAATTCTTAACAAAAATAAGTGTAATTTCCTTTATAATTGGAGCATGTCGGCAAGCGATCCCAATTCCGATTCTGATCTTGAACAAAAGCCCAGTCGATCAAGAATGCCATTGCAAACCATGACAGAGAATACGAGGGTATCGATGCTCTACGCCGTGTTGTGTGGGGTGGGCTTTGTGGCCATGGCCTGGGGAAAGGATGCCATCCTGCTGGCTCGCCATTACGTCAGGTTTCCCTTTCTGAAGCTTATTCCAGCTGGTCTGCTGGTAGTCCTGGTCAGCGCTGTCTTCGGCTGGCTGCGTTCAAGGACCTCTTCGGGCTTGCTTAAAGCGCTTACCTGGATTTTCTATATCATTTTGCTCGTTTGCCTTGTCCTGATCGTGCCTACCCTTTTCGCGGAGTCCGCCATTGGCCTGCTTCAGCCCGGGTTGGCGGGGCAGCTTGATTTTGGCTACGATCAACTTTTTGGCCTCGCTGCGGTCTTGGTAGGTTTCTTCATCATTATCGCGGTTGGTTTTTGCGCGGTGTTCGAAGCGGGACTGATCGATAGTTTCCAATGGCCCGGCAGACCCTTTGATAAGCTGAAATTTGTTCTGTTTTGCCTGCTGGTGATGGGGACGGCCGGTTTTTGGTCGGATCAGGTGATCAATAAAGAGCTGCGGGAGCCGCAGATCATACTGGCGGAGACCTTTGATTTCGCAAGGGAACATTGGGGCGAAGAAGTGGAGGCGGAGCTGCGTCGTGAGTGGCATTTGAGTGCTTTAAAGGAACTGGAGGAGGGCGTATTGAGCACTCCTCGCTTCCTGTTGAAATCCTATGATATGGGTTTAATGGAGGTGTTGACAGACCTGGATGGAAAACGATCAATTTGCACTTTGATCTATTCGCAACCTTCGCGCTGTTGGTGGGAAGAGGTAAAAAAGAGGTAAATATTTTCTGGTCGTTGTGTGGGAATGGTGAGGATACAAATATTATGATTAAATTTAGAGCAATTGTTTCCAGAGTTTCAAAAAATAATGACTTGAAATTTTGGATTTCAGTGTATAATCTGTGTTAATTGATTGTTAATTTATAAAGTGACAACTAACCCTATGAAGATACCATAAACCATGTCAAAATTCTTATAAAGGGAAAACTATGCCTCATGACTTATTAAATGTCCAGAATCTTGAAACGAGGTTCAAAACCCCCGAAGGTACCGTTCATGCAGTGAACGGTGTTTCATTTAAGCTCAATGAAGGCGAGACACTCGGCGTGGTTGGGGAGAGCGGTTGTGGAAAGAGCGTTACGATGCTTTCCTTGCTCAAACTGATCCCTCAGCCGCCAGGTGAGATCGTTGCTGGTAAAGCCTTGTTCAAGGGAGATGACCTGATCGCAATGAGCCCGGAAGAAATGCGCCATGTGCGCGGCGGGCAGATCGCCATGGTGTTTCAGGACCCGATGACCTCGCTCAATCCGGTTATGACGATCGGCAAGCAGCTGGAGGAACCGCTCAAGCTGCACCTCGGTTTCAATTCCGCTCAAGCTCGGACCCGATCCATTGAACTGCTCGAACAGGTTGGCATCCCGCGTGCCGGGGAACGGCTGAAGGATTATCCGCATCAGTATTCCGGCGGTATGCGCCAGCGCGTCATGATCGCCATGGCTTTGGCCTGCGCACCGCAAATTCTGATCGCTGACGAGCCGACCACAGCGCTGGATGTCACCATTCAGGCGCAGATCGTCGATCTGGTCATTCGCCTGCGTAAAGAGCTTGGCATGGCAATTGTCTGGATCACGCATGATCTGGGTGTGGTCGCGAGCATCGCCCAAAGGGTGGCTGTGATGTACGGCGGCTTTATCATTGAAGAAGCTCCGGTCAAAGAGCTTTTCCGCAACCCCCGCCATCCTTACACCATTGGTCTGATCGGCAGTTTGCCGCAGATCGAACAGGAAGGCCGCAAAAGACTGTTTTCGATTGACGGCATGCCTCCGATGCTGTATCAAAAGCCTCGTAGTTGCCCCTTCTCACCGCGCTGCCACTGGGTCAAAGAACGCTGCCGCGTCGAAAATCCGCTTTTGGAAGATATTGGCAACGAACATCGCGTGGCTTGTTGGGTGGATACCTCAACTGGGAGTGAACGAGCATGACAGAGAAAAACGACGTATTAGTCAAGGTCAAAGACCTGAAAATGCATTTTCCGATCCTGCGTGGTGTTATCCAACGTCAGGTTGGCGCGGTCAAAGCCGTTGATGGCATCAGTTTTGACATCCATCGCGGCGAAACGCTGGGTCTGGTGGGCGAATCCGGTTGCGGTAAATCGACCACCGGCCGAACCATTTTGCAGCTATACGAACAGACATCGGGCCATGTTTTCTTCGAGGACAAGGAATTAAATGCCCTGCGCCCGGAGGAAATGCGCCAGATGCGCAAAAAGGTTCAGATGATCTTCCAGGATCCTTATGCCAGCCTGAACCCGCGCATGACCATTCGTGATATCATCGCGGAGCCTCTGGTCGCCTTTGGGGCGGTCAGCGGAAAAGAGATCAACGACCGCGTTCGCGAACTGATGAGCCTGGTCAGGCTTGATCCGGATTTCATGTCTCGTTACCCTCATGAGTTTTCGGGTGGTCAACGCCAGCGAATTGGCATCGCGCGCGCGTTGGCGAACAATCCGTCCTTCATTGTCTGTGATGAACCCATTTCAGCCCTGGACGTTTCAATTCAGGCTCAGATCATCAACTTGTTTGAAGACCTGCAGAAAGAGCTTGATCTAACTTACCTTTTCATTGCCCATGACCTCTCCATGGTCAGACATATCAGCGACAGAGTCGCGGTCATGTATCTGGGCATTATTGTCGAGTTGGCAGATCGCAATGAGATCTACCGCAATCCACTTCACCCCTACACGAAGGCACTTCTTTCCGCCATCCCTGTAGCCGATCCTGAATATTATGAAGGACACTCCCGCACGGTTTTGGAGGGCGATGTCCCATCTCCCGCCAATCCACCCAGCGGTTGCCGTTTCAGGACGCGCTGCCCGATCGCCGATGAACAATGTGCCGCGGCAAGACCCGAATTCAGAGAAGTATTACCTGGTCACTATGTTGAGTGTTTCAAGGTCAATGTCCCTGAACAAGAGAAGGAGGTCATTTGAGGAGATCAAAGAAAAGAATTTTGAGTAAAGGTTAACAAAGATTCAAAACAATCATCTCTGAGGAGGAGAAATGCGCAAGATTTATGTCTTTTTAGCTTTACTGTTGGCCGCAAGCATGATTTTAGCTGCTTGTAACCCAACTCCAGCTCCCGTTGACGAAGTGCCCGTCGTCGATACCAATGTCGAAACTGAGGTTCCTGCGGACACCACTGAACCCACAACGACCGAGGCGCCAGTTGAAGAAGCCGCCACAGCCCTGAACCCCTATCTGGGTTCCAACAAGCTGGATGGCAACGGTGCACCCCCCGATATTTTTTCTGATATCCATGTGCGCCGCGGCTTTGCCTACGCTTTTGACTGGGATACCGTGATCGATGAAATCTATCAGGGTGAAGCCATCCAATCCAAGGTGCTGTCTTTGGTTGGTATGCCTGGTTTTGACCCGGATGCTGCTCATTACTCGATGGATCTCGAAAAAGCTGCTGAAGAGTTCAAACTGGCTGACGTCGACAAAGACGGCATCCCTGCCGGTGAAGACCCCGATGATATCTGGGAAATGGGCTTCCGCCTCCAGATGGCTTACAATACCGGTAACACCACCCGTCAGATCTATGCTGAGATCATGCAGGCAAACCTGGCTGAGATCAATGACAAATTCGTTATTGAAGTTCTCGGTCTGCCGTGGCCGGCATATCTTGCCGCCCAGCGCGCCAAGAAAATTCCCATCATGGTAGCTGGCTGGCAGGAAGATATCCATGACGCTCACAACTGGTATCAGCCTTATACAACCGGTACCTATGGCAACCGTCAAAACCTGCCCGATGACATCAAGGCCCAGTTTAAGACCTACCTTGATCAGGGTGTTGCCAGTACTGACCCGGCCGAACGCCATGCAATCTACCAGCAGTTCAACCAGCTCTATTACGATCTGGCTGTTGGTATCCCTGTGGCTCTGGCTACTTCCCATGGTTATGAACAAAAATGGATCGAAGGTCGCGTTTTCAACCCGATCTTCTCCGGTGACTACTTTGCTCCTATTTACAAAGCTGAAGGTGCGCCCAATCCTGACGTGATCACTGTGGCAACCTTTGGTGATACCGATACACTTGACCCAGCCCTGGCTTACGACACTGCCAGTGGACAGGTGCTCCAGAACATCTATGAGACCCTGGTATTCTATGATGGCATCGCGACCGATAAGTTTGTTCCCCAACTGGCTGAAAGCTGGGAAGAATCTGACGGCGGTCAGACCATTACCTTCAAGATCCGCGAAGGCGTCAAATTCCACGAAGGTGGCGACCTGACTCCCTCTGACGTAGCCTACTCCTTCCAGAGAGGTTTGCTGCAGGGTGGTTATTCCTCACCCCAATGGCTGCTGGCTGAACCCTTCTTTGGTGTGGGTATCGATGACATCACCGGACTGGTGGACGATTTCGCCTCGGCTGACAGCCGCGAAACGCTGGTTGCCAATCCTGCTGACGTTCTGGTCGGCGCCTGCCAACAGGTGAAAGATAAGATCGTTGCCGATGATGAAGCTGGAACCGTTACTTTCCACCTTGCCCAACCCTGGGGTCCTTTCATGGCGACCATCGCCCAAAACTGGGGCTCCATCATGGACATGGAATGGGTTGTTGAGAACGGTGGTTGGGATGGAAGCTGCGAAACCTGGCAGAATTACTATGGCATGGTTTCCGCTGATGATCCCTTCACTTCAATTGCCAATGGTACGGGCCCTTACAAACTGGATCACTGGACGCCTGGCACCGAGACTGTTCTGGCTCGCTTCGATGAATACTGGGGAGAACCCGCCAAGACCGAACGCGTTGTCATCAAAGACGTCGCCGAATTTGGTACCCGCTTTGCCATGCTTCAGGCTGGTGAGGCAGATCTGATCGCTGTTCCAGTGGAACAACGCACCCAGGTTGATAATCTGGTGAGCGAGATCGCGATCTACAATCCTGAAACCAACGCCTACGATGACCCCGTGCCCGTTTGCTCAGTGGACACCAACCTGAGCGGCCTGGATCGCTTTGAGATCTGCGACACCCCCAACGACAAACCGCTGACCCTCTACTACGGTCGCCCAGGTTTGTCACAGGATGTTTTGATCTTCAACTTCCTGGTCAAATAGTTTTTGACTACCATTCTGGGAGCCCGTCAGGGCTCCCAGAAGCTTGCGGCTTTCAAAGCGGGCATAACTGAGGTTGTGGGTGGTTTGAAAGGCACAAACACAGAGAGGTAAGGCATGACCAATTACATTATCCGCAGGTTACTCATGGTTCCGCTGTTATTAATCGGCGTTACCTTGATCATTTTTGGAATGCTTCAGTTCCTGGGGCCCGTGGAACGTTCGGCGCTCTATATGAAGGATTTTCCAAAAAACGATAAGCAAGTAGAAGGGATCATCCGGCAATACGGGTTGGACCAGCCTTTTCTGGTGCAATACTGGAAGTGGCTGACCGGCGTCAAAGACCCGGTTTCCGGTGAGATGGAGGGCGGCGTTTTGCGGGGTCAGTTTGGTTATTCCCGAACTGCTTCACAACCAGTGGTCGATATCATCAAAACCCGCTTTCCAAACACGCTCGACCTTGCGCTTTGGACCGTTTTCCCGATGCTTTCGGTGGGCATCTGGATGGGGGTGAAAGCCGCGGTGAATCAAAACAAGGCATTTGACCAGGGAGCAAGGATCTATTCGATCATCGGAACATCCTTCCCGACCTTTGTGTTTGGCTTACTGCTATTAATGTTCTTCTATGCCAAACTCAAGTGGTTTTTGCCTGGAAAAATGTCTGACTGGGTCAACCAGTTGGTTTTTTCCGGCAACTTTAAATCTTATACCCATTTGCTGACCATTGATGCCTTGTTGAATGGCAGATTCGACGTTTTTTGGGATGCCCTGCGTCATTTGATCATGCCGATCATGACGCTTTCTTATATCAACTGGGCCACCTATGTGCGTGTGACGCGTTCGTCCATGCTTGAAACGCTCAGAATGGACTATGTGACGACAGCGCGAGCCAAAGGCCTGCTGGAGCGGGAAGTTGTCAACAAGCATGCCCGACCGAACGCCATGCTGCCGATCGTGACGATGATGGGTTCGAGCATTGTTGGATTGTTGGGCGGGGTGGTGATCACCGAAACGGTCTTCAACTACCCTGGTATCGGCAAGGCTGCCGCGGATGCCGCCGCACAGTTGGACGTGGTCACGGTTTTGGGAATGGGAATTTTCACTGGTTTGATCCTGATCGTTTCCAACCTGGTCGTAGACGTGATGTACGCCTTTATTGACCCTCGTGTACGCTTGAATTAAGGAGAAATGCATGACTGAACAGACAAGCATTCCCAGCGGTGATAACCGCGAACTAAAAGAATCAGTTTCCGACCGCAAGATTTCCTGGTTGGAACGCGTCCTGGGTCCTGAAAACTATCGCATCATCAAAGGCTTGTTCAAGACCCCGGCCTCGATCGTTGGCTTTATTTTGATCCTTACGTTTATCCTCGTGGCCGTTTTTGCTCCATTGATCGCTCCACCGGTTGGCAAAGACCCCTACAAGATTCCCCGCGACGGCTTTGGCGGCGAACCGAAGGCGCCGGGTACCCCCTGGAAACGCAATGTTCCTGAAATCCCCTTCTGGTACAAAACCCTGACGGGCAAGGACGAATGGGTTCACCTGCTGGGAACCGCGCAAGGGCAGTATGATATCTTTTACGGTATTATCTGGGGCACTCGCACAGCCTTCAAGACCGGTTTGTTCGTGGTCGTTGTCACCGTGGCGATCGGTGTCATCATTGGATCGGTGGCTGCCTACTATGGAGGTTGGATCGATAACTTCCTGATGCGGGTGGTGGATATCTTTATGACGCTGCCGTACATCATGATGGCGCTCATCCTCTCAGCCGTGCTGACGCCGCTCTGGGGGCGCAGCCTGATGCCGCCGCTGATCGCGATGATCACTTTTGGCTGGATGGGTTACGCGCGCATTATTCGCTCGGACATCCTTTCGATCAAGAATCGTGATTTTGTCATGGCAGCCAAGGTCTCTGGTGTGAAAAACAGCCGAACGCTCTTCAAGCACATTATGCCCAATGCCATTTTCCCAACCCTGGTTCTGGCTTCGCTGGGCATTGGCGATGTTGTCCTGAGCTTTGCCGCCCTGTCCTTCCTTGGAATTGGCACAGAGGTCGGCTACGCGGACTGGGGCCAGGTGCTGAGTTTCTCGCGCAACTGGATCACCAGCCTGGATAAGTATTGGTATATTGTCGTTTACCCCGGTATCGTATTGACCTTGTTTGTGATGGGCTGGAACCTGGTAGGAGACGCTATGCGCGACGTGCTCGACCCAAGAATGCGCGGTAAGTCGTAAGAGATAGGGAAATACCCTCTCCCTGCCTGTAGGTCGGGATTGAATTTGCCCTAAAAAAGGGCAAATTCAATCCGACGTAAAATTCCCTTCTTTAATCTGAGAATATATATATAGTTCAATAATTCTGCCGGTTCCCATTCTGCATAATTCATGTGTTGAATTACTTGAAGCGCATTCCCTGGAAAGATCGGTCAGAACTCAACCGTCAAAATTCCGCCTCCACCGAGAGGTAATTCCTGTTCGATCCTGCCTGAATTGAAGACGTAACAACCGCCAAAGGCCTGGGTTGGGGGATCGGAGAGGCTGTTGATCATCAGGACGGGGCGTTGGAGTGCGCTGACGCGTTCAGTGTAAGCCTCGCGTTCCCCGCTGAACCAAACTTCAGGTGTGTAATTGATGTAGAGCGGCCAGAGCAGGAGGTCGGAATTTTGCTCTTTGAAGTTGTCGAAGAGATCATCGTGCCAGAGGTCGCCGCAAATGGCGATGCCGATCTTTTTGCCTTTGAACTCAAAGGGAGTGTAATCCTTGCCCTCCAGATAAAAATCAGGGTCCGCGATGGGCTCTTTCCAACCCGCCGAAACGCGGCGGAAGTTTGCCAGCGCTTCCCCCTCGCCTGAGATGACCAGGTAGCTGCTGAATAGTTTATCTTCCACTTTCTCGATGTAGCCGAAAGCGATCCCTGTATTTGATCTGTTAGCCTGCCTTCGAAGCCGCTCGACGCGCGGGTCGTTTTGGGCGATGGCGATATTGAGGTCTTTTTCGTGTTCCCAGGTCAGGGCTTCAAAGCCATGCGCGAAAGATTCGCCAAAGCAGAGCAGGTCGTAGCCCTGCCCCTCGCATTGTTTGAGCCACTTTATCATTTGGGCAAAGTTGTGTTCAAGATCAGCATCGATATACTTTTCTGCGATCAGTCCGATGCGCATCTTTGTCCCTCAAGAAACTGATGTAACTCGTCACAGCGTTTGTTCCAGAGCAGGTCAAAGTCTTCCTCATTAACGATCCTGCTTTTGAGGTCCATGACGGAGCTGATGCCCTCCTCGAGGCACCATTGGATGCAGATCCGATAGGCTTCCCAATCCAGTTCGTCTGGATCCGGGATCACTTTGATCTGCCTGAGGCCAAGGGAATGGAACGCGAAAGCGCGGTGGTGCCCATCGGTCAACATGAGATGACCATCAAGTTCCTTGACGGGCAGCGGCTCGATTTCATCAGGATCTTCGCTTTTGATCCAGGCGAGGATCTGTTCCAGACGTTTGGCGGATAGGTAAAGCTGACTTGGCTGCAAAAGCGCCAGGTCAACAAGGGTTGCTGTGTCTGACATGGGGAGAATTGTAATGGCTTTTTATGCTTTTACCAAAATTCTTTCCCTTTCCAGTTCCAGAGCGCCGCGGGCGTCGGTCTCGATCGGGACGAAGCGCTCGATCAGATTGCAGGGATAGGCGGGGCAGTGCGCGCAGTTCTCAACAGCTCGCTGTGAGGCGCAAGCCCGCACCCGACAAGCCTGGCACATGCGCGATTCAGGTTTACCCTGGCTTTGACAGCTATGACAGGTCATGTCACGGATGGTATAGTATTGATCGGGGCTGGAATATTCGGCTGCCAGCCAACGCTTGTGAGCCTCATCCCGGTTCAGCGTTGCCTGTAAGACCGGGCACTCTTCACAATTCAAACCACAATATGCCATTGGGAGCATCAGACCCTCCGCTCTCAGTGGGGAAAGAAAACCACTTAATAGTAAAGGAGCATGATTTGTGCCAGATTTGGCTGGGAGTTGGGGTCAGTTTTTGTTCAGAGTAAGGATCATCGGTGGGTCTTTGGGAATAAAGTCGACAAAGCCGAGGCTTTCGTAAAGTGGTCTGCCCATATCGGAGGCGTCCAGGTTGACAAAGTCAACATTATTCTCTTTTGCCTTGTTGATCAGCTCATTCATGATCCGGCGGGCAAGGCCGCGACTGCGGTAGGCTGGCCAGGTGAGCATGTTGGTGATGCGCCCATAGGTTCCACTGGGCATGCTGACGTGAGCCATGCCCTGAAAAAGCGTAAGAAAGCCAGCGGCGGCAGCTGTTTCACCATCCAAAGCTATCCAGGCAAAAATATCTCTGTTCAGGTGTTGCGTTAGAAATTGTTCCACCTGTTTGCTGATGATCGCTGTGTTCTCTTCGGTGACCGCGTGACCGAGCGCGGTCAAAAAGTCGATCCGCGCTTTGACCAGCAGCGGGATGTCGGATAATTGTGCCTGGCGAACCTGGATATCCATTTAGAGGTTTTCCGAATTGAGGGACTTGTTGCGGTAGACCAGATCCGGGCGATCGGTCCAGCCCTGACTTTCCCAGAAAGCATTACCTTGGTCATTGTTTACAAAAACTAACATACCGGCTTTGTTGATGCCTTCGGCCATAAGCGCTTCACAGGCCTTATCCGCAAGGAGTTTGCCAAAACCTTGACCCTGAAATTCGGGATGGACAATGGTATGATAGATATAGCCCCGTCTGCCATCATGCCCGGCGAGGATGCTGCCGATCAACCGCCCGTCCTGTTCGAGGACAAAGCAGGTGTTGGGGTTGCGCGCAAGAAATCTGGTGATGCCTTCCTGGCTGTCATCCAGGCTGCGCAAACCGCGGTTGAAGCCAGGGCTGCTGCTCCAGAGTTCATAGAGCCTCGGATAATCTTCGAGTGAAAGGATCCGCAGGTTCATGCTTCCTTAGATCAATCCGTAGCGTTTTAGGGCGGTGTTGAGGATCATGTTGACCAGTTCGGTGTGGCTGATGCCGTCGGCTTCGGCTTCGATGACGATGTCGGAGAGTTTGGGCATCAGACCAGGCAGGGGGTTGATCTCGAGGATGTAAGGCTTGAAGTTGTCGTGAACGTCAAGGCGAAAATCAATGCGCGAAACGTCCAGAGCGCCTGTCACGCGAAAAACGGCGGCAGCCAGCCAGTTGAGCTCGTCGATCATGTCGTCATCGAGCGGAGCCGGGCAGAGGTATTCGAGGTCGGCAGCGTGGGCTGTCTTGAGCTCGTTGCCGTAAACGCCGCCAGCTTCAACCCAGGGCGCGAGGTTAACTTCCATTGGGGGTAAAAAGTGCAGGCCAGCCTGAATGCGGTGTGCATTTTCATTTTGGGGAATACGCCGCGCGACGGGGCCGATCAGGTTGCCGACCAGGCCGACGGTGACTTCGCGCCCCTCGATATAGCGTTCGACCAAAGCGCTTTGTTTGTATTTTTTGAGGATGTAATCCAGCTGGGTGCGCAGCTCGTCTTCATTGTGCAAAATCGATTGATAGCTGATGCCCATGCCAGTGCCTTCGCGACTGGGCTTGATGAAGAGCGGGAATTCCATGCCTTCATCCAGCGGCTCATCGACGCGCTCGAAGCTCTGAAATTCGGGGGTGGGGAGGTTGTGCCAGGCGAGAATGCGCTTGGTCATCGGTTTGTCGAGCGTCAGGGCCAGGGTCAGGATCTTTGAGCCGGTGTAGGGGATCTGCAGCTTTTCGAGGATGGCCGGGATCTGGGCTTCACGCGAGTCGCCAAAATGGCTTTCGGCAATGTTGAAACAGATATCGGGCTTGTAATTACGGACGGTGTCGGTGATGCTTTCGTCCGCTTCAAGGAATTCGGCCTGGTGACCGCCCTCCTTGATCGCGTTTACCAGGGAAAGGACGGTGGACTCTGAGTCGAGGTCGTCCCATTGATCTTCACTCATGCCATCAAATACAGGCGCGTTTTCTTTTAGATTTGCCAGGACGGCAACACGAAATTTCTTCATTTTTTCGAAAAATCTCCAGGGGGCGATGATGTGTTCTTGCAAGCTTGAATTATAGCCCAGTTTGGATAATACAAGGAATAAGTAGAAGGATTGGTTCAGGAGGGAGGGTGGATATTGAAGCGTGTTTTGGAAGTGAATAACGGTGTGTTATTTTAAGATAAACTGCTAAGTTGAAATAAGAAAGGAAAAAAAGAGACGTTATTTCAAGTTAGCTTGCTATCTTGAAATAATAGTGCTAAAATGGAATCGTTATTTCAGGTTAGGAGTAAAAATGGCAGGGCAAAGGGCTGGTAGCTATACAAAAAATTTAAGCGGCGATGCGGCTTATTACTCTTTTAAGCCTAATCCACTTCCTCCAAACCCTGCGATTGAGCAAGATGAGGAAATGGTCGCTTTACTGGTCGAGGCGCATAGGCGGCTGACTGAATTTGAGTCGATTTCAAGCTATATTCCCAATATGGATATTCTCATTTACATGAATATTCTTAAGGAAGCGTTGATGTCGTCCCAGATTGAGGGGACTCAGGCAATCCTTGAGGATGTTTTGGATCCAAATGTTGAGACAAATGCCAATCGTGATATTGGAGAGGTTTTGAGCTACAAAAAGGCGGTGGATTACGCGAAGGAAAAGCTGAATGAACTACCGCTCGGGAACCGCCTGATCAAACAAACGCACGAGGTACTGATGCGCGGTGGACGGGGTGAAGAAAAAACACCAGGAGAATTTCGCAGGTCGCAAAATTGGATCGGCGGGCATGGCGTCGCGCTCAAAGACGCCCGATACATACCGCCAAATCCGAGAGAAATGGAAACGGCGATGTCGGATCTGGAGAAGTATATTAATACAGACAGTGAACTCGACGTCCTCATTCGCACAGGTCTGATCCACTATCAATTTGAGACGATCCATCCCTTCCTTGATGGAAATGGGCGTCTTGGTCGGCTCCTGATCGTATTGTTTTTGCTTGCGCAAGGCGCGATCAGCTCCCAGGCATTGTATATATCCTATTATCTGAAGAAGAATCGAATTGAGTATTACGATCGCTTAAATGAGGTGAGAAATAAAGGGAATTTTGAGCAGTGGATCAAGTTCTTCTTAAAGGCTGTGATCGTTTCTGCAAGGGATGCCGTTGACAAGATCAAATTGTTGTCCGAACTGCATGACCTCAATATTGCGAGAATTGAGGAATTGGGACGGGCAAGGATCCCCACGAGGACAGTATTTGAGTATCTCGAGAAGTATCCGATCATAGAGGTCAGCAAGACCGCCAGGGAGTTGGGTCTTTCCTATAATACCGTTTTGGGAGCTGTTCAAAGGCTGGAGAAACTGGGGATTGTTGAAGAGTCCACTGGAAAGCTTCGGAATCGGATCTTTTCTTATGTTAAATATCTGGATATTTTGCGAGATGGGACGGAGTTTTAATATCTCAACCTAAAGCTATTGGTCTTGACTTTAATCTATAACGACTTATATGCGTAGGTCGCGATTGAAAGATGAACTTCGATTCATCTTTCAATCCGACGCCGGGTAGAGTACGACAATAACATCGGATGCTTTCTTTTTTTCTACTGCTTTAGGTCGGAATGGGTTTAGGAAGTTAGTTGAAAAAATGTTTTGGACGTTGGATTGAGAAGTGAAGGTTAATCCTTCACTTCTCAATCTCAACCTACTGATCCCTTGACCTGGCTTGCATTGAAGAATATTTCTGGTTTCAACGGGTTTCTTGGGTAGATACGTGATTGATGGAATTGACTAACATTATTCAATTCCATCAATCCGATGTCAAGTAATATTCGGTAGAATTCTTTTCCGTCGGATTGGAATTACCCTCACAATTGAGGGTAATTCCAATCGCGACCTACAATTTGTGATAATTTCTAATGTTCCAGCTCCACCATCTGCGCGTCGACGGATTCGGCCTGGGCGATGCCTCGTTCCACATTCACGAAGCGCAGCATGATGATGCCAGCGACGAAGAAGAATACCAACGATACAATGCCGTAACGTGGGTCGCCGGTTCTGGCGGTGATGAAGGCCATCAGGGCCGGCCCAACGACGGTATTAAACTTCTCTGAAACGCTGAAAAAGCCGTAAAACTCGGCGCTTTTGCTTTTGGGCATCATCTTGCCGATCAGGGAACGGCTCAAAGCCTGGCTGCCGCCCTGCACCATGGCGACGCCAAATCCGAGCACGAACATGTGCCATTCTTCGGTCATGAAATAGCCGATCACAGCGACAACTGAGTAAATGACCAGAGCGAGGGTGATGGCCTTTTTGTTGCCCATCTTCCCGGCCAGTTTTCCGAAGAGGATCGAGAAGGGCGCCGCGACGAACTGAACCATCAGGAAAGTGCCCAAAACCGTGAGTGTGCTAAATTCGAGGTCTTTGGCGTAACTGGCTGCCATGGTGATGATCGTTCCGATCCCATTGGCATAAACAAAGAAGGTGATCAGGAAGAGGAAGAGGTCTTTGAATTCGCGGATACCGGTGAAAGCTTTCGCCAGACGTCCAAAACCGACAGCGATGACATGCTTGCCGACCTCAGATTCTTCACCACGGGCGGGAGGTTCGGGAACATTTTTGAAGATCGGAATGGAAAAGACCGCCCACCAGATGGCAACGCTAAGCAAGCTCAGGCGCATCATAAGCGCGGATGCTTCGCTCTCGGGCATGTTGGGGAGCAGTTTTGGGCCAAAAAAGATCATCAGGGCGTTGATCAGAAGCAGCAAACCACCGCCAATGTAGCCCATGGCGTAGCCTTTGGAAGAAATCTGATCCATTTCATCATCGTCTTTGGCGACATGCGGCAGGAGGCTGTCATAAAAGACCAGGGAGCCCGCAAAACCGATCGTCCCCAGAATGTAGAGGATGATGCAGAGCGTCTGCTGCGCGGGACCGACCACGAACCACAGCAAAGCGGTGCTGATGATGCCGAGCGCGGCAAAGAAAGCCATAAATTTCTTTTTGCTGGCTTTGAAATCCGCGATGGCGCCAAGGATCGGGCTCAACACTGCTGCCAGCAGGCTGCCGATGGCGACTGCCTGGCCCCAGATGGGCACGGAGGGGCCATTCGCTATAAAATCGGCGAAGTAGGACGGCAAAACCACGCCCATGACGGTGGTGGCGAAGGCGGAATTGGCCCAGTCGTACATGACCCAGGCGTTTACCTGCTTCTTCATCAGCTTGAGATTGTCTTGTACATCATGTTTCATGAAAACGCTCCTTATCCAGTTGAAAAGTCAATGATCTCCGGGGCCTCTTTTGAGGCGCCCAGGGCTGTGAAAACTTCGTCCATCAGGCTCAATAATTCCTGATGATCAGAACAAACAAGCAATTTCTTCATCTGTTCCCGAGGGATTCCGTAAGGGTCGAGATAGGCTTTCAGATACTTGCGGAAGGGCATTAGTCCGCGTTCAGGCTGCAACCGCATCATGTCGGTGATCTGAAAACGCGCCAGTTGATAGACTTCCTGGATCGAGACTTCCTGCCGGTCGCGCCAACTGAAGATCCAGGGGTTGGCCTTGGCTGCACGCCCAACCATGACGGCGTCGCAGCCGGTTTCTTCCAGCATGCGGTGCGCGTCGGCAACGCGAACCACATCGCCATTGCCAATGACTGGCACATTGACACGTTTTTTAAGCTCAGCGATCGGCTCCCAGCGGGCGGGTTTGTTGAAGGAATTCTTTTGCGTCCGGCCGTGCAGTGCGATCAGCCGCGCGCCGTTTTCGATCGCGAGTTCCGAGAGTTCGAGGAAGTTGTGTGTGGTTTCATCCCAACCGATGCGCATTTTGGCGGTGACGGGAACACTGACAGCCTGGGTGACGAGGCGGAAGGCATCCCGCACCAGCTCGGGTTGGCGCATCATACCCACGCCAGCGCCCCGGCCAGCCACGCTGCGGGCGGAACAACCCATATTAATATCAAAGATATCAGGGTGAAATTCTTCTTCAATACGGGCGGCGGCTTCGGCCATGCGCACGGCGTCGTTGTCGAGCAATTGAGCCGCAAAGGGGCGTTCCACATCGCGAAAGAGCAGGCGCTTTTTCTCGTAACTCTTCTGGTTGGCGTAGTCGAGCGTGTTGATGAACTCAGAGACCGAATAGGCGGAACCCAGTTTTCGCGTGATCCAGCGAAAGGTCGCGTCCGAAAGCCCGTCCATGGGGGCAAGGATCAGCTGCCCGTAAACGGGGATCGAGCCAATATGGAAGGTCGGTTGTGGGTTTTGTCCCATTATTTGTGCTCCCCGTGTGGGAGAGAAACAATGTCCAAAATTTGCACAGAAACTCCTCGTCGCATGATGCCAGATTGCATAATTATGCCATAAAAGAAGGGTCGGGATGCGGATTGGCAGAAGGTTCTAAGCTGTTGATCGCCCAGGCAATCGCTTCAGCGACGATCGGGTTGGTTTCGGTGATTTGGGCTTGACGAAGCAGGGGTAAGAAGTCGGGATTCTCAGAATTGCCCATGGCAATGGCAAGGTTGCGGCGAAAACCGGTGTATTTTGCCCGTAAGACCGGATTTTGCTGGTAGTGGCTGTGGAATTCCTCTTCAGTCATGGCGAAACAATCGGCTAATTCCGGGGTCGGGTTAATTGTCATTTGCCAGTTGTTTGAGACGGCTGTCGTTTTGGATTGCTTGTTATATGGGCAGACGAGCTGGCATTGGTCACAACCGAAAATGCGGTTTCCCATCGCCTGGCGGAATTCTTCAGGGATCTCAGCACGATTTTCGATGGTGAGATAGCTCAGGCAGCGGCGGGCGTCGATGCTGCGGTTGGGTAAAATGGCTTTGGTCGGGCAGGCATTGAAGCAGCGCTGGCAGTTCTGGCAGCCGTCTGTGGGAAAAGGAGATTCCGGTTCGATGGGAATATTGATCAGGATCTCGCAAAGGAAGAGGCCCGAGCCGTACTTTGGGTGGATCAGCAGGGAATTGCGCCCGATCCATCCGAGCCCGGCTTGCCGCGCGTAGCTTTTTTCAAGGATGGGGCTGGTGTCGAGATGCACCTGAGCCAAAAGCTGGTCGCCGAAAAGTTGGGTTATCTTTTCAAGCAGTTTGTTCCCCAGGTCAGCGATGTGGAGGTGATAATCCTGCGAGAGGGCGTAAGAGGCGATCCGCCCCTGGCTTTTCGTCCCGGTTGGGGCTATCAAAGGATAAGGATAAGCCAGGCAAATGATGGTCTCACATTTCGAAAGAAGATTTTTTGCTGATTGCCGGGCTGCGCGGGTGTTGTTTCTGGCCAGATACTGCATTCCGGCCTGACAGCCTTTCTCAGTCCAGTCCAGAAACTGCGCGTAGTTAACGTCAACATCAGGGGTAGTGAAGCCAATATCAATAAAGCCGAGGTGGTATGCCTCGGCTTTAATTTCATTCTTCAGTCGCTCATCTCTGGAATTAGGGTGTGACAATGTTGTACTCACACCAAAAGACGCCAAAAGCGACGTTGCCGGGGTTGACGATGTTCCAGTCGTTTTTGACCTTGCCGGCTGTGCTGGGCGCGGTGAAATCGAAGGTGAACTGAACGCTCATTTGCGGTGGAACTTCGTAGGGCATCTGGAATTTGGTCAGCTTTAGGCCGAGGTTGTCGCCGCCGGTCATTTGGATGTAGTAACTGGTGTTCCAGGTGGTCGTGCCGGTGTTCATCAGGGTGACAGTGACCTTGAACTGGCTTCCGGCGGGGATGTTGGTGCCGTCCATTGGGTCACTGCGGGCCCAAACGCCAGCGTCAACGCCGCCGGCTGGGGTTGGCGCGAGGGTCGCGGTTGTGACAGCCGTGGTTGCGGGGGTGGTGCCGATTGAGGCAGTCGGAATGGCCATTGTTGGCATGGCAGTTGGCGTCATGGTTGGCATGATGTATTCTGTCGCGGTCGGGATCGGAGTGTCGCTGGGGCGTGCCTGAGCGGTTTTGGTGAATTGAACCGCAACGGTTTCAGCCACGTTGGTGAGCTGAACTTCAGCAGCCTTGGGATCATTTTTTGGCCCGCAGGCGCTCAAAGCCAGCGCGGCGATCAGCACCAGCAGGAATAGTTTGTGGAGGGATTGTTTCTTCATCATCAACCGTCCTTTTTTCTCATGAATAATGATTAATTGTCAAGGTTAAATCCATATTTGTCAAGTTTGCGAGGAGTCCGAATTGGGATTTTATTGTCGGGATTGGAAAAACTTGCGTATGATGGCCTTCTCAATACGCTAAGGACCACTTTTCATAAGATTTTATAATGACCTTGCTTCAACGAGAGAAGGCATAAGCCCTCATTTGTCCTGCGGGTACCTTCTTAGTTTGCCCCTCATCCGCCCTGCGGGCGCCCTCTCAGTAGGAGGGGGCATGCCTTTCTCCCGAGCGGAGAAGGCTTAAAAAAGCACCTTCTCCCACATGAGAAGGCGAATGCCCTCATCCGCCCTGGGGGCTCTTCGTCCCAACCTGAATTGTGATTTGATGCGAGTTTAGGGTTGGATCATGGGCATCAAGAGGTGAACCACGTCGCCGGAGGGGTTGCCTTTGGCTCGCATCAAAAAGACGATGGTGGTTTGTTTGCCGCCGAAGCCGCTTAGATCGACCTCGATATGGGTGATCTGGCCGTCGTGGGTTTCGGTCCAGCTGCCAATTTCGTGCAGGCCACCGCTGGCGTCCTGATAATTGAGGCTAAACTCCACTTCGCAGGCAGTGTTGCCGCGCAGGCAGCCTAAAAAGGTTGTGAATTTGGCTTTTTCGGGGATGACCATGCTGGGGAACACGGCTTTGAGGTAAGAATCGTCCGCGTTTTGCAAACCCAGCCAAAGCGCGGGTTCGTCATCGGTTGAGCCATTTTCAAGATGCGGGGCTGGGTCGGAATAAACAAAGCCGCCGGCATCGCCCGCTTTGCCCGGGCAAGGTAGCGTGCCGACTGTGCTTGACCAGGCGGCGGAGCAGTAGGAATCTGCAAGGTTGATGACGTCACCCCGTACCTGGATCTCGACCCAAAAGGTGTGTTCAACATTTTTGAAGGCGAAAATAACGCCTTCAGCGCTGCGAAGTTTGAATTCCGCCTTGTAGGCGCCAGCGCTATTTGGCGCGGTGAGGGGCATGCTGATCACGACGCTCTCGCCCGGGGCAACATTTTTGTCGGTCAGAGGCATGCTGGCCGGGGCGGACATTGAGGTGCCGCTGACGAAGACGACCGAATAGTCCTTGGTCCAGGTGCAGTTGCCATCGTTTCGCAGCGTCCAGGTTTTGGTGTAGCTGACACCAGGCGTGAACTGCGAGCCGTCGGGGATGGTTTCGGTGACAAAGCCCGCCAGGTTGCAGGGCGTTTCAGCCTGGCCGCCTTCTGTAGCAGCAGCGGATGGGGTGCTCCCGGCGGTTGGAACGGCAGGGGGCAAGGGCGTCGCCACGGTGGGAGATTCATCCGTGCTTTGCGGAGGGAACGAAAGGGCAGTTTGGGTCTGAGCGATTTGAGCGGTTAAAACAATTTCTGTGGTCATTGCTTCAACCGTACGGGCAGCCGCCGTGCGGATTTGATCCAGCTGATCCGTGGGGGTTGGCTGGCTGGATCTGTTGCAGGCTGTTGCCAGAAGCAAGATGATCAGGATAATTGCGAGAAAAGTTTTGTTTTTCATAATTGGTTCACCATAAATTAGCGTAATTTATTGGTTGCAAGAGATACGCCAATAGGCGGGGACATTATGGGCCTGTTGTTTTGGTCTTGACATGCCTGCTTGCCCCTCATTCCCGGGAACCTTGTGTAATGCACACAGGGCAGGCAGAACCCGGGACGCAAGCAGCCGCCCTATGGGCACCTTCTTAGTTTGCCCCTCATCCGCCCTTCGGGCACCTTCTCCCGCCAGGAGAAGGCTTAAGTACCATGCCTATGTGAGAAGCCAATATAGTCTTCTCTCCCTGGGAGAAAGGCTATATTAACATAGTCAAGAGGTTGACGTCGGATTGAAGACAATGAACTTCGAAGTTCATTGTCTTCAATTACGACCTTGTATATTAAAGCTACAATGGTGAAAACAAGAAGCACCATTCAGGAGG
>CAXYYH010000019.1:0-30127 GCA_964293995.1 uncultured Anaerolineaceae bacterium
TCAATTATGAGGCAACCATACCCAGTTCAGTGACGTTTTATTATGAGGCAATACGCCTCCGAATTTATCCTCAATTTACCCTCAAACGCGTTTCGATGTTTCATTGTCGATGTTTAATTACCAGGGATATCCGCTTCATACCATTGAATGAATTTATGATGTCACTTTGGGCTACGAAGGACGAAATACTTTTTTTATTAATATTAAAAACTAGGGAATGGAAATGACAAATATGAGGGAATTAAAATGCCGAATGTGAAGGAATGGAACAATTTGGGGCGTGTTTCGTCCTATTATCAGGTATAAATCCTGCGGAAGATGTATAAGAACTGAGTTATCTCTTTGCTCTATGCGGTTATATTAAAGGAAAAGAAACATTACGGTAACCTGGCCCGCTGTTTTACAGGAAGCAAATTATGAATGAACAAACACAATCGATCAAAATCACTCCTTCCACCAGGTCTGTCCGTCCTGGCAGGCAGATCCTTTTCGTGCTGGGTCTCGGAACGCTGATCGCGTTGCTCGCGCTGACGGTCATGCTCTGGAAATTCGAGCAGGATCACGCCCAAACCATCTTCCCAGGCGTTTCCGTGGCTGGGATCGACCTTTCCGACCTCACCCTTGGGCAAGCGGTCGTTGAGATCAACAGCAAACTGACCTACGGACGCACGGGCCAGATCCAGTTCCATTCAGAGCAAAACCGATGGGTCTACACGCCGGAACAGCTCGGCTTTTCCTACAATCCGGTCGATGCAGCCAATCAGGCATTTGAGATTGGCAGGAACAAAGGCCTTTTCGCCAACATCAAAGAACAATTGCAGGCTTACCGCGCTGGCATCAACATCACCCCTGGCATCCTTTACGATCAAAGCAAAGCCTATGCGGTCGTTCAGGAGATCGCCCGACAGTCGGACACCCAATTGGTCGATCCCGCTGTCAGTCTCGATCAGACCAACATCAAAGTCACCCAGGGGCAGGTCGGCCAAACCCTGGATGTCAAAGCCACATTGCTGCGGATCGAACCCTTCTTCCTGCTGCAGCAAAATGGTTCCATCGACCTGGTGATCGAAAAACAAGTCCCCACGACCGTCAATGTCGAAGAAACTGCCAGACTTGCCGAGACCATCCTCAGTCAGGCTTTCACCATCCAGGCCGCCAACCCGGACCAGAGGAAGGGGCCCTGGGTGCTCGAACCGCAAAGCCTGGCCAGCCTGATCACGATCGCGAAGAAAAGCGATCAAACCGGTGAGAGCTACCAGCTTTCCCTTAATCGCCCCGCCCTTGAGGGCTACCTTACCAGCATCGCGCCTTCTTTGCAGACCGAGCCGATCAACGCGCGCATGATCTTCAATGACGACACGCGACAACTGGAGCTGATCGCCCACGCGGTGGCTGGCCAGACAGTCGATATTGAAAAAAGCGTTGACGAGATCATCACGAAGATCCAGGCCGGAGAGCATCAGGCAAGTTTAGTCATGAAAACCATTAATCCGGCTGTAAAAGATGACAGCAGCGCTGCTGAACTGGGTATCACCGAACTGGTGGCTGAAACGACCTCCTACTTTTACGGCTCCGATCCGGCCCGCATCCAGAACATTCGCGCGGCTTCGTCCAGTTTCCATGGAGTCCTTGTCGCGCCAGGCGAGGTTTTTTCAATGGCAAAATATCTGACCGATATCAGCCTCGAAAACGGTTATGCCGAAGCACCCATCATCGTTGGCGACCAAACGATCGACGGCGTTGGCGGCGGCGTCTGTCAGGTGAGCACGACCCTCTTCCGCAATGCTTTTTATGGCGGGTTTCCGATCGTGGAACGTCACCCTCACGCCTACCGCGTTGGCTATTACGAGCAGCAATCCAACGGCAGCATCGATCCCAACCTCAGCGGGCTGGACGCGACCGTTTATATGCCCCTGGTCGATTTTAAATTCCGCAACGATACCGACCACTGGTTATTGATGGAAACTTATCCGACCGACACCTCCCTGACCTGGAAGTTTTATTCCACTGGCGACGGACGCGAAGTGAAGTGGTGGTCCACCGGTGTTACCGATATCATCGAACCACCCGACCCCGTCTATCGCGAAGACCCCACCCTGCCTACCGGAACGATCAAACAGGTTGATTGGGCTGTCTACGGAGCCACCGTCGAAGCGTATCGCACCGTCAGCCGTAATGGGGTGATATACATCAACGACACCTTCCGAACGGTCTATACCGCCTGGCCGGCGGGCTACAACTATGGGCCGGGAACTGATATTCCTAATTAGAAACGTAAACCGAAATTGCCATGATGGATAAAAATACGCTTTCAAACGCTATGGTAAAATAGTTTCAATGGCGTTGCCAGAACAAAAATTAGTCAGGAAATGGAGAATATCGTGATTAATCAAGAATTGTTAGATTTGTTACGTTGCCCAATTTGTGTAAAAGAGAAAAAAGGTGAACTGGAGTATTTCAAGGAATCCTGGTTGATTTGCAAAGATTGTGATCGCAAATACCCCATCTGGGAGGAGATCCCGATCATGCTCTTCGATGAGGGCGATAAATGGCAGGCTACTCACAAGGACGAGCTGCCTGTTCCTGCTCCAAAACCTGATTAGGACCAACAAGCTCGAATTTTTTACCAACGCCTGGCGGTGGCCAGGCGGTTTGTTTCAGGACGGATTATGTCAGATAAAAAAAGTAATAGAAAAATCACCTTGCCAGAGGGCAAAGCAGCCGTAGTTTATGCTGTTGTCTTGGTATTGGTTTTGGTCATCTCAGTTTTAATTTATCAGATGACCAGCAATTTCATCGCGAGAGCGACCATCTTCAACCCTGGCGGCGCGCCAGTGCTTGACGAATCGGGCCAGGAAACAGGCCCGACGGCCTTACCAGGGGAACCCACCCCGACCGCGACCGTTTCACTTGACACCTTCGTCATGCCGGAAGCCTGGGACGGCAAAAAACGAGTTAATCTGCTCGTGATGGGTCTGGACGCGCGCACGATCGATGCCAGTGTTGTTTTAACCGACACGATGATCCTCTTTACGCTCGATCCGGTCTCCAACACCGCCGGGATGATCTCCATCCCCCGTGACCTTTGGGTCAAGATCCCAGGCGGCAACTATGCCAAGATCAACACGGCCTACAGTGTTGGCGAAATTTACCAGTTACCAGGCGGTGGGCCAGCCCTGGCAGCCAAAACGGTTGAGAACCTGCTGGGCGTGCCGATCGATTATTACGCTCAGATCGATTTCAAAGCCTTTGTCGACTTTATTGATCTGATCGACGGCGTCAAGATCACACCCAACGAAAGCGTCCAACTCAACATCATCGATACCGATTTCTCCCAGTGGATCGAACCCGGCATCACCGTCACCCTGCCCGGGGAGCTCGCGCTGGCTTACGTTCGCTACCGCGATCAGGACGGCGGAGATATCGCCCGTTCACAGCGCCAGCAGCAGGTAATTCTTGCCATTCGTGACCGCATTCTCAACTTCAATATGCTGCCTTCGCTGATCCAACGCGCCCCGCAGATCTATGAGAGCCTTTCGAGAGGGATTCATACCAACCTCTCCCTCCAGCAGATGATCCAGCTTGGCATCAAGGTGCTAAACGATATCCCCCGCGATAAGATCGTCCACGCTGCCATCGGTTGGCAGCAGGTCACCTCCGGTTTTACCGACGGACAAGCCATTTTGCGACCCATCCCGGATAAGATCCGTGAGGTCCGTGATCAGGTCTTTGGTGGAGAAAACGTCTTCAGCGAAGAAAACGCCGCCGACCTTCAGGCGATCCTGCAGCAGGAGGCAGCCACGGTCTCGATCCTGAACGGATCATCCCAGACCGGCCTGGCAGAGCGTGCCGCAACTTATTTGCAGGAGCATGGCATCCACGTGACCAACGTTGGCAACGCTGCTTATACAGCCACCTCGACCCTAACTTTCTATGGCGCCAAGCCCTATACCATTCGCTATCTGAAAGATTTTGCGGGCATCCTCAACGACTACAATGTCATTTATGCCTATGATCCCGCTGTGGATCCCCAGATCGTGCTCATTTTGGGAGATGATTTCGTCGCCAGCAACAAACTGCCGTAGCCAACACCAATTAACAAAAACAAAAACCGTGAGAACAATTCTCACGGTTTTTTTGTTCGTTTTCAACGCTTACGGGATCTGATTGCCCGGGTTCAAAAGCGCGTCAAGTTGGGTCGCCAGGTCGGCAACGGCCCGCGAGATCGCCTCCGACTCGCCGCGTGCCAGCATGTTCTGTGCCTGCGAGATCAACGCCTGAACCGGCTGAGGATCATGCAGCAGTTCCAGACGGCTGATCGCGCGCTCAAGGTCCTGATCGGCGGCGTAAGCCAAAGCGATCTTCTCACGGTAATCCGCTTTCGCCTCTTCGCTCAACTCATGCGGCAGCGCGTCAGCATTGACCACCGGAGCGATCAACAGCGAAATCACCAAACCGATCGCCAGCCCGAGGATCAGACCGGTCAGGAGGTACCAATGGCTGGTATTGCGTTCCTGTTCCATCACTGCCCTCCGCTTTTCTGCTTCCAAACCTGATAGACATTGGGGTCAATGCCAGTCAGCAGATTTTCGATCAGCTGGATATCATTGTTTTGGTAACCAACTTCGCGGGCATAACCCAAGCTAACGCCCACCAGTGTGATCGGGTCCATATTCGCGATTTCTGCCAGCTGATCCAGCGCCAGCTCGGAATTGGCATCGCCCGCAAAAGACTCCGCGACCATTAATACCAGATCTGTCTGATAATCTACGCGCAAATCCTTCATCGCGGCGTTGCTGGGGGCCTTGGGAGGCATGATCAGCCAGCCAAAAGCCAATCCGGCGCCAATCCCCAGCGCGATTGCCAGAGCAAAGAACAAGATCCGCCGCGATTTCACGCTATTCCTTTGGCATCATGGGGATTTTGACCCCATGTTCCCTGGCGAATTCGATGGCTTCGGGATAACCGGCATCAACGTGCCGGATCACACCCATTCCCGGGTCGCCCATCAAGACTCGCTTGAGCCGTTTGGCGGCTTCGGGCGTTCCGTCCGCCACTATCACCTGCCCGGCGTGCTGCGAATAACCGATGCCAACACCACCGCCGTGGTGGAAGCTCACCCAGGTGGCGCCGTTGGCGGTGTTGAGCAAAGCGTTCAAAATCGGCCAGTCGCTGACAGCGTCGGTACCATCCAGCATGGATTCGGTCTCGCGGTTTGGCGAGGCCACCGATCCGGCGTCCAGATGGTCGCGGCCGATCACGATCGGGGCTTTCAACGTGCCATCGGCAACCATTTCGTTGAATGCCAGTCCGGCCTTGTCTCTTTCATCGTATCCCAGCCAGCAAATGCGGGATGGCAAACCCTGGAAGGGTACCTGCTCTTTGGCCATCTTCAGCCAGCGGTGCAGGTGCTGATCTTCGGGGAAGAGCTCCATCAGCTTTTCATCAGTCTTGTAAATATCTTCCGGGTCACCCGAAAGCGCCACCCAGCGGAAGGGCCCCTTGCCTTCGCAGAAGAGCGGGCGGATATAAGCCGGAACAAAGCCGGGGAAGTTGAAGGCTTCCTTAACGCCCTGGTCATAAGCCCGCTGGCGAATATTGTTGCCGTAATCAAAAGTGATCGCGCCCGCTTTTTGCATGCCGACCATCGCCTCAACATGTTTTGCCATGGTCTTCAGCGACAATTCGATGTACTTCTGCGGGTCGGTCTGGCGCAGCTGATACGCCGCGGTCAGGCTCATGCCGCAGGGCACATAAGAAAGCGGATCGTGGGCTGAGGTTTGATCAGTGACGACATCCGGAATGACATTTCTCAGCAAAAGTTCGGTGTAAACATCAGCCGCGTTGGCGATCAGACCGATCGATTTGGGGATTTGCTGTTCAATGGCTTCTTCGACCTGGGTCATCGCGTCTTCAAGATTGTCAGTCACAACGTCAATATAGCCAATTTCGAGTCGTTTCTGCGCCCGATCGGGGTCAACCTCAACCACCAGCGCGACACCTTCGTTCATCGTCACAGCCAGGGGTTGGGCTCCGCCCATCCCACCCAGACCAGCGGTGAGAACAAATTTTCCTTTCAACGAAGGCCAACCTTGCAGCGTCGCGAGCGAACCGAGCGTCTCGTAAGTTCCCTGCAAAATGCCCTGCGAGCCAATGTAGATCCAGGAACCGGCGGTCATCTGACCATACATGATCAGACCCTTGGCGGCCAGTTCATCGAAGTGTTCCTGGGTTGCCCAATGCGGCACCAGGTTCGAGTTCGCGATCAAAACACGGGGCGCGTCGGTATGAGTTTTGAAGATTCCAACCGGCTTTCCCGATTGCACCAACAAAGTTTCATCCTCTTCAAGTTCGCGCAGGGATTTCAGGATGGCGTCGTAAGCCTCCCAGCTTCGGGCAGCCTGACCTCGTCCGCCATAAACAACCAGTTTTTGGGGTTCTTCAGCGACAGCCGGATCGAGATTGTTTTGGATCATTCGATACGCGGCTTCGATCAGCCAGTTTTTACAGCTTAATTGCGTCCCGGTAGGGGCATGGATTACTCTTGCTTCAGACATTAGATTAGCCTCCTGTTTTTTTAGTAGATTATCTCCATTATACGATATGAGCGAAGACTTGGCACTCCAAGTCAGGTTCAGGTAATGAAAAATTAGCATGTTGTTCCTCAAAAGATGAGTGGAGTGCTCATTTACTAAGGGGAAAAAACGGTTTCTGTGCCGAAACCAATAGATCCCAATAACGAAAATCGATGCTCGCAACATTGACAGTCATTCTGAGCCATATTAGACTGTAATAGGTAACTTATTACCTAATGAACGAGAAAATTGGTGGCACTCAAACGGTTCTCCTTACGATTCGTTTACATTTTGCCATTAGGAACAGAAAGAGATTTTGTCTTATGCACGAAAAACGGCTTCAAACAGAAAACACTCGATTTTCGGTTAATCTTAACGATATTGAGGACCGTTACTATCTTTTCGGGATGCTGGCTGCCATTGCCAACCGCATGCAAACCGTGGGTGACAGCTTCTTTGAAGAGATAACCTGGAAACAATGGTTTGCCCTGCTTGGTGCCAGCATCTTACAGCCTGCGCCTTCGGTTTCTCAGATCGCCAGTTTCGTGGGCACTTCACACCAAAACATGAAACAGATATTGTTACGGCTTGAATCCACTGGCTTGATCCGTCTGGAAAAAGATTCGGCCGACCAGCGCAGGACACTGGTAATGCTTACCCCGGCAGTCAAAGTCTTTGAAGAAAAATATCAGCAATCCAATGCTCAGTTTATGGACAGTTTGTTCGAAGGAATCTCCAGAAATGATCTGGCAACTACTCGTCTGGTGCTTGATCAGCTGTACCAGAACCTGAACCTGCTCGCGCAGGATATTATCAAACGGGAGGAAAGATGATCGTGATCATTTCAGATGACAGCAGAGGAAATTGGGGCTTGAGGCTGGAAGAAGCCTTGCTCCCAACAGGAAAGCAGCTTGTTCGTTTTTCTGCCAACACCCTCGATATCAAGCCTTGTACCGGCTGCAGCAGCTGCAGTGGGAAGACCTATGGGCGCTGCGTCATGCAGGATGATATGCACTTGGTCGTGCAAAAGATCGCTGGCTGTCAGGCGCTTGTCATGCTTTCTCCGGTGGTGTTTGGCGGTGTCAGCCACCATATCAAAAAGGTGATGGACCGGATTGCAGTTCTTGGCGATCCCCGTTACCGCATGAAAGACGGAGAGCTGGTGAAAGGCATGAGGGTACCAGGGCTAAGATATTACATGATCGGTGTCGGGGATAAGATGAGTGAAACTGAACAAAAGGCATTCTTATCCCTTCATGCCGAAAACCGAAAGATCATGGACGTGCAAGGGCAAGCTTTTTTCCTCGACAGCAGAATGGACAAAAGCGCGCTTGAGCAAGTCGCAAAGGAGATCAGCCATGAATGAGACGGAAATAATGCTGCTTTGCGCCAGCCCCAGACGCAAAGGGACCAGCGCCATGCTGCTCGAGCGCGTCCGCGCGGTTACAGGCGGTGAAGCGGTCTTTCTGCCTCAAAAGGGTTCCCTGGACGACCTGGTTCTGGCAATGCAAAAAGCTGAAACGATCGTCATATCCGGTCCCTGCTATATCAACACCTATCCAGCCAGACTGATCGAGTTGCTGGAGACGGCGGCTCAGGTGGGCGGGTTTTCCGGGCAAAAGCTTTATGGCATCATCAATGGGGGTATGCCGTACATGCACACCCATCAGCACGGGCTAAGCTGTCTGCAATTATTCGCGCAACAAAATAATCTTTCCTGGATGGGCGGCTTTGTGCTTGGTGGCGGCGCGATGCTGGACGGACAGCGGCTGGAAAAGCACATGAACCATCGGAAGGTCGTACCTGCTTTTGACCAGTTTATTCGGCATATCGAACAGGGAACCGCGTCCACAGATAGCCTTTATGAGCAGGCACAACCCGCTCCTGGCAAATTCGTGACCCGTATTTTTGCGAACCTTTTAACATTTATGGTGGTGAAGAAGCTTAAAAATCACGGCTATGATCCTGATGCGCCCTTTACCTACACGCAGGAACATAATTAAGATCATGTGGTATTATTTTTAGAGATCACTTAAAAATGGAGTTGGTCAAATGATAGAAAGAACATACGAAACAGCCTCTGGCGCCATCCATTATTGGACAAGTTTGATTGATGCTGATGACCTGACTTTGGTTTTTCTACCTGGTTTAACTGCCGATCACAGATTGTTTGAGAAACAAATTGAATACTTTCAGGATAAATACAACATCATTGTCTGGGATGCGCCTGGTCATGCCGCTTCATTCCCTTTCAAGCTCGACTTCAGCCTCTTTGACAAAGCAAAATGGGTGAATGCGATCCTTGAGCAGGAAAGAACAGCAAAGCCTGTGATCATCGGTCAATCCATGGGCGGTTTTGTGGGACAAGCTTTTGCGGAATTGTTTCCTGAGAGGTTGAAAGGCTTTGTTTCCATTGATTCTGCTCCCCTGCAAAGAAAATATATTACAGACAGGGAGCTTTGGATGCTGAAAAGAATGCGACCCATGTACGATGTTTTTCCGTGGAAATTATTGATCAAGGCCGGATCGAACGGCGTTGCCACGTCTGAATATGGCAGAAGTCTGATGCGGGAAATGATGTTGGTCTACGATGGGAATAAAAGTAGATTTGTCGAACTAATTAGCCACGGTTTTAAGCTCATTGCCGAAGGGATGGAATCTGACCTGCCTTACCTAATTAAGTGTCCGGCTTTGTTGATCTGTGGTGAGAAAGATCAGGTGGGGTATTGCCTTAGACTTAATAAGGAATGGCATGAAGAGACCGGCATTCCGATTGTATGGGTCAAAGACGCAGGGCATAACTCG
The DNA here is from genome assembly GCA_964293995.1 of uncultured Anaerolineaceae bacterium. Classification (GTDB taxonomy): domain Bacteria; phylum Chloroflexota; class Anaerolineae; order Anaerolineales; family Anaerolineaceae; genus Mesolinea. The sequence goes on from CAXYYH010000019.1 coordinate 9,381, forward strand.
AATACGGACAAGCCTGATGTTGTCAATCAGGCGCTTGAATCTTTTATTGAAGGAATAGCTTAAATATACTAATTGGTAGACGAAAAGATAGAAACAGCCTAAAACTTGTTTTGTTTTTCATGGATTCGAGTTTTCTATGACTACTTTTGCTATTTTCAAGACGGATGGGGACGATACTCTGCTCGCGGGCACAGGTCCCCATCCGTACAAGACTGACTTATCAGATCGTTTCTCTTATCAACTTGTTCAAAACGCATCTCGTTTCATTGGCGGCAATAGAAAAAACCCAACTACTGATTTTGGATTATAAAATCGTCCAGTGCTTTGTCGATCTCCGCGCTGTGACCGACCATCATATGTCCGCCGTCTGGGAATGAGACGAGCGTGAGGTTCGGGAAACGGTGTTGAGCGTTCATGACTTTCTCAAAACTCGCCACGGGATCGTCTTCAGAATGCAGGATCAATACTGGCACCTTCAGGCTTTCGATCGGATATTGGTCAAAGTTCCTTTCCATATCTGGATTGGTCAGTTTTCCATCCAACAGTACCCCTGTTTTCCTGTCAGCGATGGGCTGAATTACCATTACGGTTGAAGCGGGCATACCAAACAGAGAAGGCATGAGCGGACTGATCAGATACATGGCATAATCGGACAAAAATAGCTCGGGTGCGGCTTGATATTCGAGAAATTTTTCTGGTTTTTCAGTTACCGGCATCGCGGAACAATACAGGATCAAGCCTTTGACCCGTTCCGGATAGTCCAGCGCAAAACGAATGGCGGGAGTTCCTCCGGCAGAGGTTCCCAAGACAAAGACCTGATCGATCCCAAGTTGATCAAGCAATTCCACATAGGCAGCCGCTTGTTCTTTGGGTGTTCCATCCCCCATAACAGCCGAGCCGAGGTAACCAAAGCGCGAAGGCGCCAGCAGGCGGTTTCGACCGATCCGGCTTCTAACGTTTTCGTAAGCCTGATCATATCCGCCGAAAAGACCATGAACAGATAAGACCACTTCTCCTTCGCCCTCATCAATATAGGTCATTGCTCCGTAGGAGAGTTCTGCCGTCTTTACTTCATACGAGCTGAGCTTCTCCCTGGCTTGATCAAGTCCAAGATTGCAGCGGACAGCCTGGATCAAAAAATACAGTACGAATATCAGTAAGAAAGCGTACAGGATCCATTTCATTTTAAAGTTCCTCACTTTTCTATTTTCTTTTGTCATTTCAGGTTTGCTCCTCTTTTTGCTTTAACTCTCTTTAGTTGTTTGTTCTGTGATATTAAGGATCTCTGTCACGAGGCAGAAAAAGTCACGATAATCACTTTCATTGTTGAGGTCGATGCCCAATAATTCCTCGCTGATCTGCCGATTCAGGAAGGCGGATTGAATGGTGGATAAGAGCATGAAAGCCTTGATCTTTCTGATCTTTTCTGGGTCTTTATCTGGCATTGCCCTGAGGATTGCTCTGTAACTTATGGCAGAATTGCTTTTTGCGTTTGGTTGAGAGAGATCGCCAAGTATGGAGATCCTGGATATCTCCGGGTGATCTAACAGGAATCGAAAGACGCTGGCAATAAAAGCAGCGTTGTCATCAGCGCCATTTCGCCCATCGCTTTCTTGAGTATCTGTTGATCTTTTTCTTGTAGGGAAGATTTTCATGATATGAGAGATGATCCGCTGGACGCAGATCTCGATCAAATTATTCTTGGAACCAAAATGATAGTTGATCAGCCCAACGGCAATATCCGCTTTTTGCGCGATATCCCTCATGGTTATGTTTTCTATCAATCCTTCAGATTGTTGGATCAAAGAGATTGTGGTGCTGATGATCTTTTCTTTAATATCCGGTTGATTAGGCATCTAATTTTTCGTCCCGATTTAGAATTTGAACAACGTTCAATTTCATTTTAACAGATATCTTCAAAGTGTCAAAGCAAACCTTATACCAGCAAAGGAATATCCAGTTTAGATCGCAAAATGGAAAAAATACCCCTTTTTTACCCTCTTTTCTAGACAGAAAGGGCTTTGATACTCAAACCTTTTCGTATCCTTAACAAGAATTTCACATCGATGCAGTAAAATCAAAACCCTTTCGATCCCTATCCTCGCAGCAAGCTATGAGGCATTTCGGGCTCTCACCCTGTGGGACGGATTTTGAGGACAGTTTCGTAGCAAGCTACGGGGAAATGCCCTCAGTCGTATTATACATTTACACTCTTTTGCATCTTTTAATGATGCTTGAAGATAACTCTCTGTCTAATTTGCCACATGACGACAAACAAGGCGGTTTTTCTCACCTTATTTGTCAATTAATTTATCAGATTCTTCTTACGATTGAATGCCACCCAAAGGCTGGCATTGACGAACACCATCATAAGTGCCATGGTTACTGCCAGGATTAACTGTCCGATCGCCGCCGCTGGGGTAGGCTCCATCGGGAATGGCTCGATAAAAAGAGAGAGACAGGCTCTGAAAACCCAAATAAGAGTCAGCATCGTGTGAAATACAATGGTTTCATAATTGAGTGAGAGCGCGCTTTTGCCCAATATGATCAAAACGAGACTGCTTCCCAAAAGCAGAGCTGAAAAACAATAGTTCACATAATCGATCCCGACAATTAGATTTTCATATTGCATCGGAAGGTAATCATACCAATTGAACATGCGCGGCACGAAAAAGTGCCAGAGACCGACCAAGGCACTAACAGCGAGTGAAACATAGTACAGACTTCTTCTTGCTTTCTCCATTTCCAATTCCTTTCACTGGTTATTACAGCCAAAACAGGTTAGAAATCAAAAAACAGCATGTCTTAAGGTTCGATTTGATCCTTTATTTTTAGTAGGACTTCAATATATTCATCAGGCAGGTCGGCATGAATATCATGCGCGGATTGAAAACCACCAATGTATTGGCTGATTGGCACCAGATCGACAACTCTTTGTGCGTCTTTTTCGTCCATTGCTGCGAGTAAGATTCCGTTTGCATCGTAATAACCGGGAGCGGTCAGTTTGTTGGACGCGACATGCATCACGATCGTAGGGGATTGAATGTTTTTCAAGATATCTTCCGTGTCAAAGCCGTCAAACCAGGAAAAATCGTAAAATGTCACTCCAAACTGCAGATCATAATTACTGGTTCCGTCCTGCATATTAGCATTGACCGCATAGATTGAGTTGATTCCCAACTCCGGTGGATAAAACCATATCTTCGGAACCTGTCCGGGGTGTTTATTCAAATATCTTAAGCCAGGATCTTTCACTATTTTGTTCCAGGTTTGCGGATCTTTGGCGTTGAAGACTGCCTGCATATAGTCATGTTCCAATGAGTATTCCATGAAAGTGTCGATCTCATTTTGATCGAGATAGTCATGCATTATTTTGAAGCCCAACCACGAAATTGTCTTTTCCGCTCTCCCGGGAAGGGTGGAGAAGAAGGGCCCGTCTTCGAGGACAGTAGCGATAATGGATTCAGGGGCATTGGCTGCAACATAAGCGGCGAGTAGGGCTCCGGAGGAGTGACCGGAGATATAGACTTTTTCCTTAATAATATTTTCGATAAACCAGATGATGTCGTTTCCTATCGCGACCGCGTTGTATTTTTCAGGATTTTTTGATGATTTCCCATGCCCGTAGTAATCCAGGGCATAAATATGAAATGATTTTGACAATTCAGGCAATACTTTTGCGTAATCGTAGCTGCTGGTTTGCTGGCCATGAAGCAAAAGCAGTGCCGGGCCGTTGTTTGGCCCTTCTATATAATAAATTTCCGAACCGTCCTCTAAAATTGCTGTGGTTTCAGTGAAACCTGATTTATAGCCCGTTTTTTTCATGAAATCCGCATTGAAAAAATCGGCATTCATATTTCGATATGCAAAAATGCTAATGGCTATTGTTATGAGTAGAACTACAATGCCTGTTGTGACAACGATCTTCATTTTTCTCTCCATAATTCGCTCCTTTAACTAGTATAGCCTCTCTTTTTATATCTTTTTTATGATGTCTAATTCAATGGAGAAATTCCCGAAATGTCGTTCACGCAGAATTGACAACAGCGAAATCCAGCCCTATTTTCTTATATAATAATCTCGGATGACGACAAGATAAGGAGCCAAATATGATCCACCAATTCGAACTGCCAATCATTGAAACACTTCAGTCCTGGGGGGCCAGTATGCAGCCCTTCTGGAAAGCCATCACCATTTTGGGTGACGAAACCTTCTATCTGCTTTTCATGCCCTTGGTCTATTGGTGCGTCAACGCCCTGGCTGGTTTGCGCATCGGGATTATGCTCCTGTTGAGCGCTTCGACCAACAGCTTTTTCAAGATGATCTTCAAAAGCCCCCGCCCTTACTGGCTCTCCGACAAGATCAAACCTGGCGCGTTTCACGATTCCTTTGGATTGCCCTCGGGTCATGCCCAAAATTCAGCTGCCGTTTGGGGCTGGACGACCAAAGAGAACGACAAAACTGTCGCGACCTGGATTCTGAGCGTCATGATCTTCCTGATCGGTTTATCGCGCATCTTCCTTGGGGTCCACTTTATCAGCGATGTCTTGCTCGGGTGGGCCATCGGCGCGGTTTTGGTATTACTCTTTGCCCATTACTCGAAGAACATCGGTCAAAGCCTGCTCAAGCTATCCCTTTTAAAGAAGCTCCTGCTAACAGCTCTCGGCTCGCTCCTGATGATTACATTCCCCGCCCTGGTGAAATTACTTTCCAACGGCTGGCAGGTTCCCGCGGAATGGGTTGCCCTTGCTGGCGAGATCGATCCGATGAATCTGAAGGGCGCACTGACCACCGCAGGCGTTTGGTTTGGCATGCTGGCTGGCTTCTCGATCTTGCTGCACAGAAATGGAATACTTCAGTCTCATCTTGGGAGCTGGCAGAAGCTCATCCGTTTTCTGATCGGGATCGTCGGTGTCTTCGCGCTTTATGCCGGCCTGGGCAAACTTTTCCAAAAGGAAATGGGGTTGGTCAGCATGGTTTTGCGCTTTATCCGTTACAGCCTGATCGGCTTCTGGGTTTCCTGGTGGAGCCCCCTGTTATTCCAGAAAATTGGCATTGGTCAGATCAAGCCCTATCAGCCCGAGCAGGTGAAATAGGGAAACTTAGAGCATCAGCCCAAACTCAAGGCGTACCTCGCCTCGTTCGACATCATCATTTTGATAGTGGTTGGCATCCAGGCCGATCAATTTAAAGCCGCAGGCACGATAAAAACGGATGGCAGGGTCATTACAGCTTTGTGTTTCAAGCACGAGCGCTCGCTGCCCGGCATTTTTTGCCTTTTCAATGGCACGCGAGATCAATACTTTGCCAAGCCCCTGATAACGGTGCGATTCCTCCACCCACAGGTCAACGATCCGCAGGCGATTATTCCAACTTTCGTCGGAGGTCTCAATAAACGCGATTATTTCATCGCCCTCGAAAACTGCCAAAACCCAGGGATTTTCCAGCCAATAGGAAAAAAGACCGCTTTCAAAGCTCTTTATGACTGGCTCGGGGAATTTTTCCCTTTTGAGTTGCAGCGTTATTTCATTTTCAGCATGCTTAATTTCCACACGATAATGATGCGTTGTTGTATATCGGAAGAGAAAGGTTTTGCCCTTCCAGCTCTGATCCAGTTCCCGAAATTCCATTATTTATTCTCCTCAAAATCACGCAAATACTGGTTGATCTCCTCGGAAAGCAAGCGATCCGGGTCATGATGCAAGACCTGCATGCCGCAGGCAGCCGCGCCCTGGCAGTTCTCGAGCCGGTCATCGATAAAGAGGATGTTTCTGGGCTCTTCGTCCAGCCTGGCAGCCACGCATTGATAAAATTCAGGGTCAGGCTTCTCAAAGCCAAGCTCTCCTGAACTTACTGCCGCGTTAAAGTGTTTCGAGATCGGCAGGGTAAAAAAGTAGTCCACCATGTATGAAAGGTGATTGGTCGCCGCGGCAAATTTGAAGCGCGGGATCTTCTCAAACAGATCCGGCTCCTTGAGCAGATAGACCCTGGCGACCAGCCTTCGCACCTCCGCTTCGACCCGCGCCTCGCTCACGCCCAGCTCCTGAGCGAAATGAGCCAAAAATACAGCATCCGGATAGAACAAGCCAAAACCCTCAAAGATTTTCCACTCCTCCGCAGTGAGCCGAACTTCAGGATCAAAGGTAAACAACACCTCAGTAAAATCAAACGCGATGGCTGTGATCATACGCTCAAGTTTACCCCTGATAAGCCATATATTGAAAAGAAGATTTACGTTCGTGCGGATAAGTAAAACTTCTGTTCTGGCTTGAAAGAGAGACCAAGTCAGAAATAAATTGTTTTTATATTGATTACATAACTTCTTGGATTTTTTTGTTTGTAGGATTATAATTTACGATGAAAATCATTCCACCCGCTAATGGTTTGCCATCATAAAAAAGAGAGAGAAAGATGAACAAGATTCTTCCAATATTCCTTTTAATTTTAATGATCGTCTCACTCGCATCCTGTTCATATCTTCCCGATGAACAGGCCAATAATTTACAATTGGAAACCACCGTGGCAGATTCAACCCCACTTGCAGAACAGACCATAGTAGAGCCCACGCCAGAACCTCAGGAAATGGTCGTTTTTGCCGACCCGACATTAGAAGCTATGGTCTGCGCTGCTCTTGGTAAACCCATGGGCGGCATTACCACCGCAGAAGCCGAAGCTGTGACAGCGCTTGATCTTGGCTTCGAGTGGCATCAGTTTTTTCCAGACAAAAAGGCTATCCGCGATATTGGCGGCCTGGAACACTTCAAAAATCTCGAACACCTCGATCTCTCCGATCACGATATCACTGACCTTACACCACTTGCGGAGCTCACCAGGCTCACTTCGCTGGTGCTGGGCGGCAACCCGATCGTGGATATTGCGCCGCTTGCCAGCTTGACGGGTCTCAAACTGTTGATCCTGACCGACTGTGAGGCACAGGATTACAGCCCGCTCGCCAATCTCACCAACCTTGAAATTCTCATGTTGAACAATTCGACGATCACGGACGCGACACCACTTGCCAACCTGACAAACCTGAAATTGCTCCACCTGGCAGGCTGCGCGCTAAACTATTCTCCATTGTCAGCTATTTACTCCAATCTCGAAAACAAGGATTTCGTTATACCGTCAAGTCTTGCTGAACTTGGATTTACCATGAACGATGAAAGACACCAGGCTGAGTATTGGGGCGAGAATATTGATGTGCGCCTCAACCATGAGGAATGGGGATTTTCCGGGGAGGATTGGACCCAAAACTGCCTCAGGGTGGTTTTCGGAGGGGAAGCCTATAAAGTTGACATTGGTTACTATCCAGAGCAAAACGCTTATGTAGTTTTAGCTGTTCTGGATGGCGAAATGGTAGTGAACTATGTTTATAACTTTGCTGAAGGCAGCGAAAACCTGTTTGAGAACCGGGACAGCCTCGAGGGACACATCCGCGCGATATTCCCTGACGCCAGCGAAGACGAAGACCTTCTGCTCGCGCCCATTCGCTTCCATACCAACGCGCTGCAAAGCACCTTTGGCATGACTGCCAATCAATTATTCCAGCTGCCATTCGAGCCACCTGCCGAGAAGATATCACTGACGAGTCTGGGTTTCGTTGAAAGCAAGGAGGTTCAAGGCTGGCTGTACGTTCATAATGGACCAGGAGAATATTTCGATGTTTCGATACATGATCCCAAACAGGAATCGTGGGAGGGCGGCGGCGGTGATGTGCGCTTTTACACGCCATTGAGTAAAGAATATCGCATTGTAGTTACCTACTATATTAATGAGAAAAAGTTCACTGTGAAAGCCGATGACAACAACGGCGGTGGTGCGGAATACCATTTTTTGATCGACGCCAACGAGCTGATCGACATATGGTGCAGCGATAAGGATTTAACAGTCGAGCAGTACTTCAAAAAGGCTATTAACGATCCAGCAATAACGGATGCCCACGATATATATCATTATTCAATCAAGTTGATGGTTGGTGTCGTGGAGGGGACATTCGGCATGGGTTTAGAAGAGCTTTACGTGCTGCAGGAAGAATGACCTTGTTCAAACATTATTGTTCGAGGTCGGATCAAAAGTTGACTGCAAATATAAGTTCAACTCTTAATCTATACCTTGTATTATAAAATCGTTACGATTCGCCAGAAACCAAGCCTTCTCATCTGCCCGTGGTGCTTTCCCAGGGGGTGCGGGAGAAGGTGCCCAAAGGGCGGATTGCCTACTCTGGTTACCAAAGTGAGAGGTTAAATGAAAGCAGAACGTCAGATTGAAATTGCCAAAATAATGGGTAATTTCAATCTCAACTTTTCCCCAATTACGAAGCGTTGGGAAATGTTCACCTGACAAACGCAATCGGTTACTACATAAGATTATCAACAGGAAAGACAGGTGACTTTTAGCTCTATTCCACCAAAGGCTTCCTGCTCAGGGTGATTTCTTCGATCATATCCGAAAATACGCTGTCATAGTCATAGACAGAAATCCCGCCAGTGCCGATATCGTAATAATACGCCTGCAGGTTTAGCTCCCCTGATGCGACCCTTTCCCTGACAAACTCATAGGTCATGAGATTATCCAGTTGTTGGACCGCATTCAGCTTTTCGAGCATGATGACCTTATCTTCTTCCTTCATATCCGGGTACTTCTGGTCAATATAGTTGGAAATCGACACGCTTTGAGCAATCCACTCACTGGTATACGGGAGAAGCTGCTTATAGTCTTCCAGCTTCCGGATCGCCGCGCAGCCGCCGCAGTTGGAATGCCCGCATACGATCAGATTTTTGACCTTCAGGATTTTTACGGAATATTCAATAGCCGAAACCACCGAGGGGTGAGTGTCCGGCTCTTCTTCCCTGGGCACAATATTGGCGACATTCCTCATCTGGAAGATCTCACCTGGTTTGGCCTGAAACAGCGTTTCCGCGTCCACTCTTGAATCCGAGCAACCAATAAAGAGAGTATGCGGCTCCTGCCCCTCTTTCAACTCCTGGTAAAAATCCTTGTTGAACTCATATTCCATTTCTTTAAATCTTTCAATTCTCTTTTTCAAATCCATGTTCACCATCCTGTCAAATTATTGCCGGGATCTAATTGTTGAAAATCTGTTTATTTAGCTTAATAACTCGGGACTGAATCAACCATCCAAACTCATGGCTTGCCAACAAGTTCATTATATCCATTTTTTCGCTTCGGCCAACTCAACCCTCGACATCAAAGCCAGGGCAATTCGTTTTAAAACCGACGCAAAATGAATTAATCAACTACAGATTTTTTGAAAGATAAAGGTGAATAGTATGAATTAGCTTAGTGTAAAACGACTCATTTTTAAAAAGTCAGATATCGTGGAATAAAGCCTCCTCGCAGCTTCATTATTGCAACATTTACTCGATATTAAATCTCCAATGAACCTGCTTTAACAAAGATTGGTTAAATTTATTCCGTCAGATTTGTGGTGAAATTTTTGTTTTAAAAAATTGAGGTTAAAAGAAATCAGATTATGAGAAACACACAAAAAATCATTCTTGGTATTGCATTGGTACTTGTTGGTATTATTTTCGCTCTGAATGCGCTGGGCATATTCGAAATCGATATCTTCTTCCCTGGCTGGTGGACTTTGTTTATTATCATTCCCTCTTTTGTTGGTTTGTTTGGGAAACATGACAGGTTCGGAAGTCTTATTGGGCTTGCGATCGGGGTAGCTCTCCTCCTTTCTGCTCAAAACATCATTGACCTGTCACTCCTCTGGAAACTGTTTGTTCCGATCATCCTTATTTTGTTCGGTATAAAAATCATTTTCAATACTTCACGCAATCGACAGACAAGTGAAACGATTAATAACTTAAGAAACAATGGCTTATCACACGGGAAGGATACAGTGGCATTCTCATCGCAAAACATAAACTATGATGGAAAGGTTTTCGAAGGCGCGGCATTGGATGCCGTTTTCGGAAGCATCAGTCTCGACCTCAGGAATGCAATTTTCGAACAAGATAGTGTCATCACCGCCTCAGCCATCTTTGCGGGCATTGATATCATCGTTCCAAACTATGTTCAGGTCAAAATAGAATCCAATTCAATTTTTGGAGCTGTGTCTGATAAGCGTAATTACTCAAATTATCAGAATCCTCAGGCCGACAGTGCGATCACTTTGTATGTTGAAGGGACTTGCTTGTTTGGAGGCGTGGATATTAAATGAAATCCTGGCACAACACGATAAAATACACCGCCATCGCTTTTGCCGTGCTTATCATAATAGGTATGGTTAGCGGATTAATGGGCTTTTTCTCTCTCTTTACACCTTTTGTGTCCACTAATGCCACAGGGGAATATATAACATACGAAATTAAGAATGAGATTAACGTTTTGGATATTGATATTCACAGCATCGAGCTGGAAATCGTCTCAGGCATCGATTCCAGTTTCAGCGTGGAAAGCAATTATAAACACCTGAGCGTGGTCGAAGAGAACAACACTCTGTTCATAAAGGACGAAGACAAGTCCTTCTTAAACATCCATGGTTTGGCTGTCCTAAAGCTTTATATTCCTGAAAACAAGGTTTTCGACAACGTGAAGATCAATCTCGGTACCGGAAGATCGAACATTAACGATCTGCAGACAAATTCCATCGCTATGCAATTTGGCGCAGGGAACGCAAGCCTGCAAAGAATTTCCGTAAATAACGACGCTTACATAAATGCTGGCACGGGACAACTACAGATCAGAGACAGTGATTTTAATAATTTACACCTGGAAATGGGTGTGGGTAGTTTTGAGTTTTCCGGCACCCTCCTGGGCAGAAACACCTTAAATATGGGTGTAGGTTCAAGCCGGATCACCTTATTCGGATCTTTGGACGATTATAGATTGAATGTTGTCAAGGGACTTGGTGAGTTTCGGGTCGCCAACGAATCCATACAAGACGACACACAACTTGGCCAGGGAGACCGGCAACTCTTTGTTGATGGCGGTATCGGCTCTATCAGGATCGACTTTTCAGCGCGATAAACGATAGAAAACCAATGCTATTTGTCTTCACTGCAAACTCCACGTCTACAGAACAATAGTACCCGGGGAAAAAACGGGTTCTAAACACCACTAAAAGAATAGGACATGATTGGCTTTATCAAAATTAGGACAGTAGAAAAAAACTTTATAAACTGAGAGGAAAGTTATAAAATGCAAAATTTTGGAATGTCGATGTTATGGTTTTGGGCCTGTTACATTGTTGTAACTTTGGTGGGAATTGCTCATACAATGTTCAACATCTTTGTTTTGAAAATGAAACCGATGGATGAACACAGCATGGGCGAAGGCTACGAAAAGACCAAACCATGGCACCCGCTTTACAACATCATTCTGTTTTCTTTTTTCGGATGGCTTTATATGAGAGGCCTTGCCGAACCGAGCTGGACGGAGGCATTGGTCATTGGTCACCGGCGCCATTTGGGCGGGGATCACCATCGTCTTTGACGTCTTCGCCTGGGTCATCATCAAACACCCCTGGAGCCTGTCCTTCAAGGAGTTCTATGTGGACTACCAGCCCTGGATCACCCTGATCTACCTCGCCATCTTTGCTGGCCCACTGGTAGGATATCTGATTCTGACTATCTAACAATGAAATAAAAGCAATTTGACCAATACAGTTTTGGGGTGGGTCGCGATTGAAGATACCCACGTAAGTATGGGTATCTTCAATCCGACATTTCATCTTTGTTGGTAATTGAACGTTTTGTAAATTTATTATTGATGTTGAAAATCCTGCGATCTGCCTCGATTCCTTCTTATCCTTATAAGATCGATCAAGTTAACTGCGCAGAGTACTGTTACACCTTCATCCTGATCAGCACCAGACTGCCGTCATGGGCATCAATTTTGACATTATATTTGTTGACTCTTTATATGCTCAATAAAATGCAATTCAACGCTAACTTCTCATCTCTATGATAGCGGAGCTCCATTTTGATAGGACAAAACACTACCACCTTTTATTTAAACACCACAGCCCTATCTACACCCCACAAATCAAACAAAAAGTAAACAGTATACTTATCAACAGAAGAATTCCTTCCTGAATTAATAGTACAAAGAGAAAGGAACAAACCCGCAGAATGAAAAGACATAAACTATTCCCATTGACTCTTGCATTTCTACTTTTATTTGGGATGGCAAGCTGTTCTTATAAAACTGACGACACATCAGAAAACACGATCTCTCGCTCGGAGGCACAAATATTTCTTTATGGAGAAAAGCACGGCATTGATGAGGTCATACAAAAGGAATTTGAGATCTGGCACGACCATTATCACAATGACGGTATGCGCCATTTATTTCTTGAGACACCTTTCTACACCGGCGAATTTCTGAATATTTGGATGCAGGCAGATAATGACGATATTTTGGATGCCATATATGACGATCTGGAAGGCACAGCCTCACACGTTCCCGCCTTAAAGGATTTTTATCAGAAAATCAAAGAGCAATGTCCCGAGACCATCTTCCACGGCACAGATGTTGGTCACCAATTTTTCTCGACAGGTGAACGTTATTTAGAGTATCTCAGAAAAAACAATTTGGAAGATAGTGAGCAATACCTAATTGCACAGGAAGTTATGGAGCAGGGACAATACTTTTATGACACTTCTGATGACGTCTACCGCGAGAATAAAATGACCGAGAATTTCATTCGCGCATTTGACTCGCTTGAGGGTGAGAAGATCATGGGCATTTACGGCGCGTCTCATACGGGTCTGAACAAAATGGACTACACCGGCAAAGTCGCCTGCATGGCAAATCAGCTCAAGGAGCATTATGGCGACATTATCTATACGGAAGTTGTTACAAAGAAGTAAGAATTTTACTATTCTATGGAATCCGAAGCACTGAAAAGGATATTGGAAGAAGATTAGGACCAATTAAGGATCACCTTATCCAGAACGGAAAATGCCATTACACATACCCTTGTTAAGATAAAAACGCCTCGTGTCCGAGGCGTTTTTTCTATATATCATAAATCATTCATTAGCTCATGGTCAGATACCAGCCCGTCATGATAATGATGTCCTGGACGAAATGGATCAACCAGGCCCAAAAGAACCCTTTGGTTTCATGAATGCTTTTCGATGATATCCATCCCAGATACCCTGCCATCAATACGCCTGGGATTCCACCAGGAGAACCGAAATAGTGCGCAACACCAAAAATGAGCGCCGAAAGACCCTGCGAAATATACGGATTCATTTTATGGTATTCAACAATGCTCGCGAAGGTATGGCGAAATGCCACCTCCTCGACAAAGCTGTTGATCAGCGCCAGGAATACGACCAATAAAAAGTTTCCTAACGTAAAAGGCTGGATCGAACCTTTTCTGTAAACCTGAAAATACAGGATAACTCCTGTAACAATTGAGACGATGATGGTCAAACTTAGACCCAACTTTTTCCAGGTATCTTTGTTTTTTTCTGTGATCCCGATCCATGGTTCAGGGCGAACTACACCATCGATATTGCTAATCGATAAAAGTTTGAGGGATTGGAACCTGGTTTGGATGCCGGTGATCAAGATGGCCACCAAACTTAAAACCAGCATGGTCAGCTGGTAACCCGCTGTCATATTGAGGTAGTTTGTCTCAAACAACTCAATTTTGATCGGTGGGTTTCCACGAAAAGTAAACATAGCCGCAACCATTAATCCCACGACGATGAGAGTAATAACAAAATTCTTTTTCATAATGTTTCTTCTATTCTTTCTATTGTTTTTCTTAACCACGCTATGGTGATGTCATTTTGCATGATCCCATAGGATAATACGAGCTCGAATGAGAGCTTTTCCGGTTTGCTCATGATCATTTTCTGCATCTCTGAATAAACTGCTTGTTGAGCAAGCAAGTCATTCAGAACATTTTTCAGATCCTGCAATAGGGCTGGGTGATCTTCGCTGTTGCTGACAAACAACTTTAGTAACAGCTCATCCCGGTAAATGGTTGAATACTGATGGTTTGATAACCATTCGGAAAGGGCTTGTTGCCCCTCGTTGGTAATTTCAAATGTGATCTTATTTCTACTTCCTCTTTCTGACATCTTTCGAATAAGTTTTTCTTCAACAAGAATCCTTAATGTTCGGTGTACGTTGCTGTAGGACTCATTCCAAAAATAACCGATGGATTCTTTCGCAAACTTTTCAAGTTCGTAAGCCGACATTTTTTTAATATTGAGTAATCCTAATAAAGCAAATTTCGTAGACATAGTATCCTTTGTTGAGCTTGATTATACATATCTATTAGATATATGTGCAATCGAATGTATAAGGCTTGCACTTTTTAACCACCTGTGAAAGAAAACAAAAGATACGCAACAGAAGTAAGGTATTTCTACAAAAGGAAATAGAGGTTTGGATAATAAAACTGGGATTCCTGTTATGGAAGGAGAATGGTCATCGTATATGCTAAAGAGCACCGATTGAAAAAAATCTCACAGAGTGATATTTCTTCTCTTGTAAATCAGCCCTCTATTTTAGTCTGTAAATTTCGAGCCTTGGGCCGGTAAAATACAATGCTTCGTTGTCCCTGAATTGACGGTTCAGATAATCAAAAATGGCCCTGACCTGATCGAGGACTGAGACGGGCTCCGGATTGGGCAGAAAATCCTTGATCAATACCGCATGACTCCTGACTTTTTCATAAAAAGCATTTTCCCTTGCATACCGCTCAGGTTCAGCTGTAAATCTGTCCTTCATCAAAGAGGAAGTAACAATATACTTTATTTCGCCCGGATCAGAAAAATCGAACGCGTAAATGTCGTTTTTGTTGTTCGGATTGTAAGGGGTGTACCCATCCGAGAGAGTCACATCATTCGTCAGGCCGTGTTCCTGCATATAGTGCAAAGCTTCGTTGCGGGTGTCTTGCCAGGTCAGCATCACCGATGTCACTGTTCCTTTCAGAACAAAGGGGACAAAACCGATCAGCAAAAAAACCGCGAGCGCGATTTTACCAGCCGTCTTCCCTCTGACCTTTTGCCAAAGGAAGCTCGCTCCAACAGCCGCCAAGAACAAGGGCGTTGTCATCATGGGCAGCGACCAGCGGCTGTGATGCAGCGACAGCACGCTCAGCGCGATCCAATATCCACCTCCAAAGAACAGGAGCAAAGCCGTGGGGTCTTTTATCAATATGATTGCCGACAACCCAACAGACGCCAGGATGCAGATAAAAACTCCCGTGTTTTCATAGAAGTCTTTGAGGTAATAAAGAAGATTACCTCCCCATCCAAGCCCATCCGAGCCAAGGTGATCGGGTCGCGCTTCCTGGACAATCTGCTTCCAGGCAACATCGAAATTCTTGATCAGCGGCAGGCCGATCAGCACAATCCCCACGATGATCACCAAAAGACTGATCGCGGTCGTTTTCCAAAAAAAGCGCCATTGAGGCGAATTATTTTGCTCACGCCTCTTGAACGCCTGAACTCCAATTGTCACCAGGATGATCCCAATGGAAAGGATGCCTGGATACTTCTCCATGGCAGCGACCGACACCATCAGACACGCCAAAACCAACCAAAATTTCTTTTTGCTTGATAGGTAATAAAGACTGAAAAGGAGCACAAGCATGACATAAAGCGTCAGCGGGATATCAACGGTCACATAATGGGAATGGAGAACAAAAGGTGGGTAAAAAGTGAACAAAACGGCTGCCAGCCAGGAGAAATCAAGCTTTTTGTAGCTTCGGCCAATGAACCAGGCCACAACCGCGAGCAACGTTCCCTGAACCGCAGTCATTAGCCGTGAGTAATAGTAGAAAAAATCTGGATCCTGCCAGTAAAACTGACCATAAACATCACCGAAATTTTGGAGACTTAGCCTGTTAATGACAAAATACCTGGAATAAAAAGAGGGAAAGGCAGGGTACACAAAAGTTCCGGGGTTCAATGAATGATTGAAACTCATGCCTTTCAAAGCGTTCATGATATAACCTTCATCCGGATGGGTGAAGAGTGGAAAACCGAATTTCAGGCCGACCAGACGCACAACCAAAGCAACGATAAATATCCCCAGCGCGATCAAAAAGACCTTCCATCTTTCAGATCTCTTATTCATCTTTTCCGCAGCCCAATCCTCATTCTCCATAAAACCACACTCGGTTAACCATTAAATTCAAAATTAATTTCTTGTCATTCTATCATGGTCAAAGCATATTGAAGGGTGTCGGTTCTGTCCTCATCTTTTATCATAAGAAGGGAAAGCCGGCATGGTAGCCCGTTAAGGCACATCCGGTCGAGCTTAAGAATGGTTACCATTCTTCCGAACGATCAACACCTAAAAGCACAAAAAACAGTGATCCCTGGAATAACTGTCACAAACTGCAGGAGGCTTACCCACAAGGCTTTGGTGGACGCTTGGTACAAAAGGGAAAATTATTCGACCTTAATCCTGGGGAAAAAATCTGAAATTGTCACCCAACAAGCAAGGATATTATATCTACGCGCAAGAAACAGGGGACTGTTGCATTCTGGATTGATAATGCCCGATTCAACTCCAAATACTGACAGATTCAATGGCATATAATTAACAAAAGACCCCTGGATATCGCTATCACAGGGGTCTGTTTTTAATTCAGAAAGCCTTAAACCTGTTCGGTCTCCATGTTCATGGCGGAGTTGACATCCACTTTGATGCCAGGGCCCATGGTCGAGGCCAGGGTGACCTTCTTGATAAAGGAGCCCTTGGCGCCGCTGGGGCGAGCCTTGCGCACTGCGGTGGTCAGTGCGGCCATGTTCTCGTAGAGATCGTTCACACTGAAGGACACCTTGCCCAACGGGACGTGAATGTTGGCGCTTTTGTCAAGTCTGAACTCAACACGACCGGCTTTGGCGGTCTCGATCGCCTGAACGATATCGCCAGGCTGCACAACGGTACCAGCCTTGGGGTTAGGCATGAGGTTGCGGGGGCCCAAAACGCGGCCCAAACGGCCGACCTTGCCCATCATATCCATCGTACCAACGGCCACATCAAAATCGGTGTAACCACCCTGGATGCGGGCCAGGTCTTCATCGGTTTCGGCTACGAAATCTGCACCGGCAGCACGGGCGGCGGCGGCAGCTTCGCCCTGGGCGAAGACCAGAATCCGCACGGTCTTACCCAATCCTTTGGGCAAAACACAGACATCACGAACCTGCTGATCAGCCTGGCGGGGGTCCAAACCAGTGCGCAGGTGGATCTCGACGGTCTCATCAAACTTCGCGAAGGCAAGTTCTTTGACCATTTCGATGGCTTCTTTAGGGGTATAAACCTTTTCCGCCTCGATCTTTTGTTTTGCGTTTACAAAATTCTTTCCTTTTTTAGACATTTAAACTCCTTTGTGGTTCCTGCGGGCGTCCTGACCCTCCCACTTTGCTATATTCCTGGTTACTTTTCGACGACCTTGATGCCCATGTTACGAGCAGTGCCTTCCAACTGGCGGATGGCGGCTTCGATATCGTTGGCGTTCATGTCCTTATACTTAACTTCAGCAATTTCTTTCAGCTGAGCTTTGGTGACCTGACCTACGCTTTCGGCACGGGGATTGGCCGAACCCTTGGCCACACCAGCCGCCTTTTTGATCATGATCGCGGCAGGCGGGGATTTCAGCTCAAACTTGAACGAACCATCCATGAAGATGGTGATATCAGCAGGGATGATCTCGCCCATGCGATTGCTCGTGCGGGCGTTGTAGTCCTTGCAGAAAGCCATGATGTTGACGCCGTGAGGTGCCAACGCCGGGCCGATCGGGGGTGCCGGGTTTGCTTTACCGGCTTGAATTTGCAGTCTTACTATTGCTTTTACTTTCTTTGCCACAGATAAATCTCCTTGGTGGTGCTATCGGGCTTTTAGCCCTCCCACAAATTTCCGGATCGCTCCGGTTTACGCTTTCTCAACCTGCAGAAAATCGAGTTCCACAGGAGTTTCTCGCCCAAAGAAGTTCACCATAACGCGAATCTTCGAGCGTTCCATATTAATTTCGTCCACAATGCCGCGGAAGTCATTGAAAGGACCATCCACGATGCGGACACGGTCGCCCTGTTTATAAGTGACCTTATAAGTCGGGGCCTCATTTTCCATTCGGCGCAAAATGCCAGCCATTTCCTCAGAGCGCAACGGCGTTGGCTCATCGCCCATGCCCACAAAACCGGTTACACCAGGGGTGTTGCGGACGACAAACCAGGAATCTTCTTCGAGGATCATATTGACCAGGACGTAGCCCGGAAAAACATGGCGTTCCACCGTGCGGCGCTTGCCATCACGAACTTCGATCTCTTCCTGCGTGGGAATGACGACCTCAAAAATCTTGTTCTTCATGCCCATGGTCTCGATGCGTTGTTCGAGGTTCTTGCGCACCTTGTTCTCATAACCCGAGTAACAATGGATGACATACCAATTACGGTTGTCATTGGAGCCATCTTCCTCAGGCTGGGATCCCTGCGCCTCCTGAGGAGCAGGAGTTGCGTTTTCCGTCAAATCCTTGCCATCAGAAAGGTCGTCGTTCAAAAAATCAGACATGATCAGGTCTCTCTTCTATACCTAACCAACCAACAAACCAACCAAGCGGGCAAAAAGGAAATCAAGCACGCCCAGGATTGCTGACATGACGATGGTAACGATCAAAACGATGCGGGTCAGCGATAAAGCTTCCTCGCGGGAAGGCCAGGTGACCTTGCGCAGCTCGCCAACGGTCTGACGCCACCAATTTTTAACTCTTTGTCCAAAACTCGGTTTATTTTCTTTTAGTGCCATTTTTTACTCCCGTTTGACGGCTCAACGCCGTAGGATCTACGGCGTTGATTTACTTCAACAGGTCAGGAAGGACTTGAACCCTCAACCCCCGCTTTTGGAGAGCGGTGCTCTGCCAATTGAGCCACTGACCTAAGCGCTCCCATTGCTGGAAGCTTATTTTACCTCACGATGCAACTTGTGCGCGCGACAGCGTGGGCAATATTTTTTCATTTCCAATCGACCAGGGTCATTTCGGCGGTTTTTCACGGTGGTGTAATTGCGCTCTTTACACTCGGTGCAGGCCAAATGAATTACCGGGCGAATATCTTTTTTCTTCGATGCCATTTTAGTCCAACATGGCTGCCTTGTTCAGGCAGCCATGATTCCTTCCTCTAAAAAACTAAAACCTATGCAATGATCTTGGTGATCTTGCCGGCGCCAACAGTCAGACCGCCTTCGCGGATAGCGAATTCGGAACCGTTTTCAATAGCGACCTTCTGGATCAACTTGACACGCATACCATTGACGTTGTCACCGGGCAGAACCATCTCAACATCCGCGGGCAGGGTCACATCACCGGTAACATCGGTGGTGTGGATGTAGAACTGCGGGCGATAGCCGGTGAAGAATGCGCTGTGGCGTCCGCCTTCTTCCTTCTTGAGGATGTAGACAGAGCATTCAAATTCGGTGTGGGGCTCGATGGAGTTGGGCTTGCAAAGAACCATACCGCGTTCGACCTGATCGCGATCGATACCGCGCAGGAGGATACCGGCATTGTCACCAGCCATACCAGAATCGAGTTGTTTGTGGAACATTTCGATACCAGTCGCAACGGTGGCCAGGGGTTTGTCCATCAGACCAACAATTTGAACAGGATCGTTCAGTTTCAGGGTACCGCGTTCGATACGACCGGTCACAACAGTACCGCGACCCTTGATCGAGAAGACATCTTCAATAGGCATGAGGAAGTCTTTTTCGAAGTCACGGACAGGTTCCACGAAGAAATCGTCAACCGCGTCCATCAGGTCAGCGATCGGCTTGTATTCGGGAGCGTTGGGGTCGGTGGAGGCGCTGTCGAGAGCAACCTTGGCAGAGCCGCGGATGATCGGCACATCGTCGCCGGGGAAACCGTTCTTGGAGAGCAGTTCGCGAACTTCCATCTCAACCAGCTCGAGCAGTTCAGGATCGTCCATCTGGTCAGTCTTGTTCAGGAAGACCAAAATGGAGGGAACCTCAACCTGGCGGGCCAACAGAACGTGTTCGTTGGTCTGGGGCATGGGGCCATCGGGAGCGCTGACGACGAGAATGGCGCCATCAACCTGGGCCGCACCAGTGATCATGTTCTTGATGTAGTCACGGTGACCGGGCATGTCAACGTGAGCATAGTGGCGCTTGGCGGTTTCGTATTCAACATGGGTAATGTTGATGGTGATACCACGGGCTTTTTCTTCCGGCGCGTTATCGATTGTGTCGTATGCGCGGAACTGGCCAAAGCCACGCAGAGCCTGGACTTTGGTAATAGCAGCGGTCAGTGTTGTTTTGCCATGATCAATATGACCCATCGTACCGATGTTCATATGAGGCTTAGAGCGATCAAATTTTTGTTTCGCCATCTTTTCTCCTTAATAATGACTATTATTTTTCTCTTTTCCAATAACTCGGCAAAAGCCCTCAATCGGAATCGGACCGATGACCTCATTCTTACCAAGAATGCGCTCTACCAACTGAGCTATGAGGGCAGCCGTGCAACTACCCCGCAAATGCGGGATAAAGTGGACAGTGAAGGATTCGAACCTCCGAAGGCGCTTGCCAGCTGATTTACAGTCAGCCCCCGTTGGCCACTTGGGTAACTGTCCATTTTTTCCTTTGGGCGCAAGCTCTTTACCCGCTGGAGATTATGATCCACCGCAGTCGATCACAATCGCTAAAGAGTAAACTGAGCCGACGATGGGAATCGAACCCATAACCTACCACTTACAAGGCGGTTGCTCTACCATTGAGCTACGCCGGCGCCC
>CAXYYH010000020.1:0-29412 GCA_964293995.1 uncultured Anaerolineaceae bacterium
CTTAGCCCCGTCCGTACAGGTCGATTTCCGATCAAAAAATAAATGATATTCGATTGAGGAAAAGAGGATCCGAGCTATATTAATTTCATGCTGAGAATTGCTGATCATTCACAAGAGGCAAAATAGAGATATTTCATAAGGGTACTCCATAGGCAGGCTTTGACGTATCCCCAAAAAAGCTAAAGTATAATTGCACATCACCATGGGCAGCCAGTGATCATTGGTAAACGGTCGCATGGTAATGATTTTATGCAAGCGAAAAAAACGACGGGCTTTTTTATGGTCTTGGATAGTTTTGAAAGGACTAATTTGCAGAACCAAATTGTTGACGTAAATTCGACTTCAAAGGAAAGAATTGATTACATCGATTTTCTTCGTGTGATCGCCATGTTCATGGTAGTGACCATTCACGTCGCCGCGTACTATCTGTTTGATCCGACAGTTGCCATTGGCTCAAAAATATGGTTGATTGCTCATTTTTTCTACACGCTTTCTCGTTCCGCTGTTCCAGTTTTCATTATGATCAGCGGATTGCTGCAATTATCGTCAGAACGGACTCTATCGATAACAAGCTATTTACGGAAAAAAGCTTTTCGTATCATTCTTCCGTTGGTCTTTTGGTCGATCATTTATCTCTTCTGGCAGTCATATAAGACCGGGGAGGCAATCAACGTAAAGGATTTTCTTCTCAACTTCTTATCCGGGGATGTTTATTTCCATCTTTATTTTCTATATCTTATTTTTGGTCTGTTTCTTTTGACTCCGTTATTGAGGGCTTTTGTTGGATCGGCGAAAAAACAAGACTTACTTTACGCGATCGGACTTTGGCTCCTGGCTGTTGCAGTCTTTCCACTCCTGCAAACGTTCTGGGGCATTCGGTTCTATGACTTGCTGATACCCATTAGTGGCTACATTGGTTACTATTTGGCAGGTTATTACTTCTCGAAAATCTCCCGTGTGAAGAACTATATATTGGTGATCATTTGGATGATTGCAAACCTGGTGTCTTATTTTGGGACGTTGATGATGAGCAAAAAAGCCGGGGAAGTGGATCCATTTTTTTACAATTACACATCGCTGACTGTAATCGCGTCGGCTATGGCGCTGTTTGTATTTGTGAAGCAGCTTGATTTTCCGGGTTTTTACGCCCGCTTTCCAAAATTAGGAAAATTCTTTTCTCTTGCGGCGTCAGCAAGTTATTCCGTATATCTTGATCATCTGATCCTCCTTGACATGCTTTTTATGGGCACTTTGGGAATAACCGTCAGTATCAACACATTCGATCCGATCGTAGGGATACCGTTGATCACAGCGGTTGTAACCATCATCCCGGGGTTGATCGTGCTTGTCTTGCGCCGGATCCCGATCATTCGGTGGCTGTTTCCATAAAGTTTATTGAGGCTGTTGAAAACAAAAAAAGGAGCTGTGTATGTGTGACACAATTGGACTGCTGACATCAGCAAAAGCGCTTTTTGCCAAAAATAGCGACCGTTCTCCCAATGAGCCGCAGGTGGCTGAGTTTTATCCCGCAGCGGATCATGACCCCGAGCAGGCACTGAAAACGACTTACATCACCATTCCGCAGGTTTCTCATACCCACGCGCTGCTGCTCTCGCGCCCGACCTGGCTTTGGGGCGGTGAAATGGGTGTGAATGAGTTTGGCGTGTGTATTGGCAACGAAGCTGTTTTCACCAAAGGCAAGTATGCCAGGACCGGTCTTATCGGTATGGACCTGGTACGGCTTGGGCTGGAGCGCGCCGACAGCGCCCGACAAGCTCGCGATGTGATCATCAACCTGCTGGAAGAACATGGTCAGGGTGGAAACTGCGGCTTTGATCATGAGTTCTTTTATGACAACTCCTTTCTGATCATGGACCGTGAGGAACTGTTTATTCTCGAAACTGCCGGACGGGACTGGGTGTACAAGCAGATGGAGCGGGCGAGTATCTCTAACCGCCTGACCATTGGGTCGGATGGGGACGCTTACAGCACGGGAAAAGCCATCGATTTCCGTAAAACCCATCTCGAACCGCTCTATTCGCACTTCTCGGGTTCGGCCGACAGATTGGCACAAACCAGAGCCTGCCTGGCAGATGCCAAAAACGCCGCAGATCTAATGCGCGCGCTGCGACAACACCGCGAAGACGTGCAAAACCCGCTGGCGCAGGGCAGTGTTGCCAGCCCCTGCATGCATGCCGGTGGAATGGTTGGCGACCACAGCACCGCCAGTATGATCGTGGAGCTGGGCGAGCAAATTCGCGTCTGGCTGACTGGCAGCTCAACGCCCTGTATCTCCCTGTTCAAGCCCTGGGTGTTTGGTTCTGTGATCAGCGAACCTGTTTTCGCTGGTGGAGATTTGAGCGCTGAGCGGTACTGGTTCGCGCGTGAAGCCTTTCATCGCCAGGCGATCGGGCGTGCCTTGCCTAAAGAATTCTATGCTGAACGCGATCTGCTGGAATCAGCATGGAGAGCTGAGGCAGATGATTCCAGCGAAGAGAGCCTGAGTGAGTTGACGTGCCGTGCGGCAGCCGAGGAAAGCGCCTTCTATGACCGTTGGACGAGCCGACTTAGTTCCCTGCCTGTCAGTGGGACACGTCGTTTTCATCGATACTGGCAGGGCAAAAACGCTGCCCTGGGCTCGCTTTAGAAATAATTACAAATATACAATCCAAAAGTCTGGATCTTTAAGTGCATATTTAAACAAAAAAGGCTGTCCAAACAGGGCAGCCTCCTGATAAACTCGGTGAAACTTTAATTGCGTTTTGGAGCCAGCATCATGAACATGCTGCGCCCTTCCATGTTGGGGGCTTGTTCAATTTCGGCAACGTCCTGCAGTTCTTCCGCGATCTCGCGCAGGTCTTCGAGCGCCAGCTCGGGGTAAGTGATCTCACGCCCTCTGAAGCGAATGGTAACGCGTACTTTCATGCCGCTTTCCAGCCAACGGCGCGCATCGCGAACTTTAAAGCCCTGATGATGGTCGCTGGTCTTTGGACGCAAACGGATTTCTTTGATCTCAATTTTGGTCTGAGCTTTGCGGGCTTCGCGCTCTTTCTTTTCCTTTTCGTAAAGGAATTTACTGTAATTGATGATCTTGCATACGGGAGGGGTGGCGTTTGGAGCTATTTCAACCAGGTCGAGCCCGACTTCGTTGGCATGGCGCAGGGCCTGGTCAATATTGACGATCCCGACATTTTCTCCATTTTCGTCCACAAGGCGAACTTTCTCGCTTCGGATGCGTTCATTGATTCGATATTCTTGTTTACTGCTAATCTTCTTTTCTCCTCTTAAATAATTCTACAATACGATTTTGGCGTGCTGTAATATTACCATAGGCTAAATTGTTCCGTCAATAATCGGGCGAAGTTTCATTATGAAATGTATTGATCCTGATCAGACCACTAAATGAGCAAATAATGGGCGCAAATATTCCCGTTGAGGGTAAAATTAGCTGTGGAGGAATAAAAAACAATGGACCTAAATAAAAATCTTGAAAAATATGCTGATCTGATCGTCAATATTGGGCTTGGTTTGCACGCTGGTGACAAACTAGGCATTCGCTTGAGCGAGCACTCTTTGCCGCTGGCTCGTCTGGT
This sequence comes from uncultured Anaerolineaceae bacterium, assembly GCA_964293995.1. Lineage (GTDB taxonomy): Bacteria > Chloroflexota > Anaerolineae > Anaerolineales > Anaerolineaceae > Mesolinea. Next base: position 3,594 of record CAXYYH010000020.1, read on the forward strand.
CGCGAAAAGGGCTTATGAGAAAGGTGTGAGTGAGATCGACCTCGATTTTTCGGACGACTCAATTACGCTTGACCGCTTTTTGCACGCACCGGAGGAGGCTTTTGAAAGCTTCCCGGAATATCGGGTCAATTTCCTTGAGAACCGCTATAAGGATAATTTCAATGTGCTTAGTCTGGCAGCGCCCAACCCCGATCTGCTGAAACCGGCCGATCCTGCCCGAATCGCGCAGTGGCAAAAAGTTGCGGGAAAGGCAAACAAGCCTCTGATGGCTTACACGATGCAAAACCGCGTCAAGTGGTGTATCGCTGCTGTAGCTTGTCCGGCCTGGGCTAAGGCTGCTTTCCCGGAACTGCCGGAGGAAGAAGCAATGGAAAAACTATGGAAGAATATCTTCCTGGCGACCCGTATCGATCAGGATGACCCGATCCAGGCCTGGGAAGATCACGACCGCGAACTCAAGAAGCATGAGAAGTTCCTCAACGAAGCCCGTTTTGACCGCGTCCACTATAAAGGGCCCGGCACTGATCTGATGGTTGGCATGGTCAAAAACCATGTCTGGAAAGGCGGTTCCGGTTTTAGCCAGAAGGGTGACCGTTTCTTCGCCAATATCCCGACCGAAGAGGTCTTCAGTATGCCGGATGCCGATCGGGTGGATGGCACCTTGCGCGCGACAATGCCGCTTTCGGTGCGCGGGCAGATCGTGGATGATTTCCACTTCGTCTTCAAGGACGGCAAGGTGGTTGAGTATGACGCAGGTGTCGGTAAGCAAATCTTAGACGACCTGCTGGCGATGGACGAAGGCGCGCGGCGGCTTGGTGAGATCGCGCTGGTGGCGGACAACTCGCCGATCAGCAATACCGGGGTTTTGTTCAAGAACACTTTGTTCGACGAGAACGCCTCCTGTCACTTCGCTCTTGGCGCGGCTTACACCGAAAACCTGGTCGGCTCGACAGAAAGAAGCGAAGAGGAAAACCGCAAACTGGGTATGAACAACTCGCTGATCCACGTCGATTTCATGGTCGGCAGCAAAAACGTCACCGTGACTGGTATTAAGGAAGACGGCACTGAGATCGTTTTGCTCAAAGACGGCGACTGGCAGATTTAACTATTATAGTAATAAAATTTACAAGCACCTGATTTTATTATTTCAGGTGCTTGTTCTTTAATTTTTAACTGGTCAATTATATAATAGAATAATAACAAGCAAATCAGAAAAATGCGGTAAGTGATTTATTCTCATAGTTTTATCTGATGGAAGGATGTGCAACTTGAACAGAGTTTTAAAAAGTTTACTAGATGATTATGTCAGAACAAATGAATACGAGAGCATCGAAGAATATTTGAAATTTGAATATTTTGCAATTTACTGTGTTTTGAGTAAATTATACGATAGACAATTAATAATTGAGGATGTGCATACTGGTGGTGGGAATGATACGGGTATAGATGGAATCGGAATAATCGTAAACAATCTTATAATTGAAAATGAGGAAGACTTGATTTTTTTAATAGAGAAAAATGCAAGTTTGGATGTTCAGTTAATTTTTATTCAAGCTAAAAATAGTTCTCATTTTGATTCAGGAGAAATGCTTAAATTTGGAAGTGGCGTCTCTGATTTCCTCTCCGAGTCACCTTCATTAGTGCGTAACGAGATAATTGAGCATAAATCACTCATCTATAATTTGCTTGTGGAAAATTCTAAGTATATAAAGCATATTCACTGCAAACTTTATTATGTAACACATGGGAAGTCTGTATCGGATAAGAATATATTATCTGCTGCTAAAAAAACAAGAAAGGACATAGTTTCTACTAATCTTTTCTCCACAGTAGAATATAATCTTGTTAATGAAGAAGCTCTGATAACTCACTACCGAGATTCACTTAAATCCATTGAAGCAACATTTGAGTTTAAAGATTTGGTAATTCTGCCCGAGTTGCCAAATATCAGTCAATCATATTCAGGCTTTTTACCATTAAAAGAATTTAAAAAATTGATTGCAGATAAAGAAGGAAACCTTTTAGATATCTATGATGATAATGTAAGAGATTTTCAAGGATTTACAAATCCTATAAATGAGCTCATTAATCAGACACTTAATAGCGAACATCCAGAACTCTTTAGTGTCTTGAATAATGGAGTAACGATAGTGGCTAGTCGGCTGAATGTTATGGGGTTCAAATATACTATTTTCGATTATCAGATAGTTAATGGATGTCAAACCAGCAATGTTTTAGGTTCACATATCAATAATCCTGCCTTAGATAATTTACTAGTGCCTATTAAACTTATCGTTACCGAAGATGAGGACTTGAAAAAGCAAATAACAATAGCGACCAATAGTCAAACAAAAATAAATAGAGAACAACTTCAAGCGATGAAAGACTTTCATAAAACATTGGAGCAGTATTATGGGACCTATCCAGTTGAAAATAGGATGTATTATGAAAGAAGGACAAAGCAATATCAATCTTATCAAGATGTTCCGCGGTCAAGGATTATTAGCATACAAAATCAAATCAAGTCATTTGGCTCAATGTACTTTGAGATTCCACATGAAGTGAACACCTATTTTGGCAGGGTCCTAGACAGTTATGTGGAACGTGAACCTCCAAGAATCTTCAGCCCCGATCATGATCCTATTACCTACTATACTAGTGCATTAGCATTCTATCGGTTAGATTATCTTTTTAAACATCGTTTAATAGATACAAAATATCGAAAGATCAAATGGCATATTCTGACAGTATTTAGCAAGATTGCAAATTCAAAATATCCTAATGGTTTAAAAGAAGGGGATTTGAAGAATGAGAAAAAAGCAAGAGAATATTGTGATCCTATCATTGAACTACTAAATGATGAAAAAAAATCTGAAGGAATATTTGGAAGAGTAATTGAGATTATTGATAATTCTGGTGTTGATGTCTTTGACAAACAGGCATTAAAATACAAAAATTTTACAGATCAAATCCTGTTGGAAGTATTTAAGAAGTTAAAGGGGAACAAATGAAGGCATTATATTATGGTGATAACTTAGATATCCTGAGAAACTATATCAAAGATGAATCTGTTGATCTGGTTTATCTTGATCCTCCGTTTAACTCCAATGCAACGTATAATGTGCTATTTGCTCAAAAGGATGGGACTCAATCCAGCGCGCAGATCCAGGCATTTGAAGATACCTGGCAGTGGGATGAGAATGCAGTTCGTACTTATGAATATGAGGTCGAAAAAGGTGGAGCGATTGCGGATGCTTTGCGCGCCTTCCAGTTAATCCTGGGGAGCAGTAATATGATGGCTTATCTTACCATGATGGCTCCGAGACTGGAGGAGTTAAGGCGGGTTCTAAAGCCAACTGGGAACCTTTATCTCCATTGTGATTCAACTGCTAGCCATTACTTGAAGATTTTATTGGACATGATATTTGGTGTTGAAAATTATCGAAATGAAATTATCTGGGTTAGGTCAAACCCTAAAAGTCACAGTTCAGTGAACTTTCCAAATTGTACAGATACAATCTTACGGTACTCTAAAACCAACGCCGCTATTTTCAACAAGGTTTATGTAGATAATGATCCTGATTATGTTGCGAAAGCCTACCGATACCAAGATGAAAAAGGCCCTTATCGTTTATTACCTTTATTAAACCCAAATGACAATAGACCAAATTTAACTTATGAATTTATGGGAGTTACTAGGGTTTGGAGATGGACTAAAGAGCGAATGGAAAAAGCCTTGAATGAAGGCATAATTGTTCAAACCAAGCCTGGATCTCCTCCTCAATACAAAAAGTATTTACAAGATTCTAAAGGACGTACGTTAACAAACTATTGGAGCGATATTCCTTTAGTTGGAGGAAAAGAAGCCCTCAATTACCCGACCCAAAAACCACTGGCATTATTAGAACGTATTATTCAGGTTTCCAGCAATCCAGGTGATGTTGTTTTAGATCCATTCTGTGGTTGTGGTACAGCGGTTGTAGCTGCTGAAAAGCTTGGACGGGAATGGATAGGGATCGATATCACTCATTTAGCGATCGGATTGATGAAGCGCAGGCTTGAAGATGCATATGGCACAGATCTAAAATATGAAATCATTGGTGAGCCAACAACTTTTTCTGAAGCCAAAGCGCTTGCAAATCAAGATAAATACCAGTTCCAGTGGTGGGCCTTGGGATTGGTTGGCGCGCGGCCTGCTGATGAAAAGAAAGGCGCAGACCATGGCATTGACGGAAGGCTTTTCTTCCATGATGACGCCTCAGCAAAGACCAAACAGGTCATTCTTTCTGTCAAAGGCGGCAAGACCGGTGTCGCTCATGTAAGAGACCTGAAAGGCGTGCTTGTTCGGGAAAAAGCGGAGATCGGCGTTTTAATCACAATGGAGGAAGCTACTCAACCCATGCGCGTTGAAGCAGCCAGCGCTGGTTATTATGACTCTCCCTGGGGGCCCACCCAGTATCCCAAGATGCAGATTCTCACTATTAAGGAATTGTTGGATGGGAAGCAGATCGATATGCCACCCGTGAGCCAGGTGAATCAAACATTTAAACGTGCCAGCAAGCAAAAGCGAGAAGACCATGTTCAAGGTTCCATTTTCGATTAGATTTTGTTTCATTCTCAGTTTGATAAGTTTTGAATGTTTGAGCTTGTTTTCGGTTCTCAATAGCTTTAGAACAAAAGGGTCGTGAGACAAGTAATCAAGAGACCCAAAGCAGGAACCGGAGGATTAGCACCTGGAACAGGCAATTCTTTTTCATGTCTTTCGCCAGGTGGCGGGGGAGAAGAGGATCAGGACGGGGTAGATCTCGAGCCTGCCCATGATCATCGCCAGGCACATGATCAGTTTGGTGCGGTCGTGCAGGTGGGCATAATCGACCGCTGGGCCGAGCAGGTCAAGATCGCCGCCGACGTTATTCAGGGTCGAAATAACGCCGCTGAAGGCACTGGCAAAAGTTTTTGTATCGAGGCTGATCAAAGCCAACAAAATGAGAAAAACCCCTAAATAAGTCATCAGGTAAAAAGCGATGCTGCGCTGTTCCTGATTCCCCAGCTCTCTGCCCTCAAATTTGATCGGCACTGCCCGATCCGGATTGACCATGCGGCGGATCTCCTGCCGGATCGATTTGAGGAAGACAGCGATCCTGGCGACTTTAAGACCCGAACTGGTTGAGCCGCTCATGCCGCCTGAGAACATCAAGAAAAGCAAAACAACGTGGGTGATGACAGGCCAGGGCCGAAAATCGACGGTGGTGTAGGCGGTGGTTGACAGGACAGAGGTAACGGTGAAAAACACGTCTTTCAACATGATTCCAATTTGATCGTAATAGGGTGACAGGCTGACAGCGATGATCAAAACTGCCAGGATTACGATGCCCAGATACCAGCGCAGCTCTTCGCTTTTGAGTACTTTCAGGCCTTTTCCGATCACGATCAGATAAAAGAAGTGATAACTCATTCCAAAGACAAGCATGGCGATCGCCAGCACGATCTCGACGGAGCTGCTGCCATAATGGGCGACGGAATTGGGATAAAAATTGAAGCCACCGGTACCAGCCACGCCCAGGGCGAGTAAGACGGAATCGAACCAGGGAACGCCGCCCAAACGCAACAAAACTATCAGAATGAGCATCATGATTATCATGGTGCCGGTGAGAATGTAGATGGAACTGCTAACTCGCGATTCGAGCTTGCCAAAAGTTGGGCCCGGCAATTCGGCACGCATGATGAAGATGCCTTTGGAGCCAAAAGTGGGCAGGATGCTGACGATGAAGACCAGCATGCCCATACCGCCCAATAGCAGGGTGAAACTGCGCCAGAACAGGAGAGAGCGAGGCAAACTGGTCAGACTGGCCCGCAAAACGCTGGCGCCTGTGGTTGAAAAACCGCTGGTTGATTCGAAAAGTGCGTCGGTAAAAGAGCTGACCGCACCACTGAAAAAGAAGGGCAAAGCGCCTGCCAGGGAGATGAGCCCCCATGCCAATGCGACCAGGGCCAGGCCTTCGCGGGCGTAGAAGTCATCTTCTTTTGGACGCTTGCGGCCTAAAAGCCATCCAACAGAAGCGATAAGCCCGATACTATATAGGAATCCGAGGGCGATCCTGACGGATTCATGATAAAAAAGGCTGACACCGATGGAAGGCAGCATCATTACAGCTACCACCATCAGAATTCGACCAAGCAAAAATCGGATCATGCCCAGGTTCATTGGGCTTCTCCGATCAGGATCCCGTCCAGTGTTGTGACACGTTTGCGGGCGCTGACGATCAGAACCCGGTCTCCCGCTTCAATTTGGTCGGTACCTTTGGGAATGATGCGCTGACGTCCGCGAAGGATGTTGGCGATGACGATATCAGGTTCGATCTGGAGGCTCATGATCGGCAATTTGGTGACATCATCGCCCTCTTCAGCAATAAACTCGAGGGCTTCAACGCCTTCCGGGGAAAGCCTGGCGTATGTTTCCAATGCCGAACCTTCCGTTTTTTCGTGGGAGCGAATGTAGCGGATGATGACGTCTCCGGTGCTGATATGAGGCGTGATGACCAGGTCGAGACCTTCCGGGTCGATCAATTTGACAAGTTCATTGCGATTGACCTTGGCGATCGTTTTGCGGACGCCCTGAGCGTGCGCGAAAAGCGCGAACATGATATTTTCTTCGTCAATATTGGTGAGCGCGATAGCCACATCATAATTACGGATCCGTTCTTCCCGCAAAAATCGTTGGCTGGTGCCGTCACCCTGAATTACCTGGATGTTGGGGAAGGCGATCGCGAGTTGATTGGCACGCTCGGGGTTGCTTTCGATGACTTTGACGCGTACTCCACGATCAAGCAAGTCGGGCACAAGGTAATGACTGATCCGTCCTGCTCCAACGATCAGCGCGGAGCGCCAGTCGCGGGTGGGATGCCCGCAGAGGCGGCTGAATTGATCGACTGCGCGCCGATCTCCGGTCAGCTGGATGTGGTCATCTTCGTAAATGACGGTCGGGCCTTTGGGGATAATGGCCTGGAAGTCGCGTTCAATAACGCAGAGGAGCAACTCGGGTATTTCAGAACGGAGTGAGGCAACGGTGCGGCCGATGATGGGCGCGTTGTGATTGACGCGGATGCTCACCAGCGTGAGACGCCCGTTGCCAAAGGGCTCGATGCTGCTGGCAGAAGGATAATCGAAACCACGTACGATGTCCGCGGCGGTGAGGGCATCAGTATTGATGAGCAGATCAACGCCAAGTTCTTTTTTGAAGAAGGGCAGGTCATTCGCGTATTCGGTCCCCCGCACACGGGCAATGGTGTATTTTGCGCCGAGTCGATCGGCGATGATGCCGGCGATCAGGTTGGTTTCGTCTGAAGGGGTGACGGAGATGAAGACATCGCAGGCATGAACATCGGCTTCCTGAAGAATTTGACGGGCGGAGCCATTGCCGACGATGCCGCGAATGTCAAGGTCTTCGGTCAGGTCTTCAATGACTTCACGGTTTTGATCGATGAGGACAATTTCGTGCCCTTCATTTGCGAGATCACGGCAAAGCGCTGTGCCAAGCTTTCCACCACCAACGATCACAATTTCCATAACATCGCTTCCTTTCGAAATTCGCTTTAATTTTATCTTATTCGGGGGTTATTGAGGGTGATCGACGCAACATCATTTTCTCCGATGGATGGGTAATATATCTGTCGGGGCAAGCTGGACTGCGGTAGGTATTGGAAACCCATTTTAGGTTCCATTTGTAGGAGCGGGCCGCTGCGCCCGCCCGTGATATGTGATGGAAATTTGTTTATCGAACTGTAATCCAGTGCTTTAAAAAAATAACGTTCATAAAAAAAACGCATGATCTTATGATAACCTGTTGATATTTTTTCGGACGGACGCAACAAGAGGACACCGGTGGTATTCCGGCCTTTGCAATATTTCCAAGGAGTGGTCATACCCAAAAGGCGGGAAAGAGACCAAAACGGACCAATTATTCACATCTCATCGCGGTATGGATTAAATTCAATGTAATCGAACGTAAACGAAATGTCCTCGTTTGACCTCAGGATATGATCGTAAAAGCCTCTTTGCCAGAATTTTGTTGGCGATCTTTCCCAACCATTCTCCTGGGCTTGTTTTCTATACATCGAAACAGGGATAGTCTTAATTTTTCGAACCAAGTCAGATAAATAGGGTGGATCGGAAAAGTTTTCACCTTCCATAAGGTTGATCAAAAGATGGACGTGGTCTGGCATGATCTCAAATTTAATAATTTCAACATTTTTGTTATGTTCAGAAAAGCTGGTTAGAAAATCAAAGAGAATCTTTCCGAAGTTAGAAAGTTCTACGCCACTATTCTCCAGTTTTCCCAGTACTCGAAATCGGTTTTCCGTGACAATCACAACATGGTAATAACCAGGAGTATTATATTGATAGCCTTTCAGTCGCAATGAATTTTTTCTCTTTGGCAAGGGTTTGTTCATATTCAAATTATAGATCGTAAAAGCAGTTTTAGTGTAGGCTGAATTGTATAAATATTGTGTTGTGAGTGATAGCAATTGACCGATTCAAATGTAAAGGCGGACATGGCAGTCCGCCCGTTGGTGTGGAAAATTAAACCTGGTATTCCTTGATATTCCAGTTATTTTTATCCATTCCGGGCGACGGGCGGGCACAGCGTACCTGGCACTTTGTGCCACGCACAGGTCCCACCCCTACCAAAAAATCATCCTTACCGGTCAATTACCTATTAAAAATTAGATAATATTCGTTTGAGGAAAGGAGAATCCAAATTGCACAAATTTCATAATGAGAATTCTGGGTAGGTCATATAGGAAAAATGGCCTGTTGTGGATGATGGCAATGTAACGATTCAAATGTAGGGGCGGACTGCCATGTCCGCCCGTTGGTGTGGAAAATTGAACCTAGAATTTCTTGATTATCTGGGTTCATCATTCTGGTATTCCTTGATATTCCAGTTATTTTTTATCTATTCCAGGCGACGGGCGGGCGCAGCGGCCCGCCCCTACAGAAACAGTCACCTGTGAATGTGCCCAAAGAGCACAGAAGCCATCAGAAGCCATCCCCAAACAAACAAAACGGGTGGTTTTTCACCCGTTTTTCGTTACACAAAGCAAATTAAATTATCGAATATGTTGTCTTGAGGTATTATTTCCACCTAGAATCTTTTTTAAATACCGTGATATATTGTTGCACCGAAATTGATATGGTCGCACACCAACGGGTGGGCACAGCGTACCTGGCACTTCGTGCCACGCACAGGTCCCGCCCCAACCGTTAAAGAAAATCAAAACGGGTGAAAAATCACCCGTTTTTCGTTACACAAAGCTTATTGTCTATATTTTTTGAGCGATCTCGTCCAGCGCCAGCGCGAGGAAGGCGTCAACGGACATTGCGCCGGGGTTTTCGCCGCTGCGGCGGCGGAGGGCGACCTGACCTTCTTCCATTTCACGATCGCCAATGACGAGCATGTAGGGATATTTCTGCTTCTGCGCGTTGCGGATCTTGGCATTCATGCGGTCGGAACTGTCATCCACAGTCACGCGTAAACCTGCTTTTTTAAGTTTCGCGGCGACATCATGCGCGTAGTCGTTATGGCGGTCGGCGATCGGGATGAGCATGACCTGTTTGGGCGAGAGCCAGACCGGGAAAGCGCCGGCATAATGTTCGATCAAGACGCCAAAGAAGCGTTCCATACTGCCCAGGAGGGCGCGGTGTACCATATAGGGGCGGTGCTCTTTACCGTCTTCGCCGATGTAGCTAAGGTCGAAGCGTTCGGGTAGGTTGAAGTCGAATTGGATGGTCGAAAGCTGCCATTCCCGACCCAGTGCGTCCTTGATCTTGAGGTCAATTTTAGGGCCATAGAACGCGCCGCCGCCTGAGTCAACCTCGTAGGGGATGCCCATGCGGATCAGGGTATCTTCCAGAGCGGCTTCGGCATCGCGCCACATTTTTTCGTCACCGACGCTCTTTTCGGGTTTGGTGCTGAGATATGCCTGGAATTCGTTGAAGCCGAAGGCGCGCAGCATGTCGATGCTGAAGTTGAGCGTAAAGTCGATCTCGTCCGGCATCTGATCCGGGCGGCAGAAGTGGTGGGCGTCGTCCTGGGTGAAGCCGCGCACGCGCATCAGACCGTGCAAAACGCCGGAGCGTTCATAGCGATAGACGGTGCCTTTTTCGGCAAAACGCAGCGGCAGGTCGCGATAGGAGCGCAGCTGGCTCTTATAGACATGCAGATGGAAGGGGCAGTTCATCGGTTTGATATAGTATTCCTGGTCTTCGATCTGGATGGGGGAATACATGTTCTCTTTATAGAAGCCGAGATGACCGCTGGTCTCCCACAGGCTGGCTTTGCCCATGTGGGGGGTATAGATCAGATCGTAACCGTTGGCGATGTGCTGATCGTCCCAGTAGCGTTCGATCTGATGGCGGATCATGCCGCCGTTGGGGTGCCAGAGGATCAGGCCCTGACCGACCTCGTCGTTGCTGCTGAACAGGTCAAGTTCCTTGCCCAGTTTGCGATGGTCGCGTTTGCGGGCTTCTTCAAGCTTCCAGAGATAGTCCTTGAGCTCGTCCTTGCTCTCCCAGGCGGTGCCGTAAATGCGCTGCAGCATGGGGCGGTGCTCGTCGCCGCGCCAGTAAGCGCCAGCAACGTTGAGCAGTTTGATAGCCTGCCCGTTGATCTGGCTGGTGTTCTCAACGTGAGGCCCGCGGCAAAGATCGACGAATTTACCCGATCTGTAGATCGTGATCGGCGCTTTTTCGTCGGTGAGGTTGCCGTCATCGTCCAGATTGCCGCTCTCAAGCCCTTCGATCAGTTCGAGTTTGTAGACCTGATCTTTGAAAAGGTCTTTCGCGTCTTCGGCAGAGACCTCTTCGCAAACGAAGTCTGATTTTGCCTTGATCAGTTCCTTCATCCGGTTCTCGATCGTTTCGAGATCGTCCGGGGTCAGGCTGCGGGGCAGATCGAAATCGTAATAGAAGCCATCATCGATGGCGGGGCCGATGGCGACCTGTCCGTCCGGGAACATTTCCAGAACGGCTTCTGCCATGACGTGGGCAGTTGAGTGGCGGATCCGATAAAGTTGTGAACTTTTGTAATCCTCTTGTTTGTTTGACATTCTTCCTCCGTGCCGGTTGTTTGTGAGATTTTTCGAAAGGGCTCTTTGCACAACCGTGTCTTAAAACAAAAAGCCCTCGCCTGGGGCGAGAGACTTCTCACGCGGTTCCACCCAGATTGCTCCGATGGGAGCATCTCGTTGTGCTGATAACGGGGCGACCGTTTCCCTTACTTGGTTGAGCCGTTGGGGGTCAGGCTGGCAGGTGGTTTTCGGTCGCTTTTCTCGATCGGTTCACACTGTCCAGATCTCACTGAGAGATTTTGGGCGACTTAATCTTCCTGCGTTTTAGCGCTGGGACAAATATATCGCTGTTTTGAGTGAAACGCAAGGATTTATACAAAGAAAAAACTCGTTTGCGATAAAAACGCGTTCCCGTGCATTAACTAAGTGAAAGCAGTAAAAAACCAAAAAACCAAGCGAAAGCGAAAGGATATAAAAATGAAAACAAGAAAATTTGGTTTAGTAATAGGACTTCTGCTCATTGCAGTAATCGCTGTTGGCGGCCTTTGGCTGCTGAAAAACCCGGTTGGTTACATCTCGATCGATGTAAACCCGAGTATTGAGATGTCTTATAACCGACTGAATAAGGTTGTTGCCATTCAAGGCGTGAACCAGGACGGCAGATCGATTCTGAACGGTCACAAATTGGTCGGTCAGGATGTTGACGACGCGATCGAAGAAATTGTTGAAGCACTTCTATCCAAAGGTTATCTGACCCAGGAAGGTTCCAGGATCTTGTTCAGCGCAGATGACAGCAGCAGTTCTCAGGAACTGTTGACCAGGATCAAGTACGAAGTTGTCTACTGGCTAAAAGAATATTACGAAAACACTGATGTTGTTTCGCAAACTTTCGATCTGGATAAGGACGAACGCGCGTTGGCAGATAAATATGGCATTTCCTATGGTAAGTTCGCGATCCTGAAGGAGTTGATCGATGATGCTGACGATATTGAATCCCTGCTCGCAAGCGGTTTCATGGATATGAACATCGGTGAATTGCTTGACTACTTGCGTGACAACGACATCGAACTTGATGATCTCGACATCGACTGGGACGACGATGATGACGACATGGATGACGATGATGACGACGACATGGACGACGATGATGACGACATGGACGACGATGATGACGACGATGACATGGACGACGATGACGACGACCTGGACGATGATGACGATGACGACATGGACGATGATAATGACGACGACATGGACGATGATGATGACGATGACGACATGGACGACAACGACAACGATGACATGGACGACGATGATAATGATGACCTGGACGATGATAATGATGACGACTGGGATGACGACAATGACGACGACTGGGACGACGGCGATGATGACGACTGGGATGACGACAATGACGACGATGACTGGGACGACGGCGATGATGACGACTGGGATGACGACAATGACGACGATGACGGAGATGATGATTAGTAACTTTACAATTTAGGACGAGTCAGTGATAATGGAGGAGAAGAAAAAACTTCTCCTCCATTGCGGAAAAAACTATGATCCTTTTTAGCGTTATCAATGGCAGTCCCCAAAAAAGAGCACCGATCAAATTTGACGAAAGTCTGATCGCCCGGATTGGCATGGATGACGAAGAAGCTTTTTTAGAACTTTACCAAAGCATCAATCAACCCCTTTTCGCCTTTATCCTCGGTCTGGTGGCAGACTTTCACGAAGCGGAGGACATCTTGCAGGAAACCTATCTTAAGATCCGCGCCGCGGCTCATCTCTACCAACCACAGGGGAAACCAATGGCATGGATCTTTACTATCGCGCGAAATCTGGCAAGGATGCATTTTCGTCAAAGCCAGCGTGTTGCTGATGAGTCCATTGAGGATATTGACGCGGAAGGATTTTTCTCTTCAGAGATGGATCACCAGGATCGGATCGTCATGAAAAACCTGCTCGAAAAGCTGGATGAAGATGAGCGAACGATTATCCTGCTTCATGCAGTTTCGGGTTACAAGCATCGCGAAATAGCCCAATATCTGGAGAAACCACTATCAACCGTTCTCTCGCGCTATAACCGAGGGATCAAGAAACTTAGAAAAATTTTAGAGCAAGCGGCAGCATAGAGATGAAGAAGCGACAAATTGTTCAATCAATCCGAAGAAGTGTAGATAAACTGACCCCTGATGTTTATCAATATGTTTCAAAAGCTCCTGTGCAGAAGCTGCCCTTCCATGATGCCATCACAGCTCAACCCAAACAAGACCAAACGGATTCCAAACGCAAGATAAGCCCGGTATTGCGCCTCGCTCCAGTTTTCGCGCTTCTGGCGCTTGTTTTGTTCTCTTTCACCATGTGGAAGCAGTTGATGACCGTTACGGGTGTGGTTGGACTGGATGTTAATCCCAGCATCCAGATCGATGTCAATCGCTTTGACCGTGTTATTGACGTCAAACCCCTGAATTCTGACGCCATACCGATCATCCATGGCATCGCATACAAACAAGTGAAGCTCGAATATGTTGTGCGCTCGCTGGTTGGATCAATGTATTACCACGGCTATTTGCAGGACCCCGAAAGCGCAATTTTGATCTCGGTTGAAAGCCGCGATGCCAAAAAGGCGGCTTTTCTGGAGAAGCAAGTGACCATTGAGATCTCTGAATTGGTCAGTCTGGATGTTAGTCAGGTCTACAGCCAGATCATACCGATCGAGCAGATCGATAAACGCTCGGAGGAATTTGGCGTTTCGTTCGGGGTGCTGAACCTGGCAAGAATGGCTCAGGAGAAGTATCCAGAATATTCGATGGAAGAGCTTTTCGCCCTGCCTGTGTCTGTTTTATATGAAATGGCACATTCAGAACCAGGCACCTATCAGCCCGATCTCGATCTGCCTGATGATTGTGGCGGCGATAATAACCCTTGTAGAATAACTCTGCCGTTCATCATGAGCCCTGATGGAACGGAAATGCCAAAAACGACACCAACGCCAACTTCCCCTGTTTACAATGACGATGATGACGGTTTTGATCTTGATGATTGGTGGGATGACCTTTGGGATGACGATGATGAGTGGGATGATGATTAGGTCCTGATAAAAGAAAAAACCCCGGTTCAAACGAGCCGGGGTTTTTTGATGGGTGGTATAGGACTCGAACCTACGACCTTTGCGATGTCAACGCAACGCTCTAACCAACTGAGCTAACCGCCCAAGGAAGTTGCATTATAACTGAGGCTTTTTGATTTAGCAAGTATAAAGGGCAACGAAAATCAGCAAAAAGTGGTTTATCTTTGCTCAGCCCACGCCTTTAGCGCCTCGATCACCCTGTCAACATCTTCCATGGCCAGCTGAGGATACATTGGCAGGCTCAGGATGTGGGGGATGAGCGCCTCGGTGACGGGCAGGTTGTCGCTGCCTCTCAGGCGACCCAGATAGGCGGGCTGTTGATGAACCGCCTGGGGGTAGTGGGTGCCAAAGCCGATCTGATTCTCCTGAAGAAACCTCTGTAAGTTGTCGCGATCTTCTGTCTGAATCACGAAAAGGTGCCAGACGTGTTCGGCGTTTTCAGCTATATTCGGGAGCTGGAAGGGCAGGTTTTGCAAAGCCTGATGGTAGTGTATCGCAATTTGAGCGCGGCGTTGGTTGTCCGCTTCAAGGAAAGGTAGTTTGATGTTCAGAATGGCGGCCTGCAATTCGTCCATACGGGTGTTCACCCCGACAATATTGCTGACATAGCGGTCTTTCCAACCATACTGGCGCAATAATCGCAGTCTTTCGGCTGTGTCGGGGTTGTTGGTCAATACCGCGCCGCCATCCCCGAAAGCACCGAGATTCTTGGTCGGGTAAAAGCTGAAGCAGGCAGCGTCGCCAAAAGTCCCGACCATCTGACCGTTGATCTTGGCTCCGTGCGCCTGGGCGCAGTCTTCGACCACCAACAAACCGTGCTTACGCGCGATCTTCATGATTTCAGGCATATTCGCCGGATTGCCATAGAGGTGAACCGGCAGGATGGCTTTGGTTTTTTCCGAGACCATCGCTTCGATCAAATTTGGATCCATACAGTAGCTTTGGGCGTCAATATCCACCAGAACGGGAATAGCTCCGGCTTCTTCGATGGCGGCAACCGTGGCGACAGCGGTGTGGGAGACGGTGATCACTTCGTCGCCGGCTCCTATCCCGAGCGCCCTTAGCGCCAGAACGATGGCATCGGTGCCGTTATTGACCGTGACGCAATGCTTCAGGCCGACGAAACTGGCAAACGCCGTTTCAAAGCCTTGAACTTCAGGGCCCAAAATATAGTAGCCGCTGTCCAAAAACTTTTTGATCGCCTGGTCAAAAGCTTCCTGATGTTCCAGATAAGAAGCCTTCGGGTTTGAAAGAGGTATTGGCAAAGTTGTCATGATGATTCCCAGTATTTGTTCTGATTTTCGCGATAATAGGCCAGCGTACGGCTCAGGCCTTCTTCAAAGTTGATCTTTGGCTCCCAGCCGAGTTTGGCTTTGATGCGGCTGTAATCGGCGCGGTAATCGCCAATATCAATGACCAGGCGTTTTTGAGGGAAGGGCACGTATTCAATCTCGCCTTCCGGCACCAGTTTTTTGAAGACGTTGGCGGTTTCGGTCAGCGAGAAGGCTTCGTTTGAGCCCAGATTGAGAACTTCCCCGCAGCACAGATCGGCGTTCGCGGCCAGAATCAGGGCATCGACAACATCGTCGATATAGTTGTAGTCGCGGATCTGTTCGCCATCGCCAAAGATCAGGATCGGTTTACCCTCCAAAACCCGCCGGATCCAGATGCCCAGAAAGGTCTGGCGGGCATCGACCACACGCATGCGCGGCCCATAAGTGTTGGTCAGGCGCAGGATGACTGAGCGGATGCCATAAATGTTGTTAAAAAGCTGGTGATACTGCTCAGCGGCGAGTTTGTGCACGCCGTTGAGGTCGACTGGCGCGAGGGGATGGTCTTCGTTGACCGGGATACTGAGCGGACGACCGTAAACCTGGCGTGTGCTGGCAAAAACAACCCGCACTTCTGGGTTGTAATGGCGGCAGGCTTCCAGGATCTGCAGCTGCGCGAGGGTGTTGATGGCAAGGTCGGTCTCTGGATTTTCCATCGAGTCGACATGACTGGTCTGCCCGGCAAGATTGAAAAGATAGTCCTGACCAGAGATGAGGTATTTAAAGGAATGTGGGTCGCGGACGTCGGAGATGTTGATCCTGACCTGGTCTTTGATCGGTTCAACATTAAAAAGATTTCCTCCGTAGGTGGGGATGAGACTATCTACCAGTGTGATCTTCGCGCCGAGTTTGGCAAGTCGGATGGCCAGGTTGGAGCCAATGAAGCCCAGCCCTCCGGTGATCAAAACTTTCTTCTGTTCAAAATTGCTGTCCATGCAAAACCTCTTTATTTTTCACGTTTCAGGCATTTACCGGTATCATTATACAAGAAGTTCAAAACATTTATTTCATCGAAATGGCTGTAGATAAGCTTTGAAAAGGATGATTGCTTGAAAAAGAGGCAAAAACCATGAAAACAGACTTAAGAACCCGAATCAAGAAGTTCATATTGCGAAGTGCTTTTAAACTTGGATTGGAAGATAAACGAACTTACATCGCCGTGGCAGAATCAATTCCCGGGTGGGTGACTGCTAGTGAACTGGCTGAAAAGTTTGATCAAGCCTACAATCTGCCTGAAAACGCCTTGATCGTTGAAATCGGGGTCTTTTTGGGGCGTTCAACGCTGGTCACAGCTGGAGCCAGAAAAATGCGTGGCAGCGGCAAGGTCGTCGCGATCGACCCCTTTGACGCATCCGGGGATGAATTTTCGGTGCCGGTCTATCAGCAAATTGAAAAAGGGCTGAAGCGATCGCTCAAAGAGCAGTTTTTGGATAACATCCGTTCTGCCAGACTGGAAAACTATGTTGTGCCCTGTGTCGGAACAGCGGAATCAGCTGTGGAAAGCCAGAAGGAGAAAATCGACATGCTGATCTTGGACGGCGATCAAAGCCCACAGGGCGCGCGCTCAGCTTATGATGCCTGGGTCCCTTTTCTCAAACCCGGCGGCATCCTGGTGGTGCATAATTCAGCCGATCGGGTCTATGAAAAAGGGCATGATGGACATCGCCGGCTGATCGTTGAATCAGTCAAAAGCCCTGATTTTGAGGACGTCCACTGCGTCAGGATGACGACTTTTGCCAGAAAGGTCTGATCAAGGTTGGGCTAACTGTCTTTTCGCATCTCAGTCTTAATTGTATCGAGCCAGTCGAATAGGTCTGTCTGAATATTGTTCAGCTCGGCTCTGAGGCTCAGGCGCTCGTGGAACTCTCCCAGCTTTGACCAGTATTTTGCCACCCTGTAATTAGAGGCGAATTGCCGCATAGGGCTGGCAAGGATGGCGAGCGGGTCGCTTAAAACTCCCAAAAAAGAACGCAGCATGGGTTTGAACCAGGTTGTTAGTTCTGGGTTTTGATTTTTTCTGACAGCCGATAAATAATTGCGATAAAGATTAAGGTAAACTGCGCTTGCTCCCAGACCTTTGCGCAAATTTTGGAAGTAATTGAAGCTCAGACGATGGGTGGGCATGTAATGATCGAAGGTGAGGTCGTTCTGATAATGAACTTCCCAGCCGGTTAGTTTGTAAAGCGCCTGAAGTTCAGTATCGTCGCCCGCAAGGAGTTTGTGCTTGGCGCGACTGGTCAAGAGGGGTTGGAAACCTTGCGCGATCAGGCGATCGATGGGTGCTTTGCGCATGATGCAGGCCGCGTTGTAATAGTAGGAATTAATGTTTTTGGCTGGGCCGTTTTCTTCACTTTGGGGCCCGACGGCAAAGTTTTGCTGGAACCTTGCGAACCAGTTGGGTGGGTCGGATTCAAAAATGGCATTTCCACGCCCACAAATGATGCCCGCGTTGGGGGCTTGATCCAGATAATTGACGGCTTTGATCATCCAATCCCGGTGGACCCAGTTGTCCTGGTCGACAATGCCGATGTATGCATAGCTTGCGGCCTTGATCCCACGTAAAACCGCGAAAGCCACCCCTTGGTTGGGCTCATGTTCGATCTTCAGCTGCGGAATTTTAGACGCGAAGGAACGCACGATCTCGAGCGTGTTATCGGTCGAATTGTTGTCAACGATCAGAACCTCCCATGGGAGATCAGGAACTTTTTCCATTTCAAGCAATCGCGTTAAAGTTTGCATGATTAGGTCGGCAGCATTGTAACATGCGATCAGAATGCTTAAACCCCGCGGCAGATCGCCTTTGTCACTTGTGTTTGATGAGAGAGAATTAGTCATTTTTCTTAACAATCCTTGTTTTAGCCAGACAGCTGGTTGTTCTCTTTTAGAAAACTGTGCTGATTATAACCTCCAAATGAAGCATCAATTCTTTCAAACGATATCAGGCAAAAATTCTCAATTTGGAAAAAATAATTTTGGGTTAGGAGCTAATGTCGTTAAATTAGAACTAATTTTATAGTCATTTAATTTGCAAAATTAGCGGATGGGGACATACCCAGAGGGCACTTAACCCCATCCTTACAGATCGATTTCCGATCAAAAACTAAATATCATTCGCTTGAGGAAAGGAGAATCCAAGTTGCAGATATTTCATACTGAGAATTGCCGGATAACTGGGAATTCACAAAAAACATTGTTTTATAAAGAGTGTTGGCAATATCGGAAACTGAACCGTAATCGCAGGTAGATCGGTCATCAATTGTTGATGGTAAAAATGACAAATTTAATCTGATCTTTTCGCGGTATCAAACTCCAAAAATTCCCGTGAGGATGAAGACAAACATCGATCCGACAATGATTCCGAGAGCGGTGTAGTTTTCATTGCCATATTTGCGCGCGGTGGGGATCAACTCGTCCAGGGTGATGAAGACCATCACGCCGCCAGCAAAGGCCAGAGCGCCTGGCAAAAGCGCGGTAAAGCGGACAAGGAAGATGCTGGCGATCAAGGCTCCGATGGGTTCCGCCAGCCCAGATAAAAAGGCGACTTTGAGGGCGTCTTTTTTGCAAATGCCGCCTTTGCAAAGCGGCAGGGCGGTGGCGATGCCTTCCGGAATATTGTGCAGGAGGATGGCGACGGCGACAAAGAGACCAAACCTGGGGTTATGCAGATAGCCAGCGCCCACCGAGAAACCTTCCGGTAAATTGTGAAGCGTGATGCCAATTGCCAGGAGGAGGCCGGTGCTTATCAGTGAGTGGTTAACCTGATCTCCCCCTTTTCTCAGGAAGAGCAAACATTTTTTTGGCCGATCATTCCCGAATTCATCATCATCGTTCGTCTCACACAACGAGTTGGACTCCTGCCGAACTTCCCGAACGCCGAAGCGGATGTGTGGCATAAAGAAATCGAGCAGAAACATGAAGAGCGCACCCAGGCCAAAGCCAATCGTGGCTGTTAGCCAATCGGACATCTCAATTGACTTCTGCACCAATTCGAGGAAAGCCAGACAGATCATGACACCGGCGGTGACACCCATCATAAAGCCATAGGAACGCCGTCCGGGTTTTCGAATGACGGCGAGAAGACCGCCCAGGCCCGTCCCGAGGCTCGCCATCAGGCTAAGCAAAAAAATGTTGACCAAAGGATGTAAGTTTTCAAACATGTAAGTTCTCTGTCCTGTTCACAAGCCACGGAATTATAACGGATAAAAATGAAAATAGAAAATTAATTCGCATTACCATTCGCATTACAGGGGTACAATTCTTGCACTGTTAATGCCAGGAATCGTAAAAAGATGATCAAACTGCTTGAATTAAGCCCGGTGCTGACGGTTTTTCCGTATGCCTTGCTCTATTATGGCCTCCTGATCGTGTCGGCAGGCCTGGCATTGCTTGCCGCTTTGCGATCTGAAAAGCAAAGCCGCGCGCTGCAGACCGGTCTGATCATCATCCTGATCACCCAACTGCTTTTACTGACCTTCAACCTTTTTGCTTATCAGGGTTTGGCGGGTATGGAAGCTTTGCTCCCGATCTGGCATCGGGGCTTGAATCTGATCAATCTCATTTGGCTGATCTGGGTTATTTTCAAAGTTCGGGAAGATTTTATCCCGGAGTGGGTGCCTGTTTTGGGCACGGTTTTGGTGTTTTTCGCGTCGATCGCGCTTTCCTTGTGGTGGCTGCCCTTTTCAAGGGCGGGAGTCTTTAATTTCTCTGTTTTTGATCTTGTCTGGATCGCAGCTACGCTCCTGCTGACATTGGTTGGTGGCATTTTCTATTCTCTTCGATATCGCCAGGGCGTGCTTGAGGCTTTATTGATCCTGGGTATTTCCGCAATTGGATTTATCGTTTATCTGCTGCTGCCGCAGGCTGGGAATTTGCCAGCTGTGGTGATGATGAGCCAGATGCTCTGCTATCCGCTTCTGATCAGTCTTGCCAATCAGGTGGGCAAGCCAGGCCAGAATTTATCAGAGCCAGTGGGTGGATCTGGTTCTGCGACGACATTAAGCACCAATATCGCAAAGACCTTTCTGGAAACAAGCCTGCAATCCAACCGCAGCGCGCTTGAAAAGACGCTTTCACATGGTTTGAGTCTGTATCTGATGGCTGATCTGCTCGGTTTTTTGAGCTATGAAGATGGATCGGAGCAACTAAAACTTGCCAGTACCTACGATCTGATCCGGGAAGACTACATCAGCAAAGTTGGATTGCCAATCGCGCAATTCGCAAGCTTTTTGGAGGCAATGAATTCCGATTCTCTTCTGCTTTCCAACCGCGATGGGCAGCATCGGGCTGAAAAGGAGGCCCTGATGCCCTTGAGCGGCTACAACCGGATTGGAAACCTGATGCTCTACCCCTTACCATCGACTGATCCTGCCAGCAAAAGGGCTATTCTGGCGCTCAGCCCCTATACAGCAAAAATCTGGGGGAAGGAAGAGCTGGAAAGGTTGGACCCTCTCAGGGATACGATCGGCAAGTTGCTTGAAAAAGCGGTCATGCTGGAAGACGACGCGCGGCGCTTGAATGATCTGCGGGAAGAATTGGTTGAGAAAACTCAGCAGATCCAGGTGCTGAATCGCGATTACAATCAGAGCCAAAGTAAACTGGATCAGGCGAAAGACGATCTCGCGCAAACCCAGGCCACCTGGACAGAAGAGGTGGAATTGTGGATCGACCGTCAGAAAAAGCTCGAGCACGAGTTGGAACAGTTGAAAGGTATAATCGAAGCGAACCGGGAGAACGTGGAACAGGTTGACAAGCTGCGTCTGCAGAAAAAACAACTGGAAGAAACCATTCAGGAAAACGCAAGACAAGCCGATCAGCTTAGAGATGCCTTTAGCCAGGCGGGAGAACTATTAAGCAAACTGTCTTTTCGCCAGAACGAACCAGCAAATCCCGTTGAGCCAAAATTGAACGAAGAAGCTTTGAACGACGTCAGACAGGAAGAAAGTGACAACTTAGGTCAGTAATATGCGATTTAACAAACATCAATCCCTTACCATTACCGTCATTTTTATTTTAGCCATGTCTTTTATTGGCGTCGTTTTGGGCTCGGTCTTTATTACCGCGCTTGCCAATTCTGAAAGTTCCCCCTGGTATATCAGCCTCAACGGGATGCAGCGCACGCCAACGGCTTTTCAGCCGAATTCTTTTGCCAACATTCTGGAAGACGGCAGCATCGAGCTCATTCCACAGCCGATGTTCACGCCCACGCCTGTACCGGTCATCCCTGTTGGGGAATTGCCTGAAAATCAGGTCAATATTTTAATGCTTGGGGTGGATGATTTTGGCGAGAATAATTATCGAACCGATGTGATCATGCTGCTTTCCATCAATCCAAAGCATAAAACCGCAAGTATTATTTCTTTCCCGCGTGATCTGTATGTAACGATCCCGGGGTATTGGTCAAATCGAATCAATACCGCCTGGCAGTTGGGCGGCTTTACTTTGCTGCAGGATACTTTTGAGGTCAATTTTGGCATCCGGCCTGAATATTATATGATGGTGAACTATAACGGCTTTAAGGATGTGGTTGACAGCATCGGCGGGATCGATGTGGAAGTGAGCGAGGAGCTGCAGGACAGCTGCCAACTAGATCCGAGCGGCTGGTGCATCCTGGAACCGGGGCTAACCCATATGAATGGAGGCACGGCGCTTTGGTATTCGCGCTCGCGTCTGACCACCAGCGATTTTGACCGCAACCGACGTGCCCAGGAAGTTGTCATGGCGATCTTTAAAAAAGCAGTCAATCTGAATATGCTTTCCAAAGTGCCGGAACTGTACAGTTTGTACCGGGAATATGTGGACACGGATATTCCATTAAGTCTGATCCTGCCCTTGCTGCCCATGGCCAAACCATTGATGAATCCTGATAACATTCGCAGATTCGCGGTTAGTCCCGAAATGGTGACCAACTGGATCACTTATGAGGGTGCGATGGTGTTGATGCCAAACAACGCGGCAATTTCAGAAATGCTTTCAGAAGCGCTTTATCGAAATGAGTAACAACAAACCGTTGTTATTATTTAAATAATTTAGAAAATCAAAACGGAGGTTTTTTATGCTATCCGACAATCGAGAAGCACAATCAAAAATTCGCAGTAAAACCTGGGTCGTGCTGGCTGCGCTTGCCATTACGGGACAGATCGCTTGGGCGGTTGAAAACACTTGGTTCAACAGCTTCGTTTATGAGACCATCACGCCGGATCCAAGACCAGTTTCCTGGATGGTGGCAGCCAGCGCGATCGTGGCGACGCTAACAACCATTTTCATGGGCACGCTCAGCGACCGCACGCGTTCCAAATGGGGCAAACGCAAGCCCTACATTCTGATCGGCTATGTTTTCTGGGGGCTGATGACGGCGGTCTTCCCGCTAACGTCTTTTTTCAAAAACGTCAGTCTGGCGGTAGTGATGGTTGTGTTGGTGGATTGCCTGATGACCTTTTTTGGTTCAACCGCCAACGACGCGGCCTTTAACGCCTGGACAGCGGATGTCGCGCCCAGTGAAAACCGCGGACGGGTTGAAGGTGTTTTGAACCTGAGCCTGTTCATCGCGCAATTGATCTCGCTTGTCGCAGCCGGAATATTTATTGAAAACCTTGGCTATTTCACATTCTTTTACCTTCTTGGGGGCATTGTGATGGTGGTGGGCTTTTTGGCAGGTGGGGCGATCGATGAGGCCTCAAATCTGGATGAACCAGCGCCAAAGACAAGCTATTGGGCTGATATTCGAGGTCTTTTTGATGTCAAAACGGTCACAGAGAATAAGGCACTATTCCTGTTGCTGCTAAGTGTCATGCTGCTGGGGGTTGGCTTCCAGGTTGGTTTCCCTTACATGCTTATTTATGTCAATCATACGATCGGGGTGAGCAAATCGGAGTTTGCCATTGTTGGCGGCGCGGTGATCGTTGGAAGCGCTTTGCTGGCAATTCCGCTGGGTGTTCTTGCGGATAAGGTGAACAAGAAACTCATGCTGGCGGTCTCGATCGTTTTAACCAGCCTTGGCTGCTTCCTCTTCTCTCTGGCAAAATCGGTACCCATGTTGGCGGTTGGCGCTTTGATCTGGCAGGCGTCCAATATGTCTGCGGCGATCGCGTCGGCCTCCTGGCTCAAGGAGCTGCTGCCGGAAGAAAGCCGCGGCAGATTTTTGGGCATGCGCATGATCTTTTGGGTCATGCTTCCGATGTTGATCGGCCCGGGGATCGGATCTTCCCTGATCCGTAATTTTGGCATTCCCGGCATGATCGAAGGCAAGGAAGGCTTTTTGGCGGTGCCTCTGATCTTCCAGATCGGGGCTTTGATCGGTTTGTTTGGTTTATTACCCTTGCCTTTCCTGAAAGCGAACTCAAAGAAAGGCCTGGAAGTGGAAAGCCATGACTGAACTTAGCCATCATACCCTGACAACTCCCTGGCAGCCGGATCTGCCAATCCCCTTGCCGGAGTATCCCCGCCCGCAAATGAAGCGGGAAGGCTGGCAGAACCTGAACGGAAGCTGGGAATACAGCATTTTGGATCAGAATGAGGCTAAACCCGAGATTTTTCAGGGCACGATCCTGGTGCCTTATCCGCCTGAATCGCGCTTATCAGGCGTTGAGAAAGTTTTGCAGCCGGATCAGAAATTATGGTACCGAAGAAAGTTTAAAGTTGATTTTGACCCCGATGAAAGCGTTCTCCTTCATTTTGGGGCGGTCGATTTTGAATGTCAGGTCTGGGTGAATGGCGTTTTGGTTGGGGAGCATTGGGGCGGCTACCTGCCGTTCACTTTTGACATTAGCCGGGCTTTGAGATCAGGGGAAAACGAGATCGTTGTCATGGTGATGGACCCAACTGAAACCGCCATGCACCAAAAGGGGAAACAGAGGCTGCAGCCCGGCGGCATCTGGTATACATCCACCTCGGGGGTTTGGCAAACGGTCTGGCTGGAAGTTGTCCCGAAACGCCACATCGTGTCTTTGAAAATCACACCCTCGATCGACACAGAAACGCTGGAGTTAATTGTGCGGGTGAGCGATGAGGCGCTGGAGGCTGGCTGCCATATTGAGGCTGCGGCTTCTTTGTACGGCGAAAAAGTCGCTGAAGCGGAAGGCCTGCCGAACACCCACCTGGTCTTCGAAATCCCAAACCCGAGCCTTTGGCACCCGGATAGCCCGACCTTATATGACCTTGAGGTCAAATTGATCCACGGCAAGGAAGTGGTGGATCGGGTGAGCAGTTATTTTGCCATGCGCAAGTTCAGTAAAGTCAAGGATAAGAAAGGTTACTGGCGTTTTGCTCTGAATAACGAGATCATATTCCAATACGGGCCTTTGGACCAGGGTTATTTCCCGGAGGGGCTGCTGACCCCACCGAGTGAAGAAGCCATGCTTTTTGATATTGAGTATGCTAAAAAGATCGGCTGTAATATGATCCGCAAGCATGTCAAGGTTGAACCAGCCCGCTGGTATTATGCCTGCGACAAGCTGGGCATGATCGTCTGGCAGGATTTTCCGAACGGCGGTCGGACGACCAAAGACGCGATCATCCTGTTTACCTTTACTTCCGGCATCCACCGCAATGATCAGCACCGTTTTGAACGCTTTGGGCGCGAAGATCCTCAAAACCGTGAGGAATTTCGGGTGGAATTGCAGGATATGATCGAGCATCTGTACAATTTCCCGTGCATCGCGGTGTGGGTTCCGTTCAATGAGAGCTGGGGGCAGTTCCAGGCGATCAGGATTGCCGATTGGGTCAAAACGCTTGATCCGACCCGCCTGGTTGATCATGCCTCGGGGTGGTTTGACCAGGGCGGCGGCGATTTTCAGAGCCGACATGTGTATGTGAAACGCCTGAGCGCGCGCGTGCCTGATCACCGCATCATGGCAGTTGCCGAGTTTGGCGGCTATACCATGCAGGTCGATGGGCATATTTACACGGAGAAGAAACGCTTTGGATATGGTCATCACAAAGATCAGGAATCGCTGACCAGAGCATACACAAAATTGCTCAAGGAGCAGGTGCAGCCTCTCATTCCGAAAGGTTTAAGCGTAGCGATCTATACGCAAACCAGTGACATCGAGACGGAGATCAATGGCTATCTGACCTATGACCGGAAGGTTGAGAAGATGGACGCAAAACTCCTGCGGGAGTTGCATCAGGAATTGATCAATACGGATATCGATTAGGTGTATCTTTAGTATGTCGGGTTCGTTGCCTGCCCCCATTAGGGGGTCAACCCGACATAGAAGGTTTGACAGTAGTAGATACCGTCTTGAATGTCAAGAGGAAATCTCGTAATTTGCAGCAAAATCAGG
>CAXYYH010000021.1:0-15725 GCA_964293995.1 uncultured Anaerolineaceae bacterium
AAGCGCGTGATCCTACGCGCCATCAGAGAAGAATTTGTCGCGCATCCGGTCCATAAGGCCAGCGTTTCAAACATCATCAAATCCGCCGGAATCCCCCGTGGAAGTTTTTATCAGTATTTTGAAGATCTTACCGATAGTTTCTTCACAGTTCTGGACAACGAAATCGCAGAAAGCCACGATCTTTTTGCCAAAGCATTGAGCGAGAAGAACGGCGACCTTTTTGCCGCTTTGGAGACTTTTGGCTCAGCGATGGCAAACGAAATTTTTCAGAAATACGATCTTTACCGCATACGCTTTTTGTTCTGGGACTGTGAACTGGACGCAAAGTGGCGGGCTTTTAGAATTAAAAATAAACACAAGCCTGACCTTTTGTTTCACCGCGGGGGCAGCGATTCGGCTTTGAGGATCGAGATCATGCACTTTTTGAACGCTGTTATTCAAAAAATGATCGAGCGCCTGTTTACCGAAAATTGGGATAAAGAGACTTTTTTGTCTCATTACAATCAATATATCCTATGGATACAGTCTGGAATCAATGTAAAGGAGATTCACATTGGAACTATTTGAGTCGTTGTTTGATATTGCGTACCTGATCATGGTAATTGCGCTTGGTTTTCGTTTGCTTTTCGAAGACGGCAAAACTGCCAGACTGTTCGGGATCATGGCAATCGTGCTGGGTGCCGGGGATGCTTTTCATCTTTTACCGCGCATTATGGCACATTTCACGGAAAACGGTTTTGAAAAGTATGCCGCCGCGCTTTCATGGGGTCAGTTTGTCACCTCGATCACCATGACCGTTTTTTATGTTCTCTTCTATATTTACTATAAGAAGCTCACTGGGAAATCATCCAAAGTACGTGACCTGCTCATTTTCGGTCTTACTTTGGCCCGCGTTGTTCTCGTACTCCTGCCGCAAAACGGCTGGGGAGTGCTGCCGGGCAACTACACTTTCAGCCTTCTGCGCAACATTCCCTTCACGATCATGGGCGTTTTGCTGGTCATCTGGACCTGGCAGGAGCGCAAGAGGCCAGAACTGCGCTACACCGGCGTTTTGATCCTGCTCAGCTTTTTGTTTTACCTTCCGGTAGTGCTCTGGGCCGATATATATCCACTGGTCGGGGCGTTAATGATGCCCAAAACAGTTGCTTACCTGCTTTTGGTGGTGTTTGGCTTCCGGTCTTTTGTTAAAAGTTTTACAGTAAACAATATCCTGAAGGACGCGATCGTATTTCTTGTGATGGGCTTGGCTGGCGGCGTCTTTTACCGCGAATTTACCAGATTCAACGACTTTACCGGTCTGACAACCCTACGCCTGATCCATCTTCACTCCATCGCACTCGGAACGCTGGCTCTGTCGATCGTATGGCTTGCGCTTAAAAATACAGACCAGGCGCAACTCCAGCAAAAATTCCAAAAACCACTCTTCGCCTGGATCAGCGGCTTGTATATTACGATCATGGCCATGTTCCTCAGAGGCATCATTCAGGTGATCAGTAATGGTTACCTGCCTTTCCCAAGTGAGGCCTTATCCGGAGTGGCTGGAATTGGACACCTGACTCTGGCACACGGGCTTCTGTTTATCTTTGTCCGCCTGGCCAAAAAAGAAAGCGCCTTGTCTACCGCAAAATAAGCTTTCTCTGCTGGAAAACCAATTTCGAACCGATAACGGCACCTCACCCGGGTGCCGTTCTTTCTTTTTCCGCACTTCTTTTGGTCGCGTTTGGTAAAGAGTTGTAGATAGGTTAACAAGGCATTACCAAATTGTGAGTTAAAATAATCGAACAATTCAAGCCGACGCGCATAACGAAACGCCGGTAATAATATTAAGGAGTTTTACCGAATGAAATCCAAATTTTTTGTTTTCGTACTGATCGCTATGCTTGTTTTAGCCTCATGCGGACCAAAACAAAACACCCAACCCGAAGCAACCGATACTGATACTGCGCTGCCGTTGGTTGTTGATCAGACAAGTAATGAATATCCTGTTGAAAATGCAACTCAGGCTGCCACACAGGAAACCCAAACACAGGCAACTTATCCTGCCAATGATTCGGAAACGGCTGCCGAAACTGAGGAGCCGCTGGCAGTCACGGTTCTGGCGCCCAACTCGACCACCTCCATCCCCATCCTCCTGGCCGCCAAATATCTGCCCGGCCTCAATGTTGAGATCTTCGAAAACCACCCCCAGGCGAACGCACAATTCACAGCCGGAGAAGACCTCGTTTTAGTGACCGGCCTCTCTGTTGGTTTTGACATGTTCAAAAACGGAGTTCCCCTGCAACTGATCAACACCAATGTGACCGGCCTTTCCTACATCGTCAGCTGCAATGTTGAGATCAACAGTTTTGCTGACCTGGCCGGACATGAGATCTATCTGCCCTTTGAAGGCTCGCCTTTGGAAGAAACCACTAAATTCTTTGTTGAACAGGCCGGTTTGGTTTATGGCGAAGACGTAAAACCGATCTACGCCCCGTTTGAAACCTCAACCGCGCTGATCAAGAATGGTGACGACGCCATTGTTGCCATGCCGCAACCCGCGGCGACAGCCATGGCTGCCCAGCCTTGTGGTCATCTGGGAGCCAGTTTTTACGATGTCTGGAACAGCGTCACTGGTGACAGCGATGGTTATCCGCAGGTGGGCGCTTTTGCCAAAGCCGCGTTTACCAGCGCTCATCCTGAGTGGGTGAAAGCTTTCAATGAAGCTGTCGCCAAAGCCATCGCGGAGATGCAGGCGAACCCGGAAGCAGCAGTGAACGAAGTCGCTGAAAAGTTCTCTTTCCCGGCGCCTGTTTTGCTGAAAGCCTTGCAAGCGACCAAATTCACAGTACAATCTGATCAGGAAATGAAAGACGCTGTCATTCATTACTATACTACGATCGGAAAACCACTGGATGAAAGCTACGAGGCGATCTTCTACTCCCTTCCTTAATGAACTTGCTGGGTTCGGACTGCTCATTATTTTATGGGCAGTCCTTTCCCTCTTTTTCCCTGTTTACATCATTCCCTCACCAGCTGAGGTTCTGCAAAACCTGCACGAGTTTTTGAACGCACGTTTTTTTGCCGCGCTCGGCATTACGCTCTGGCGCATTTTTGTTGGTTTTTCCGTTTCGATCCTGATCGGCACTGCCCTCGCCGCGCTCTTATCCAACACCAAACTATCTGATCCGGTCAGCGCCATGGTGCAGGCCTTTCAGGTCATCCCGGCGGTAACGGTTGGGGTGATCCTGGTGATCGTTTTTGGCGTTGGCAGCGCGCCACCCATACTGTTGATCACATTAATGACCTTACCGCTTATTTTTATGAACACGCTGCAGGCTCTGAAATTCCCTGACCCAAAACAGGTCGAATATCTTGATTCCATCAAAGCCGATCGAAAACTGCGTTTTTCAACCTTGATGAAACCCCAGATCATCAAGATCACCCGCATCAATCTGATCTTGGGCTTTAGCATGGCCTCCAAGATCGCCGTGACCGGGGAATTCATCGGTTCCCAGGACGGTTTGGGTTACCTGCTCAATAAAGCCAGGCTGGTTTTCGCGATGAAGGAAGTTTTTTTCTACATTCTCCTTTTCATCCTGCTCACAGTTCTGTTTCAGGGTTTGGTGGAACTGGTCTATGCCACCTTTCTAAGGAAGTACACCTATGGCGACTGATCCCCAACCCCAGATCGTGCTGGAAGTTAACGCGATCAACAAGAAATTCAACCACGAAGCGGTCATCACCGATTTCAGTTTCAGAATGTCCCAGGGCGAGAGGCTTTTGCTGTTCGCGCCAAGCGGGGCCGGCAAAACCACCCTGCTGCGCATTCTGTCGGGGCTGCTGGCGGCCGATTCCGGCAGCTATGCTTACCCGACCGGCGCGGAACCGCATATTGTTTTCCAGGAGCCTCGTCTTTTTCCTTATCTGACGGTTGATGAAAATATCCGTCTGCCGCTTAAAAGCCCTCATTTCGCTTCAAAAACGAACGCGTTGGAAAAACTTGCCGGGTGGTACAAACTTGTCGGATTGGATGGTTATCAGGACGATTATCCACACACGCTGAGTGGGGGTATGAAGCGCAAAGTATCCCTTTTGCGCGCCCTGGTCACGCTGCCTGAACTGCTCGTCCTTGATGAGCCTTTCCAGTCGCTCGACAAAGATTCACGGGAAGCTTTTGTGCATTCGATCTTTCCGGAAATTCCCAATTTGAGCGTCTTGTTTACCTCGCATGACATTCTGGACGTCGAGATCATCGCGACTTCGATCTTATTGATCAAGTCCCCAAAATTACAGAATCCGATTATAATAAGTTCGGCTGAATTTGTGAGGTCGTTCACAAATTAGCTTTTTTGCGTAAACAAACCGAATTTATTCGGAAAAATATTGAGGAGAAATATGACCGAACAAAAAAGTCCTTGTTGCACGGAGTCCAATCCGGGTTTCATCGAATTGGACGCCTACATTGATTCGCTGAAGATCGATCCAATAGATCCTGAGCGAAAAGAAAAGCTGATTATGACCTTGCATAAAGCACAGAGCATTTTCGGCTACCTTCCTGCTGAGGTACAAAAGTTTATTGCCAACAGATTCGCAGTCTCTCACGCGCACGTCTCTGGTGTGATTAGTTTTTACAACTATTTCACCACGACCCCAAAAGGCAAAACAAAAATTAGCATTTGTATGGGTACGGCTTGCTACGTGAACGGCGCAAATAAAATCCTGCAGGATTTTGAAAATGCCCTGGGGATCAAAGCTGGACAAGTCACCCCCGACGGTCGCTTTTCGATCGAGACTTTGCGCTGTGTTGGTGCTTGCGTCTTAGCTCCCGTAGTGTTAGTCAACGACCATGTTTACGGCAAAGTTAAGCAAGGACAAGCAGAAAAAATCATAGAAGAATACCTCGTCGAATACGGTGAGAAAGTTGAGGAGCAATAATGTCAACAAGAATTGAAAACTTTGAGCAACTCAGGCAAAAATATGAGGAGTGCAAGCGCCTCGTTGAAGTTCGTGCTGATCCCGACTATGACGGTGATAAAAAATTCATCCTGGTTTGTGGCGGTCCAGGTTGTGTCTCTTTAAAAAGTTTGCAACTTGTTGAAAATTTCGAAAAACTGATCAAAGAACATGGACTTGAAAACAAAGTCCAGGCCAGCATCTCAGGTTGCTTCGGTTTTTGTGAAAAAGGTCCGCTCGTCAATATCTTCCCCGAAAACATCTTCTATGTTCAGGTGAAACCAGAAGATGCCAAAGATATCTTTGAACAACACATTTTGAACGACAAAGTCGTTGACCGTTTGGTTTATATTGAACCCGTTTCGCAAAAAAGCATGACCGACTCGCTGGAAATGCCATTCTACAAACGACAGATGCGCATCGCGTTGCGCAACTGCGGCTTGATTGACCCCGAAATCGTCGAGGAATACCTCGGTGTTGGTGGCTATCAGTCCCTGGCAAAAGTTATCACCCAAATGACCCCCGAAGAAGCGATTGAGATCATGAAACGATCTGGTCTTGGTGGCCGAGGCGGTGCTGGTTTTTCAACCGGACGCAAATGGGAATTTGGCCGCATGTACAAGGGTGACCGCAAATATGTCATTTGCAATGCTGACGAAGGAGACCCCGGTGCTTTCATGGATCGCGCCATCATGGAAGGCGACGCGCACAGCGTAATTGAAGGTATGGCTATTGCCGCTTACTGTATCGGTGCCAATCAGGGCTATGTTTATATCCGCGCTGAATACCCTCAGGCTGTCAAACGACTGCAAATTGCCATTGACGCAGCTCGTAAACTCGGTTTGCTTGGCAAGAACATTCTTGGAACTGGCTTCAACTTTGACGTCGATGTACGTCTTGGTGCTGGCGCCTTCGTTTGTGGTGAAGAAACCGCGCTGATTCAGTCCATCCAGGGCAACCGCGGCGAGCCCACCACCAAACCACCTTTCCCTGCGGAAAGAGGTTTGTGGCAAAAGCCTACCGTTGTGAACAATGTTGAAACCCTGGCAAACGTGCCGGTGATCTTTGAAAAAGGCCCCGAATGGTTCGCTCAAATCGGTACCGAAAATTCAAAGGGTACCAAGGTCTTCGCACTGGCTGGTAAAGTCAACAATGTTGGTCTGGTTGAAGTTCCCATGGGTACCACCCTGCGCCAGCTGATTTTCGAAATTGGTGGGGGCGTTCGTGATGGCGGCAAGTTCAAAGCTGCCCAATCCGGTGGTCCTTCCGGTGGTTGTATTCCTGAACAATTCCTCGATACCCCGATCGACTACCAATCCCTTAGCAAGATCGGGTCCATGATGGGTTCCGGCGGTATGATCGTCATGTCTGACAGTGACTGCATGGTCAACATTGCCCGCTTCTATCTTGAATTCGTCGTTGAAGAATCCTGCGGACGCTGTGTGCCCTGCCGTATTGGTACCAAGCGTATGCTTGAAATATTAACTGATATCACCAAAGGCAAGGGTACCTTAGACACACTTGCCGAATTGCAGTCGCTGGCTGAAACTATTCCGGATACAGCGCTTTGTGGTCTTGGACAAACCGCGCCAAACCCTGTGCTTAGCACCCTGCGCTACTTCATGGACGAATACAAAGCCCATGTTGAAGAAAAACGCTGTCCGGCTGGTGTTTGTACCGATCTTCTCCACTACGAGATTCTCCCTGAAAAATGTATCGGTTGTACATCCTGTGCCCGTGGTTGCCCGGTCAATTGTATTTCCGGTTCGCCCAAGCAAACCCACGTCATCGATCAAGAAAAGTGCATCAAGTGTGGCAATTGTCTCCAAAAATGTCGCTTTGGTGCGGTAATTCGTAAATAAGGAACAGATATATGATAACTTTAACTATTGACGGCAAAGAAGTATCCGTACCTGAGGGATCAACCATCCTCGAAGCAGCTCGCGCGCTGAACCTGAAGATTCCCACCTTATGCTACCTGGATCTGGAAAAGATTCATTACAAAAATCAGGTCGCATCCTGTCGTGTTTGTGTGGTCGAAGTTGAAGGCCGACGAAATCTCGCCCCGGCTTGTGCCACGCCTGTGACGCCAGGTATGAAAGTCACCACCAATTCAAAGCGCGTGCTTTTGGCACGGCGCAAAAACCTCGAGCTCATCATCTCGAACCATCCCTTCACCTGTCTGACTTGTGCCAAGTCCACCGAATGCGAACTTCAGGCCATGGCATGGGAATATGACGTTCAGGTCAAATATCCCAATGGTGAACGCATGCACCATAAGAAAGACCTTTCCAGTGCTGCGCTTTACCGCGATCCGGACAAATGCATCATGTGCCGCCGCTGTGAGACCATGTGTAACGAAGTTCAAACCGTTGGCGCGCTGACCGCTTTTGGACGCGGCTTCAGCACCATCGTCGCTCCCGCGGAGAAAAATCTGATCGTCGACTCACCTTGTGTCTACTGCGGTCAGTGCGTAAGCGTCTGCCCCACCGGCGCGCTCACCGGCCACAGCTACATCAACCATGTCTGGAACGCTCTCTTTGACCCGACCAAAAAGGTTGTCGTTCAGGTTGCCCCGGCCGTTCGTGTTGCCTTGGGTGAAGAATTCGGCTATCCCGCTGGCGAGATCGTGACCGGTAAAATGGTCTCTGGTTTACGCAAACTTGGTTTTGATGCAGTCTTCGACACTACCTTTGGCGCTGACCTGACCATCATTGAAGAAGGCACAGAAATCATTCAACGCCTCACCAAAAACGAAAACCTGCCCATCCTGACCTCATGCTGCCCCGGCTGGATCAACTTCATTCGCTACTACTACCCCAGTCTCGAATACATGCCCTCCACCACCAAGAGCCCGCAGCAAATGACCGGCGCCATCATCAAAAGCTACTACGCTGAAAAGATGGGCTGGGATCCGAAAGACATCGTTGTGGTCAGCATCATGCCCTGTATCGCGAAGAAATACGAAGCCTCCCTTCCCAATCAGGAAAGCTATGGCGTCCGCGACGTCGATTACTCCCTGACCACCCGCGAACTTGCCAAGATCCTCAAAGAAGGCTCTGTCGACCTGCGCTACATCGAAGAAGAAGACTTCGACTCCCCACTTGGCGAATCAACCGGTGCGGGCATCATCTTCGGCGCCACCGGTGGTGTGCTCGAAGCCGCCCTGCGCAGCGTTTACGAACTGGTTACCAAGAAAACTCTCGAAAACGTTGATTTCGTTGCTTTGCGTGGTCTTGAAGGCGCACACGAGGCCATCGTTGACCTCGGCGACCGCAAGATCCGTGTCGCGGCAGTTTCCGGTCTCGGCAACGCCCGCCAGATCCTGGACAAAGTCGTTTCCGGCGAAGAAAAATTTGACGTCATAGAGATCATGGCCTGCCCCGGTGGATGTATCAATGGTGGCGGACAGCCCTACACCAAAGATCGCGATGTTGTCCTCCAGAAACGCATGGAAGCACTCTATCAGATCGACCGCGAAGACACTTTGCGCAAGTCCCATGAGAACCCCGAAGTCCTCGCGCTCTACAAAAACTACCTTGGCGAACCTGGCGGTCATAAAGCCCACGAGCTTTTGCACGTCGAAAACTTTGATGCCAGCGTCATGAGCGAATGGGAGCATAACTAACCCACTTCGTCTCTGACTAATTCTTAGTGTAGTAAAAAACCTCTCCTTTGATACTAAAAGGAGAGGTTTTTTCATCCATACAGGCTTTCCTGATCGGAAGGTAAACCGATCCAGGCGAATATCATGGATAGAAGTGTTGTTTTAGTTCGCAAGCAAATATGATGAAAGATGCGAAGGATGGTTTGCAGCGTGCCCGTTAGTGTTTATCGGCCTGCGATATGAGCAAGATGGAAACAAGGGAACCTGATCGATCAATTGGTATTATGACCGAGCGGTGTCCGAATGGAATTTTCTTTTGGTTCCAACCGGCACTTAAAGATTTCATCATTCTTCAGTTACAATAAATTAATTAAGCACCGAGGTCAGGAAATGAGTATGCTTCAAAATCCAGTTCTACTTAAGACCATAGGGGTGATCGGAGTCGTTTTTGGCTTGCTGGGTGTGCTGATCCCTGGCTTTGTCTATCGCGGCACCAAAGGTGAAAAATATTCCTTTCTCAATCACTATATATCCGAATTGGGGGAGCGTGGGGTTTCTCGCTGGGCATGGGTATTCAATGTTGGAATGATCGTCTGTGGGGTCTGCATTATGATTTTCAGCTTATCTCTCGGCCTTTCGATGCCTGGATTTTGGGCAAAAGCAGGCTTGTCGTTGGGCGTGATCACAGGGTTTTCTCTTTCAATGGTGGGTGCCTTCCCAATGGATAATATGAAGAGGCATATTACGTCAGCGATCACCTTTTTTAGGGCCGGGTTCCTGATGGTAATTGCCTTTTCGCTGGCCTTCTTTTTACAAAAGGGCGATGGTTTGGTCGCGTCGCGTTATCTGGGTTTGGCTGGGCTCTTTCCAATACTGGCTTTTGGCATCTTCCTTGGTCTGATGTGGACTGTCAGAGATGTCGGCCATGATGTTCTCTCTGCACCTGATCTGGAAAGGCCCCGGGTTTGGAAATTCGCCATTTCTGAGTGGTCGATCTTCTTCGCCATGATCTTTTGGATCCTTCTGATCGCGTTGGGAGTTGGATGATTTCTTGTTTTCCAAGGCTAATTTGCAACAATTTTGCTTTCATCGATGAACCACTGCCGGATATTGACAAGCTATTGTTTGAAACTCGAAAAAGCGATTAAAATAAGCTTATGGAAAAAAGCCAAGTGGAAAACAATCAACCTGATTCAAACAACGAGTCGGTCCCAGCCCTGAATGAAGAAAAAGTTGGGCAGAAAAGCAAGCGGCGAAAAAACGATTCGCCACCCTGGGGATGGGCCACAAAGCTGATCGTTGGTCTTCTGCTTGTAGTGGGTGCGCTGGCTTTGGTTATCGGATTCAAACAATACTTTATCCTTTTACTCACAGCCTTCCTGATAGCGTTCTTATTGCACCCGATCTGTAACTTTCTTCATAAAAAGGCGCGTATCAATTGGCGATTATCAGTTGTGATCGTTTACCTGTTTTTCGCCAGTTTGATAATTTGGGGGATCGTTGCTGGCGGTGCTCAGTTGGCAAATCAGGTTCAATCGCTATTTCAAACGATCATCAATAATGTAGACAATATAACTGCTTTCCTCGAAAAGTGGTCTCAGCAGAAGATCGTGCTGGGGCCGTTCCAGTTTACAACCCCAAATCTGGATTTTGAATCGCTTGGTGAATTGATCTCAAGTTCTTTACAGCCTATTGTCAGTCAGGCTGGCAATGTTGCCACCACAGTCGTCGGCAAGGTTGGTAGCTTTTTGTTCAACATTGGAATCACCTTCATGGTCTCATTTTTCCTTATCTCTGAATCAGAAGGCGCAAAGCGCAAGATCTTCAACTTTAGTATTCCGGGCTATGAGAAGGATTTTCGCCGTTTGGGCCAGGAAATTTCCAAAATCTTCAATGCTTTTATTCGCGGTGAGTTTACTGTTGTTACGATTGCGATCATCATTTATTCGATCTTTCTGGGCATTATGGGGTTGCCTTACTTCTTTATTCTGGCAATTATCGCCGGGCTTGGCCGTTTTATCCCTTACCTCGGCGCGGCGATCGGTTGGATCGGTTTTTTTGTCGGCGCTTTGTTGCAGGACCCAACGCCCTTTGGTATGACCAAAATTGTCTACGCCATTCTTATTCTTGGAGTGGCATTGGTGATCGATCTGATGCTCGATCATATTCTCATGCCCAAGGTCATGGGGCAATCACTGGAAGTGCATCCGGCTGCCATCATGATCTCGGCTTTGGTTGGAGCTCAGATCCTGGGCATTCTTGGTGTTATTTTGGCAGCTCCGGCATTTGCTACGCTCAAATTGCTTTTACGTTACAGCACGCGGAAACTTTTCGATCAGGATCCATGGGCTGAAATTCAGTATTACCAAAAGCCAGAAGAACCGGCATTGCTGAAAGGCCTGCGCAAGGTTTGGGACAAAATCGCGCCTCGGTTTGAAAAGCCACTTAATAGCATTCGGGCCTGGTTCAGGAAGACATTTGCACGTTTTTATCCGCCTGATAAGGATCGGAATTTCTGATTTGTCTTGCATCCTGACCAAGGGCGTGGGATAATCAAAGTAATAATTATGGAGGAACCCATGGAAGATCAAGAACCTATCACCACTACAATTGCAGAAACTGAAAATTATTTGGCCTGGAAGGCTGAAGAACCGGATGGCGAAACTACTTATCATCTGGAACTGAACAACGTGACCCTGCATTTCTTCACCGAAGAATGGCAGGAGTTTCTCAAACTGACCGAGATCATTGTTGACGAAGAACTTTAGATCCGGTAAGTAATCATGACATACAGCCTGTGTTTTTACAGGCTGTTTGTTTTAATACAGTGCCGATAGGTCTTAGTGCCTAAATATCCCTGTATTTCATCCAGTTCAATTTGCGGGTGTGTTTGAAGCCCAGCTTCAAAAGAGCCTCTTCGGCGCGGTTTTCGGGATATTCCATCTTTACCGCACGCTGCTGCCACTTGTTTTGTAAAAAATGAGCCAGCAGCAGGTAGACCTGTTCGTCTTCCAAGGGGCTTTCCGGCAGCGCCAGCCAGAGGTAGTCTGTTCGCGGCAGGCCCTGCTGCCAGGTGAGGACGCCGGTCAGTTTCCCGTTTTGACGCAGGGAGTAATGGCTTAGCCGGCTGGGATCATCCCAGTTTAAAAATCCCGGGTAAGTTGACGAGAAGGCGGAAAAATTCACAGTCGCGTACCAGCGAGTGTCTGGCGGATAGCAGTCTTTCAGCCACTGCTTGTGCTTGCCCCATTCCCAGAATTTGCGGCTCAATACCTGAGCGGAGGCCGGAAGCTCAAAATAATTGGGCAGGTTCATGATTCCATTATCGATGGCCCAGGTGTTGACCTTGCGGATGAGGTCAAAGCCCAGTTTTTCGTACATTTTTTGGGCTGGCTGATTGTCTTCATTGACCTGCAGCCAGACCTGCCAGGCGCGTGTCGCTTTGGTATAACGCAGCGCCTGTTGGGTGAGGGCGCTGGCGATCCCCAGCCCGCGAAATTCGGGCCTGACGGCAACATTGGCGATCAGGGCGATGTGACGCAGCCCTTCAAGAAATGAAATGATGGAAATATTCCCGACGATCTGCCCGTCGATGACCCAGACATAGCCGGGATGATCGCTCCGGTTTGGCGCTTGCCAGGACCCATCACGGGCGCGGCGGGCATGATCGCGCATTTGGTTGAGCATGCGCATGCCTTCCGAGTTATTTTGGATGGTGAAACTATCCGCGATGAGGTCGACAACCACATCAGTATCCCTGACAGGATCGAATCCACGGATGGAACCGGGCGGCTTGGGGAATGGGCTGGTCATAGATTGCTATTTTAACCCAAAGTGGATAAAAAAAACCAGCTCCTGTTGGAGCTGGCGTCTGGTTCAATTAATCGATATCCAGGTCAGAAGTTCGTGGTCTGCGGGCGCGGTAAACAATACGCCCGCGGTCGAGGTCATAAGGAGACATTTCGACCCGCACGGCGTCTCCCAGCAGAA
This sequence comes from uncultured Anaerolineaceae bacterium, assembly GCA_964293995.1. GTDB lineage: Bacteria > Chloroflexota > Anaerolineae > Anaerolineales > Anaerolineaceae > Mesolinea. Next base: position 12,530 of record CAXYYH010000021.1, read on the forward strand.
TGCGGATGTAATATCGGCGCATTCGGCCGGACAGATAGGCAATAACCTCATGCCCGTTATCAAGCTTGACGCGGAATTGTGTTCCGGGCAGCGCTTCGATAATCGTACCGTCTACAGTAATTTTCTCTTCTTCTTTAGCCATAAAACCTCACTAACCTGGCTGCTAATTGAAGGGCTTCCGGAAAGTACGTCGAACAGCCTTCTTTTCATCCATGCGTCGTTGTTCGCTCTTGGAAACAAACCAGCGTTTACGCCGCACATTGGAGAGCACACCACTCTTTACCACCTTCTTGCGAAAGCGTTTGAGCAGGGAATCCTGCGATTCATTTGGTCTCAAAGTTACACTTGTCATTGCTATTCACCTCCTTTCCAGGTAACAACCATCGCGCGTTTACGCGCAAAAATGCATTATACACCCTTTCTGGTAAGAATCATAGGGTCGAATAGGATGAATATTGAAAACATGATGATTAAATGTTGTGAAGCACAGAGAGTTTGTGCGTTTTTACCCCCTTTTTTGCGTACCCCAGAGGGTAAAACCAACCTTAATGGAACAGGTGAGGAGGGTAATTTTCTGATTTGAAATAAAGGGTACCTGGAGGGGTTTTACGCGCGAGGAGGCGCACAATACAGGCAAATCCTCTGAAAAAGCATAGGGGGCACGCAAATAAAAGTATAAAAGCATAAAAACATAAAAGCTAAGTCGTGAGGAAGGTTCCCAAAGGCAGGAACCTCTTTGTGAAACACAGGAGTTTGGATCACAATAGGGCATTTGCAGGGCTGATTTCGCTTTGCCAGGATAAGTGCGGGTAAAATAAAGAGGTAAGAATTGTTGGAATAACTGTTTCAGATGGTTTCATGAAGGGAGAAGATCATGCAATATAGAAAGTTTGGGAATACGGGTTATGAGCCCTCGGCTTTGGGCTTTGGTTGTATGCGTTTGCCGCTGCTTCCGGGCGACGATAAAAAAGTGCATGAAGAAGAAGCCAAACGCATGGTTCGTTACGCCATCGATCAGGGTGTCAATTATGTCGATACCGCCTGGTCCTACCACCAGGGCGAAGGCGAGCCCATCGTCGGGCGGATCCTGCAGGACGGCTATCGGGAACGCGTGGCGCTGGCGACCAAAATGCCTTCCTGGCTGATCGAGAAGCGAGAGGATTTTGACTATTACTTCTTCAAGCAGCTGGAACGCCTGCAGACCGATCATATCGATTTTTACCTTTTGCATACGCTCAATCAGGCTTACTGGGACAATTATGTGAAACTCAAGGTCTTTGATTGGGCAGAAAAACAACTGGCGGACGGCCGCATCCGCAAGCTGGGATTCTCCTTCCATGACGATTTGCCGGTCTTTGAGCAGATCCTGAATGGTTATGATCACTGGAGTTTCTGCCAGATCCAATACAACTATATGGATGTTGAATTTCAGGCGGGTCAGCGCGGGTTGAAAATGGCGGCTGAGCGCGGTCTGGGCGTCGTGATCATGGAGCCGCTCAGAGGCGGCAGCCTGGCAAAGGAAACCCCTCCGGCCCCGGTCAAAGCTGTCTGGGATCAGGCGGATGTGGACTGGAAGCCGGCGGAATGGGCTTTGCAGTGGCTCTGGAATCAGCCCGAGGTCAGTGTGGTGATCTCGGGCATGTCAACGATGGAGCAGGTGAAAGAGAATTTGACCAGTGCCGGGCGTTCGGGCGTGAACAGCCTGAGCGCGGAGCAATGCCAGGTCATGAAAGAGGTTCAGCAAGCCTGGAAGGGTTTGGCGCCGGTGGCGTGTACGCACTGTGAATACTGCCTGCCTTGCCCGAATGGGGTGATGATCCCACAAATCTTTGAGATCTATAACAATTCGGTCATGTATGACAATCCAGAACGAGGCAAGCGGCGCTATCAGAACGAAATCCCGCAAGAAAGCCGCGCGGATAACTGCGTGGAATGCGGGGCCTGCGAAGGGCTGTGCCCCCAGGCGCTGACGATCATTGAGTATCTCAAGGACGCGCACGCATCCCTGAGCGAGGGTTAGGCCTTGCAAGAGAGCGCTCCAATCGATAATATGCCTGCCGATGAGGCAAAAAAAGACTGCGCCTGGACAATCGGGCTGACGGTCAGCCTGCTGGTCTTACTTGGCATTTGGCTGGGGGTAACGCCCGCCGGGTGGTGGGAGAAGATCCGCCTGCTGGGTTACGCGGTTTGCCATCAGATCGAGGCGCGCAGTTTCTTTTACCACGACATGCAGTCGCCGTTGTGCGCGCGCTGCACCGGCATGTATTTGGGCGGATTGCTGAGTGTGGCTTTTCAGGCGCGGATGGGGCGTAGAGGCAAGTTCCCGCCTGGCTGGGTGATGGTGATCCTTGGCTTGTTGTTTTTGTGGTTTGGGCTGGACGGTCTGAATTCTTTTCTGCACTTCTTCCCCGCTTTCAGTCACGGCTATCAGCCAACCAATCTTCTGCGCCTGATCACCGGCACGGGGGTCGGACTGGGGGTCGGGGCGATCCTGACCCCGCTTTTCAACCAGACCGCCTGGGCGGATTGGATCAACGAGAGCTTTTTTGAGAAGTGGTGGTCATTCTTTGTTCTGGTTCTGTTGCTTGGCTTGATGGTTTGGGGTGTCTATTGCCAGACCGCGGTGGTGCTTTTGCCGGCGATGCTGCTTTCGGGCCTGAGCGTTTTGTTCCTGCTGGGAGCAGTGTATACGGTTCTGGCTTTGATGCTGCTGAAGCGCAGCAACAGGCAGGTGAGCTGGCGGCAGATGCGCGTGCCGGTGTTGCTGGGCCTGAACGTGGCAATGGCGCAGATTCTGGTGACCAGCCTGTTGAGGTTTTGGCTCACGGGCACCTGGCAGGGCCTTGGGTTTTAAGGATGTGTGTAGGCTGGTTTTGCTGATTACGCCACCTTAATTAACTTGCGGGCTATCCCTCATCCGCCCTTCGGGCACCTTCTCCTGCTGAGAAGGCTTTTTTTGTCTGCCCTACGGGCAGAGGCGAACAAAAGATGGCTGCGCAAGCCGGATTGAACAACGCCATCCGGCCTATACCAACTCCGCAATACTCTGATGGGCAGAAACGAATGTAAGATGGCTTCGCAAGCTGGATTGAACATCACAATCCGGCCTACACCAGCTCCGCAATCCCCTGAAGGGCACATGTGAATAAAGATGGCTTCGCAAGCTGGATTGAACAATGCCATCCGGCCTACACCA
>CAXYYH010000022.1:0-8819 GCA_964293995.1 uncultured Anaerolineaceae bacterium
GACTTACGAATGGGCGCTAGAGGACTCGAACCTCCGAACCTCACGGATGTGAACCAAGTTAGGGGTTTTTGACACCGCAAACCTCAAGGCTCTTGTTTTGGGTTATCCGTGTTACAAATGGTGGTCTTATCCGCCATGACACCGGTGGACACCAATATTTGGTTACATTATCAAAGTACAGTTTAATTTATTCGACCTTGTGGCTCGTTATTGCATGCTTTCGAGCGCCTGCTGGTAGAGCAGCGCCTGGGCTTCGGGAAGCTCTCCGCTGATCTGGATGAGGATGTTGTCCCGGGCAAATGTCCAGGAGAAAAACCATGCGGATGCTTCTCCAAGAGAGTCGTAATGGCGTTTCATATCCTGCAATTTTTCTGCGCTGTCAAAGGTAAAGACCCGACCACCACAATCGGAGCAGAGCGATGGGATGATGAAACGCCAGCCCTCAACGGCATTGAGCGGAGCGGGTCCATAATCCTTTGGCTCCATTTTGTACGGATCCGCAAACTCGAGACCAGCCGCGAGGATGGCATCTTGTACCTGCGCCAAGGTCCACCTTTGGAAGACCGGGGTTGGTGTTGGCGGGATGGGCGTGGCAGTAACAATTACCAATTCGGTAATCTCAATTTGACGGGTGACCTCGACGATCTGGGTGACGGGTACCTCCTGGGTGTGGACGACGATGACCTCTTTGGGCGCGCAGGAGGTGAGGGCATTGCAAAGGGCTGCCAGGATCAGGATGGCGATAACAATGATCCAGGTGCGGGTGCGTTTGGGCAAGCCACGCCACCAGGCCAGGGGATTGAGCCGGTTATTCTTCTTTTCCTGCTTGCCGAGAGCGTTGGCTGGAGCAGGGGCAAAAGTGGGGACGGAGGTAAAGCCATCAGCCGGTTTGGCCGGGCTGGTTGCCTGGTATCTGGCAGCTGATCGTCTGGCAGCGGCTTCGGTTTCCTCTTTGCTGAGGATGGTCAAAAAGAGGTTGACGCCGAGGTTTTCCTTTCCTTCTTCGCCTCCGGTCAGGTCGGCGACCACGGCGGTGATGAGCTGGCCATTGTCCATGAGGGGCGCGAGCTGGGCGGCAATATCCCTGGAGAGGTAGCCGATGGTCTCACCATAGACAGAGGTGAGGACAGCGATGGCATTGGGATCGTAGTCGTTTTCGTAGTCACGCTCCAAAAAGAGATCCATGCCGTTGTAAATCTCATCCGAGATGATCTCCTGCGTGGGGCGGCCGTCTTCGTTGGGCTGGGTAACGCCAACGACTTTTGTGTACATGTTTTTAAGGGTTGGGCCGGACTCGGAGTTATCGGAGGCAGATGACTTAGCTGCCTGATTTCTGGCTGCCGAGAGATGCTGAGAAACAAGCTCGGCTGCGCGTTTGCTTTTGTCTGTTTGATCCTTTTTCCCTGTCGATTTGTATTTTGTTGGTTGATTTAGTCTTTGGCTCAGGGTGCTGCGACTAAGACCGGTTTCTCTTTGGAGTTTATCCAGGATCCGCGTTTTTTCTTCTCGATCCGCGATGGAGTAAGAAAATCGTTCGTTATTTATTAATCTTTCGTTGCGATCGTTTTGGCTCATAAGCGCCTTCTGATCTCTATAACCCGGCCAACGATGGTGACCGGCAGGCTGGCAATTTGTTCGGGGTTGAAAAAGATAGGCTCGTATGCGGCGTTGTTGGGCATGAGGAGCAGCCCATCGGCAACCTGCTTTACTTTTTTGACGGTGACGTCCTCCCCGTTGACTCGGACGACAGCTACATCGCCATTATCGATGTATTCCTGCTTCTCGACGATGACGATATCGCCCGGACGGATGTCGGGCTCCATGCTGTCACCCTGGACGCGGAGGGCGAAGAGCTCACCGTGTTTGACAAATTTAGGATAGATATCAATGTATTCTTCGATATCCTCAATAGCTTCAATAGGCGTTCCAGCCGGAACGGAGCCGAGGATCGGAATGAGGTTTTGTAATGTATCATCAGATTGATGTTTACCTAACAGAAAATCCGTGGTGACGTCAAAGATGCGTGCCAATTTGGCAATAGTATCCAAGTCAGGAGTCCTTAGACCTGTTTCATAGCGATTATAAGTCGTCCGATGTACCCCTAATTTTTTGGCGACTTCTTCCTGGGTCAAGCCTTTGTTTTCTCGTGCAATTATCAAGCGTTCCATTTCTCCTCCAAATGATAATGTTCCTACGCGGAACGTGCAAGAAAAATGCCCAAATAGTTCCGATATGGAAAAAAGATTATTTATAACCCTTGACAACGTTCCATAAAGGCACTATCATTAGTTCCAATATGGAACGGGAGCGAAAATGAATTGGCTTAAACAACATCGCGAAAATAAAAAATTTACTCAAGAACAGGTCGCTAATATATCTCAAGTCAGCCGCGCTTATTACACGAATATCGAACGAGGAAACAAGAGACCAACTCCAGAAGTGGCTATGAGAATCGCAGCTGCGCTTGATTTCGACTGGACCCGGTTTTACGAGGATCCGGAGACAGAAACAATCCCAAATTAGACAAAAGAAATAAGGAGAGACATGACAGAAAGAGACAAGATCATTGCAGCAAGAGCTGCTCGCGAAGCAGCTCATGAAAAGCGCCGAGAAATCACAGCAAAAGTTAAAAATCACCGTCTTGGCGCAAACACCATGATGGGTGTCGGAGCTAATCACCTGTTCGACAAAGATATGTTCCCGATCGGGAGCGTGTATGAAATCGACGGTAAGTGGTGGGATGGTGTTAAAGGGACATGGTACTACGACCCAACCACTTGTAAAGATGTTTTAACCGCAGAAGACCTCGAATTTATCGCGAGAATTTTGCGGAAGCTCAATGGCGAGGCCTCCAAGATCCTCCAGGAGGCGTAGGTATGAAAAGAGAAATAACGGATGAAATGTTTTGGGATGCGCGGCCAGGGTCGATCATAGAAGGCGGAGTAGCTCGTGATGATAAGAACGGCGTTAATTTCCATGCATCCGGTGAATTCGTGAAATGGCTCGCGGTAAAAGGCGGCAATGATGACTGGGCCATCTACTTTGACAAACTGCATTCGAAGGATGAGCACATCAAGACTTGCGGATTTAAGGTCTCTGTCGAAAACGTCAGGAATTTGGTCGTTGTATCAGATCGCGTCCTGGCGCGGTACAGGAAGTAGGTGGTAATGGAAGAACATGATGTCGAATTCAAGGTTGAGTGCAAGGAAATCGATGGAAAGAAGGTATATGCCGCATATTGCCTGCTGGAAGAAGATGAAAAAGACACTGAAAGAAATCGAATGTATCTTATTTTCGGTATTAGTCCAGAGGGAGAGGGCATCAAGTGGATCGAAGATCACAAACGGGTTCTTAAAGCAGTCCAGGATCGTATAGATTGGGACCCATACCCATTGGGAGATTAGTCCAGGAGCAGGCAGAAATGGATCCAGAATTCCTTTCACTTCTCGCAGCAATTGCAGTTATTTATCTTTTTGCAATAATACTTGGTGTTCAATCTGCCATAGATGAACAAGATAGCCGCGATCATCAATACATCTCGTCTTTCTTATTTGGAGTGATCGCTGGTATTTTGGCCATTATTGTTTTTCTCAGGGGGTTGGAGTACTTCTCATGACCATTGTTGATCAGAGTTCCTGGGATGACGCGATGAGGCTGTGGCTGGACAGGCAAAACAGCCAGAATACGGCTTTGAGCTACCGCTCATCCATGCGCGGGCTGCTCAAGTTTGCCGGCAAAGGACCCTGGGAGATCAGCCGGAAGGATATCGCCGCCTGGCTGGCGCATCTGCACAAAGATGGACGCTCTGACGCGACGATCGCCAACCGGATCACGGCTGTACGAAATTTTTACAATTTCGTGATCCGGGATTATGTCACCCTGGACATGGACGGCGAAGAATATCGCCTGCGGGAGGACAACCCGGCGATCAGCTTCAGACCGCCAAAGGTGGAGCGCTACGGAAAAGCGATCTGCTGGGACGAGGAACAGGCCGGGGCGTTTCTGCGTGCGATCGATACGAGCAACGGGTCGGGCAAGCGCAATCTGGCGCTGTTTGTGGGCTACCTGTTGACAGGGTTGCGAAACTCGGAGCTGAGGACGCTGCGCTATGAGGACATCGAGCTGCAGCCCGGGGGCGTGATCGTGATGCGCTACCAGGGCAAAGGCAAGCGCGACCAGACCAAGGAGATCTATCCACCGGTATATGAGGCGATCATGGCCTATGCAGAGGCTGAGGCCAAATATACAGGTTATGTTTTTCATCGCTACAGCAACCAGGGGGAGATCGTTGACCTGCCGATCTCGGATCAGACGGTGCGGGACGCGCTGAAGTATTACGCGCGGTGCGCTGGATTAAGGACGACGGGGCTTAAGGTGCACAGCCTTCGGCACACGGCGGCGTATCTGAGGGCGCAGGCGGGTGACGACCTGGACACGATAAGGAGGTTTTTGAAACAAAACAATGTAGAGACGACACGTATTTATTTGCAAAAGCTGAGACCGAATCCGGATAAGACCTGGATGACGGTCAGCGAGATGTTGGGGTTGAGATGACGGATCCCTCATCCCTGGACTGTGAGTTTGATGCTGCCTTAGGCGTGGTTGGGATAATGAGCATTATCCCAAGTAACGAGGAGAATTTGCGATAAACGGGAGCTAATATGGACGAAAAAACTGAAGAAGTCTCTGATCAATTTAACGTAAATTATTTGGATCCAAAATGGTTAGTGGTAGCGGTCATGGTCAAACAGACAGCTGAACGAATCATAACTGATTTAGGAAAAGGACATCTTTCTCCCGATCCTGTAATAGATGAATTATTCGAAATCAGAAAGAAGCTGGGCTATGGCTGAAATAAAACCATTCTGCTTACGGGACATCCATTTCGAGGTTCTGGAGGCGATCAGCCGCTATTGGCAGACGCACGGGTATTCGCCATCGCTGCGAGATTTGCTCAAGACCACGCGGGTTAAGAGCGCATCGCATTTGAGCCTTTTATTAGGTGAGCTCGAGATCAAGGGCTACATCAGACGGCAAGCGATTATCCCGAGGTCGATCGTTATCCTGCGTTTGCCGGCAAAAAAATATCCTGGTCAAAAGTCAGGAGCTGATGACCAGGACGCTTTCAGGGTTCCGGGAGGAACGAGGTAATTATACCAGAGGTAATGATGGGTACAAATATTTATGCTGATTCTTTTATCGGGAGTGCGGACTCCGCTTATCAAAGCGAGAGCAAGTACAGCCTGAAAAATTTAATCATAAACCTGCTTACTTACCAGGCGCGTTATGAAAGACCAATCGGCCGCAGAGAGCTGGCCGATATGCTGCGAAGGCGCGGCGCTTTGGTGACCAGGGATGACAGACCAATGAGGAGCGCAATCGAGGATCTGCGCAAGGATGGGTATCTTGTCTGCCATCGCAAGGGTAAGGATGGCGGGTATTACCTGCCAGACACGAAAGACGAATATGAGGACTTCCGGACGCGTGAGTACCGGTCGCGGATTGTGAGCCTTGTCGACACGATGAAAAAAATGGATAAAGCTGCCGAAGCGAAGTTTGGTGAAGCGATCCAACTTGAATTATTTGAGTTTTAGGAGTTTTGATGGCGAAGCCTGTATTACCCCCAAAATATGTTAACGTCCCTGCCGGGCCAGCGTATGACCCAGAATTGCCAGACGGCGTTTTCAGGACATACGTGCAGCTGCGCGGGTTGGCATGGGGGAAGGATCGCCTGGATGAAGTGACTGTAAAAAAGATCATGGAGGTGACTGGTAAGAGTCGGTCTACCATCTATGGCCACCTGGGAATATTGAGAGATCGGGGTTGGCTGCTGTTCAACTCTGCTCACTATTCCTGGTTGACCGTGGAGTTTTGCGGAGGTGACATGGATGGGGACAAAGCGGAGTTTGAAACTGTGGATAAGTCTGTGGATAAGTCGTCCAGATTTCTGGACTCGCTTAATGAGGAGGTTAAAGAGTTAAAAGATATAGGTTTTAACTCATTAAACCTACCTCCTACACCTAATAATCAGTTAAACAGCGCGGAAGTTGTCCAGAAATCTGGACTGACGTCCGAAAATCTGGACAGGTTGGACGATATTGCCCCTCGCCCTGGAAACCAAGGGGCAAGTTGTTCGCCCCTCACCCGCCCTTCGGGCACCCTCTCCCCGGGGAGAGGGCTTAGCAACAACGGCTGGCATGACGTGATCGATTCTCCTCTGGAGGGCAAGCTGGAGCGGCTGGGCGTGTTCCCGCAGATCTACGGGCAGATCGCAGAGGCGGTTCGGGGTGGGTCCTGGACGGTTGAGCAGGTCAAAGAGCTGGCTGATGAGGTTTTGGACATTGGGGCCGGGCCTGGGGTCTTTGTTTTCAGGCTCAAAAACCGCGTGCGGCTGGAAACGCAGGCAGAAAAGGCCGAAAAACGCAGAAGCAAGTTTGCTGATTCGTATTTGGCGCAACAGGAGGCAAAAAATGGCGCGTAAGGAGACAGTTGTGATCCAGGCGCTGGTTGATTCGGCGATCTCGATCGGGGTGGTGACGGGCGTGCAGGCGTTTGCCGCGCGTGTGGCTCCGAGGATTCTGCGCGTGGAGCGCGAGGGAAAGCTGAGCGAGTTTCAGATCGCGCTGGCGCTGGGCTGGGATGCTCCGTTTGTGTTTGGCAACCGGATCGGCCGGAAGCGGTTCGCGAAGATCATTTTCGAGCGGCTGCAGCCAGCGCTGATCGCAAACGAGAATCCGGGGAGCGCGCTGGCGCGAAGGATGAGAGATGAGCAGATGGAGTTGTTTCGATGATCTTCCAGGAGCTGGCCGAGTTTTTTGTGTGGCTGGGCCTGACGCTGGGCGTGATCTGGAGCGTGCTGATTTGTTTGGTTGGGATCGCTGTGGCGCTTTGGCGGATGAATCAGGTAGACAAAAGCGAGGAAAAAGATGATGGAACCGATAGAAAAAATGAATAATTGGCTTGAGCAATACAATACATTGGTTTTATTACAACTAAAAATACAGGAGCTTCTTAAAACAGACATCCCAAACCTGGAAAATAAGATCAGCGAATCAGTGCGCGAACGAGATGAGCTGATCATGTGGACGTTTTGCCAGATAAAGGATTATTTGGAAGACAGCCTGACGACGGACTTGCAGAGCATCAAAAACAAGAAAAAGCTTATCGAGGCCTATGACCGCATCGCAGCATGGACTAATGATCCATTGCTGACGAACTGGGATACCCACATCAAAGAATTGCGAGGAGAAAACAATGAGTGACGGGAAAAAGGTGGCTTTTTTGGACGCAATGGAGCGGGCGCAGGAGCTGGTGAAGAGCCTTGGCGTGCATTTTGAGCGGCTGGAGATCGCCGGGAGTTTGAGGCGCAGGAAGGCGATGGTTGGCGATATCGAGCTGGTCGGGATCCTGAGCGAGGAAAAGCGCGGGCTGTTTGGCCTGGTCGAGCGCAAGCCTATCAGCGCTGTTGTTGATCACATGTACGCGATGGGTTACCGGCCGCTCAAGGCGGGAGACAAATATGTGCAGTTTACGCCCTCGACATCGCCGGCGGATAAGCGCGGCCTGAATGTGGATCTGTTTATCTGCACGCCTGAAAACTGGGGCGGGATTTTGATGATCCGAACTGGGTCGGCAGCGTTTTCGCGCAAGATGATGACCAGGGCGAGCCTTGGAGGATGGTGCCCGGATGATATGCGATTTATGGACGGCCGACTGTGGCGGGACGGGGTCGCGATCGATGTGCCGGAGGAAGAGGATCTATTCCGTGAGATGGGGCTGGCATACGTCCGGCCCGAAGAGAGGAATTTGTGATGAGTGTTAATTATACAAACGAAATTAATAAAAAAATCAGTTTACTCAGATCGGCAAGTTTTGAAACGGGCGCGGCATGTGCCCCAGAAAGCGCAGACATTTTTTCTATACAAAAAGGGATGGAAAAGATCATTACTATCGAAAGAGATTTATCACAACTGCTTTCATTCATGGAAAAAGAAAATGCGCGGTTGCGTCAGGAGGCTGCGAAAGCTGAGGAACTGAAATATCTGATGGATAAATGCGGATTCGTTATTATCTCTGACAGTGCTGGAAATAAGGGCTTTCGGAATGGATCGATCGATTATTTCCCGCGGGCGGAGTTAAATAAATAGGCAATGGCGGGGGTTTTTGTGTCATTCTCCTTTACCCCGTTTTGCAGCTGGCGCGAGATGAGCGCGCCGGTCAAATGTTTTGGGATGCCTGCCGGTCGGCATTGTAGACCGGCAAAGGTTTGGTGATGAGCAATATATTTTTTACACCATTAAGGCTGCCTTTGCATTTGGGTGGGTATAGAGACGTAATGGCAATTTTCAAAAAAGAAGACTCAAAAACATTGCGTATTGGAACTGCTTTGAAGTTTGCGAATAAAGAATACAAAGTGTCCATATCAGAGCCTGTTGCTGCAAACGACCTTCAAGCCATCGCAGACAAATTGGAGGAGTTGAATGGGCCTGAGTTTGTACACCAATGATGGTGCTGTTTTTAGGATTGGCTATATAAATTTTGGCCACCTTAGATGGGAGATCGCTTACGCGGTCTCAAAGGAACTTGGCGATGCTTATAAAGCATACTATTTGGCCCCGCCACTCACTGAAGACCAAACTATGAAATGGGAAGCATTTTTGGCAATATCAGAAAAACACGATAAAGACTTAATAGACTTCCTGGCACACTCTGATTCTTTTGGCCATCTTCTTTCTTCTCAATGTAGGCGTTTATATAAGCTGTTCAAAAAGTTAAAGGTTAATCATGACAAATTCCCTATGTTTTTGGAGTTTTTGAAA
>CAXYYH010000023.1:0-8695 GCA_964293995.1 uncultured Anaerolineaceae bacterium
ACATATCCAACCTTACCAACATTGGCTTCTAAACCATGACTTAATTTTTCCATACTGAGAATTGCTGCACTTGAACAGGATTCTCCTGTATAAAACCTCGCCTATGGTATCATTTAATTCAGGATTCAGCATCCGTTCACCTCAACACTGCTAATATTTACTGTTTACTGGAACAAATTGGAAACAAAAACAAACACCCAGGTTAAATCAAAAAAAAGAGTTACCGACCACGGTGAAGTCTTCACTGCTGAACGTGAAGTAAATGCCATGCTCGACCTGGTCAAACACGAAACCGAACGAATCGATTCCCGTTTTCTTGAGCCAGCGTGTGGCACTGGCAACTTCCTCGCTGAAATTCTTCGTCGCAAACTTGCCCAGGTCCACAAAACCTATCACAAACACATTCCCGATTATGAACGCTACGCCTTTCTCGCGGTCTCCAGCATCTACGGTGTCGAGCTTCTTCCTGATAACGCTCTCGAATGTCGCCAACGACTTTTCGAAATCTTCGATCAGGCATACACCAGGACGTGTAAATCCGAAATAAAAGAACAGTTTCGTCAAACCATCCGCTTCTTGCTGGAACGCAACATCCTCTGTGGCAATGCCCTTACTCTAAAAGACGATCAAGGCAACCCCATCACCTTTTCCGAATGGTCTTTCATCAATGGTCGCAAAGTGAAACGTCGCGATTTTCATCTCAGCCAACTTCTCGATGCCTCCCAATCCCAAATGACTATCTTCATGGATGGTTGGGAATACGATTCCGAAATCGGTCAATACATACCCCTTCCTATCCGCGAATTCCCTCCTATTGATTTCATGGAGGTACAGTTTGCCAATTAATACCTTTGATTCCTATATCCTGATGCACCAGGGTCAGATTGCAGCCCTACAAGAAGCATCAAGTTATTCTTTAGGACATATTATGAAAATCGAAAAAGGCCAGGAAACCTTTTTCAAGAAAAACCAAATTTCAGAACCGGTTTTTGTTTCCAAATCTGATGACCTGCTATCGGGGGTTACTTACCGCTATTTAACGTCTGCAATGGTCATGGAGCAGTTGCACTCTGTGCGTAATTCGAATGATTTCCGACATCTGTCAATTATCAAGCTTACCCAACAATCCGAAGGGTTTGACTACATTATTCAAGAAACACTAATGGACCAATATCTCCTTTTGAGTGCTGCATTTATTGACTATTACTTAAGATACACGCTTTATTTCCTCACAAAAGAAGAACTCATTCGTTTTAACGTTTATGATATTCTCAACAAGTTAAAGGAAAGTAATAATTTAAAAGCAAATCAAGCTTACGAATATCTAACAGATAATGTCCTGTTCCACAAAGAAAAGGATTATTCCAACACAAACTTAGACAAAGAAGCCTTTTGGGGTACCCGACTAAAAGACCTCAGAAACATGACCGCTCACGAACGAAGAATTGAGCTCGCTCTATTACCTCGTACCAACTCACTTGGCGTCACAAAAATTGAACCACACTTGCAGAATCAATCCATCGCTCACTTTCTTCAAACCAAATTTGACAATAATATCCTCTCCATGCTAACTGCGATGCACCCCATCCTCTATGGCGTAGAGTGGGGCACAGGCATTTATTACGAGGGAATGTATGACTGAAACATTCAAAGAAACCCATTCACCTGACATCCTCAACTGTCTTGCTAACCTTAGTAACGATGAAGTCTTCACACCCCCCAGGCTCGTTAACGAGATGCTTGACCTCCTCCCTCAGGAGCTTTGGAGCGATCCCAACGCTACCTTTTTCGATCCCGCCTCTAAGACCGCTGTCTTTCTCCGCGAGATCGCCAAACGGCTCCTCAAAGGTCTCGAACCCCAAATCCCTGACCTCCAGAAACGCATTGACCATATCTTTCAAAAACAGCTCTACGGCATTGCTATCACCCAGCTTACCGGGCTCCTCTCTCGTCGCGGGCTTTACTGCACAAAATGGCCTTCAGGTCGCTACTCTGTCAGCCTTTTCCCTCCCGAAAAGCCCCAGGGCAACCTTCGTTTCCAACCCACTCAACACACCTGGCAAAACGGAAGCTGCACCTTCTGTGGTGCTTCCCAGTCCGAGTACGACCGCGACCCGGGTCTCGAAACCCACGCCTATGAGTTTATTCACGCTCTTAATCCTCAGGAGATTTTTAAGATGAAATTTGATGTAATAATTGGAAATCCTCCATACCAACTTAGCACAGCTGGTGCTGGCCAACAAGCAAAACCTCTCTACCATTATTTTGTTGAACAATCCATAAAATTGAATCCTCGATACCTAATTATGATTACGCCTTCGAGATGGATGGCTGGCGGAATGGGCTTATCCGAATTCAGGTCTCAAATGTTGTCTGATCATAGGATTTCTAGAATCGTTGATTTTTCTCTGTCGACCGATGTTTTTCCTGGGGTAGATATTGCAGGTGGTGTAAGCTACTTTTTGTGGGATAGAAATCACTCCGAAAGTTGTTTATTTACTTATAATGATGGTGAAGATATAAGTTCTGCAAAAAGGAGGTTGGATGAATTCGATATATTTGTTAGGGATAATAGGGCAATTACAATTATACGTAAAGTGATAGCAAAAAATGAACAATCAGTTTCATCATTAATGTCATCACTAGGGCCATTCGGTCTCCCAACATCCGAAAGAGGAATCACAAAATTTGAAGATGATTGTTACCGTCTTATTTCAAGTGGAGGACAAAGCTTTATTCCCAAAAATAAGGTTAAAACGGGTCTCCAATTCGTTGATAAATGGAATGTTATTATTGGGAAAGCGACTTCTGCAGGTGCAGCTACTGCTAACCAAGATGGATTGAGAAAAGTAATTGCAACACTAATGCTCTTAGAGCCAAATTCTGTTTGTACTTTTTCATATTTTATTGGAGGATCCTTTACAGAAAAATCCCAAGCTATTAACTATTTAAATTATTTATCTACCAAGTTCGCAAGGTTTTTATTATTGCAGTCCATATCATCAATCGATATTACAAAGGAAAAATTTCGTTTCGTCCCTATCCAGGACTTTTCAAAACCATGGACCGACGAGGAACTATATCTGAAATATGAACTTACTCCAGAGGAGATCAATTTCATCGAGTCCACAATCAAACCTATGCCCCAGGATACTACCGAAAATGATGTGGCTATCCTTGAAGGTAATGATGACGATGACGAAGACTAATCTTTCTCAACCCCTTTTTCAGATAAGGGCATTGCATCCTCAGGTAACCCGTTCGCGTGTGGCCTCCAGCCAGCTCGCAGGTTTTCTTAGATTAAATCCACGTTGTGGTTTGCCTCCGACAAAACCATTGGGATAATTATGACCGATTCATTCTTTCCTTCCAAATCCGATGTCAGACCGTCAATCTATGCCTATTCTGATCCAAGATATCCAGGCATGCTCAAAATTGGCTTTGCAGCCCATGGTGTTGAGGCACGTATCAAGCAACAATATCCCATTATCCTGCCAGACTCCAAACCATACACCATTCATTTTAACGAACCCGCTGTCCGTGAAGATGGCTCCAGTTTCTCAGATCATGATGTTCATCGTGCCCTCATCAAGGCTGACATTCAGAATGAAGGTGGGGAATGGTTTACTTGCACGATAGAACAACTCCAGGCTTCCTACCTTTCTGTTTACGAACGGAGAGAGAATCTCGAACAGCGTCGCTATAACTTTAAGATGCGCCCGGAACAAGTCGCTGCCGTTCAAAAAACCTCATCCTATTTCAAAACAATTCGTGCCGAACTTCCGGACAAGCCTCCTAAATTTCTTTGGAATGCCAAAATGCGTTTTGGTAAAACCTTTGCTGCTTACCAACTCGCTAAAAAGATGGGTATGAAAAAAATCCTCGTCCTGACCTTCAAACCAGCCGTTGAAAGTGCATGGGAAGAGGACCTACTCACTCATATAGACTTTGAAGGCTGGCAGTTTATTAGCCGCACAAGTGAATTGACTTACGAAAACGCGGATAAAACTCGTCCCATTGTTTGTTTTGGCTCATTCCAGGACTATCTTGGAACCAACGGGAATGGTGGAATTAAAGCAAAAAATGAATGGGTACATACCACCCATTGGGATCTGGTTATTTTCGATGAATACCACTTCGGTGCCTGGCGCGAAAACGCCAAAAACCTCTTTAAAGAACTTGATGAAGACGAGATCTATGACTTCGACCCAATTGCATATAACGAAAATGAGGCAAGCGATGCTAAGAAAGAAGATTTCCTGCCTATAACCACGAATCATTATCTCTTTCTTTCTGGCACACCTTTTCGCGCCATCTATACAGGCGAATTTATCGAAGAACAAATTTTTAGCTGGACTTATTCCGATGAACAGCTTGCAAAGGAAGAATGGGGAAATAAACCCGACAATCCTTATGCCGCCCTACCCCGTATGGTCCTGATGACCTATGAGATGCCCGAAGAGCTTAAAAAGATTGCTCTCAAGGGCGAATTTAACGAGTTTGATCTTAATGTTTTTTTCATGGCAGAAGGTCGGGGGAAAAAAGCAAAATTCAAATACCAGGACGAAGTCCAAAAATGGCTTGATTTAATTCGGGGGGCTTATTTACCCACTACACAAGATCACCTGAAACTTGGAACTGGGAAACCAGCCACTCCCTTCTCAGATACGCGTCTCTTGAATGTTCTCAATCATACCCTTTGGTTTCTTCCTAATGTTGCTGCTTGCCATGCCATGGCAAATTTACTCGCACAGCAACAAAACACTTTCTACCATGACTATAAAATAAACGTAGCTGCAGGTACCAGAGCCGGAGTCGGTCGGGCTGCTTTGTTGCCAGTCCTGAAATCCATGAAAGATCCACTGGAGAGCAAAACTATTACGCTTACTTGTGGCAAGCTTACTACTGGTGTAACGGTTCGCCCCTGGACTGGCATCTTTATGCTCAGAAATCTCAAGTCCCCTGAGACCTATTTTCAATCTGCTTTTCGTGTTCAGAGCCCTTGGGAAGTCCAAACCGAAGATGGCAAAACAGAAATAATTAAGAAAGAATGTTATATTTTTGACTTTGCTCTCAATCGTGCTCTCAAGCAGATTGCCGATTACAGCACCAATTTGAATGTCAACGAGTCCAACCCGGAAAAGAAAGTTGCTGAGTTCATTCGCTTTTTACCTGTCCTTGCCTATGATGGTAGCAGCATGGTTCCAATCAACGCTGCCGACATCCTCGATTGGAATACAACCGGAACAACTGCAACGCTCCTGGCCAAACGTTGGGAAAGCACCTTACTTGTCAATGTCGATAATGATGCCTTGCGCCGTTTGATGGCAAATCAATCTGCAATAGATGCTCTCATGCGGATAGAAGGTTTTAGAAGTCTCAATCAGGATCTTGAAACCATTATCAATAAGTCCGAAGCGGTTAAAAAAGCACGCCAGGAACGGGAAGGGACACTCACAGCCAAAGAAAAGAAAGAACTCAGCGAGGAAGAAAAAGAATTTAAAAGCTTACGAAAACAAATTCGGGATAAGCTCATCAAACTCGCAACTCGCTTACCAGTTTTTATGTATCTTACTGATTATCGTGAATATTCACTCCGAGATGTTATCACTCAGCTTGAAACTGGTCTCTTTAAAAGTGTTACTGGTCTTGAGGTTAAAGATTTTGAATTACTGGTTTCTCTAAACGTCTTTAATGGTCCTTTGATGAACGATGCTGTTTGGAAATTTAAGCGCTACGAAGATGAAAGTTTGGAATACACTGGAATTAATCGCCATAAAGGTGAGCGCGTTGGTGCCTGGGATACAAGCCTGACTTACGAGGAGTATCTTCAGTTGATGCAAAAACAAAATTGAACAAAACTTAGCTTTTACTTGGCTTTTGCGCTCAATGGTACACAAAAAACACCGCAAAAACGCAAAAACTCTTAAATCAAGGCAAAGCGATGCCTTAAAACATAAGCCGGATTCCAAAGAAGAATCCGGCCTACGTATCTACGTATCTAAACACATTTCAACTGAAAGCTGAGCTACAAACCTCGTTCGCCGCGCTGATAGGGGATGCCGAGGGCGGCGGGGGCGCCGATGCGCTTTTTACGCGCGGCGGAACTACCCCAGATCAGGGCGATGATGGTCAGGACATAAGGAGCCATTTGCAGGAAGAAGACGAGGTTGTTGTTCTTGAAGAAGGGGTTCGCAAGCCCAAAGATGACCGCAGGGCCCTGCAGGTCGAGCGTGAAACGCCTGAGGACGCCAAACAAATAGCCTCCCAAAGCAGCCCGCCAGGGGTTCCAATGCGCAAAGATGACCAGGGCGACGGCGATCCAGCCCTGCCCGCTGACGGTCAGGTTGCTGTACCAACCCGGAGCGATGGCAACACTGATGGCCGCGCCTGCCAAGCCGGCAAAGCAACCGCCAATAAAGGTATACAGGTAGCGGGTTCGGTAGATGTTGACGCCCAAAGTGTCAGCCGCGGCCGGATTTTCGCCCACGGCACGCAGGTGCAGGCCGGGTTTGGTGCGATTGATATAGTACCAGGTCAGCGGCACGAGCAAGTAACCAAAATAGACGAGGATGTTCTGGTTGGTAAACATGATCGGGCCAAGGTAAGGAATCCGGGAAAGCAAGGGGATAGTCACACGGGGAATGACAGGGCCGGTGATGCCGGTTAGACCTTCACCCAGAACGAGCGCCAGCCCGGTGCCCAAAAAGGTGAGCGAGAGACCGCTGACGGTTTGATCGGCCTGAAAGTGAATGACGACAACGGCATGCGCCAGGCTGAGGATGCCCCCAGCCAGAATGGCAGCCAGAAGCCCAAGCCAGACGTTGCCGGTTTTGACAGCAACTTTAAAACCAGCCATGGCGCCAACAAGCATCATGCCTTCGACACCAAGGTTTTGGATGCCGGAACGTTCAGTAAGGATCTCGCCAATCGCGGCGATAAGCAAAACGGTGCCGGTGCTAAGCCCGGAGCGGAAAATTTCGAACCAGTTCATCAGGCCTGCTCCTCCTGGGGACGAACCCAGGTAATTTGGTATTTAAGCATGACATCACTGGAGATAACGAGGAAAAGCGTGATGCCTTGAATGAGGAAAGAGATCCCGGAGGGTTGAATTTCGCGACTGGCAACCAGGAGCGCGCCAAAGAGGATGGAGACAATAATGACCGCGAAGGGGTTGAGTTTGGCGAGCCAGGCAACGATGACGCCCGAAAAGCCGTAAGAAGTGGAGATGCGCTCCTGAAGGCGGTGAACCGTGCCCGCGACCTCGGTCATTCCCGCCAGGCCAGCCAGGGCGCCGGAGATCATGAATACGAGGATGGTGTTGGCAGCGATATTAATGCCGGCGTAACGGGCGGTGCGAACGTTATCGCCGATGAGGGTGATCTTGTAACCCCATTTGCTCTTGTAGATGATGAGATAGACGATCAATGCTGCGATAAGCCCAAAAAGGATGCCAGCGTGAGCGGTCATGCCCGAAAAGGCTGGAATGTCTTTAGCATAATCCGCGAGACGAGGCAACCAGGCCTGTTTTGGGAAGGTTTTGGTCATCTGGAAGCCGGAATCGCTCCATTTGCCAAAGATCCAATAGTTGTTCCAGAGGACGGCGATGTAGTTGAGCATGAGGGTGGTGATGATCTCGTTGATGTTGAGTTTGGCTTTGAGAAAACCAGGGATAAAGGCATAGAGCGCGCCGCCGATCATGCCGAGAAGCGCCATCAATCCGAGAATGACAACCTTGGGTGTGGTTTCAAGGTTGACCAGGGGAATCATGACGACCGTGGTGGCCATAAAGGCACCGATAAAAAATTGCCCTTCAGCGCCGATATTCCAAAGACGCATGCGGAAGGCAAGGGCACAACCCAGACCGATCAGGAGCAGGGGTGTGGCTTTGACGAGCACATCCGAAAAAGCGCCCCAGGAACCGAAAGAGGCTTTGAAGAAGTATTTGTAGACTTTGATCGGATCAGCTCCGATGAGTTTGAGGATGATGCCGGAGATGATGAAGGCCATCAAGACGGCTCCGACAGAGGTGACGACAGGAAGCCAGTTGGGGACTTCTTCAGTTCGTTTGGTAAAAACAGGATAGGGGATCTTCATTTCCCACCTCCCTGGTTCCTATATTTATCGCCAAGCACTTTGCGAAGGACGCGATCTTTTTCGGATTCTGGTGTTTGACGGCTTTCTGGATCCAAGGACCCACTGTCTTCATCCCCCACCCTGGAAGGGGTAAGTGATACAAAACCCGCTTCTTCGGATTCTGAAGACAGGCCGCCTTCACCACCTATTTTGGAAGGGGTAGAAGATGTTGAACCAGAACTATCGGAGTCAAAAGACCCACCCCCTTCATCCCCCTCCCATCGCCTTCGGCTGGAGGGGGTAGATGTAAGCAATCCGCTCAGGTTAGGATCCGAGGACTCACCCTCCGACCCAAAGGGAGCAAGAGATTTTTCGAAATCAGAGGCGGAGTAGTCGTTTTGGTTGTCATCTGATTGGTCGGGGTGATGGTAGGAACCGGTCATCATGAGACCGATGGTTTCGAGATCATAGTCTTGCTGACAGAGTGTGCTAACAATTTCGCCTTCGTACATTACCGCAATACGGTCGGAGAGAGCGAGCAGTTCGTCAAGGTCTTCAGAAACCAGCAGAATGGCGCAACCTTGTTCGCGCTGCTGAAGCAAGAGCTGCTGGACGCCTT
>CAXYYH010000024.1:0-8555 GCA_964293995.1 uncultured Anaerolineaceae bacterium
CCCCCGGCGTTGATCAGAAGCGACCAATCCCATTTTTTCGTGCGAATATAGCCAACCGGCAGCTTGATGACCTGGGCCAGGATCCAGCCAAGCATGGCGGAAATGCCGATCGGTGAGGCGAAAAAAACGAGCGGGTTGCCCACTAACGCGCGTCCTCACTGTTGTCTTTGGATTGGGCCAGTGCGTCGATACGCAATTGCGCGTTCTCAAGTAGTTTGGCACATTGGTCAGAGAGTATTTTGCCTTTTTCGTAAAGTTTGAGCGCCTCTTCGAGGGGTAATTCGCTGTTTTCGAGCTTTGTGATGATTTCCTGCAAGGCCGTGAAGGCTTCTTCGTAGTTGGTTGGGGTTGTTTTGGTCATTCGGTCTCCTTTAGGGTTGCCTGGAGTGTGGCGGGCACTTTGCCGTCGATAAATTGGATTTCCACAGTCTGGTTTGGCTGAGTCTGGCTTGACTGGCTGATGAGTTTGCCCGTGTGTGCGTCGGTAACGATCGCGTAGCCGCGCTTTAACACAGCTTTGGGACTGAGCGCCTCAAGCCGACTGGTCAGATTTGCCAGGTGGAGTTGAGCTTTGCGCAGATGAGTGCTGATGCCGCGGTCAAGTCTTTCCCGCAGGTGATCCATGGTTTGGATGGCGTTGTTGACGCGCTGCAGGGGAGAAAGACGCTGCAGGTCGAAATTGCGCAATTCGAGCGCGTAACTGCGTGTAGCAATTGCATCTTCGATGGTGGCGGTCAGGTCTGAGCGGGCGTTTTGGAGGGAGATGGCAAGATCGTTGATCGAGATCGCCGTGGCGAGTTCCGCAGCTGCGGTGGGCGTGGGCGCGCGCAGGTCGGCAACGAAATCGGCGATGGTGAAGTCGGTTTCGTGCCCGACGCCTGTGATGACGGGAACGCGGGAATTGTAGATCGCGTGGGCGAGGTTCTCATCGTTGAAAGCCCAAAGGTCTTCGATCGAACCGCCGCCGCGCGCCAGGAGGATCAGATCAAGATCCTCGAGCTGGTTGAGTCCTTCCAATGCACGGATGAGGCTGGCGGGCGCATCGACGCCCTGAACCTGGCTGGGCGCGATGATCACCTCTGCCAGCGGCATGCGTCTTGCGAGCGTGTTGAGCATATCCTGCAGAGCGGCGCCTGTGGCGGAGCTGACGATGCCGATGTGTTTGGGCAGCGCGGGGATGGGCCTTTTGTGGGAGGGGTCGAAAAGCCCTGCCTGCCCAAGTTTGTTTTTGAGGCGCAAAAACTCCTGATAAAGCAAACCTTCGCCGAGGGCCTGCATGCTGTCAACATAAAGCTGCACCTGACCGCCAGCCGCGTAGAGGCTCATACTGCCGTGGACTTCTACGCCCTGACCGTCGCGGGGCGAGAAGTTGAGGCGAAAGGCGGCGTTTTTCCACATCACGCAGCGGATTTGCGCTTCGGAATCTTTGAGCGTGAAGTAGAGATGGCCAGAACGGGGTTGGGAAAAGTTGGAAATTTCTCCGCGCACCCAGACATCACCCAGGACATCGTCGGTTTCGAGCAATTCACGCAGGTAATTGCTCAGGGCGGTGACGCTGAGGACGGTGGGTTGGAAGAAGCTTGGTTGGTCCATGATTAAAGTATAAACGAAAACGCGATGGGTGCGGACAGAAGGTTGTGTTGAGGAAATTGCAGGCTTTAATCTGGGTTTCCAGGAAAAACGGTTCGCCTTTCGGACACCATCCTGACTGCTCCACACTTTGGTACGCATAGTAAACTTTCTGCTCTTCGGGCAGCCCTTCACCCTGGTAAACCAGGGTAAACAGTCCGCCCTTCGGGCACCTTCTCCCGGCCCCCTGGGAAAGCACCACGGGCAGGTGAGAAGGCTTAAGGCAGTACCGAACCTGCGGTTTTTTCTCCCGACCCCTGGGAAAGCACAACCTTATGGAAGTGAACCAGACTGCAACGATTGCCCTCACCCCGGCTTCGCCGACCCTCTCCCACTGAGAGGGCTTAATAAGCGCCACGGGCAGGTGAGAAGGCTTAAAAACCGATCCTTAACCTGGGAAATTATCACGGGCAACTAACTCTTATCTGACCTACGCTTTTGTTAGTGATCAAACAACAGATGAGGTTTTTGGAAATTTGCACTATAATTAATCCTGAAAGAAAGGTGTATGATGGAAAGGACCGCTATTTTTATCGCGATTGTTTTGGTAATGCTACTGGGGGCGTGTGCTCCTGTGAACAATGAGGTTGAGGCCGAGTTGAGGGCTACATTGGTGGCAGTGAGTGTTGAGCAAACTGTTCAGGCTGAGAAAATCGCTGAGTTAAATAATTTGCTGGCGCAGCCAACTGCAACCTGCCCGGCCTGCCCCACGCCAGAGCCGACGGCCACCCCGGTTGTCGCAACACAAGCTCCCGCGACGGCGACACCTGCTCCGACGCAGCGGCCAACCGGCAGCATTTCTGGTAAACTCGGCTATCCTTCTGAGACGATTCCCGCGCTGCGAATTGTGGCGTTCAATACGGTTACCGGTGAATATTACTGGCAAAACACGGTTGCCAAACAAAGTTATTTCAGTTTTACGGAATTGCCTGAAGGAACTTATTACGTGTTGGCTTACGTGATCGATGACCCCTCCAAAACTTTCTACGCCGCCTACTCCAACTTTGTGAAATGCGGTATGACCACAAGCTGTGTTGATCATAACCTGATCGCGGTTGAAGTTAAAGCCGGCCAGGAAACCAAAGACGTCAACCCGATCGACTGGTACGCGACCGATCCGGCAGCTTTGGGCTGGCCTTTGGACCCGACAATCAAATGGAATTAGAGCTTATGAATCGTAAAAATGTAACCTGGATATATCGAATTTTTTTGAGCCTTTTGGTAATTTCTTTGCTTGCCACAGCTTGCAGTCCTGCTGGTGATCCGAATGAAAAACGTATCCTGACAATTGAGCTGGTGCTGCCGCAAACAGAGCTTAGTCAGGGTCACAGCTTTGAACTGCAGCTCAAGCTTCACAACCCCGGTCAATACAATGTACACGTCAGCCGGATCACCCTGCCAAAAGAAGTGGTTGGCATGGGCAGCTATCTTGGCTCAATTCCTCCGCTGACGATGAATTTGAACGAACAAGGCGAAGGGCTGGTTGATATGGATCTGACCATCGCGCCTACTGGCCAGGAAGTGTTCACATTTCGTTTTGAGGCCGCTCAGACTGGAACTTTTACCGGCCAGGGGCATGTCATCACTGATACGAAGGATTATCCTTTTGATATACAGCTCTCGGTTGGCGGGGTGAACCCTGAAGGCTGGGAGCCAGGCATTTCGCCGCAACTTACTCCCACTGCGCTGGGGTCGATCCCCTGGCAGGCTGTGGTGCAGATCGAAGCGATCGTCAATGTGGACGGGCACAAACGGACCGGATGGACGGGTTCGGGCACGATCATCAGCGCGGATGGTCTGATCCTGACCAACGCTCATGTGGTGCTTTCGGATCGCTTCTATCGGGTGGAAGACCTGATCGTTTCGCTGACGGTCGCGGACGATGCCCCGCCGGTGCGCAGCTACTATGCCAGCATTGTGCAGGCGGATGACAACCTTGATATCGCGGTCATTAAGCCGTATCAGGATATCAACGGGAACGATCTTGACTATAGTCTGTTGAACCTGCCTTTCGTGCCGCTGGGTGATTCTGATGACCTGGCTTTAGGCGAATCGCTGGTGATCCTCGGCTATCCGGGAATTGGCGGCGAGACGATCACCCTGACCAAGGGTGAGGTGAGCGGCTTTACGGCTGAAAACCCCTATGGCAATCGGGCCTATATCAAAACCAGCGCGACCATCGCCGGCGGCAACAGCGGTGGGCTGGCGGTGAATGAACGCGGAGAGCTGATCGGCGTGCCTACTGCAGTGGGCACGGGCGATCTGGATGACGATGTTGTCGATTGCCGCGCGCTGATGGATACGAACCGGGATGGTTATATCGATGATAAAGATACCTGTGTGCCAACCGGCGGCTTTATTAATGCCCTGCGTCCGGTCAATCTGGCGCTGGGCTTGGTTCAGGCAGCGCAGCATGGGCAGGTCGGCATTGAAGCCGGTACGATCGCTGAAGAGAGTTTCAATATAGAGGGCCAGGTGATCTTTGAGGATGGTTTTGATAACCCCGAAAGCGGTTGGGCGCGTACCTCGAACGAATATGGCATCACAGATTACGAAGCCGGTGAATACACGCTTTTGGTAAATTCTCCGATGCATTACGTTTTCAGTGACCAGGAGTTCAATTACGACCGGGTCGTGATCGAAGCGGACGCGCGTGTGGTGCAGGCCGTTGGCGATGGCGATTTTGGCTTTATCTGTGGTCGTCGTGAAAATGGCGATCAGTATATGCTCGAAATCAGCGAAGACGGTTATTACTCGATCTGGAAGCAGATCAACGGTGAGGTGGTCTATCTGGTTGATTGGACCTATTCGCAAAACGTGGTTGCCAGCGGCCCAATGCGGCTGAGCGCCCAATGCGGCAGCGATCAGTTGATCCTGGCGTTAAATGGGAAAATACTGGCGAGTGTCTCGGATGCGGAATTCGTGCCTGGCGGTGTTGGCATGGTCGTGGGCACGTTTGAAGTGCCTGGCGTGAAAATATCCTTTGATAATCTAAGAATAATTCTTCCATGAGGTGAAAAATGAAAATGCAAACACTGACGATCCATCATTTGGTAAAAGGGGAAGATCTCAACCATCATCACACGCTTTTCGCGGGCAGGGGTGCTGAATGGTTGGTGGAGGCTGGGTTTATCGCCGCTTCAAACCTTTTGCCGCCTGAATATGTGCTGTGTCTGAAGATTCACGGCATGGTCTTTACACGACCGGTGCATCCAGGCGAGGTGGTGAAGTATGAGTCGCGAGTCGTGCTGACCGGACGCTCACGCCTGGTGGCCTATATCAAGGCAACGACCAAGGGCGAAGCCACTGTTGACGGTTTTATCACCTTTGTTTACGTCGATGATGAGGGTAAGTCCAGACCGCATGGCATAACCATCGAAGCTGAGACAGAAGAAGAGATCGAAATACAAAAGCGCGCCAGCATGCTCTAAGGGTCTTGATGGGCTTCTAAAGGCGACAATTAAAACAGAAATAGGGAGCTTTTTTGATCAGACGAAAAGCTCTTTATTTGTTTAAAGAATCCAATCAGGCCAAACCAGACCAGACCAAGAGCTGTGAGGATCGCCAGAATGAGATTGATGGATTGGATGGGGAAAAGATGGACAAGGAGCGGCAGAAGCAGGCAGGTAACAGCCAAAGCGAGCCCGCGCAGCCCGATGGGCCGGATGGAGCCGGAGATGAGATCATCAGCCTGGTTTTTATTGAGAAGGTCTTGTCCCAATTGCAACTGCGCGGCTGTGAGCCCAGGCAGGAAGATCGGTAAAAACTGCAAAGCATTTATATGGAAGAGTGATTGAGCGATCACTGTGCCCAGAATGCTGGTCAGAAATGTGGGGATGAGCGGCGTTAACAAGTCTAATAAGCCCCAGGATCGGATCGAAGAGGGAATCTGGCGGGTGAGCTGCCATTGTTCGAGATCGCGCTGAAACAGGGAAAGGCTGTTTTGGCTAAGGATCCAAACCCAGCTTACGATTCCCAGCCAGCTGGTGGGGGAGTTGCCCGCGAAGGCGAAAGCGGGGATAAATAGCAAGGGATAAAGTGTTAGCCAAAGATCGTTCAGGCTGAAACTGCGTTTTGTGATGATGAAGGCTTTCCAAAGAAAAGATTTGCTGCCTTGCCAGTTGGGGGCGAAGCCTGTTTTTGCGCTGAGGCTGAGCTTGCCCTCACGCTTTACTTCTTTGACAGCGTTAAACTGAGCGTAACGCGTCAGTGAGCCGATCAGCGCAGCTTTTTCAGTCTCGACCGCGGCTTTGGAAGGGCTAAAACGTTTGGCGGTCAGCCATAAAAGAATGAGCGCGAGCGCGGATAGCAGAAACCCGATCAAGAGGGCGGTTCCAAAGCCAAAACCTTTGATCCCCAGGAAAGAGAAGGTCAGCTGCTGTATGATTTTCGTGATGGGCGCGAGAACTGGGAAGTTAGACCCGAAGAAAGCAGGCAGGAAAAGACTTAAAAAGATGGCTGCGGTCAACAGAATGAGCGCGAGGCAGGGAAGCCAGGCGAAAACTTTCTGGCGATGATTGCAGGTAAAGATCCCAGCAGCCCAGGAACTGACAAAAGAGGCGAAATGGAATGGAACTGTGAGCAAAAAGACGCGGATTCCGTACCAGATATACAGCGGTAGGTGAGATGCCATTTCATTGCCGGGGAAGCTTGCTTCAGCAAAGACCATGCCAAGCAGGGTGCCCAAAAAACCGAAGATCAAAAAATTCTTTAACCACGGGGCGAGTATCCAGCGCAAAACGAGCGGCTGCGGAGGCACAGGCTGCTGGCAAAGCAGATAGCGGTGTTCTTCGCTGAAGATCAGGGGTGAATGCAGGCTGGCCGAGATCAGATTGAAGATCGTGAAAGCAGAAAAGAGAAGCAGGAGGCAGGTACTAAGCAAGGTTTCGATCGGAATGAGGCCGAAAATCGGTAGGAATTTCAGAAAGCCATTGGCCAAAAAAACAAGGACGATCAGAAACCAAATCGCAAAGAAAACGATCAGATAGAGCAGGTAGATGCGGTTGGAAAAGCCTTTTTCTTCAGGGTCATAGCTGACCAGTGCCAGCCAGTAGCGCAGGTCTGAATAATCCTGTTTGCTGATCAAAAAGTTGATGGCTTTGACGGCCCGCTTTGACATCTTATTGGCCCTGAAGTTTTCCCTCAACCATAATCAGGGTGCGGTCGGCCAAACGATCAGCCAGGGCAGGGTCATGTGAGCTGAGCAGGGTTGCCTGTCCGGCTTGTTTGCGTTCAAGCAGCTTCTCGCCAAGCAACTGGGTGGCTTCCTGATCGAGGGCGGAGGTGGGTTCATCGAGCAGTAAGATGCTGGATGGGCGGATCAGACCCAGGAGCAGGCCTAATTTCAGGCGCATGCCGCGGGAAAAGCGGTGTGGAAACTGATCCCGCACCTGCCAGAGCCTGAAATCGCGCAGAAGGGATTCGGCCCTGGCTTCAAAGCCCTCCAGGGCGTTATTTGCGGCAGCGATGAAGCGCAGATGCTCCCAGGCGGTCAGCTCAAGGTAAAAACGTGGAACGTCAGGGACATAGACAAGGCGGCGGCGGGCTTCCTGCTCGTGTTCGACCATGTCGAAGCCGCACACCTCGACCGAACCGGTGGTTGGCGGGATGAGGTAGCTGAGACAATTGAGCAGGGTGGTCTTTCCGCTGCCATTATGCCCTTGCAGCACAACGATTTCTCCAGGATCAATTGTAAGGTTCAACGGCGCGAGAGCCTCAAATTTCTTGAATTTGCGGCTCAGATTGCTGGCTTTCAGAACGGGGATGGGTTCCATGGGGTTCCAATTTTCCGCTTGCGGCCGTTAAAACGGCTTGACGTCGTTGGATATCGTCAGGCTGACCGTGCCAGGACGTAAACCAAGTTCCTGGAGAAGCTCCAGCACAGCCAGGTTGACCTGATGACTGGCCTTGACGAGGTCGGCGTAAGTCGGGCTGGTAACGGTATAGGCGATCTCAAAGTCGAGCGCGGTCGGATTGAAGCCCTGCAGACGTGCGCGTTCAAAACGAACTTTTTCGATGGCATTCAAGGCCTGTGCGATCTGCCCAGGCAGTTCCTCAAGAAGGCTGGGGTCGGAGTCGGTCGAAAGCAGGATCGAGAAGACCTGCAGGCGTTCTTCCATGCGGCTGAAGTTTTGAAGCGGGTTGGCGAGCAGAGCGGAGTTGCCGATGGAAAGCGCCTCACCAGACAAGCTGCGAATGGTAGTGGATTTGAGACCGATCTTTTCGACCGTGCCGGTAAAATCACCGCTTTTGATCAGATCGCCGATGTCAAAAGGTTTGTCAAGGCGAATCGTCAGGCTGGAAAGGAGGTCGCTGACGAAGGTCTGAGCCGCCAGACCAATGGCAATGCCGCCCAGGCCGAGGCTGGTGAAGATGCCGACGATATTGAGGTTGGGAATGCTCTCAAGAATGACGAGGACAAGGATGATCCAGACGGCTATACGGGCAACGACCGCGATGCCGCGAATGGAGGAGCGCCGCGAAAGGTCATCGGTAGGGACATTCTTAAGCTCGCGCTCGCTAACAAAGGTAATGGCGTGATTGAGCCAGTTGCCAGCCTGGAGCGCCAGGATGGTGATCAGGAGGACGCGCAAAACCTGCTGCAGGTTGGCTGGCAGACTGAGGAAGAAGGTCGCGGTCCAAAGCGCAAGCGCGACGCGCGTGTACCACTTTAGCTGGCTGAGCAGTCGGAAGACGAGCAGCGGCAGGGCTTTCTTTTTCGATTGGCAGCGGCCAAGATATGCCAGCAGTTCAAGGATGATCCAAACCGCGAAGGCGGTGATGCCTGCTTTGATCCAGGCAGGGATGGGGTTGTTCGTTAATAGCTGATCCATGCTTGTATTCTAACATAGGCAAGCCCCTCCAAACCTGCGGCGGCAAGTATGAACCGTCTTTTTATAAAGCTTTAATGTTTAAGGAGTATATTT
>CAXYYH010000025.1:0-7279 GCA_964293995.1 uncultured Anaerolineaceae bacterium
TGTTACCGCCTGTAAGGTTTTTTGCTTGATCAAATAAGTATTGGACATATTTCTCGAAAACCAAAGAAAAGTCCACTCTCCAAGGCATTGATTCTCTGTTACCACTCGACAGAAATTGGTTGGCGCATTTTTTAACGTCTCGAATGATTGGCAGCTCATTAGCAGAAATATTAAAAGCATCTACAGGTAATTGGTCAATAAAAGTGAACTTGGCGATTAACCTTCGAATAGCCTCATTATTAGATTGAATAAGCTCTCTTGGCACCCCAGGCTTTGATAGCTCCGTTAGACATTCTCGAAAAACCCAATTCAGTTGAGCGTGTTCAAGATGATTTTCGGTTAATCTGTTTATGCGAGTTTTATAATGGAGCCGTTCTTTTGGTTGTGAGCTTCTTCTGGAATAATCTGTCCAATCTATTTTTCCTCTGGTCGTATCTATTTCCTCACTTACAGATGAAAACTTTAGCCAATGTCTTTTTTCAAGTGCTTCCAGAGATTTAATATATTTTATGGCTTCAAAAAATTTTGGAATTCTAAATTGATTATCTGTTTTTAAGGGAAGATCGATTAATTGTTCTACTTCAATATTGGCATTTGTAAGATTAATTATCTGTAAATAATTCGAGAAGTCTAATCCTAGTGAGTACTTTGGTGCGACAAACAAATCGCCTATTTGTACACCAGTTATAGGAGACCGTGTTGAAATAGCACCTATATATTGATTAGTCCTGAAAGAAATAGTGGGCTTAACATGGACGCCCTCTATAATTGGTTCAATATTTAAGAAACTAAAAACTCTTTCGTTTATGATAACGAATCTTTGTAAGGATTCTAATAAAGCTCGTCTATCGCCTTTAAAAAATCGCTTATTGAGAATCTCTCCAGAGATTGGAGGCGTTTTCTCAGTAAGCGAAGATATTTCAGCTATGATTAATGGCAAATTACTCATCGGTATAAAGAAATCTCAATCGCTTCCTGAAAGAAATGGTTAATCTCTTCTTTTGCTGCAAGGAGAAGTCCTTCATCCATATACTCCTTAATTAACGGAAAGACCTCGTAACGAATTCTGTCTTTCATCTCTTCACTGCTATTAGCAATGAAATAGCCCTGTCCCGGTTGTAGATTCAGCTCGAAATCATCTGCATACTTGTAAAAGATTTGTCCGATTTCGGAAAAGTAGTCATTATAAAAGTCATTCGAATTGATTCTCTCCGGTACTAAATTCACCCAAGCAAAGCGACGTCGTAACGCGAAATCTACGATTGCAATGCTGCGATCAGCGGTATTCATTGTTGCAACCACATAGAAATTATCAGGAAGTTTGGATATTGACAATGTTGGAGATAAATTTATTTCAATTGTCCGAGAACCTGTTTCATATTCAAAAAGATAAAAAACTGGCCCTAATACGCTGCTGAGATTTGCCCGATTAATTTCATCGATAATAAATAATACTTTATCCTTCGGATTCTCTTGGGCATACCGTATTGCCTTCGTGAGATCTCCTTCTATTCCTTCATAAACCAACTGCCCATCAACTGTTGTCGGATACAAACCATACACGAAATCCGAATAATTAGTTTCTGCATGAAACTGCGTTAAGAAAGTTTTTGCTCTCATACTTTCAGCTATTCGATTTGCTAGATATGTTTTTCCCGTTCCAGGCGCCCCTTGCAAAACCAAAAATTTTCTACGTTCAAGCAGAGCAATCAACTTGTCTGTTTTAAGGTTCTTCTCAGCAAAGTCAACATCTAGTAAAGCTTTATTTACTGCATTTCTATGCGACTGATTTCTTGGCCATTCTCTAAGCTGAGCATATGCAGCAACAAACCTTTCTATAATTTGACGACCTTCTTCTGATAAAGGATCATCTATTATCTTAGCGACAGGCAAAACTTTGTTATATCTTTCGATGGTCCTTTTTAAATGACTTAATTCAGGCCTCTGTCGGAAGTCGGCTGACAAACGGCTTTCTAAGTCAGTAAAATCCGATTTCACATAGCCTTTGCTGTCAACTAACTTTCCAAACAATCTTCTTGGCCAAGGAATTCTAGCCAATTCGTAATCATGCTTAAATCCGCCTGTACCAATACCAAGGCAGATCATCCAGGGGAGACCTTCTTTACTTGAAGGAAATAGAACCAAAGAAAAATCATGGTATACACCAGCCGGCTCCTCTGTTGGTTGAATAAAACCAAAGAACGCACCATCGTCATTTAAAGCTTCCGCACTGGTATTATTTCGAAAAATGTAAGAGGCTCGATCCCCTTCAGCAATAGCTCCAAATTCAGCCGCTTTATCTTTTACAAATTTGATTATTTCATTTATCGTATCTGTGCTCATTGATCTCTCCACCTTTCGAGATATTTATTAATTCACCTAATATTACAAAATAGACGAGGCTTTCACCTCGTCCATTTTTCTTTTAAATCTAGAGACTCTCCAGCCTATCGACCATGCCCGCGATGACGTCGAAGCCGCCTTGCCAGAATTCGGCTTTGGTGACGTCCATGCCGGCTTCCGCCAGGAGCGGGATGGGAGCGACGGAGCCGCCAGCTGACAAGATGCGCATATACTTCGGCTTGAAGCTCTCGCCCTCTTCCTGGTAGCGCTTGTAGAGCGCGAAGACCAGCAGCTGACCAAAAGCGTAAGCATAAACATAGAATGGCGTTCCATAAATATGCGGGATCGAGACCCACTCATACTTGAATTCATCGGAAACATCCACCGCTTCGCCGAATTCTTCCTTCAAATTTTCCAAATATGCTTCGCAGAGTTCCTCCACGGAGGCATTGTTGGCGATCATTTCGTGGGCTTCGCGTTCAAAGAGCGCGAAATAAACCTGGCGGATGATTGTCGCGAAGGCATCATTCAGTTGTCCAAACAAGATATCCTGCTTGACACCCTCATCCGTTTCGCGTTCGAGCAGCAGGTCAGTGAGGGTCATTTCGCCAAAGGTTGAAGCGGTTTCAGCCAGGGGCAGGCAAGCATGCTGGGTGAAGATGCTGTGCTCTTCCGCCATCATGGAATGAACGGCATGCCCAAGCTCGTGCGCCATGGTCGAGACATCATCTGCCTTGCCCTGATAGTTGAGCATAACCCAGGGGGCCAGGTCGGGGCCGAGAGTCGAACAGAAGGCGCCGCCCATCTTGCCTTTGCGAACTTCGCTGTCAACATGTTTTTCATCAAAAACGCGACCCGCCAGCCGGGCAAATTTGGGATCAAAGCGTTCAAACGCCTCGAAGGTCATCGCGACCGCGTCATCATAGCTGTAGCGCTTGTCCGACTCACTCACGGGCGCGTAAATATCGTATCGGCGC
Source organism: uncultured Anaerolineaceae bacterium (assembly GCA_964293995.1). Taxonomy (GTDB): domain Bacteria; phylum Chloroflexota; class Anaerolineae; order Anaerolineales; family Anaerolineaceae; genus Mesolinea. The sequence goes on from CAXYYH010000025.1 coordinate 3,321, forward strand.
AACTTTTCCATGCCGATCTTTTTCGCCTTGAGGCGGAAAAAGCGGTGGAAGATGCCGATATTCTTACGGGCGACCTCAAGCAAGGTGTCGATGACTTCGTCGGGCAGGTCGTTGATGGTGTTGCGAACCGAGATGGGGCTGGTAAAGCCGCGCAAGCCGATGTTCTCATTCTTCCAGTCACGGACAATGTTTTGGTAGATCTGACCCAGAATAGGGGCATCTTTGCCATAAACGCTGTAAAGCTCCTGATACGCTCTGGCGCGCAGGTCGGGATCGGCTGAACGGACAAGGGTCATCAGCTCACCGCGGGTCATTTCTTTTTCTTCGCCATCAATTTCCAGATGGAAGACGTAACGGTTGGTCAGCGAGTCGTAAAGCATGTCCATGGCGCTGCTGCCGGTCACATTTTTGATGTTGATGACCTTTTCTTCTGCTTCGCTCAAGGTGTAGGGCTTGAAATTGCGGATCTGCTCCAGCCAGTAGCGGTAGTCCCCACTGCTTTCCAGCAGGCGGGCGGCATTCTCATCATCAAGCGCTTTCCACCACAAACTGAAGAAGAGGGTACGGTTTTCGAGCTCGGCAACAAACTGCTGCACGCGGGCAATGGCAATCTGAGCTTTTTGATCCTGGGTGTTGGAAGCAAAGCTGAGAGAGGCAAAGCCATAAAGCCGATAAGCCAGTTTGTAGTTTTCTTCTCTCTTGCGGATGATTTCCAAAAACTTTTCACTGCTAATATCAGCGGTCAACTGCTCTCGATAGCCCTCAGACTCTTCCACTGATTTGCTAAGGACTTGGTAGGTTTCTTCGATCCTGGGATCGTCAAAGCTTTCAAACAGGTCTGACAAGCTCCAGATCGATTGGGTATATTCTTTTTCTGTCATTGTTCTTCCTTTTCCTGATTTCATTGTGACATCATTATACGAGGAATTTCAATGTTTTTTCCATAAAAGCTTCTATCTGCTTCTTTTCGTACCTCTGGAACCTTGAACATTTTTATCATTTTATGGCGGATTGACTATAATTTCTTCATCAAAATCAGGAGAACTTATGACATCAATTCAACCTTCATCCCCTCAGGAATTCACTTTTTATCTCGATATTCAGGTTCGATATGCGGACCTGGACACACAGCAGCACGTTAACAACGTCGCCATCATGGACTACGTTGAACATGCCCGCATTGCTTACTATCGCGCCAGCAGCACGTGGGACGGGACGATTCGCAAAGGCTTTGGCACCGTCGTGGGCGGGCTGAAGATCGACTACGTGACTTCGATCCTTTTTGATGATCCGGTGCGCGTGGGCGTGATGGTTTCCCACATCGGAAACAAGAGCATACGCTATCGTTTTCAGGTCGAAAACAGCGAGAATGGGACGGTTTTCGCGCGCGGAGAAGTGGTTGTGGTATGCTTCAATCACGAAACAGGAGTATCCCAGCCAGTTCCGCAGGAATGGCGGGAAAAAATCGCAGCTTTCGAAAACAACCAGGAGTTTTTAGCATGACAGAATTAGAAAAAGTTCCTTTACCATCAATTGACAATGAATATATGATCGATTTTCTGGCGCGCCTGCTGGAAATCCCAAGCCCGTCCGGTTATGCCCGCGAGGCGATGGAATTGGTCGAGCAGGAAGCCCGCCGTTTCCCTGAGCTTAAGGTTGAATGGACCAAAAAAGGCTCGCTGCTGCTGAGCCTTGCTGGCCAGAAAGCAGGCGAAAATGGCCCCAGACGCGCGCTGACAGCCCATGTTGACACTTTGGGCGCGATGGTGCGTGAGATCAAGAGCAACGGCAGACTTGAACTGACCAACATTGGCGGCTTTGCCTGGGGCAGCATTGAGGGAGAAAACTGTCTGATCCACACCCGCAACGACGGCGTGATTCGCGGCAGCTTGCTGCCCGTTGAGGCCTCCGTCCATGTTTATGACAACGTCCGTGAAGCAAAACGAGACAACAAGAGCATGGAAGTGCGCCTTGACGAGCGCGTCAGCAACAGCGCAGAGGTTCGATCGCTTGGCATTGAAGTGGGCGATTTTGTTTCTTTCGACGCGCGGGTCGAGCTGGTGAACGGCTTCGTCAAATCCAGACATTTGGATGACAAAGCCTGCGTTGCCAACATTCTGGCAGCCGTCAAAGCCTTGCACGATGCTGGTCTCAAGCCTGTTGAAGATGTAGTTTTCCTGATCGCCAATTATGAAGAGGTCGGTCACGGCGGCAGCAGCGACTTCCCGGAAGGGCTGGAAGAGTTGATCTCTCTGGATATGGCCGCGATCGGCGCCGGGCAGAATTCTGATGAGTACCATGCCAGCATTTGTGTCAAAGATGCCAGCGGACCTTACCATCACGAACTTTCCAACAAACTGCGCGACCTGGCAGAGTATTATGAAATTCCCGTGAAGGTAGATACCTACGTCCATTACAGCTCAGACGCCAAAGCCTACTGGCGCGCTGGCGGCAGCGCCGCAGTGGCTTTGATCGGCCCGGGCGTTGACAGCTCGCATCATTACGAGCGCACGCACACAGACGCCCTGGTCGATACGACCAAATGGGTGCTGGCTTATTTGTTAAATTAATCGAATTTTTGGCCTAACAAAGCGGTTCCCGTGTGGAGCCGTTTTGTTATTTAATATCTGTAATTTCCTTTTTCGTGCCCTGAAACAGTTTTTTTCAAGCCCAGGCAGCGGACGGGGGTCCCCGTCTACAGGTGTTACCCCAGTGTCACCTATAGTGGCTACAAACGCACCTCGGTGCGGCCGCTGAGCTTGTTTTGCACCCAGCGCACAACCTGATCAACGTGTTCAGGCTTCGATACGAGGTCTAGGTCGTCGCTGTTGATGATCAAAACCGGACTTTGGTCAAAGTTGCCCATCCAGTCTTCATAAAGCTCGTTGAGCCGACCAAGATACTCACGTGATATGCCTGCCTCATATTCCCTGCCGCGGCAGGCAATCCGCTTCATCAGGGTGTCGACCGAAGCTCTCAGGTAAATGATCAGACCCGGCATGGGCAGGAGCGATACCAGAATCTGGTACAAATCCTGATAGACCTGATAATCCCGCTGGCTCAGATCGCCCTGCAGGTAAAGATTGCGGGCAAAGATCTGTGCGTCTTCATAGACACTGCGATCCTGCACCACGGTTCCCGTTGCCTGAAGAAGCTCTTTATGGATCTTTAGTCTGCGGGTCAGGAAGTAAACCTGCGAATGGTAAGACCAACTCTTCATATCCTCATAGAAATCAGCCAGATAAGGGTTTTCGTCATGCGGCTCATAGAAAGGCGTAAATCCCAACCTTTCGCTCAGGATCTTTACCAGGGTCGTTTTTCCGGCGCCGATATTCCCCGCGATCACAATAAATTTGTCCATAAGCTCCTCAGATTTAATCAATTCTGGTTAAATTCTATTAGCTTTTTTCAATTTGTGAACCTGGTTTTAAGATTGGTCTTTTTTTCATGTTTCTCATTCAGGTGCTCATTCGTCCCATCATCCTAAGTTTCCCATCATTCGCTCTTCGACTATTCTTTTTCCGCGCTTAGGGCTACCCTACGGCTACCAGTCTGCCCTGCTCTTTTGCCCTCACCCCGGCTTCGCCGACCCTCTCCCACTGAGAGGGCTATTCTTCATCCGCCCTGCGGGTAACCTGTCCTCGTTTCGGGTACCTTCTCAGTTACCCCTCATCCACCACTGCGTGGTTCCCCTTCTCCCAATGGGCGAAGGCTTAAAGTAGCACCCGCCCTACGGGCCCCTTTCCTGCTGAAAAGGTAGGCATTCTCCGCTCAGGAGAAGGCAATGCCACAAGCAATACATGTATCCGGTGTTTTAGGATACAAAGCAATTAAAGCAACAAGCCGACGAGTGGTCGGCTTGTTGGTTGTACGCTTGTCTACTGCTTATTTTTGTTTCGTCGGGTTACCGAACACCAGGGGCAGGAAAATCTCTTCCTGCACCGGAATTTGGGTAGGGG
>CAXYYH010000026.1:0-6114 GCA_964293995.1 uncultured Anaerolineaceae bacterium
GATAACATATCCACATTTATGACAATAGTATAATGATTCCCATTTTTTTACAGCTTCAGTCCATAGATTATACCGAAAATCATACTCAGATTCCTCTCTGATTCGTTTAAGATATTTTGGTATAAAAAACCAAAATAATGGGTGCCAACCGAATATAAGCATAAAGATATAAGATGAGCCTTTGCCATCGCTAAAAGTTTTATTTTGATAATATAAATTTTCAACTATTTTATTTTTGAAACTTTTCCATACTAAGTAAGGTCCAACTAGTATACATACCGAAAATAAAAAACCAAAAGACCATGAAACCAGACTCCAAAAATCCAATAAAAAAGGTGATGGTGGGGCAGCTAGCTTTTGGCCAATTACAGAGGTCAAAGTTCCATGATTTGTTGAAGATCCTGATGTATAGGCTGGGCTTCCATCATAATAAGTAATTCCACTATATGCACCTGATAAAGTTGCGTCAAAATTCTCTGCTAAAACAAGTGCAGGTATGCTCTGCACCGTATCGCCGTTTCCATGAATTGGGCAAATTACCATAATTAAACCTCCATCAATAATTTGTTAAATGTACATATATTATAACAGAATGGTAGTACTAAGGAGAATATGAATGTTGAAAAACAAGTCCAACTGGAATTAACCTTTAGAAATACTTCGTATTTTCTTACGAATCCCAAGCATTGTGTATAATCCTTATTCTGGAGGAGCTATGCAGATCTACTTTATCCGACATGGACAATCGACCAATAATATCCTTTCATATGAGGACGGGAGTTATGACTACGAGCGTGTGTCTGATCCCAGCCTGACGGACGTTGGCGTTGAACAGGCGGAATATGTTGGAAAATTCCTGGCACAAAAACTTGATTGGCCCGCTGATGTGACCATGGATACACAAAATCGATACGGTTTCGGCTTGACGCATCTGTATAGCAGTCTGATGATCCGGGCCGTACACACGGGCTCGATCATTTCCAGCCATGTTGGGCTTCCACTGGTTGCTTTGCCACAGGTGCATGAGGTCGGTGGGGTATACCTTGACCAGGTGGTCAATGGCGAGCCACAAATCAGGATCGAGCATGGCGGTAGGCCAGATTTTTATCAAGAAGTTTTTCCTTTACTCAGGTTTGAAGAACCGATCCCCGAACAGGGCTGGTGGCGGGGCGGCCGTGAAGAGGTGGAAGCGCCGCTGGAACGCGCACGAGCTGTGATCGCCTGGCTCAAAGAACGCCATTTTGAGACGGATGACCGCGTGGCGATCGTTACTCACGGCGGCTTCTATAACTACCTGACGCGGGCGATCTTTGACATCGCGCCCGATGAACCTGACCAACGCAAAGTTCCCATCTGGTATTCAATTTGTAATTGTTCCGTAAGTCGGTTTGACTTTACCAACAGGCGTGTAAGCCTGGCTTATCACAACCGAACCGACTTTTTACCCGACAAGCTTGTAACGTACTAAAGACTGGGATAAATCTTGTTTTTTCACAGCGTTTTTCACGTCTCCCCGATTACGGATGCCATATTTTGATAAAACGCTGAAAAGCTTTGATACAATATCATGACATTCGTTCTTTATGAAGGTTTTCTTATAACATGACTGTTTATGCCAACATCATTCTGATCTTTGTCTTATTCCTGCTAAACGCGTTTTTCGCCATGTACGAGATCGCCATGGTCTCCTCCCGCCGCACGCGTCTGCAGCAGCGCGCGGAAGAAGGGCGAAAAGGCGCGGAGGTTGCCTTGCAGCTTTTGAAGGACCCCAATCAGGAATACCTCTCGGCTGTGCAGATCATGATCACCATGATCGACACGCTGGCGGGCGGTATCGGTGGCGCCATGCTTTCGGACCCGCTGGCAATGGCGCTAAAGAAGATCAGCTTTCTGGCTCCTTTCGCGGATACGGTCGCGCTGGTCATCGTTGTTGTCGCCATTACCTATTTTTCTATCGTATTAGGCGAATTGATCCCCAAACGCATCGCGGTCAGCAAGCCGGAAGATGTGGTCACGAGCATGTCTCCTCTGATCAACACGATGACCAGGGTATTACGCCCCTTGATCAAGTTGCTGAGCGCTTCCACCAACCTCGGTATCAAGGTTTTCAACATTGACATCAGTCAGGGACCCTTTATCACAGAAGAAGAACTGAAAGGCTTTATCCAGGAAGGCCGCCAGACCGGTGTGTTCGATGAGGCGGAAGAGATCCTGGTGGATGGCGTGTTCCGCTTTAGTGAGCGGCGGGTTGATGCCATCATGACGCCGCATACCGAGTTGGACTGGCTTGACCTGACGGATGGAATGGCGGTCATGGTGGAGGAGATGCTGGCCAGCCCTTATTCGCGCCTGCCGGTGGCGGAAGGCGACCTGGACCGTACGGTTGGGATCATTTCGGCAAAAGACCTGCTGGGTGTCAATTTGTATGACGAACATTTCAATATCATGGAACATGTCCGCGAACCGATGTTTTTCCCTGGCAACATGAAAGCGGTCAAGGCTTTTGAGACCTTCCAGAACACGGGTGTCCACCAGGCAATGGTGATGGACGAATTTGGCGGGGTTGAGGGCATGGTTACGCTCTATGATGTGCTGGAGGCGATCGCAGGCGATATCCCGCTGGATGAGGACGATACCGAAATTGATATTGAACGGCAGTCGGACGGTTCGCTCCTGATGGACGGCCTGGTGCCGGTCGATGTCCTGAAAGAGCGCCTGGAAGTGGACGAGCTGCCTGAAGAGGTCAAAGCCGGTTATCAGACCTTGAGCGGTTTTGTCATGAACCAGATGGGGCGCATCCCGAAGGTGGGGCAATCCTTTGAGTGGGATGGCTTTTGCTTCAAAGTCGTTGAGATGGACGGCTTCCGCGTCGAACGGGTTGAGATCACCAGGATAGAAACCGAAGAATAAAACGGTTTTACCTGTAATTTAGTAGGTCGGGATTGAGGAATATGTGCAATTTCGCACATATTCCTCAATCCGACATACACAACAAAATTTATTAAATGAATGATCTTTGTACAAAGGGCGTAGGTTGAGACCAGGTGCCCGTAGGGGTATTGAAAGATGGGCGTTCCAATGCGCATCTTTCAATCCAACGTTACAAACATTTTGATTTCAATGTTGGATATCTAATTAAACCTCCGACATTTATCTTGGTGAAAATTAAACACAGGACGTCGGATTGATAGTGGTGCACAGAAAGTGCACCACTATCAATCTCGACCTACTACTAAACCAGGTTTTGTCGGGTTGAACCCCCAAAGGGGGCAGTGCCCAACCCGACCTACCAAGCTGGGAGTTTCGATAAGGGGTGGGTTGTGTTCTAAATCATGAATTAGAAAAACAAATGCCGGTGAATTGTTGGACGTCGGATTGAATGAATGGTGCGCAAGGCGCACATCTATTCAATCCCGACCTACTCCATAGTGTTGGACAGCTCTTCGATAAAAAAATTTCCAGCCTAATTTGATAACCCTGAAGACCAGCGTGTGTAAATGGCGTGCGAGAGGACACGCCCAGCGCTCTCTTCCACGGTAATAAGTTCTCCAGATTCGAGATTCCCCTTTTTGCCAACAATCTGCTCGACCGCCTGATGGGTAACGACAGCTGAGGCAGTGATCGCGTAAGCGGTCATGACGATGAAACTGGCGTCTTTGGCCAAAATGCTTTGACAGGCGCTGGCAAGCTCGGGCATGCGCTTGAAAAAATCCCAAACCTCGCCGCTTGATCCGCGCCCGAACTTGGGCGGATCCATGATAATGCCCTGATAAAAACTGTTGCGCCGTCCTTCGCGTTTGACGAACTTGAGCGCGTCTTCCGCGATCCAACGGATGGGCTTATTCTCCAGTTTGGAGAGTTTTGTGTTCAGGTTTGCCCAGGTGATGGCGTGCTTGGAGGCATCCACATGGGTCACTTCCGCACCGGCAGCCGCAGCGGCGAGCGTGGCAAGGCCGGTATAGCCAAAAAGATTGAGCACGCGAAAAGGCTTTTTGCCTGTTTCAATGCGTTCCCGGATCCAATCCCAATGGGCGGCCTGTTCCGGGAAGACGCCGACATGCCTTGAGCTGGAAAGCTGAAGCTGGAAACGCAGATCCTTGTAGGAGATCGGCCAGGATTTTTCCATGGGGTTGAGAATGTTCCACTTGCCGCCGTATTCCTGTTTTTCTTCCACCAACATCGCGTTGGCTTTCTTCCATTCACTGGACGGCAGAGCCGGAGACCAGATCGCCTGGGGACGCGGACGGATCAACAGGTACTTGCCAAAGCGTTCCAAGGTTTTGCCGTCGCCGCTATCCAGAAGGGCGTAATCTTTCCAGTCCGGGGAGGGAGTTAGCTTAATTTGGGATGGTAGGCTCATGGTCTTTTGCTCGCTTTCAAACTTTATTTTACTTTATATAACGGCTTTTTAATCAGGAAGAAGAGTTCTATTCTTTCCCTGATTTGGATAAGGTTTGCGTTCCATATCCTTAGTCATACTTTTTTGCGATGTGTAATATACCAGACAATCGACCTGATCTTAAAACAATGCTAACGGACTTTTATCCTAAAATTAATCTTTGCGATACAATAGTTGCGGAAAAAGGAGAGACAATGAATTTTGACCAGATAATCGATCGCAGAAACACTGAAAGTTTTAAATGGAACTTGTATGGGGAAGACGTCTTGCCGTTATGGATCGCGGATACTGATTTTTTGTCTCCGCCAGCAGTCGTGGAAGCGCTGCATAAAAGGGTTGACCATGGCATTTTTGGCTACGGCTGCATACCCGAGGGCTTTAACGAGGTGATCATTGCCCGTATGAAAGCGAAATACGACTGGGATGTTACGGCTGACCAGATCAGCTGTGTGCCTGGCATCGTGACGGGGTTTAATTTGCTGACCCGCTGCGCCTGCGAAAAAGGTGACGCCATCATCTTTCAGACGCCTGCTTACCCGCCTTTTATCAACTCACCGGTTTGCGCCGGATTGACTGGCATCCACAACCCCATGTATTTAGATCAGGATGGCAGGTATAAAGTCGATTTTGAACGGTTTGAAAAACAAATCATTGAGAATAAGGTCAAGGTTTATATCCATTGCAATCCGCAAAACCCAACCGGTCGGGTTTTCACGCGGGAGGAATTGGAAAAGATCGCCGAAATTTGCTTGCGCCACCAGGTTCTGATCTGTTCTGATGAGATCCATTGTGATATTTTGTATGACGGCAACAAGCATATCCCGATCGCGAGCCTTTCACCGGAGGTCTCAAAGATAACCGCCACCTTCATGGCGCCGAGCAAAACCTATAACATTGCCGGTTTGCATGCTTCGGTCGCGATCATTCAGGACGAGGAATTGAGAAATCGGTATTTGAACTTTAAATCTTATTTGATCGGCGATCCGGGGCTCTTGGCCATGGTGGCTGCCAAAGCGGCTTATGAGCATGGCGACGAATGGCTCAAAGAGAATAACGCCTACCTGCAGGCCAACCGCGACCGGATTGATGAACTTTTGCCGACAAAATTGCCTGGAGTAAGCTGGAGCAAGCCGGAAGCAACGTTCCTGGCCTGGCTCGATTTTCGCAATTCGGGCATCGAAGGCGACTACCAGCAGTATCTGATCGATCATGCCAAAGTAGCTCTCAATGAAGGTTCCACCTTCGGTGAGGAAGGCAAAGGCTTTTTGCGCCTGAACTTCGGCTGCCCCCGCGCAACGCTCGAAGAGGCCATCGAGAGAATATCGAAGGTATTGCCTTAGATATTATGTAAAATGTCCAAACCGCTCCCACTCTTGCTTTTAGGGTGGGAGCGGTTCTTTCCATCATTGATCTATCTGACGCCAATAAAGGAATATGATTCAAAATTAGTTCTCCTGTAGGCATTACGGTCTTTATTCGGCATTTATACCGTCGTCATCAATAGAGAATTGCTCCTCCAACCCAAGCTTATCTTTTACTTGCGCTATGTATAAAGGTGTGATCTTGAAACCATACTCAGCCTCAATGTACGCCTGGAGTTGCTTATATGTCGGCTTTGGTGGTAACTACTGATTCTTCAGTTCTTTTGTCTCAACATCAACAAAAAGGGGCTAATTGACATTACTTCGGGTCAAGTAACACACCGTCTCTATATG
>CAXYYH010000027.1:0-5649 GCA_964293995.1 uncultured Anaerolineaceae bacterium
GAATGGTGCTTCTTGTTTTCACCATTGTAGCTTTAATATACAAGGTCGTGATTGAGAGATGGGCGTTTCAACGCCCATCTCTCAATCCGACGTTGATTACAAAGTCGAGATAAAAATGGCGGGTTTTAACCCGCCATTTTTGATACGATGTTTCCGTACAATCAAATTTATTAGTATTAGTTCAGCATGGTCTCCTGACCATGCTGTAGATTGTAGAGGTTTTGGAAACGTGGTCAGGAGACCACGTTTGAACACTAATAGATCTTGTACAAAGGCGAGATTAAACACAACAGTTGAACGTCGGATTGACAGCGCACACGCTGACGTGTGCGCTGTCAATCTCGATCTACCGAGATGCGACTAAAATTGCAATCGAATCTCAAGCCTGGCGGTTGGGGAGACGGTTACCGGGATTTGGTAAATGTCTGGTTCAATATTGGCAAATTCAACTGCGCTGCCATTCAGGTTCACCGACAGGATCGCTTTTCTGCTGTATAGGTAAATATTGCCCTGGGCTTTACGTCCTTCAAGACCCAGATCAAGTTTTAATCCCTCGTCGTTCTCTTTCCATTTGCTTAGCTCGACTCCCTGAGAGAGGTGCAGGTCGCTGCCCAAATAGGCGGGGGAAGAATATGTGCGCAAGGCGATCAGGCGGACGCCGTGAGCGGGGACGTCCTTAAATATATGCCGACCGGATACCACTGCCGACTCTCCGGTCCAAAATTCCCGCATAATGTACTTGCCCTTTTTCAGCCCGAACTTGCTTGGGATGAACTCCAGCGCGCAGGGCGTATCTTTCCAGTTGAAAAGCGCGACCAGATGCCATTTTCCCAGGGCGTTCTTTAGCTTGTGATGCAGAATTGAAGGCATATTCTCTTCAAAAAGGTCTGGCACTTCAGGTCCGGGAGGCAAGACAGGCAGGAGGCTGGCTGCCATTTTGAGCCGCTCAGACTTGAGCGCGGTCATATCATCGGAGACCAAAAAAGCGCCGCCAGTCATGCTGATCACAGTTGCCAGGGATTGAACTTCGGCAAGGGTTAGTTTGGAATCATCACGCACCAACAGGCAGTCAGGATCGTTGACCCAAAGATGGGGGTCAAGGTTTGCCCTGGTGAGGATGTTCATGATCGCGTTGCGGGCGGAGGGCATGTTCGGTTCGGTGCGGAAAATGGCTTTCAGGCTGCCAAATTCAGGTTCCCAGGACGGCGCGACATCGGCGCTGATGCGCATCATGTCAAAAGTCCCAATGCCGGGCCCGAGCGGTACGCCGCAGCCCAAAAGTGTGCACTCCTGGCCAGCTTCTTCGCGAATAAGCTCCAGACCTCGCCGCAGGATCTGGGCGCGCGTAAGCGTCTGATCGTGATGCTTGCCGGGCAGGGCGGCCGCGTAGAGAAAGTCGAGCTTGAGATAGGGGAACCTCCAGTCATTGACCACAGTTCGGATCACTTCGCGCACGTATTCCTGCACCTGGGGATGGGTGAGGTCGAGGGCCGCACCAAGCCAGTTCCAGACGAAGCCACTGTTGACAGGTTTGCCGTTCGCTTTGCGCAAAAGCCAGTCGGGATGCTGCTTCTTTAGCTTTGACTTGTGTTCAAGAATAAACGGCGCCAGCCAGATGCCGGGGGTGAACCCTTTTTGGCGGATTTCTTGTGCCAGGGGAGCAACCCCATCCGGAAATTCCGGGTCAAACTTGAGCCAGCTGCCAACGTCCTGTTGGTAACCGTCATCGATCTGGAAAAAATCGAGCGGGAGCGTTTCTTTGAGCGCGTGGACGCTTTCCAGGTTGTTTTGCAGCACCCGCGGCGTGATATTTTGAAAATAGTAATACCAGGAACACCAGCCAACCGGCGTTTGCAAACGAGGCCTGACCTGATTTTCCTTTGCGACCAATTGGAGATAAGCCTCAAAGGGCTGAGGCGCGGTCATGTCAAAGAATTGCCAGGCAAGCCAATCGCTTTCAAGGCTTGCTCCAGGGAGAAGATCGATCTGATCGCAATTCGCCCAGACCTTCAGCTCGGGTTGGGGATGGAGAATGGTTTCCATTGAGCCAAATTGCTCTTTTTGGGAAAGGAATCCAACCAGCAGACCAGTCTTTGAGGAATGATCAAGGAGAGCGGCGAACATATCCGATGAAAAATGGGATGGTTTTTTGGTAACGGGCGTACCGTCGTTATAAAGCATGGGCGTGGCTAGGCCGGTCAGGCGGCTGCGGGTTTGCTTTTGTCCGTATCGCCAGACACCAGTTGGCGACCAACTTTGCCAGCCGTTGCTGAAGAAAGCAGTTTGCTCCGTTCGGTGTTCTGATAAACTGAGCTTTCCTTTCTCAACCTTTGCCAGCAGAAAACGTGAGGGGTGAACCGTCTTTTTACCTCGATTTTCGAGTTGAACCCGTTGAAAAAGAAAGGGAAGTTCTTCGGGGAGAGCAAACTCAATGGTTGCGCGTAGCTTAAGTTTTTGATTCAGGTAACTGGCAGTCAATAGCGTGCAGAGGCCGTAAGGCGTTTCGCTCTTTTCCTTAATTCGCAGGCTATTCTCTTCGTATTTGAAAATTGAGGCGTCTTTTTCGAGAATATCGAAGGTGAACTTTGCTTTGGTTATACAAGCATGAGGAAATATGTGGCTTTGGATGGAGAAAGTACGCGATTTGGGGTCAAATGCGAATTCAATCGAAGCATTAGATATCTTTTCCATAAGCTTTCCATTTCTTCAAAATTTCCTCATACGGAAGCGGGCCTTGCCGCAGCAGCACTGGCTCTGCGCCCAAGCAGTCGATCACAGTCGAGGCTTTGCCGTCAGGGTGGGTGCCATCGTCTAAGATCAGGGGAATGCGCCCCTTAAGTTGATCATAAACATCCTGGGCTGATAGTGTTTCAGCATGGGCTGAAAGATTGGCGCTGGTGACAGCCAGCGGGCCTGTTTTTTCGAGGATCTGCAGCGCCAAATGATGCCGGGGCATGCGCACCGCCAGGCCTGGGTAGGGCGTCAGTTGGGTGGGCAAAGTGAATTGACGGGGCAAAACCAAGGTCAGCGCGCCGGGCCAAAATTCTGCCATGATGCCTTCCACCTGCGGAGGAATATTCGCCACAACCTGCCTGACTTGTTCGAGGTTGGCTACCAAGACTGGGATTGCTTTTTCTTCCGGTCGCTGTTTGACCTGATAAATTTGCTCGAGACTGTTGGGACTGAAAGGACTGCAGCCCAGCCCATAGACTGTATCGGTTGGAAAAGCGACCAACTCACCTGTCTGGATCAGCCGGACTGCTTTTTCAAGCGAGCCTGGATTCAGATGTGACAAAATTTCTGTTTTGTATTCTTTCATTTGATGTTCTCAATCCGGATCAGGCGATCCCGACCGGACAGATCCTGAAGTAGGTCAATTTTAGCCTTTGGGAAAGTGTTCTGGCAGAGGGTCAGGGTTTCTTGCCCGAGCGTTTCTTCAAGTTCAAGCAAGATCAGGGATGGATCAAGCTCGAATTGCTTGATTTTGTTGAAAAGCTGGCGAAAAAGCGTGAGCCCGTCCGCGCCGCCATCTAATGCCAGCCTGGGTTCCCAGGGCAGGCTGTTGACTTCGGCCAATTTTTTGGTAGGGATGTAAGGCAAGTTGGCGCAAAGCAGATCAACTTTTTGTGAGTCTGGTGGGATCAGATCGCATTCGAAAAAGGTGATGCGGTCTTCTACATTGTGATGACAGGCATTTTCCCGGGCGATCTGAAGCGCGTCTTTCGATATATCTGTGGCGGTCACGTGCAGATCCGGGCAGTTGACAAGCAGGCTGATGGCGATACAGCCGGAACCTGTGGCGATATCCATCCCGATACGAGCCTCACCATGGGCTTTGAGCCACTTCAGTGTTTCTTCCACCAGCAATTCTGTCTCCGGTCGCGGGATGAGCGTTGCAGGAGTAACCTTGAATTCAAGCCCAAAAAACTCCTGTTTGCCAGTCAGATATGGCAAAGGTTCTCCGGCTTTTAGACGCGCGATAAGGCTGTCTAATGCAGCATTTTGCTCTGTTGAAAGCTGGAATTCGGGATGCGCCAGTATCCAGCTTTTCGGTTTTCCAAGCACCTGCGCCAGCAGAACGAGCGTGATCTGGTGGGGAAGGTCAATTGCCCTCAACTGACCACCAATACTGTGGTCAGCAGGAAGTGGTCTATCCATTACTCTCGAAATTTGCCAACCGTTCGGCTTCTTCGGCGTGTTGAAGCTCTTCGATAAAGGTGTCAAGCTCGTAACCGTCCATCACGCCCGCAATATTGAAGGACGAAACGTTAATGCGATGGTCGGTCACACGCGATTGAGGGTAATTGTAGGTGCGGATCTTCTCCGAACGCTCTCCGGTACCGATCTGCGACCGTCGGGCGGCGTCGAGCTCGTTCTGGCGTTTTTCTTCCTCCATCTCGTACAGGCGGGCTTTGAGAACGCTCATTGCCCGGACGCGGTTTTGCAGCTGGGAACGCTCATCCTGACAGGCAACGATGATGCCAGTCGGTTTGTGGTGGATGCGAACCGCTGTCATGTTCTTCTGGACGTTCTGACCACCGGCGCCGGCTGATTTGAAGACGTCGATCTCGATATCTGATTCGGGGATGTCGATCTCAATGTCATCCACCTCTGCCAGGACCGCGACCGTGACGGTTGATGTATGGATGCGCCCCTGCGATTCGGTCTCGGGCACGCGTTGAACGCGGTGAACCCCGGATTCAAACTTGAAGCGCGAATAGGCGCCGTTGCCTTTGACCGCGAAGGTCACTTCTTTGTAGCCGCCGATGCCGGTCTCGTTGGACGAAATGATCTCGGTCTTGTAGTTGTGAATGTCGGAATATTTCAGGTACATGCGCAGGAGGTCGGCAACAAACAATCCCGCCTCATCACCGCCCGTTCCAGCCCGAATCTCGACGATGACGTTGCGTTTGTCGCGGGGATCCTTTGGTATTAGCATGGATTTCAGTTCCGCTTCCAGCTCTTCGCGTCGGCTGAGAAGCTCATCCAGCTCCATTTTCGCCAGATCGAGCATTTCACCTTCGGAAATTTCAATTAATTCGCGGGTTTCATCGGCTTTGGTGAAATTTTCTTTATATTCTTTAGCCAGGTTGACCAGGGGCTCGAGGTCGGAGCGTTCTTTGGAAAGCTCCGCGGCGAGCTGATAGTCCTGACCAACTTCAGCGAGGCGTTGATCGAGTGAAGCAAAGTGTTCGAGGATGGATTCAAGTTTGTCTAACATTTTGTAGTAGTTTTCCTATAAAAATTCGAATGGTGATTATAACACTGAAGGAAGCTGAATTAACGTATATTAAGAAAAAATGGAGTAAAGAAATATCTCTCTAAGTAAGGAAAATACATTGCTCCCAAATGATTTCTATAAAAAAGAAAGATTGCTGACTTGTGCTCGTAAAACACGGAAAGGGTATTATTATTTAAAAGCTATTAACCAAAAGTAAGAAAATTCTTTTAGTAGTTTCGAAAAATAGTAATGATTGACAAATGAGTGAATTTCTCATCTCATTATGAATTTAAAATATAATATCAAAAAGCTTATGCAAAGATTTCAAAAGCTACTATCAGTTAGTCTTATTATTTATAGTCAGCTACTTTTAAATAATTATAAAGTTCATCTGGTCTGAAAGTCATTGATGTTTTTGGATCGATAAC
>CAXYYH010000028.1:0-2177 GCA_964293995.1 uncultured Anaerolineaceae bacterium
GCCTGCTTCAGTTCGATGCTCCGCCCTTCGTTGAGTGTTATCTGAATAATGATCAGGTCGTCACTATAGTGAATATCAAGATACTCAGGAGTGACAAGAAAATTTTCTTTGGAGCATTCATGTATGACCTGAAACCTGTCCATTGGTGGACAGCTGATAGTTTCAACCATCGATTGATGGACTACGTTCCCAATCTTTTCCCGGTATTCTTCAGATTTCCCTTCTAATAATGAAATACGTACCAATGGCATAATACCTCACGGTAAATTTACGCTAGCCCTCAACCTTTTGAAAAGGGTGAGTGTTGGCAGACATTTTCAAATAGTCAAAGACCAAGCGCGGAGAAAAACAGAGTTGCCGCATTTTTTGCGCGACATTGCTTACGCCCTTGCTTTTGAGAAGACCGACAGCAAATCGTCTCAGGCGTGTCATGTTTTCCGGACCGTAACCTTTTGAGATTCTACAGCGATCTTCATCGTAATTCCAGTCAAGGATGTAGTGACAGCTGTTTTCAATGCTCCAATGTTCACGGTTGTCTCTCAAGACCTGTTCAGCTGTGGCTAATTGAGGAGATTTACTGGTAATTCCGTAGGCAATTACTCGGGTAACTTTGCCGGTTTTTTGATGATGAGTTATACGTTCAACTTTGAAGGCTTGTCCGACATGCGGGAATTTTAGAAATTTATTGAGCTCTGTGGTGACCCAGATTTTTCTGGTTTCTTCGCGACCATGATTAGGCTTGTCCTGGGTCGTATGGTCGGGCTTCCAGGAGACATTTTCATAAAAAGAGGAGATTTCTTCAAACAGCTTCTTTTGGTTGTTCTTGGCAGTAAAATGGTAATGCGCGCCTCTTTGCTTGATGTATCTGGCCAGCTCACGCTGCGTCAACAGGGCATCGGCCGTGATGGTTTTTCCTTTGATATCGAGGCAGTTAAGGAGAGGTATGGCAACTTTTATTTCGTTTGTTCGCTTTTCCTTATCGCTTCCTTTTACTGGCAAACTGCCGACTTTTTTTGGGTGTAACTTTGTTTGCTTTGATGCCCTACGGCACCCATGATATGAATCTGTCGACCGTCATCGTCAATAGCATTGCGCATGGTCTTGCCGTCGATTGCCAGGCTTTCATCGATTACGCCGTGTTGGGCATTCCAGGCCTGGAGGGCCTGGTCCAGTTCCACGGGGTTAACTCGAATAAGGACATTACGTATGGTGCTTTCGCTTGGGACGCTGTTCTTTCTATGACTGAAGTAACAGCCGAATCTGGCGCGAGCTGTGGGTGATAGCGCTTTGGTCCAATCAGAAATTGCCTTATAACCGCGCATGCCGCATAAAACCGCTGCAGCAGCGATGGCCAGGACGACATGGACAGAATGTTGCCGCCCCTGAGCGCGGCGGGGGTCGTGGACTTGTTTGAAGAAATCGGGTAAAGATCGCATTTGATCGGCGGTAAGTTTCATTCGTGGCGCTCCTGACACATATTGTTGAGGTAAGAGAGAACGGGATAACACCAGACGGGCATTGCGTTGCAGGGGAAGAACAAAGACAAGTTTTGAGCTCTGACAGGTATTGCTATAGCCGTTACGAATACGTTTATGTCCTTTTGTTTTACCGACTAAGTTCCAGTTAGCAGCGCGATAGATCGTGCCAATAAAGCGAGAGGGATCGACAAAGGTCTCCATGATCAGTAGAGCAAAGCCAAAACGATTTTGCCAGTCTGTTTGAATCCTGTGACGGCACAGGGAAAGAATCTTGGTGGCAAGATTCTTGTAGTGACAGTGGGGCAGTATTAAAAATCGTGAATTGTTCGCCACCAGATGCAGCCGATCGTACTGCAGGCGGTAGCTCCAGCCGATCCAGCGGTCACGAGCACCACATTTCAGAGCGGCCGCAGAAAAACTGAGGAGTCCGAGCCACTCATTATTGCAGGTGGCGACATACCAGATCGTATTGCCGATTTTCGGCAATGAGCCAAGGTAATGATATTGTTGCATCAATCCTTGGAATGTAGATTCTTCTGAAGGTGTTACCGGACGAACGGTAACCTGTGATAGATCCAAACTGGTCCTCTCGCAATGGTTAAAATTTACGAGAGAATACCTTTTATGGAAAAGGTTGTCCAGCTTTAAATGTAACTGACTGAGATTGTATTAGGAAAAAGCATGGGCGAATTCACCCTG